>CAMXXV010000020.1 GCA_947253285.1 uncultured Candidatus Saccharibacteria bacterium | reverse complement strand
CTCATCATCCTCCTTTAGGGTTAACAAACTTGCCAACATTATACCATAACCGCCGCCCAGAATGTATAATATCCAGCCAAGCGACGGACTGTGGTAAAATAATAGCATAATCAGGAGAGGTATATGGCAGTAGATATTGTAAGCAATCAGAACGAAAAAGAGGAACTTTACCGCGGCATTTGGGCGCTGGCCAACGACATGCGCGGCTCGGTTGACGGTTGGGACTTTAAGTCCTACGTGCTCGGCACCATGTTTTATCGCTACATTTCAGAGGAGATTCGCGAGTACATCAACAGTAACGAAAATCACGATAAGGCCGACGGCTTCGACTACGCCACTTTGCCCGACGAAGCAGCCGAGCGGGGCAAGGCTAACATCATCCAAGAAAAGGGCTTTTTTATCTTGCCAAGCGAGCTGTTTTGCAACGTGGTGAAGCGCGCCAAGAGCGACCCGAACCTCAACGAGACCCTCGAGCGCATCTTTAACCATATTGAGGACTCCGCTAAGGGCGGCGAGTCGGAAAACGACTTCGCCGGCTTGTTTGACGACTACGACGTCAACAGCAACAAGCTCGGCAGCACCGTAGCCAAGCGCAACGAATCCCTTGCGCGCATCCTTGAGGGTATCGCCAACATCAATCTCGGCAGCATCAAGCAGCACCACAACGACACCTTTGGTGACGCCTACGAGTACCTCATGGCCATGTACGCCTCATCCGCCGGTAAATCAGGCGGCGAGTACTTCACACCTGCCGACATCTCCGAACTCCTGACTCGCCTCGCCACGGTGGGTAAAACAGAGGTCAACAAGGTCTATGACCCAGCTTGCGGCTCAGGCTCACTCCTACTTAAAGCCATCAACGTCCTCGGCCGCGAGAACATTCACGGCGGCTTTTATGGGCAAGAGAAGAACATCACCACCTACAACCTCTGCCGCATTAACATGTTCCTGCACGGCGTCTCGTTTAACAACTTCGATATCGCGTGCGAAGACACCTTGACCAGCCCGCAGCACCTCGACGACGCGCCATTCGACCTTATCGTCTCAAATCCACCGTATTCCATCAAGTGGGACGGCAACAGCAACCCCGTCCTCGCTGACGACCCGCGCTTTGCGCCGGCAGGCGTGCTCGCGCCTAAGACCAAAGCCGACCTCGCCTTTATCATGCACAGCATCAGCCAGCTTTCGGCCTCTGGCGCGGCGGCCATCGTTTGCTTCCCAGGCATCATGTACCGCGGCGGCGCCGAACAAAAGATTCGCCAATATCTGGTAGACAGCAACTTCGTTGACGCCATCATCCAACTGCCAAGCAACCTCTTTTACGGCACCTCAATCGCTACCTGCATCATGGTGATGCGTAAGAATAAGCCCGACACCAGCGTCCTCTTTATCGACGCCAGCCAAGAATTCGTGAAGGCCACCAACAACAACCGCCTCACCCCAGACAACATCGCCCACATCGTTGAGCTTTACCGCAACCGCGCCGACGTGACCGGCGTCGCCCACTGTGCCAGCCAAGACGAAGTGGCCACTAAAGACTACAACCTCTCCGTCTCGGGCTACGTTGAAGCGCCCAACACCACTGAAGCTGTCGACATCACCGCGCTAAACGCCCAGATTGCCGACATCGTCGCCCGCGAAGCCACGCTACGTGAAGATATCGACCGCATCATTAAGTCACTGGAGCAGAAATGACCGACCAGCCTCACTTTTTTACCACTCCAACTGTAGTCGACTACTACCAGCCGCTGCCGCACACGGCCACGGACTACCAAAGTGAGGCCGCCCTTGAGCAAACGTTCATCCAGCAGCTTGCAGCGCAAGGGTACGAGCGACTCAACATTCACCACGAAGCCGACCTCATCGCCAACCTGCGCTCCCAACTTGAGGCACTCAACGACTACCACTTTAGCGACGACGAGTGGCAGCGTTTCTTTAACGACCACATCGTCGGGCGGGGCGCCGGCATTACCGAGAAAACCAGCACCATCCAAGAGGACTGCGTAAAGAACCTCCGGCGCGATGATGGCAGCACCAAAAACATCACCTTAATCGACCAGCAAAACCCAGACCGCAACCGCCTCCAAGTCATCAACCAGTACGAAAACGGCACAGCAGAGGGCGCCGCCCGCGACACGCGCTACGATGTCACCATCCTTGTCAACGGCTTACCACTGGTGCACGTCGAACTGAAGGCGCGCGGCGTCGAGCTCCAGCAAGCCTTCAACCAAATCAACCGCTACCAGCGCGACTCCTTCTGGGCAGGCAGCGGACTGTTTGAGTACGTGCAAATTTTCGTCATCAGCAACGGCACTCACACCAAGTATTACAGTAACACCACGCGCTTCAACGCCGCCAAGGAGCACCAACGGCCGAACAGCAGCCGCGCCAAGACCAGCAACAGCTTTGAGTTTACCAGCTTCTGGGCCGACGCTACCAACCAGCCCATCGCCGACCTCGAGGACTTCACACGCACCTTCCTCGCGCCGACCACCATCCGCCGCATCCTTACGCGCTACTGCGTCTTTACCAGCGACAAGACCCTCCTAGTCATGCGCCCGTATCAGATTGTGGCGACCGAGCGCATCATCAACCGCATCATCGCGTCATCACAGCAAGGGCAGGTGGGCACCGTGCAGGGCGGGGGCTACATTTGGCACACCACCGGCTCCGGCAAGACTTTGACCTCATTTAAGACCGCCCAGCTCGCGTCCAAGCTCGACGACATCGACAAGGTTATCTTTGTTGTCGACCGCCGCGACCTCGACTACCAGACCATTTGCGAGTACGACCGCTTTAAGAAGGGCGCCGCTAACAGCAACACCTCCACCAGTGTCCTCAAGGCGCAGCTTGAAGACAACACTTCACGCATTATCATCACGACCATTCAGAAGCTCTC
>CAMXXV010000019.1 GCA_947253285.1 uncultured Candidatus Saccharibacteria bacterium | reverse complement strand
TCGCGGGCAGTGATTTGCACAAAAATTACGGCAGTACTAAGGCGCTTCGCGGCGCTAATCTAGAGGTGAAGCAGGGGGAGATTTTGGCCATCATGGGCGCTTCGGGCTCGGGCAAGTCGACCTTGCTCCATGTCCTATCGGGTATCATTAAGCCGACCAAGGGCACGGTGCGATTTAACGACCAGCGCATTGACCGCGCACCCGACCGTGTGCGCACGGCACTTCGGCGGACGAAGTTTGGCTTTGTGTTCCAATTTTCGCAGCTGGTGCCGGAGCTGACCGCGCTTGACAACGTGGCGGTGCCACTCCTTTTGGCAGGCGTGCGGCGCAGTGAAGCTTACACCCGCGCGGCGGATTGGTTGAAGCAAATGGGGTTGGGCGACAAGGCGAACGCTCTCGCAACCGAACTCTCGGGCGGTCAAGCGCAGCGGGTGGCGATTGCCCGCGCCATGGTGATTGAGCCTGAAGTGGTGTTTGCCGACGAGCCGACGGGCAGTCTTGACGTCATTAATTCCGAGCAGGTGATGCGCATTTTTACCAAGGCGGCGCGCGAACATAATGTGACCGTGATTATGGTGACGCACGAACCGACCATTGCCGCTTACGCCGACCGCGAAGTGATTGTGCGCGACGGGGCAGTGGAACACGCTAAGCGGGAGCAGAAGTAGCCATGTTGGGTTGGACACTCTTTCGCACCTCATTTAAGTCGAGCTGGCGGCGCTTTGCCTTGATTAGCGGCGCCGTGGGGGTGGGATTTGCCGTTATGCTCCTCTTTACTGCCATGTTTGGCCCGTTTATGTCGAGCGGACGCGATGTCTTTATGTCCACTTTTATGGGCGATCAGAAGCAAGACCACAACGTTGACCCAGTGGAAATGGTGGCGTATCAGACGAATTGGCGCGGGCAAAGCGTAGCGCAGTACGAATTGCAGCCGACGGGCGCGCGCTTGCCGCAGCTGCCAGAAGGCATGACGCGGCTGCCAAGCAAGGGCGAATATCTGGTTTCATCGGCATTATATGAGGCAATACAACGCCATCCGGCGGACAATTTGGGGCAGCGCTTTGGTGACAAGCTAGTTGGCGTCTTGCCGAAGCAGGCCACGTTGACGCGCGACGCGTTGGTGGCGGTGACGGGTGGCATTAGTCCGGCGCGACGTAACGCTGCGGGCAAGGTTTACCGCTTTGTGCCGACGATTTGGCGCGCTGACCCAATTGAAGCGCGTATTCCCGCGGTAAAGCTGATTAAAACGGTGATGTACTCCGGCGTGGTGATTCTAATGTTGCCAGTGCTGTTCTTGCTTTCGATTGCGATTCGCTTGGGCTCGATTCAGCGCGCGCGCCGTTACTCGGCGTTACGCTTGGTGGGCGCGACCAATGGGCAAATCACGCGCATTATTTTGCTGGAGGCTATCTTGGCTTCAGTGGTCGGCTTGGCGGTGGGCGGCGTGTTGTACTTGCTAACGCGACCATTCCTCGCCGAGTTGAAAATGGTTGGCGGGCAGCGGTTGTGGCTGGAAGAGATTACCTTGACGTTGCCGCAAGTGGCGCTTTTGACGGCGGGCACGCTGGGTCTGGTTTGTCTCACTAACTGGTGGGCGATGCGCAAGGTGCACACTTCGCCGTTGGGCGTCATGGTGGCACATGTCAGCGAGAAGCGCCCTCGCCTCTGGCGGCTGATACCGCTGGTACTGGGGCTGGGGATATTGGTCTGGGTGAAGGTGAGCAAAATGTCGACGCTCAACGTCTCTTATTGGCTGCTTGGCTCTATCGCCATCTGCATGTGCGGTATTGTGCTGGCGGTGCCGTGCTTCACTTACCATTTGTCTCAGCTGCTTGCGAAGTGCTCTCGCCGCCCAGTTGGCCTGATTAGTTTTAAGTATATCAACCGTCACGCTCGCGCCATCTCGCGCGCGGTGGGTGGCATTGGCTTGGCAGTGCTGGCGGGGACGTTCTTCCTTGCTTGTTCTGGCGGCGTGGAGCAGGTCTTAAGCAACGCCGCCGGTCTGGCACAGTCGAACGCTACTTTCGCCAAATTAGGGCAGAATTCCGCGCAGCTGCTAAGCCATGACGCGGTTGCCCAACTTGGGCGGTGGCTGCAGCAGTTTGGCGCGAAGAATCTCACACTGGTGACGCTGCGTTATACAGACGAGAAGAACGGTGAAGACACGCTGTCCAACCTCTATTATGTCGCGGAGTGTCGGGCAATGTTGCCGCACATGAAGCAGCTGGACTGCACCACGCCGCAGCACCGTTACGTGGCGTTTAGTCCGGAGTCGAAGCTGGAAAAAGCGGTGTTGTACGCACCGGCGCTAGATAAGTTTGCTAATCTCAAGCAGTCTAGTGGCTGCAACGACCCGTCGGTTTGTGCGAAGCCGGCGACAAACAAGCAGGGGTATTTAGCGACGATTACACTTGAGCAGCATGAGGCGGCGATTAGCGCCATTGAGAAGCTGGACCGCGATGCGAAGAATTTGGCGGGCGGTAAAATTACGCTGTATCGGTTGCACGAAACAGCATTAAGTTCGACTCGCGCAGCTATGGAGTCGCTGTCCAAGCTGACTTATTGGGGGCTGGCCTTTACTATGACCGTGGCGATGATTAGCGTGGCTATTTCGACCGTGGCGGGCATGCTGGAGCGCCGCCGCACGCTGTACGAGTTGCACCTCTGCGGTATGCAAGTGGGTGAGTTGCGCCGCATGCTGATAATTCAGGCCGTGCTACCACTGGTCGCCGCGACGTTGCTAGCGCTTGGCGTGGGCTACTTAGAGGCAAACTCATTCCTCGAACTCAGTTCTAGCGTGAAAGTCGCGCCGAAGTTGCCACCGCTGTTTTACGGCATCGTGGGTGGCTTGCTCGTGGCGACGCTCGCGGTGGTGGCGGTGCTTACCAAGTCTGTCTCTCACACCGTCGACCCTGAAAACAATCAGACTGAGTAGACTTACTGCTCTTGCGGGCGCTGCTCTTTGCGATAAGTGTCAATTAACCGGCGAAGCTCTGCTTTGCCGGTTTTGTTATAGAGGTCGCCTTCAATTGCGCCCAGCCCAGCCACGATGGCACTGGCAATATCGTCATCCTGCAGCTGAGGGTTAAGGCTTGCCAGCGAGAAAATATGTTCAATTGCCGCACCATCCAGCTCCACTAAGTGCTGGTCGACAAAATCGATAAATTCCGCCCGCGTCATTTCTTCAAATCGCTTATTCA
>CAMXXV010000018.1 GCA_947253285.1 uncultured Candidatus Saccharibacteria bacterium | reverse complement strand
CCGCTACACCCTTGCCGTGCGACCGGATATTAAAGACATCGTCAACCAGCCCAACCGCGCCGGCAGCTACTAACGCCGCTAGAGGTAACCACGTCTGCTCGCGCGACAAATTGCCACACAGCGTGGTAATCACCACGGCCAGCACAAAAATCAGGCCAGCCATCGTTGGGATGTGGCGGCGGTGCTTGGCGGCGTGCAACTTCTCATACACCTTGGCTTCCCCGCCTGACATGGCGTCGTGGCGCATCTGCTTCCAGAACTTATACTTATACGCAAAGTAGGTATACAGTGGTGTCAGCAACATAGCCAACACAAACGAGCCTACCCCTAAGGTAAATATTTTTACTAGCGGGCCGACGAGGGCGCGCAATACATCACTCATTTTGACACTCCTTGGTATTGAATCATAAAATTACTCATCTTGTCGAAGATTGGCTGGGCGGCTGCCGAACCGGCATAGCCACCGTTATGGGCGTCATCTACACGTACCATTATGGCATACTTTGGCACTTTTGTCTTGTCGGCGCCGAAGCCAATGTAAGTACCAGTGGTTAGGGTGTGAGAATACTTGCCCGTGGCTGGGTCAATCTTCTGCGCCGTACCCGACTTACCACCCACAAAGTAGCCGTTGTCGCGCAACTTACCCTTGGCGCCCAAGTAACGCGCCTGCTGTAACATGTCGCGCAAGTCGTACGAGTGCTGCGGCGCCAGCACGTTGCCCTGCAGTAGCTGCGGCTTCTGCTCGGTCAGCTTGCTCGTATTTAAGTCGTACGAGCCAAGCACCACCGTCGGCTTGTAATAATTACCGCCGTTAATCACCGCGCTAAACGCCGAAATCACCTGAATCATCGTCAGCTGCTCGCCCTGCCCGAAGGTCATGTTGGCGTACAACACGCGCGGGCCGCGGTTCATGTCAGGCTTAAAAATCACACTGTCCGCCTCATGCGCCAGCTCAATGCCCGTCGGCTGGTTGAAGCGATAATTTTTCGTCAGATAACCGTAGTACTTCTGCCGCCCCGCAAGGTTGATGCTGCCGCCGCCCATCTGCTGCAGCACCCACACCGCACCAGTATTCAGCGAGTACTCCAGCAAGTTCATCGGCGTCATCATCTTGCCATCAATGTTACGCTCCACATTGCACATCTTAGCGTCATCAACTTGCACACAACCAGTATTAAGGAAGGTCGAACGCGGCGTAATTGCGCCCGAATCCAGCCCCGCGCCCACTGTAAACAGCTTCATCACCGAACCCGGCTCGTAGGCGTTCATCGTCACGTTGTTTTTGTACACCGCTGGCGTGTCAACCTTGCGGTACTGCTCAGGGTTGTAACTCGGGAAGTTCGCCATCGCCAGCACCCGCCCCGTCTGTGGGTCCATCACTACCATGCTACCAGTGGTTGCCTTGGCGTCCTTCAGCCCCGCCGCCAGCGTCTCCTCCGCCTGCGACTGCACGTTACGGTCGATACTCAACACAATATTTTCGCCGTCCTTCGCGGGGATACTCACATCGTTTGTGCCAATGGTCAATGGCACCTTACTGACGTCCGTCACAGTCTTAAGCAAGCCTGCCTTGCCGCCCAAACGGCCGTCCAGCGCCTGCTCTACCCCATATTGGCCTTTGCCGTCAGCGTTAACAAAGCCCAACGTCTGCGCCGCAAGCGCGCCCTCGGGGTACACACGCTGGCTCGCCGGCTTCAAGCCAAGGCCAGAAAGCTTCTCCTTGCGAATCGCCTCCGCCTGCTGCTGCGTCAGCTCTTGCGCCAGCACCACATAACGGCGGTTCTTGTCGCCCAGCTTGCCCAGCGGGTCGTTCTTCTGCACCAGCTTATCGCCCGACACGCGGCGCACCAGTTCGCGCGCCTTGTTGACATCCTTCACCTCTGAAGGGTCAGCAAACAAAGTGTACACTGTACGATTCAACACCAGTGGCGCGATGTTGCCGTCCGTGTCACGCACATAAATCTGCCCACGCACGGCAGGTAAAACTTGGCGGTCGGTCTGCATGTTATCCGCCTTGGTGAGGTATTCTTTATGCTTAATTACCTGAATGTAGAATAGCCGCGCACTAAAAAGCGCCAAAATAAAGAGTAGCAACCACGCTACTCGACTCGCTCTCGTCTGGCTACCCCACCATTGGTTCATACTACAATTATACCATAAGCGGCGCGCTATTCGGCATAATCAGTGCTAGCCGGCGCGGTCATTTGCTTGGCCACTTCGCTATTTTTAATGGTGTTGAGTGACTGCAATCGCGCGTTCTCAACCTTCAAGTTGTCGCGCTGAGCAGCCAGCTCCGTCTTTTGACGGTTAATCTTATTAATTTCGTAACTAAATGACCCGGTTTTACTCAGTTGAGTTAAATATATCATTCCAAGCAGCGCAGTAAATAGAACAATGGCAGCGATGTTGGCCATAGTGCCCATGCTCGATGAGGGTTTAAACTTTACTAAATTTTGGTTACGGCCCCACATGGACGCCCCAGCGTAAGCTGGTGCCGCGGCACGTACAGTCGCACGGGTCGATACGAACTGTCTTCTCGAAATTGCCATCTGCCTAGTTGTTCCTTTCTTTTTTAATTTGACTTTTTGTTTCTCGCAATTCACATGATTACATGCAAAACACCGCGGACTAACACGTAATCCACGCAGCTCTGCATGTAATGTTTGTTTTAAGTGTTTGTTTTATCACAACCAGGCCTGCCCTTTTGGTGGGCAGACCCCGTTTCTGCCTTAGTTATTACTTAACGCGGCGGACAACGATGTTGTGAGCGTAGCTACGACCACTAACTTTGATTGGCATATCGCTCCTTTCTTATTTTTGTTTATTTTTTCAATACGGCGCGTAGCTTTGCACTACGAGCACGCGGATTGGAAACGTCATTAATAGCACCATCAATTGGCTTCTTGGTCAAAGTAACTAGCGGTAAGTCGAAGGCGTCGGCATGGTCGCGCATAAAGCGCTTCACCAGTCGGTCTTCTAGACTATGAAATGAGATGATGGCTAATCGGCCACCGCTGTTTAACAGCTTCACCGCTAACGGCAAAGTCCGCTCCAGCTGACCTAGCTCGTCATTCACCGCAATCCGTAAGGCTTGGAAAGCGCGCGTTGCCGGGTGTACCTTGTGGTGTTTTCCGTGGTCAAGTTCGCCAATGGCAACTCGAATCACGTCGGCGAGGTCGGCAGTCGTCGTAAACGGCTGCTGCTTTCGTCGCACTACAATAGCCCGCGCCACTTTCGCAGCTTCTCGCTGTCCCATTTCTCCATAATTCTCAAAGATGTCAATCAGGTAACGCTCGCTATAGCGGT
>CAMXXV010000017.1 GCA_947253285.1 uncultured Candidatus Saccharibacteria bacterium | reverse complement strand
TCATTGGTTCCCGCAGAACTTAACTAACTGTTAAATATCTTAGCAAACCCCGCCCTGCCTGTCAACACCTTTTTTGGACTTTTTGTGAGAATTTGTGCGAATTTGTGGGAGTTGCTGCGTGGGTGCCGCAGGATACTTATATATATGTATATATTATATGTGTGCAATACCTATATATAAGAATCAGGCACCCATGGGGCTTGATACTTAGGAGCTGGTTTAATAGCGCCGGCGAGCGCCTCGCTCAACCTGTTGCCCCAAGCTGGGGATGGCAGAGCAAGCTCTGCCCGGATTAGTCTTTGCGAACAGCCGAGAGCGCAACACGGAACGCGCTGCCGCCGTGGGCGTCACCATTGTCAAAGTAGGCACAGAACAGCCCAGCATTCAAGCCACCATCGTAGCCGCCACCCCGTTCAAACCACGGGCTCGAAGACAAGACGAAGTGCATATAGTTACCATTCCATTGGGCTGTACTATCATTATCATTGCCATTGTTGGTTTCATAGAGGGCTTGACCGCCACAGGTAGCAAAGGTGCAGCTGCTTGGTTCAGTAAAGTTGTAATTGTTAACGTATGGTGGATGAGCAGATTGGCTAAAGTAGTTGGTACTAGAATTGTTTAAGTCGCTAGTGTAACTGGAAGCCGTGTATTCCCAACCACCACCAGCCATATCGTAGATGCCGGTTGGATTGTTGGTGGTACTGGCGAGCTGACCTAGGGTGCCGTTGTAGGCATGTTGTAGGTCACTTGAGCTACAGGCGGATTGAGTACCCAGAGTACCGCCATCATTGTAGATACTGGTATTGCCGTTAGCTTGTGGGCCACATCCAGTAGTTCCTGTTACATCAGTACCGCTATGATCTGGATTAGTATCGTACTGCTCGTTTTGGCTATTTATCTGGACTTTATCATAACCAGCACCATACTTACTAGCAGATAAGTAGGCAGCGGCACCCCAATCGTTATTGTTTACCATGTGAGAATTAAGCCTAGCCAAGTGGTGACTATTCTGAGTAGCGGAAATACTCATACCACCGACATTATTTTGGTCATTAACGCCTAGCTTTTTAGCTAATGCATAAAACTTACCAATTCCACCATTAACACCAATGCTATGTCTAGATACGTGCGGCTGATTTGGTAAGACTGTTGGCTGATTCGCATCACCCGTTGTTTCAAACTTGGCAAACCAGATACCATTGAGTTCCCTTTTACCGAAGGTGAAAGCTGGATGGGTAGCCCATGTGCCTTGATTGCTTGGTTGGCCTTTGATGTAGCTACGGTCGAGGTCGCACTCCGTGCGGTAGTCTTTGCTGGTAGTAATACAAGCGGCCGGATGGCGCTTGGCATCTGTTTTCTTTTCAAAATGGATTAGGAAGTCTTGGGCTGGGACTGGCTTATCTGTACCATCACGGCGCATTACCTCGTAGGCATAACGTGGGATGTATACCCAGTAGCCGAGGATGTCGGATTGGTCCACTATCCTAGTCTGACTCTGATATTTATATAAAGCTTCTGGTTTCACGGTAATGGCATTGGCCCACTGCTTTTGATTATAGTTGTACCAGTTACCTTGATTAGAACTATCTTCGGTATTATCTACACTGGTCCACTGGGCATCAGTGGTGCTACCGGTATATTTAACTGGTATCATGTTGGTGTCAAGGTCGACTTGGCAATCGTTATGCGGGTAGCCGGACAGACAGATAGTCGAATCAACTGTTGGAGCTGGTACTGGCTTCGCCGTTGCCGTATAGGTCACCGTGGTGGAGTACTTGCCGGCGGCAAGGCTATTCAGTGCAATGGCAGCGCCAAAGGTCATGTGCACTTCACACTGCTTTTTACCCTTACAGCCAGCATTGTCATATTCTGACGCTGTGTCAACAATCACGCTCGGTGCTTCATCACCAGCCGGAACATGCATGAACCCGTTTGGCACAACATCCGTACCGTGCCCCTCTTCCAACCGATATCCCCATATATTCGAATTCGCATTTATCCCCAATAATAATCCATATGGGTCCTTTTCCATACCTTTAATCCGGTAGCTGCTATCTCTGTTATTGACTAAGTCTGCGCTATCCGCATGAATAGTCAAGTTGAATCCGCGCGGCTTGGCAGTTTTAATCTTCACGGGTGTGGTGGCCTCATGCAAATAAGAATCAGCCGAAGGCTTAAGGTCGGCATCCGAGCCGATGGTAAGCTCGACGGTGTTGTCGTCGGTGGCGTGGGCTGGTGTAGTGAGAATAAATGGCGCAGCAACTAACGCAAGCAAGCCAAATGCTACCCCGCGGGCGAGAGTATCCAATGTAGGTGTGCCAAACGCGCGTCCTGCTCTGACGGTATAGCGGTTGGTCATGTGGGTAAGACTACTTAATTGGCCCTGCTTCTGGCGATTACTGTTTTTACTCTCCATTTGGTTGTTCTCCTCTTTGCTTTTATATATGCCACCACGACTAGATGCCTTCATTATACCACAAGCATAATAATTCACCAAATTTTACCCTCTGCTCTGCCAAATAAAAAGTGCAGCAGATGACTGCTGCACTGGGAGTTGAATTATAGACATTTGTGTCGCGGGTTGGTTGAGGTGCTAAGCGCGCAGAATAAGCGATAAGCCGCTTGTCGCAAAAATGCCAAGCTGCAACGTTGTGTTTCGCTGCTGCGCGCTAAGTGTTGTGCATTCTGCCTCGCCAGCCCGCTTCACTTCAATAGATGCCGCACGCGGCCGAATTGCTTCAACTGAGGCTTGCCGGCTTCGTCATACTCGCGGCTGTAGTGGTAAAGGTCGACTTTGATGTGCGACGGCCGGTCGCCCGCGCGCCGGATGTGGTGGCGCAGCACGATGTTGCCGTGCCGTTTGTCGCGGTCGAGATATTCGACCCACGTATCGTCCTGATTGGCGCGCTCCAGCAAACAGTTCGCGCCATACCAGAGGTCGCTCTCGCTGACCGGATACCGCAAGTAGAACTCCGGCGACGTATTCAGCCCAAAATCCAGCTCGTCCATATAACCAATGTTCAACATTATCCCTCCAAGGTGCTTGACCGTTGGGCGTCACCCCCGCCCGCCTGCCGCGGGCCTAATTATTATAGCAGAATGAGAGGAGACAAGATTATAGCTAGCTAGCTAACCCACGCCCTACTTCGGGCACGGTGAGCCGAAAGCGTCGATCAAAATTTTCGCAAGGCGCTGAGCTTCATAACTATTATCAAAATCGCTGACATGCATACGAAAACCACTAACACCATATTTATTACACCCAATGCTTGGCAAATCTATCCAGAATCCCCAAACTTTATAGCCGCTAAATACACTGCTAGCTCCTTTACACAAATCATCCTTTGTACTAAGCGGGCAAAAATGGATCTCCTTACCATTAACTACAAATTTAGGCACAAAAGCATAAACCTCAAAATCACTATTTAATATGTCACCTTTCTCTGGATAATGATATGGAGATACGTGACGAAATCCAGTAGTAAAGAACGCCCACTTAGCAGAACTGTAGCTATATTCATAATACTCCATCGATGACGCAGCGCTAGAAGATACTTCTAACTCACCCTTGCTATTTAACTTTACTGGCGCGAAAAAATCACTATAGGTATCACTACTATGTAGCGAAGGTATATTGCAATTATTAACATAAGAAGAACATCCATTTGTGGTGTATTTTGGCTTCGGTGGTTCCGGCGGTATATATGGTGCTGGTGGCGTTGGTGGTACATATGGCGCTGGCTTGCTGGTGACGATGTAAGTTAAGCTGGTGCTGTAGCTGCCGGTTGGCAAGCGCTTTGGATCGATGTTAGCGCCAAAAGTTAACTTAATAGTACAATTTGAAATATTGTAGCAGTCACCATTATTATCTTTTGTTACGTCTGCCAATGTAGCATTAGAAACAGGGTTAAAGCTAGTAGCGTCACTTCCCATACCGTAACCCCATTGGTTAGCACTAAGATATTTATAGTAACCAGTTACGGAATTAATTTTATAAGTAGAATCACGGTTATTTACTAAATCTGGTTGGTAGGTATCTAAATTGAGCGTAAAACCGTAGTCATTACTGTTATGAACATGCACGCTACTATTATGCTTATATAGGTTACCACTACGCTGCAATACAACATTGGTAGTATCAAGGTCAACTGAAATACTGTCCGCGTGGGCTGGAACAGTAAAAGCAACCGGCGTAACGGCGAAAACGAGCAAGCCGAACGTCACCCCGCGGGCGAGACCGTACGCTAATAAATTCTTATAATTAGCTTGGCTATCAGTTACTGGCGCGAGCTTACCGCATAGCTGGTTGCCTTGCGCCGGAGCGCCACTAGCGGCGGGCGCCGCAAAGTTACGGCTGGCTATTGGCGCCAGAGGCGCCAAAGTGGCTATTTTACCCTCACTTTTAGTAGTTTGGAGTAAAAGTCTTAAAAATCTACCCCCCCCCAGCTGTTAAGTCTTAGTATATTCATATTGTTTTTGTCCTCCATTTTTACACCCATTTCCTTAGATACTTGCATTATAGCATAGGCGGGATAAAATACAAAAAATGCCCCACTAGGGGGCATTTAAATAATACTGGTGGGCGCGGACTTGCGCCGCTCAAGCCCACCACATTATATGCCAACAAGTGCCATATAATGACAAAATTATTTCAAAAATGCCCCACTAGGGGGCATTTAAATAATACTGGTGGGCGGTTCAGGACTTGAACCTGAGACCTCGTCATTATCAG
>CAMXXV010000016.1 GCA_947253285.1 uncultured Candidatus Saccharibacteria bacterium | reverse complement strand
CACTCGTATGCGGTCGTCGGCAGCGTCAGATGTGTATAAGAGACAGGCTCTAGCCAACTGAGCTATATCCCCATGCCGAGCTTCTACTATGTAGACTATAACTAGTCTACAATATCCGAGCGACAATTGCAATAGCATTTATTAATTACACCCCCATCATTTAATGATATTTATAATGGGGTGCAAAAAGTTCAGCCGAGCAAGAAACATTATGATACACAGAACAATATTACAATTATTAAGAACAATGCACGCTTTAGCAAACCGGTCATTGCTATCCTGCCGCAATGCCCGTCGGCTACAAAGCCTCGCCGCCAATATCGGCACTATAGCTCCATTAACTACAATCATTGGTATTGCTAAAAATACTGGTGTAATAAGGGTTAACACTGCAGCGAGTCGGTTGTAGATTGTGTCGTGCATTTTGATTGGTTTAAACGCGATTAATTTATGAGGAAGCATCATAGGTAGTATGATAAGAGCAAATGCAAATACCATTATGGATATAGTTCTAAAGGGAAAATTGAGCAAGAATGATACTGCTGTAATGCTATACCCGACTAGCATTTGTTTGTAAATATTAAAATTGCAATGCAACCTATCAATCCGATCGTTAATAAGCCAACCTATGATACAAATAATCGGAGCGCCCAAGTATATTACCACATATAATAGTATTGGCATTAGCATCATTAAAACACTTATTGCACCAGCAATGAGTAATATCAAAATGAGTCGCATACGTTTAGTTACCTTTTGCGCTGCGGCTGTCTTGTGTCTTAGAACCATAGTACATAGAGCGATGGTACACAAAAATGACGTTGCCAATAAGATGGATGAAAAAACTATATCTGCAGCATCTAGCCATGAATCTAGGTGTTCATTAAGGTTTAGAATGTGCACAAAATAAATCGCAGCTGCTGCTAGAGTGGCGCCAACCATAGCAGCTAATATAATAGCGCGAATTAGGCTTTTAGCTGCTGGTGCTACTAACTTTGGTGAGCGCACTGAAAAGAACTTTATTAGCGCAACCACAATAGGTATTACAGCTAGAAGTGCTACTGATAAAGTTAAGGCAGAGTCGTATCCAACATTTAAAGCCACAACCGTTACGGGTATAACATATAGCATGATAATCGCAGCCGCTAGCCAAGCCGACCGGTGTAATGTTCTGCGTGATTGTTCTGACAATGTTATTTTCATAATTCTTAATTCTTAGCCAATGGTGCGCCTAAGTGCGCCCCACCGCGTCTTTTATTTCTTGCTTACCAAGGTGCTGCGGAGGTCCGCCAAGCTGTCAACAAACTGATTGCGAAGGCTGACCGTCTCCTCGAAATAATCGTTCATCTGCTTTATTTCGTCACCTAGCCTAGCGAGGGACTCGTAAAGCGACGGACTTATGCCCGCGCTTCCCTCTTTGAGTGCCGTGCTTAGATTGCCATCAGCGCCGGAGTTCTTCACCATGGCTGCAACAATCTTGTGAAGGTCGCTTATCAAGCCTTTGGCAGCTTTGTCGAAGTCCTTGTCGCTTGACTTGAAAGTGCTCATTTCCTTGTTCAAATTATTCACCGCCTCAATCGCCTGCTTGGTGCTTTTCTTGTCCTTCTCTTGGCTGTCGCCCCACTCGTGCTTCATACCCTTGCTGTATTTGCTGACTATTTTGAGGAATTTGCTGGAGGCGTCGGCGTGCTTTTTAAACTTCTCATAAGTCTCCTTAGCGGAGTCAATCTTTTCCGCCACGTCTTTATCGCCAAACGCGTTGCGGCGATTTGAGAGCTGCTTCATCACGGCGTCGTATTTAGCAAGGCCCTCCGCGGGCGTTTTTACATCCTTGAACAAAGTTTTATTCGGCGCGCCACCAGTTTTAATGAAGAAGTCTGCCGTTGTGTTGTCGTTAATTGAGGCTTCACGCAGCTTCATATCCTTCTTTTCGGCGACATTTTTTACACTGTCGATAGCGACGATAGCACCACTGTACGCCTGGGCTCGCAAGAACCACTTGGTGCCAAACACACCCGTTACCAATAAAACCACAGTAGCGGCAGCCGCAGCTGAATAAATAATTGTTTTGTTCGGCTTCTTCTTATTATCGGCTGCGTTCGCGGCGGCGGCAAAGTCGGGCATAGAAGCTATTGTGGACGTGGCGACGATTGGACTCGTCTGATAGTTTGGCCGAGGCTGATATTGAAACTGTGTCGGCTGTGCCGAGTAAGCTAGCTGCTCCATTTGAGTCGGTTGAGCTGTCTGCGATGGTGCCGGCTGTACTGACTGAGCCGCTGGCTGGAATACTTGAGCAGGTTGGGCTACTTGAGCTGGTTGCACTGTTGGCTGGGCCGTTTGGGCCGGTTGAACTGGTCGGAGTGTTGGCTGGAATGGTTCAGCTGACTGAGCTGTCGGTTGGAATACTGGTTGAGTTGATTGAGTTGGCTGTGACGGCTGGCCATCCCTATTCCAGACATCAAGTGGATCGCTTTGCATAATATTAATCCTTTTTGTTTAAGCTTATACTATTATATTAACAAACTTTACACGCTAGCACAAACCGACTATGTACTATAATAAATATCGAGAAATATTATTACCTTGGACATGGCGAGCCGAAAGCGTCAACGAGAGTCTTCGCTAAAGAAATTGCATCATAGTCCTTGCTGTAGTTACTAATACCATATCCGTCCCCCTTATCTCCATTATATAAATCACACCCCAGCTCAGCCGCATCTACCCAGAAACCATTTCTTGCATCTCCACTAAATAAGCTATTGGCACTATCACAGCCATAGGAACCATCCTTACAGAATCGTATATTATTGTTACTATCGATTACAAATCTAGGTACATACATCAACAAGGAACCGTCTTGAGGATATATTCTTACGCCGTTATGATATTTCCATTCAGACCCGCCTAAAGCAATTTCTAGAAATGCCCATTTCGCCTTCGTATAATCATACACAAACTTCTTGCTTCCATCAATAGATGTCGCATCTTGCGTAGCCCATAGTGAACCGCGAGAGATAGCGGCAGGTACTAAGTCTCTGTTAGTACTATAATAGCTCCTGCTTGCCTCAACTACGCAATTGTCATAATCTCGGTTAGTACACCGATTAGCAGCTAAATGACGAGGCTTTGATGGAACATATGGTTCTGGCGGTATATATGGTGCTGGTGGCGTTGGTGGTACATATGGCGCTGGCTTACTGGTGACGATGTAAGTTAAGCTGGTGCTGTAGCTGCCGGTTGGCAAGCGCTTTGGATCGATGTTAGCGCCAAAAGTTAACTTAATAGTACAATTTGAAATATTGTAGCAGTCACCATTATTATCTTTTGTTACGTCGGCTAGCGTGGCATTAGAAACAGGGTTAAAACTAGTAGCATCACTTCCCATACCGTAACCCCATTGGTTAGCACTAAGATATTTATAGTAGCCAGTTACGGAATTAATTCTATAAGTAGAATCACGGTTATTTACTAAATCCGGGTGGTCGGTATCTAAATTGAGTGTAAAACCGTAATCATTACTGTTATGAACGTGCACGCTACTATTGTGCTTGTATAAGTTGCCACTACGCTGCAATACAACATTGGTAGTGTCAAGGTCAACTGAAATACTGTCCGCGTGGGCTGGTATAGTAAAAATAACCGGCGTGACGGCGAAAACGAGCAAGCCGAACGTCACCCCGCGGGCGAGACCGTACGCTAATAAATTCTTATAATTAGCTTGGCTATCAGTTACTGGCGCGAGCTTACCGCATAGCTGGTTGCCTTGCGCCGGAGCGCCACTAGCGGCGGGCGCCGCAAAGTTACGGCTGGCTATTGGCGCCAGAGGCGCCAAAGTGGCTATTTTACCCTCACTTTTAGTAGTTTGGAGTAAAAGTCTTAAAAATCTACCCCCCCCCAGCTGTTAAGTCTTAGTATATTCATATTGTTTTTGTCCTCCATTTTTACACCCATTTCCTTAGATACTTGCATTATAACACAAGCACAATAATTCACCAAATAATTTCGCAACAAGACAACTAAATAGCTAGGCAACAGACGGCAGCCTCCCGCCACCTGCGCACGAACGCATCTACTAAACCGGCACCCTCACCAACCGGCATCGAGAGCCTTCGCTGCCCTGCTACTTATTACTCACTAAGGTGCTGCGGAGGTCCGCCAAGCTGTCAATAAACTGGTTGCGGAGGTTAGCGACGTCGCCAAAATAGGTATCCAGCTGCTTCTGCTCACTATCAAGCTTCATAATTAGCCCAAACATTGCGCCAAAGCCACTCATATCATTAGACTGCTTAGACGAGCCCTTTGGTTGCTCCTTCGCAAACATAGAAACCAAGCTGTACATGTCGTCGCAAGTACCCTTTGCCAACTTGTTAAATTCTTTGTCGCTTGACTCATAGCTGCTCATCTCGGCCTTGAGCTTCTTAACCAAGACCAGCCCCTTTTGCATTTTTTTCTTGTATTCAGGAGAATTGGAATCAATGCCATTAGTGTTAAACTCCTTCATGTCTTTCTCATACTTTTTTAATATTTTGAAAAACTTCGTGGCGGCATCAGCATGATTGATAAATTTCTCGTAAACTTTTTTGGTGGCATCCACCTTTTCCGCCACAATCTTGTTGTCGAAGGTGCTGCGGTTATCAATAATCTGCTTCATGGTAGCGCGATACTTAGCAATGCCCTCGGCCGGCGTCTTCACCGCCTTGAACAACGTTTTGTTTGGAGTGTCGCCAGTCTTGGTGAAGAAATTACGCATTTCTGCGCTTTCCATCGCACCATTGTTAGAAAAGTTTACCTCTTTCTTTTCGGCAACATTTTTTACACTGTCAATGCCCGCAATGGCACTACTGTATGCTTGGGCGCGCAAGAACCACTTGGTGCCAAACACACCCGCCACCGCCAACACTACTACAACGACACCCGCAATTGAATAAGTAATTAATTTATTCGACTTCGGCTTACTAGCGTTGCCGGCAAATTCTGTACCATTTACTACGCCAAAGCTTGACGCCGGCGTCACTGCTGGTTGCGCCGCCACTGGATTAAAGCTATTGGCAGCTGCTGGCGGCGTAAAGGATGGCACACTCGAAGTGGCCGCCGACTGAAGCGCGGATTGCATGGTTAAATTGGCTGTTTCTGGCGTTACACTAGCCTGAGCCTCCGGTACATGAGGCAACTGCTGCAACGGTGAAGCATCATACGCCTCTGAAGTGCTAAGTGGCGTACTCGGCTCAGTGGTTGGCGTCGATGAAAGGGCTGGCGCTGACGGCGTCGCCTCAGTTGGTGAACTAGCTACTGGCTGCAGAACTGGCTGAGAAGCTGGCTCCATAGCCGGCTGCGGAACTGACTGCAAAGTTGGCTCCGGGGCTGGTTGTGGAGTTGTCTCTGGAGCTGGCTGCGGCGTCGGTGCAAACACATTGTGGGTTGATGGCGTGCCGTACAGACTATTGTCTGAGGTGGCGCTAGCTTGGTTTTGCTTATCGTGAATTCCGAATGGGTCGTTAATCATAATTTTCCTTTTTATTTACATTTCTAATTCTATCTTAGCACACTTTAACAAATATAGCACAAGCCTTATTGCCGATTTTTCACCAGCGCCTCGCGGAGCTTAGCAAGCTGACCAACTAACTGGTTGCGCTTGGTGACTGAATTTGGGATAGTTGCCCTAATCTCTACAACCAAAAATACCCGCCGAAGCGGGTATTTAGGACAATCTAGTAGTGCAAGTCACTTTCCGTACATCAAGGTGAATTCTATCCATAAAATGTTAT
>CAMXXV010000015.1 GCA_947253285.1 uncultured Candidatus Saccharibacteria bacterium | reverse complement strand
TCATTGGTTCCCGCAGAACTTAACTAACTGTTAAATATCTTAGCAAACCCCGCCCCGCCTGTCAACACTTTTTTGGACTTTTTGTGAGAATTATTATGTGCGCGCCGCGGGATGGTTATATATAGGTATATATTATATGTGTGCAATACACCGCCGCTACATTAATTCTGTGCCGTCGGCGCGAGAGCGACGCGGAACGCGTCGTTGCTGAGGGCGTAGCCACCGCCACTGAGGTCAGAGAACAACCCAGCAGTCGAGCCAAAGCCGTAGTTGCCACCCCGTTCAAACCACGGGTTCGAAGAATCTACGAAATGCATCCAATTACCATTCCATTGTGCTGTAGTGCTATTGTTATCATTATTAGTTTCATAGAGGGCTTGGCCACCACAAGTAGCGAAGGTACAACTATTCGGGTCGCTGAAGTTATATGTGTTGACGTATGGTGGATGAGCGGATTGGCTAAAGTAACTAGTACTAGAGCTGTTTAAATCGCTAGTATAGCTGGAAGCGGTATATTCCCAACCACCACCAGACATATCGTAGATGCCGGTTGGGTTATTGGTGGTACTGGCAAGCTGACCAAGGGTAGCATTATAGGCACGAGTGCCATCGCTGCTACAAGCTTGTTGCGTACCGAGTGAACCAGTACTAACACCTCCGTGAGTTACATCGCTTCTATTACCATATGGGCTTACGTCCCCATTAGCATATGGACCACATCCAGTAGTGTCATAAGTATCACCATTACCATTATTACGATTGTCACTCTGGCTATTTATTTGGACACCATTGTAGCCTGCACCGTACTTACTGGCGCTAAGGTAGGTGGCAGCACCCCAGTCGTTATTGTTGACCATGTGAGAGCTGAGTTTAGCCAGGTGGTGGTTGTTTTGGATTGGAGCTGAATAGTCTGTATTGCCGCCAACATTATTATTATCTACTGCACCAAGGGTTTTGGCAGTAGTGTACATACGGCCAATGTTAGATGATGCGGTGTAGTTACCAGACATGTGCGCTTCATTTGGTAGGACGGTTGGCTGAGTGTTGGTGCCAGTCGTTTCGAACTTAGCAAACCAGATGCCATTGAGCTCTTTGGTGCCGAAGGTGAAGGCTGGATGAGTCGCCCAAGTACCTTGGTTGCTTGGTTGGCCTTTAATGTAGCTACGATCAAGGTCACACTGGGTGCGGTAATCCTTACCCTTCTCTGGACAGGTGGCTGGACGGCGCTTCGGTGTAGTTGTTTTTTCAAAGCTAATCAGGAAATTCTGAGCTGGGACTAGCTTGTCTGTACCATCACGACGCATGACTTCGTAGGCGTAACGTGGGATGTAGACCCAGAAGCCGAGGATGTCGGCTTGGTCGACTACCTTAGTCTGATTCTTGTATTTGCTTGGGTCTTTTACGGTGATGGCATTGGCCCACTGCTTGTTGTTGTAGTTGTACCACTCGCCTTGGTTGGAGCTATCCTCTGGCTTTGCAAGGCTGGTCCACTGGGCGTTGGTAGTGGTACCGGTGTACTTCACTGGAATCATGTTTGGGTCAAGGTCAACTTGGCAGTCATTCTGTGGGTCGCCGGATTTACAAGTGGTTGGGTCGACAGTTGGGCCTGGTTTTGGCTTGGCGGTAGCCGTATAAGTAACCGTGGTGGAGTACTTGCCGGCGGCAAGGCTATTCAGTGCAATAGCAGCACCAAAGGTCATGTGCACTTCACACTGCTTTTTGCCTTTGCAGCCAGCATTGTCGTATTCTGATGCCGTATCAACAATCACACTCGGCGCTTCATCGCCAGCCGGAACATGCATAAACCCGCTTGGCACAAACTTCGCGCCATAGCTCTCTTCCAACCGATATCCCCATATATTCGAATTCGCATTCATCCCCCATAATAATTCATGCTGATCCATGCCTTTAATCCGGTAGCTGCTATCTCTGTTATTGACTAAGTCTGCACTATCCGCATGAATAGTCAAGTTGAACCCGCGCAGCGGGGTTTTAATCTTCACAGGCGTGGTGGCCTCATGCAAATAAGAATCGGCTGAGAGCTTAAGGTCGGCATCCGAGCCAATAGCAAGCTCGACGGTATTGTCGTCCGTGGCGTGGGCTGGAGCTGTGAGGATGAATGGTGTTATGGCGAGCGCAAGAGCGCTAAACGCCACCCCGCGGGCGATAGTCTCTAATGTAGGTGCACATAACGCGCGCCCTGTTCTGGCGGTATAGCGGTTAGCCATGTAGGTAAGACTACTTAATTGTCCCTGCTTCTGGCGACTACTGTTTTTATTCTCCATTTAATTGTTCTCCTCTTTGCTTTTTATCTCTGCCACCACGGCTAGATACTTGAATTATAGCATAGGCACAATAATTAACCAAATTTTTCACGCTACCCTGCCAAATAAAAAGTGCAGCAGATGGCTGCTGCACTGGGAGTTGAATTATGGACATTTGCGCCCACTAGTTGAGTGATACGCTGAGCGTGCAGAATAAGCGATAAGCCGCTTGTCGCAAAAATGCCAAGCCGCAACGTTGTGTTTCGCTACTGCGCGCTAAACGTTGCGCATTCTGCCTCGCCAGTCCTACTTCACTTCAGCAAGTGTCGCACGCGACCAAATTGCTTCAGCTGTTGTTTGCCATCTTCGTCATACTCGTGGCTATAGTGGTACAAGTCGACTTTGATGTGTGACGGCTGGTCGCCCGCGTACCAGATGTGGTAGCGCAGCACTATATTGCCGTGCCGTTTGTCGCGGTCGAGATATTCGACCCACGTATCGTCCTGATTGGCACGCTCCAGCAAACAGTTCGCTCCGTACCAGATATCACTCTCACTAATGGGGTATCTCAGATAAAATTCTGGTGAGGTACGTTGTCCAAAATCTAGCTCATCCATGTATCCAATACTCAACATTGTCCCTCCTAATGTACTTGACCGTTGGGCGTCACCCCCGCCCACCTGCCGCGGGCCTAACTATTATAGCAGAATGGAGAAATGTGTGTGCGGACTTACGCATGGAATAATGGGCGTGGCTACGGAGAACAAGTATAGTCCAGCCGCAAAGCCAATGCCGTGCGACCGTAGTCCAAGTAAACCACTAGTTGTGCAGTGCCGGCGGGTTGGCAAGCCAACCAACCACCCGCCGCACCGGAGCCAATGGATTACACTGGGCGGGAGGATAGGACAACTCGCAGTGAGCTGTTGCTGCTGCTGATGCCGGTTTCACTGCTGGAGCAGAAGATGCCAACAGCCCAACCATTGGTAATGAGCCAAGCGTTAGAACCACGAATAGCCCACATATCCGTATTGTTGTCGCCCGGCGCCCAAGACTTAGTACTATTCCAACTACCATAGTTATTCTCTGGTTTGATCATCACCTCATAAGTACCCTGCCCACCGCACGTTGCCCAAGTGCACTTCGCAAAGGTACCAAAGTTATAAAGGTCAACGTATGGCTTGTGGGCTGGCGTTAACATGTATTTATGCTCCGTTTCAGTGCTGGAGTTGGTTAAACTAATATCATAAGTAAAGCTAGCGGCAGCGTATTCCAAGCCGCCGCCGGCCATATCATATACGCCGGTTGGGTTGTTGGTAGTACTGGCAAGTTGGCCAAGGGTACCGTTGTAGGCACGCTGCAAGTTAGACTTACTACAAGCCGATTGCTGACCATAATCGCCTAAGTCTATGTATACTTCCTTGCCATTACCGTCCGACACTGGTCCACAGCCGGTAACATGGTCACTACATCGATTCTCGCTACCTGCAAATTTACTATTGCATGTAGCGGTAGGGCTCTTGTATGTCAACGCCGCATTAGGCTGAACCCCCTTATAGCCGGCGCCAAATTGGCTGGCGCTTAGATAGGCTACTGCGCCCCAATCGGTATTCTTCGGCATGCGAGAACTAAGTTCTGCGAGATGATGGCTATTCTGAGCTGGCGGGGTGAAATTATTGTTGCCGCCGGTATTCTGTGGGTCTTTGATGCCGAGGGTGGTAGCAGTAACATACTTATTACCGATAAACTCTACCGCCGAGTCCCACGACATAGCACGCTCGTTTGGCAGAATGGTTGGCTGAGTACTGCTGCCGGTTGCTTCGAACTTGGCAAACCAGATGCCGTTGAGCTCCTTGCTGCCAAAGGTAAATGCGGGGTGAGTAGCCCAGGTGCCCTGGTCGCTTGTCTGACCCTTGATGTAGTCACGGTCAAGGCCACACTGGGTGCGGTAGTCTTTGCCAGTCGTACTACAGGCAGCTGGACGGCGTTTCGGTGTAGTTGTTTTTTCAAAGCTAATTAAGAAGTCTTGGGCTGGAACAGGCTTATCTGTGCCATCACGGCGCATCACTTCATAGGCATAACGTGGGATATAAACCCAGTAACCGAGAATGTCCGATTGGTCGACTACCCTAGTCTGGCCTTTATATTTACTTGGGTCTTTAACCGTGACTGCGTTCGCCCACTGCTTGTTATTATAATTGTACCATTCACCCTGATGCGCAGCATCCTCTGGCTTAGCGAGGCTAGTCCATTGAGCGTTGGTGGTGGTACCGGTGTACTTAACTGGTATCATGTTGGCGTCAACATCCACTTGGCAATCGTTCTTTGGGTCACCAGACTTGCAGACCGTTGGGTCAACCACTGGCTGCTTTGGGGCTGGCTTGGCAGTCGCAGTGTAGGTGATGGTCGTAGAATAGCTACCACTGGCAAGTTTTGATGGGTCGATGTTAGCCGCAAAAGTCACCTGCTTGGTGCAGTTTGCAGAATTGGTACAACCGGCTGGCTTAGCCTTGGTGACATCGGCGATAACGGCGGGACTAGAACCATCTGGTACACCGTAAAAATACATGTTTGAATTGTAAGTATTGTATCCCCATTGATTAGCTGCAAGAGATGCAGAATCATTGCTAACCGGCAGAGATTTGATACGATGATTGTCATCTTTCTGATTAACCAAATCAGGCGAGCTGGTCGCATGTAGGGTAAGATTGAAGCCATATGGCTTGCTGGTCTTAACGGTCACATTTGTAGTAGCCTTGTGTAGGTTACCGACGGGTTTTAGTCCAGCACTCTGGTCAACGCTGATACTGACAGTATTATCATCAGTAGCGTGAGTTGTCTTAGTGGTTGTTAGCGAAGGAAAAGCTGCAGCTAAAGTAGCAAGGCCTAAAAGTAGCCATCGGCGCTTTTCAGTGCTGTGGTTGCGGGTCATGTTACCTCCGTAAATTACATCTTGTTAAACTGCCACTCAGGCATTTGCATTTGAATTATAACATAGGCGCAATAATTCAACAAATAAAAAGCCCCTCCAATGGAAGGGCTAATAATAGGACTAATTACATCTGTAATCGTCTTCGTATTCATCACCCCAAACGTCACGTGGCGTATAACAATCGCGCTCGTATTTAATCTTGCTATCTTCGATCCAAGCATGGATCATGTATGAGTCGCATTCGCGGTCGGTACCAAGAGTAAATGGGTCAACCACCAAAATATCAGTGGTAAAATCACCATCGCGCCGGCGCCTCGCAAATTCCTGCCTCAAATAGGCTATCATTTCGGAACGCTCGTCGTCATCCTCGTAATCGTCAGAATTATCTTCTACGTAATCCGGTAATGAATAATTATTATGTACGATGCCATTAGTGGCACTCATTAGGTAGGCGCAACATGGCGCCAAATGATTTGCTTTATCAGCTTCATCGAGCTTGTCACTGTATTTCATAATACATTAACCTTCCTCGTGTAGAGCCTAGCATAGCAGGTGGGCTGCTAATCCCCGTCCGTAAGTACGAACTAGTTATAACTTACCACTGTTGACTAATAATGTCAACAATTTTGTGCTCAATTAATACCAGAGGTGGGCGCGGACTTGCGCCGCTCAAGCCCACCACATTATATGCCAACAAGTGGCATATAATGACAACTCTAGTCTCATCTGAGCTATAGGATTTGATACCCTCGTAGTCACATTATATGTCACTACGTGCCATATAATGACATAATAAAAAGCACCCCCACAGGGGAGCGCTAAATAATACTGGTGGGCGGTTCAGGACTTGAACCTGAGACCTCGTCATTATCAGTGACGCGCTCTAACCAACTGAGCTAATCGCCCACAGCGTGGTGGAGATAAAGAGACTCGAACTCTTGACCCTGTCTCTTATACACATCTCCGAGCCCACGAGACACCACGACATA
>CAMXXV010000014.1 GCA_947253285.1 uncultured Candidatus Saccharibacteria bacterium | reverse complement strand
CTAGAGGTGGCTTTTAAATTAGACGGTGACACAAAATTTTGTCACAAAAATAGACGCAAAAGCCACCCGCGCGGGGTGGCTAGAACTAATTTTCCTTCAGCTTGGTGATAATCTCGGGGCCGTCGTCGTGTAGCAATAAGGTGTGCTCAAAGTGCGCCGCCAAACTGCCGTCGCGCGTGCGAATCGTCCAGCCGTCGGGGTCAAATGCCACGCGCCAAGTGCCCAAGGTCGCCATTGGTTCGATGGCAATGGCGTTGCCGGTTGGCACAATCGGGCCAATGCCGCGCTTGCCGTAGTTCGGGATGTCCGGCGCCTCGTGCATTTCGCGCCCGATGCCATGCCCGACCAAGTCGCGCACCACGCCCAGCCTTTCCTTCTCTAGTACGGCCTGCACCGCCGCACCAATGTTGCCCACGCAAACGTCACCGCGTGCACGCTTCACAGCGTCAATGCCGGCGTACAAACTGCGCTCTGTGGTATGAATCAACATCTTCTTTGCCCCAGTTGGCGCCGCGTCGTCGGTCAGCATGGTAAAGGCACTGTCGGCCTTCATGCCGTCAACGTCCACCACCAAGTCAAAGCTGATGACGTCGCCCTCTTCAAACGGCACGTCGTTCGGCACGCCATGCACTACCACGTCGTTCACGCTAATGCAAATCACCCCAGGGAAGTTGACATCTGGGTCGAGATAGGTCGCGTGCGCGCCGCGCGCCTTTATCTCGCGCGCAAACCAAGCGTCAATATCCTTTGGTGTCGCACCCGCCACCACTTCTTGCCGCACGTCACGGAACAGCGAAGCTAAAATTTGCCCCGCCTCGCGCATGTGGTCGATTTCAACGGGCGTGAAGTTAGCTGCCTTAATGATTCGCATCCGCCGCCTCCGCTGGCCGCGTTGCACGGTAGTCGTTGTATGCGCTTTCGATGCGGTCGAGCACTTCGCCGCGCGAACCGATACCATTGATGTGCACCACCTTGGCGCCACGCTCGGTGTAGTAGTTCACCAGAGGCAGAGTGTCGGCTTTGTAGCTCTCCAAGCGATGTTCAATCACTTCGCGCGTGTCGTCAAGCCGCCCACGCAAGCTCAGTCGTTGGAAAATTTCGTCGGCCGTGACGTCAAACACCACCACGAAGTCGATGCACTCGCGCCCCATACGCTGCTGGCTGTACTCCGAAAGCGCCTGCGCCTGCTCAAGGCTGCGTGGGTAGCCGTCGATAATGATATTGTCCAGCTCTGGCTGGTCGTCCAAATGATGGAAAATTACCCGATTGACGAGAGCGGGCGAAACGAGTTCACCGCGCGCCATCACCTCATATACCTGCGGGTCGTTGGTCTCACGTAACAACTTGCCGGCGCTCAACCAAGTCAACTGATGGCACACCGCCAAAAGCTGCCCTTGTACCGACTTGCCTGCCCCAGCTGGGCCCACAAACATAATCATTGGTTGAAGCTCCGCTTAACCGCCGCGGCAATGTCGCCACCGGTGGCGGCGTGGCCAACCTTCGCCTTAACGGCGGCAATGGCCTTACCCATGTCCTTCATCGTGAAGTTGTTCGCCGTAATTACCTCATGCGCCACGGCGCTCAGCTCGTCCGCCGAAAGTGGCTTCGGTAAATACGCCGCTAAAATGTCGCGTTGCGCCTGCTCGGCTGCGGCACGCTCCGTGTCACCCGCCTGCTGATAGATGGCGATTGAATCGTCGCGCTGCTTCACTTGTGCTGCCACGACGTCAAGCATCTGGTCTTCTGTGAGGTCGGCTTGGTTCCCCAACGCCACCTTTTTATACTGCATGGCCGACTTCAAACCACTGATGGTGAGCTTTCTCACTTCATCATGCGCCAGCATTGCTGCCTTAAAATCCGCCTTAATTTGTTCTTGTAAACTCATAGTAATATTGTAGCACACCAGCCCAATCACCCAACATAACGAAAAGCGCCACCTCTGCTGGGTGGTGCTTTTGCTGGGTCTTCAGGCTAATTGCCGACAAGCTAGACTAGCGAGCCTTGGCAAGACCAAGACGAATCTGCAAAGTCTTCTCTGCCTTGCGCTGTTCGCGGATGATAGCACCCTCGCGGCGCTCACGCTTGCTAATTGGCTTGCTGAAACGCTGGGCAGCCTTGGCGTTTGCAATCACCCCTGATTGCAACACGCGGCGGTTGAAGCGGCGTAGCAAATTCTCATTAGCCTCACGGGCATCTTTTCTCTTCACTGTAATCATATAGCTACATTATAACAAACTTTATCCTATAACGCAAACATTTTGTTGCGGGCGCGACTGAGTCTTAGACTTACTGCTTAAATGCGCCTAAGACAATGTGCAAGCCGTCTTGGCCGGTTGAACTGCCGTTCGCAAGGTGGAAGGTGTAAATACCGCGGTCACCTGTCGCAATGTCGCCGTCAAGGTCACTGCTGCCACCACGGTAGACCCAAGTACCCTCAACCTCCATCTTGTAATCGTCATACTTTTGACCCAGCCACTGATTTGGGCCGGACGGGACGTAAATGTTATGAACTTCGTAGCTAGCCTGCCCACCGCAAAGTTCATAGGTGCACTTATCAAACGACGAGAAGTTATAAGTATTGAGGTACGGCGAGTTGAGTGGCGCGCCAATGCCGGTCGGGTCGCTCTTGCGATACCACGAATACTTCGGCCGCGCGAACTCTGGGATGGAGCTCGGTATCAACGCGTTTGGATCAACAACGTACTTTGCTGCCACGTAGCCACCATAGCCCGCCATGTCGTACACGCCCGTCACGTTACCAGTGGTGCTGGCGTGCTGTCCGACGGTGCCATTATAAGCATACTCTGGGTGGCTTGCGCTACAAGCTTGCTCCGTACCCAACTTACCAGTATCGGAGTAGTCTTCGCCCGTGCCGGCGCCACAGCCCGTTACACCCTTGCTGAAATTCTGGTCGGCGTCCATTTGGTCGTCGGTCTGATTGTTTGACTGCAAACCCTTGTAGCCCGTGCCAAGCTCACTGGCACTGAGGTAGGCCAAGGCGCCCCAATCCTTATTGTTTATCATGCGTGAGCTAAACTTGGCGAGGTCGTGCGTGTTACTTGGCGCGTCCTTAATGCGCGTACCGCCGACATTACCAGGGTCAACAGCACCCACAGTCTTAGCTAATGTGTAGAACAAACCCGCAGCGTCGCCACCGAGGTCAGTGCCAGTCATACGGCGCTGGTTCGGCAGCACCGTTGGCTGAGTCTTCGTACCAGTGGTCTCAAACTTCGCAAACCAGATGCCGTTCAGCTCCTTCTTGCCAAAACTAAACGCTGGATGAGTCGCCCACGTGCCGTTCTTGCTCGGCTTGCCAGCAATGTAGCTGCGGTCGAGTTTACAATCCTTCCGGTAATCAGGCATGAAGTACGAACTACGCTCGCATGGCGCCGGAGTGCGCCTTGGGTCGGTCGATTTTTCAAAGTGAATGGCAAAATTCTGCGGCTCTACTGGATGGTGGTTGCTGAAGTCACGCCGCATCACCTCATAAGCATAGCGCGGCACATACACCCAGTAACCCAAGACATCGGCTGGGTCAATCGCCACGCTCTTACCCTTGTACTTCGCGCGAGCTTCCTTCTTCACCGTCACGGCATTCGCCCACTGCTTCTTGTTGTAATCATACCAACTACCTTGATGCGCAGCGTCTTCAGCCTTAGCCACGCTCGTCCACTCGGCGTGGTTGGCATCGTAGCGCACTGGAATCATGTTAGCGTCGATATCAACCTTACAGCTGTTCGCTGCATTGCCGGACTGGCAAAAGTTGGGACTCATGCTCGGCTCATCAATCACATGCGGCGGGAGCGGCTTAGCGGTCACCGTGTAATAAACGTTGGTCTCATATTTACCAGAAACAATACTACTTGAATCCAGATTGGCCGCAAAAGTCACCGGCACGTCACACTCATGGACGCTGGCACACTTGCCGGGCTTGTCTGGAGCCGTTTCAGCTATCAGCAGTGGATCGTCGTGCGGCCGAGCCTGCCACATACTCGGGATGTGCCTGAACTTGGTGGCATTTTGGTCGAGGCTAAAGCCCCACTGCCCCGGTTGCAAATCCACCGGCTCATAGCTCTTAGGGGCTGCGATCACAACGCTACCACAATCAGAAATAGGGTTCGGATTGTGCAATAAATCCGGCGTCAACGCCAACATGGTCACACTAAAGCCGTACTTCCAGCCTGTCTTGACAAAAATGTGAGCAGTAGACTTGTAAAAGCGATGCTCGCCCCGCTGCAACTTCAACTCGTCAACGGACTCAACTTCGATGCCGTCACCGGCCGGTGTCGCGTTCTGGCTGGCTCGCCGCGCCTGCACCGACGCCGGATGTAGTACCAGAAGAGTGGCGAGTACACTCAGTGCCATGCCGCCCACCAAATAAATTCGCTGCAATTTAGACCTTAGCTCCACTATTGTTGGCCACCTCCTATGGCTTAGATATTCCTATTATAGCACAGGCGTAATAGCAAGTAAACCCGCTTGTATTAGTTCGATACATCTAGGATTTTGAGTTCCGTTTTGGGGTACATGCTCTGAAGGTGTGGGCCGATATGGGTGCGAGTAGTGCGCCGGCGAGCGCCTCTGCTCCTCTTATTGTCTGGTACTGGAACGGCGGCGGTGTACACCACCGCAGATTTAGTCTTGCAGAGGCGCGAGTGCAACGCGAAACGCGTTATAGTAGCCGTTGCCGCCGCCACTGTCATCGTACGCATAGAACAACCCGGCGTACGAACCATCGCCATAGACGCCGCCACGGCGGAACCAAGGGGAGTATGACGCGAAACCGTCCATATCTAACCATTGACTATTCCATTGGTTACTTCCATGGCCATCGCCTGTACCATTATTGGTTTCATATAAGGCTTGGCCACCACAGGTAGAGAATGTACAGCTGTTTAGGTTGGTTATGTTATAGGTATTGACGTATGGTGGATGAGCTGCGTTAGAACCAAAGTAACTGTTGGTATTTGAGTTATTTAGGTTATCACTATAACTAGCTGCAACGTATTCCCAGCCACCACCAGACATGTCGTAAATGCCAGTTGGATTGTTGGTGGTGCTGGCAAGTTGGCCAAGGGTGCCATTGTAGGCACGCTGTGGGTCGCTTGAGCTACAAGCAAATTGAGTACCAAGGGTACCACTATCATTATAGGTGCTGGTATTGCCGTTAGCTTGTGGGCCACAGCCGGTAGTTCCTACTACATCATCACCAAAACTATATGAGTTAGTATCGTAGTGCTCATTTTGGCTATTTATCTGGACTTTATCATAGCCTGCACCATACTCGCTAGCAGATAGGTAGGTTGCGGCACCCCAATCATTATTGTTGACCATGTGGGAGCTAAGTTTAGCTAAGTGGTGGCTATTCTGAGTGGCAGAAATACTCATACCACCGACATTATTTTGGTCATTAACGCCGAGCTTTTTAGCTAATGCATAAAACTTACCGACACCACCATCAACACCAATGCTATATCCGGATACATGTGGCTGGTTTGGTAAGACCGTTGGCCGATTCGCATCACCCGTCGCCTCAAACTTAGCAAACCAGATGCCATTGAGCTCCTTGGTGCCGAAGGTAAAGGCTGGGTGAGTAGCCCAAGTACCGGCGTTGCTTAGCTGGCCCTTGATGTAGTCACGGTTAAGGCCGCATTCTGTGCGGTAGTCTTTGCCTTTCTCTGAGCAAACGGCTGGACGACGCTTCGGCGTGGTTGTTTTTTCAAAACTAATCAGGAAATTTTGGGCCGTAACTGGCTTATCCGTACCATCACGACGCATAACCTCATAAGCGTAGCGCGGAATGTACACCCAATAGCCCAAAACGTCCGCTTGGTCAACTATCTTAGTCTGATTCTTATACTTGCTTAAGGCCTCTGGCTTAACAGTAATAGCGTTAGCCCACTGCTTGTTATTGTAGTTGTACCAGTTACCTTGATTTGAGCTGTCTTCAGGGTTGGCGAGACTAGTCCACTGAGCATTGGTGGTGCTGCCAGTATATTTAACTGGAATCATGTTGGCGTCAAGGTCGACTTGGCAATCGTTCTTTGGGTCGCCAGACTTGCAAACTGTTGGGTCAACAACTGGTGGCTTTGGCGCCGGCTTGGCAGTCGCAGTATAAGTAATCGTAGTAGAATAGCTACCGCTAGCCAACTTTGATGGGTCGACGTTAGCCGCAAAAGTAACAGTGGTATCACAATAGTCCTTACAATTGCAACCCGCTTGCTTACCCTTAACTGATGTATCAACAATGACGGCTGGTGTAGCTTGGGCGCCAGCTGGGACGGCGCTAAAAGTGGTGGCTGACTTATTTAGAGAGTAGCCCCACTGGTTGGCATTCAATGCAACTGGTGTGGAGCTTGGAGTGGCAGAGATTTTGTGAGTAGAGTCTTTACTGTTTACAAGGTCGGCCGTATCGGCTTGCATGGTAAGATTAGAGCCGTATGGCTTGCCGGTTGTAACCTTAACGTTTGTGGTGGCTTTATAGAGTGTGCCAGTAGGCTTTAGTGCAGCGTTCTGGTCAACAGCAATGCTGACGGTGTTATCGTCGGCCGCATGTGCCGGCGCAGTGAGAATAAATGGCGCAGCAACTAAAGCAAACAGACTAAACGCCACGGCGGGCGCCGCAAAATTACGGCTGACTGTTGGCGCCAAAGGCGCCGAAGTGGCTATTTTACCCTCACACTTGACAATGTGGGGAAAATATCTTAAAAATCTA
>CAMXXV010000013.1 GCA_947253285.1 uncultured Candidatus Saccharibacteria bacterium | reverse complement strand
ATCGCTGAATTCCCATAACTCTATTTTAACACTAGCGCTGCTTGAGGGCGAGGCGGACTTGTTCGCTGACCGGCAAATCGGTCGGCACGTCCTTTAAGAGGCCGCTGGCGTCGTTAAGATTAAAGCCGAGTGCAATGAGCGCGTCGAGGGCCTCACTACTGCTTGGCGTGAGCTGTGGTGTACTGCCGCCACTGGTACTGGCTCCGACTTTGTCATGTAAATCTACTGCCACGCGTTCAGCGGTCTTCTTGCCAACACCACTGGCATGAGCGATGAAGCTTGCGTCGGAGTTTGCAATGGCGTTACGTACCGTGTCGCTGCTGCCGAGCGAGAGAATGGCGAGCGCTGCCTTCGGGCCGACGCCTTGGACAGAAATTAAGAGTTCAAACAGGCGCTTGGCGGCTAGGGTAGTGAAGCCAAATAGCTCCTCAGCGTTTTCTTTAACGGCGTGGTAAATGTAAAGCGCCACCTCTTGGTCAAGCAGGGCGGCTTCGCTGGTGTCGGTTGGGACGAAAATTTCGTAACCAATACCACTGTTATCGACCACGATTGACTGGGCGTCTTTTTCAATCACGCGGCCTTTAATGTATGCAATCATGCTTCTATTGTAGCCTATTTGGCTGATGGTTGGCTAATGTGTCGCGTTTGGTCATGAAGTAGTGAGTGATGGCGGCAGCAAGGGCGTCGGCGGCGTCATCCGGCTGTGGAACTTTTTCGAGTCCGAGTTGGATGCGCACCATTTCCATTACCTGTTTCTTCTCGGCTCGGCCGTAGCCGGTTAGAGTCTGCTTGATCTGGAGCGGCGTGTAGGAAAAGCAGGGCAAATTGTGCTGCGTGGCCACTAGAATCACCACACCGCGCGCTTCGGCCACCGAGATAGCAGTGGTGATATTGCGGTTAAAGTAGAGTCCTTCAATTGAGACGCAGTCGGGATTAGTGTTGGTGATAATGCTGGTGAGTGAGTCGTAAATGTCGAGTAAGCGGACGTTGAGTGGAGTGTGTGCCGGTGTTGCCACTACGCCACCATCAATCATTTTGGGTGATTTGTAGGGCTGAAAGTCAATCACGCCAAAGCCGAGAATGCCCGTGCCGGGGTCGATACCGAGGATACGCATAAGCCTATTGTACTATGTAAAGTTAATTTTGTCTGTTGGCTTAGGTTTGGTAGACCTGGCGGATTTGGTTGATGGCGATTTGACTGGCTCGGTTAGTTTGTTGATAGCGGGTGGTAAAACTTGGGCGCTACGGCGCAGCTTTACTTGGCGACGAGCTTGCGCTATTTGGTAGGCAGCTACAATTAATGCCATGATGCCGAGTCCAGCGCCGATGATGTAGAGGCTGTAATCAGAGGCAGCGGGTGGAGTAGTACTACTAGTGTCAGATTTACTAGTAGCGGGCTGGTGGTCAAGCTTAGTCGATTTGACGCAGCGGTTAGTGGCAGGATTAAGCTGACTGCCTTCGGGGCAGGTCTTGGCGGGTTTAGCTGCTGGTTTTGTTTGATGTGCTTTGGCTGGCTTTGATGCTTTAGATAATTTAGGTGCTACGGGTTTTAATGAGTTTTGGCGGCGCGGTTGAGTAGCTGGTAACTGATGAGCTGGGGTAGCTTTGAAGGTAGGTGCTTTAATGGATGATGTAGTCTTTTGGGGTGACAGTGGTGGTACGAAGGCTTTAGCTGGCCAAATATCCGGTTGTGAAGGGGTGTGGGGCTGGCTGACTAGTATAGGGCGGCTAAGTAGGTCGGTAGTAGCTTGCGTTAAGCAATTTAGCTGTGCTAGTTGGTCATTAATCTCGCTTTGGTCATCTGGCGGCGCGGCGTCTAATGCAATTAAATCATCGTTATTAACAGTGTTGTCGGTGGTGGTGCTAGGTGTGGCACTAGTGGAGCGGCTAGTGGAGTGGGATTTATTGATAGTTGGTTGAGTGGTTAGTGCGGGTGCTGTGTCTGGTTTGACTGAAGTGGTAGATTCAATAGCGAATTGATTTGGTGCATTTGGGGTTGGTAAAGTGAATTGCCACTGGTAATTATCATCAAGGCTGTAGCTGCGGTTAGGCTGCTGGCCGTGGTAAGTGAGCTCGTCAACGATGGCGCGTTGGTTGGTAGTAAGGAGTTTGAGGTGTCCGCCCGTCATACCTAGTGCGTGCCAGTTTGGGTCGGTGGTCTGGTAAGGAAAGCCGACGGTGTATTGTTCTTGTGGTAAAAGTACGATGTCGCCAAGTGGCTGTGGCGTAGTGATGTGGTCGGTACTGAGATAGCAGGTACTGAGGTCAACCGGTGTAGTGCCGGTGTTTTGGACTTCAATAAACTGTTGGTCGGGTGCAGCGTTGCTATAAACTTCGTCGAATTTAATATCGTGGCATTGGTTGGGCTGATTATAAATAGTCTGGTCAGTTAGACTAAGGCTAGCGCAGTCGAGCTGCGTGCCGCGAGTGGTTTTTGCATAGTAAAATTTATCGGAAATGAATGGTTGGCCGTCGGCGTCGTAAGTCAGACAACGCTGGTAGGAATAGTCGGGTTGTTCATCAAGCGCATCTTGTACCTCAGTTAGAATATCGTTTCCCATTAGTTTGAAATAGTTAATGGCCGACCAAGCCCAGATGGGGTTCACCTTGACGCTTTTGGTACCATGGGGCTTAATACTACTGAGGTCAAATAGTGGCGGTAAGTCAAAATTAGGTAAATCAAGCCCGAAAGTATGGGGATTTAAGAAGAATTGGCGCCAACCGTAGGCGTCGTGGTCGCTGTTGTTGTAAAACTCGATAAAGCTGCCGTGGTCGCTCTGGTAAATTTCGCTAATAATTACGCCGTCGGTGGACTGCGCGGTATCATCAACGACCGCCGCTTGAGTTGCCGAGGTAACAGACAGGGTAAGGAGGGTGGCAAAGAATAGTGTGGTGGTGAGACGCATTAGGTGGTGGCTAAGATGCGACATTACTAATTATATTAAACCATAACCATAAGCGGCTTGCAAGTGCTAAAATAAGGGTATGATTATCAAGACGACAGAAGAAATGGTGGCGCTGGGGCAGCGCATTGGCGCACGGCTACATGGCGGCGAGGTGTTTGAGCTGATTGGCGACGTGGGCGCCGGCAAGACGACCTTCACGCACGGTTTGGCGGCGGGACTAGGGGTGACTGACACGGTGCAGTCGCCGAGCTTCACGATTAATTGTAGCTATCCGGCGCGTGATGGGTTGGTGTTGAACCACTATGACTTTTACCGGTTGAGTGACCCAGGAATCGTGACAATGGAGCTCGCTGAATCAATTCACGACCCACAGTCAGTGACGGTGATTGAGTGGGGGCAGTCGGTACAACATTGTTTGCCAGAACAACATATTATTATTAAGTTTAATTATCTTCCGGACAGTGGCCGTGACGTCGAAATTACTGGCTTAGAATTGTAAAATTTACAATTAAGCATAAGAAGCTTGCGCAAGCAAATAACTTGTGTTAAAATAACTTCAAACCGATGGAGAAAAAGAAAAAATGAATAATAATCCCGCAAAAGCACAGTTGATTGACAAACTAAATCGCGTCAACAATGTTTTGATTACGGTGTCGAGCAATCCAAGTATCGACCAGTTGACCTCTGCGCTGGCCTTGGCATTGACCGTCAACCACCTCAATAAGCGTGGTGTGGCCGTCTTTAGTGGCGAGATGCCACAAAGTCTTAATTTCTTGCACCCAGAGAAGACCTTTGAGAGCAACGCTGACAGCCTACGTGACTTCATTGTCTCAATTAGTAAAGAGAAGGCGGAGCGGCTGCGGGTGAACCCTGAGGGCGATTTTGTTAAAGTTTACATTACGCCATACCACAGTAAGATTACCCAAAACGACCTTAAATTTGAAGACGGCGACTTTAATGTTGAGCTAATTATTGCCCTAGGTGTTAATAACCAGGGTGACCTTGACCAAGCGATTGCGGCGCACGGCAAGATTTTCCATGATGCCGTGACGGCGACAATCAACCTTAGCCCAGCGCAAGACCAACTTGGTACGATTAGTTGGCAGGGCAATGGCCAGACTTGTTATGCTGAGCTAATTACTGAGCTGATTCGTTCGATTAGTAGCAATGCAGCGCCAAGCTTACTTGATGGTGCGGTAGCTACTACCTTGTTGACGGGTGTAGTATCGGCCACCGACCAGTTCCGTAACAGTGCTACGACTTCCAACGTGATGTCACTTGCTTCCTACTTGATGGATTGTGGCGCTAACCAGCAGTTGATTTCGGCGGAGTTTAGTGGCTACGATATTACGCCACAGAATCCAAATCTTGAACCAGAACCGGAGCCGGAGCCAGAACCAGAACCAGAACCAGAACCAGAACCGGAGCCGCAGCAGCCATCATTTGTCCCGACGGCAGCAGTGCCAGAGCTATCTGAGTCAGTAGTGGTTAATGGTGGTGAAGATGATGTACTAAAGAATATTAACGGTGTTTCATTAGACAATGTTACCCCACTTTCAGAGCACGTTACGCCGGCTGATAAGTTCGATCCGAATGAAAAGCCAGCAGACCGTGTCAACCGCATTTTAGATCGCGAACGCACGCGTGTTGCCACCACCACGAGCAATCACGCCTTAACTGAAGCGCAGTCGCAGCTCAGGCAAGCCACTTCAGCTCGTCAGACTGCTGCGCCAACTGAAGCGCCAAAGTTTAAGCCCGATAACCCAGCTAGTTTGCCGCCAGTGCCAATGAAGGATATCACCACTCCTGAGCCAGTAGTGACGCCAAGTAACACGCCACAGGCACCAATGCCAGATTTGTCTACTATTGTATCGGATGATGATTTAACTAGTTTGCCGCCAGTGCCAGCTGAGGGGCCAGCGGTACATGCTGCGATGCCAGCACCAGTGCCAACTCACAATGCTTTTACGGCGATGCCAGCGCCAACCATCCAGTTAACACCTGATAAGCGTAGTGAATCGTTTGTTAATCAGAATGTTCCTGCCTTTAATCTTAATATGCCAGTACCGCCAGTGCCACCAGCCCCTGATTTGAGTCAGGTGAATGCTGGCATGATGCCACCAGCCATAGCTAATTCTGGCGCACCAGTAGTTGACAATACTTTGAAGCATGGCCAGCCAATTTTGGTACCACCAACGCCAGCACCAAGCAACTTACCGGTAATGCCACCAGCGCCTGCCATGGCTGCAGCTTCAGCACCAGCAGATCCTACCCAATTTGTGATACCATCGTAGTATGGAACAAATTGACCGCATTATTTTACTCGACAAGCCGGCTGGTATCTCTTCGTTTGGCTGCGTGGCGCGTGTTCGCCGCTACCTCAGTCAAGCAGTGGGGCATAAGGTTAAAGTGGGACACTGTGGTACTCTTGACCCATTTGCAACTGGGTTATTGATTATTGTGACTGGCAAGAACACTAAGCGCGCCATGGAGTTTACTAAGTTAGATAAAATCTATGCCGCTACGGTGCGACTTGGCGCGACGTCAACCACGGGCGACCCCGAAGGCGAAATTATGCCCGTTTCGAGCGAGCAGCCAAGCTTAACAGAGGTTCAAGCAGTGGCTGAGCAGCTTACTGGGGTAATTCAGCAGACCCCGCCTGCTTTTAGCGCTATCAAAGTTAACGGCCAGCGTGCTTATAAACTGGCACGGCAGGGGCAGGAAGTGACGCTACCGACGCGCACGGTGGAAGTTTATCAGTTTGAAATTATCAGTTACCACTATCCGGAGCTAGAAATTCGGGTGCACGTCAGTAGTGGTACTTACGTGCGGACGCTCGCGGCTGACCTCGGGCAAATCTTGGGCACGGGGGCGTATTTGACGGCGCTACGGCGGCTCAGTATCGCTAAATGGTCGGTTGAGCGAGCGCAACCTTTGGTTGATTTTACAACTTTGCATGACAGCGTTAAATAGTGTTATAATAAGCTTATGTTGGTAGAGCGGAGTAGACTCTTGGGGTTGGATATCTATAGTTTGCAGACGGGCGAGAAAGTTGGCCACGTTGGCCAGGATATTATTGACCCTTATAATTTAAAGATTGCAGCCGTCACAGTAGAAAAAACCAATATTAAATCTGCTGTGCTTTTATCACAAGACGTGCGTGAGTGTAGTGATGAGGGTTTAGTGGTAAATGACGCGAGCGACATCGTGTCATCCGATGGCATGCCGCGGCTATGTAAGGTGATGGACTATAATTTTAAGCTTTTTAAGGTGAAGGTTTATGACGACCATGGGCACTACTTGGGGCGCGTGATTGATTACACTTTAGCGCCAGATAGCTTTGATATCATCCAGATTGTCGTGAAGCCGGCTGCGCTGAGTATGGAGCGTGGCGGTCGATTGCGTATTCACCGTGAGCAGGTGATTGAGATTAACAATAAAAAGATTATTGTTGAGGCGCCAACTAAAATGCAGCGGATTGAGGCTAGTCCGCTCAATATCAATGCCCATACCTTCGACCCAGCGGTAGATAACCCATTCCGCAAGCGCCCTGAAGGTGCTAACTAACTTTAGTCACTCAGTGTCGCCCTGATGATAGCGGTCAAGGGCGGCCTTGATATCGTCGTAGCGGAAGCCGTTGCGCGCGAGGTAGGCGATAAGCTTGTTTTCGTCGTCGTATTTATTGATGCGCTTTTTAATTAATTTTAGAAGCGCCGCGCTGTCGCCGTTGGTTCGACAGAGGTCGTCAATAATGTCGCTACTAATGCCCTTTTTTACTAGGTCGAGCCGGATGCGCTTTAAGGAATAGCGCCCGCTTTGATGGCGGCTACTAAAAAACAGTTCAGCAAAGCGCTGGTCGTTGAGGTAGCCGCGCGTCTTGAGGCGCTCAATCACGCGTTCGGTGTTAGACTTAGTCCACTGCTTGCGGAAGGCGTAGTCGCGAATTTCGCGCTCGCTACGGAGGCGGCGGCTGA
>CAMXXV010000012.1 GCA_947253285.1 uncultured Candidatus Saccharibacteria bacterium | reverse complement strand
AGGCGCAGACAAACAAGCGACTAGCTTCTGGCTTAAAGAGATGCTGGCGCATCAACACAGTTGTCTGTTCGATTTCGTCGAGGTGTGGGCTGTTGCCTTGGAAGCCAAACACCAACTCGGTCGGTCGGTCATCGGTTTCGCTGAGCGGGCGTGGCACGCGCGACATGCTGGCAAGTTCGTCAGCGGTAAAACTCCGCGGGCGGTTGCGCAGCAGGGCGACAAAGCACGAGTAGCCCGCCAAATCGTGGAGGGTGTGCTCCGGATAGTACAAGTCGCGCAGCTCGCAATCGAGCTGGTCGATAAATGTGCTGTCAGGAACGAAGCCCTCAAAGGCGCACGGGTGCTCAAGGTCGAGGTCACCAAGCACGTTGTATGGCAGGATGGCGGTCTCGCAAGCGGCTTTAAGCCATTCGCGTGGGCTGCTCACCACGGTATTTTCGTTGCGCTCCCAAGCCTCAATGTGAAGCTCGCTGGCAGTTTTAGACGTGATTGCGCCCTCGCGGCCGGCGGCCAAAATGGCGCGACAGTAGTCGCTGGTAACGCCCAAAACGGCTTTCTCGCCTTGCGCGTGTTCGACGCGGATGTCGACATCGCTAGCATGAAAGCTGCCGAGTGCAAATTTTTCCATAATATCTCCTTTAATAGCGGTAATGTACATCAAAATTAGTGGAGGCCACCTCATTTGAATGGTAAATATCATACCATAATTCGGCCAAAATGTGTAGGAGCGGGGTACTAATGATACTAAAAAAGCCGCCCCTTGGGGGCGGCATGCTTGCTGTCGCTTTAAGCGTAATGGGGCCGGGCGACCGTTATGCAAGCTTTATCTTGAGGTAATACCGTAGAGCGTTATGCTCAGGATGACGAACGTCATTACGGTACACAAGTCCAAAACGACTAAAGCTGTCGTTGAGTCTGCTTGGGAAGGCGTGGATTAGTAAGAGCGAAGCCGGCTGAGCCGAATCATCGTCCGATTCAAGTGGTACGTATAGTGCCTTGACCTTGTCGAGCTTGCGCGAAATTTGGGCGCAATAAGTGGTTTCCGTCTTTGTATAGTTAAACGGTGAACCCGCCTTTTCTGCGCTGCTAGCAACATCGTGGGCAATCCTATCGTAGAATTCACAACTTGGTTTAAACTCCACATACTCACGCCGTTTGGCGGGGTCAATATCGTCCAACGCACTCAGATAGTGCTTATATTCCTCATCCCTTGAGATGACAAACAACGAGTGTAGCACTTCGCCGACACTGCCATAACCACCGTCGTGGCCGAGCGTAATTGAGCCGGGCACGGCGTACTTGGATCTTCCGGTCTCATGTGCTGCTTTCAGCACCTCTTGACAGGCATAGGCGGTATTGGCGGCAAGGAGTTCGTTTGCTTTTGACGTAGCGTTATAGTCTTCGATGTAGCAACTTGCTGTTTTGCTTGAATACCAATTTGCAATCATATCAACTTACCTCTGGATATCGTAATGTACGACAAGACTTTGTGTCTTGCACCGTGATATATTACCACATAACAGGGGGCGCGTCAATACCGAAAGCGTGGTATAATGTTACCATGGCAACACTAGCAGACTATCGCAATGAGCGACTCAAGAAACTCGAAACCCTGAAGGCGCAGGGGTTCGACCCGTATCCAGCCAAAGTCGAGCGCACGGTTGGCGCGGGTGAAGTTGCGCCGCAGTTTGACCAGCTGGAAGGCAGTACGCAGACCGTGGTGGGGCGCATTGTGTCGCTTCGCAAGTTCGGCAAACTGGCGTTTATCGTGGTACGCGACTTTACGGGGCAGCTGCAGCTGTTCTTGCGCGCCGGTGCGGTAGCTGAGACCGACGGTAAGGCCAACCAACTCGGTTTGAGCGACCTCAATTTGCTGGACACCGGCGACTTTGTGCAGGCGACTGGCGAGGTCATCAAGACTAAGACGGGCGAGATTTCGCTTGGTGTGACGTCGCTTAAGCTAGTGGTGAAGACTTTGCGCCCAATGCCTGACCGACAGGGCTTTACCGATAAAGAGCAGCGCTTGCGCCGCCGTTACATCGACATGAACGTCAACCCAGAAGTGCGGGAGCGCTTTGTGCGCCGTTCGAAGTTCTGGCAGGCCACGCGCGACTACTTAAACCAACACGGCTTTATTGAAATCAACATTCCGGTGCTTGAGCATACCACGGGCGGCGCCGACGCCAACGCCTTCAAGACCCACATGGACTCGCTTGACCAAGATTTGTACCTCCGTATTAGCCATGAGCTGCCACTGAAGCGCTTGCTCGGCGCGGGCTACGAGCGCGTGTACGATATCGGGCCGCGTTTCCGTAACGAGGGCATCGACGATGAGCATCTGCCGGAGCATGTCGCCATGGAATGGTATCACGCTTACTGGGACTGGCGCGACGGCATGAAGTTTATGGAGGGCATGTATAAGTATGTGGCCGAGCAGACTTTTGGCACGCTGCAGTTTAAGATTGGCAAGTTTGACGTTGACCTAGGCAAAGAGTGGGAGGTTTGGGACTACGCCGATGTGATAAAGCAGCACTACGGCATTGACGTCTACAATGTCACTCTCGAGAAGGTAGTGGAGCTGTTGAAGGCGAATAAACTTGAGGTCGGCAAGAGCGAAAACCTCTCGCGTGGCATCGATAAGCTGTGGAAGAACATCCGCAAGGACGTGGCGGGGCCGGTCTGGCTGGTCAACACGCCAAAGTTCATTTCGCCACTCGCGAAGGCAAATCCGGACGGCGTCAGCACACAGCGCTTCCAGCCGGTGATTGCCGGCTCGGAGCTAGGCAATGGCTACTCAGAGTTAAACAACCCGATTGACCAGCTGGGCCGCTTTGAGGAGCAGCAGAAGTTGCGTGAGGCGGGCGACGACGAGGCCATGATGCTGGATGTCGACTTTGTTGAGATGCTAGAGTACGGCATGCCGCCGGCCTGTGGCTGGGGCTACAGCGAGCGCGTGTTCTGGATGCTTGAGGGCGTGACGGCGCGCGAGGGCGTGCCATTCCCGACCATGCGTTATGAGGTCGACCCAGTAACCCGCAAGATTTACCCAGAGCTGAAGCTGTAAGGCGAGTTAGACAGTAACTAAATCCCCGCGTCGGCGGGGATTTTTGGTGGCAGGGGGCTTTGTGATGGCTTAGCTTTTGCTCTAGCAGCGGGGCAGCTTGCCTAAATTTGGCATTTGATTGCGCTTGTGTTATAATGCAAGTATCTAGCCGTGGTGGCAGAGATAAACCTAAAGAGGACAATAACCAAAAATGGAGGACAAACAATATGAGTAAATTACGGCAAACAGCTGTGGGGGGGGGTAAACTTTTAAGCCTCTTATCCCAAAATACTAAAAGTAGGGGTAAAATAGCCACTCCGGCGCCTCTGGCGCCAACAGCTAACCGCAAGAATTTATTGGCGGGCGGTCTCGCCCGCGGGGTGGTGTTCGGCTTGCTCGCGCTCGCTGTTACGCCATTCATCCTCACTGCGCCAGCCCGTGCCACTGACGATAACACCGTCAGCATTGCGGTTGACCAGAATGCTACGCTAAAGCCATCCGGCAACCTCTACAAAGCCACCACAAACGTCACCGTCAAGACCGGCAGACCCTACGGCTTTAATCTCACCATGCAAGCTGACACGGCTGACCTTGTAAACAGTAAGGACTCAACCCATAAAATCTCTGCCACCCCAAGCTCCACGCCGGTTGCTCTTAATGCCAACCAGTGGGGCTATTCTCTAGGTAAGTCCGCTACTACCTTCAGCGCCGTCCCAGCTGGTGCGCAAGCTACGCCAGCCGTAGTCGCTGACGTCACCAGGGCTAAGCCGGCCGGTTGTACCAATCCAGCAAACTGTACCAAATCCGTTACTTTTGCTGCCAACGTCGACCCAGCCAAATTAGCCAGCGGTAGTTACAGTACCACCATCACTTATACTGCAACCGCGAAGCCAGCCCCAAAGCCAACTTATACTGATTGGCCACAGCGTAAGGTCAAAACCGACCCATCAGATATATGTCGTTCGGGTGACACCAGTAGCTCCTGCTTGGTTGACCTTGATCCAAATATGATTCCAGTCAAATATACAGGCACTAATACCAATGCCCAGTGGACTAGCCTCGCGAAGCCGGAAGATGAAGAGGCCAAGGGTAACTGGTATGACTATGATAAACAGCAATGGGCAAACGCTATTACAGTCAAGAAAGACGCCCTCGTTAAATACCAAGGCAAAGATAGGGTAGTAGACCAAGCCGACATTCTCGGCTTCTGGGTATATATTCCGCGTTATGCTTATGAGGTAATGCGACGTGATGGCACGGATAAGCCAGTTAAAGAACAGAATTTTGACATTAAATTTGAAAACACTAAGACCCCAAAGAAACGCCCACTGGCTTGCAAGACTGGTAACGGTAAAGACTATCGCACAGAGTGCAACGTTAGCCGTGGACTAACTCTGACGGGCGGCGAGGTATCTACGTGGGCGACCCATCCAGCCTTTACCTTTGGCACTAAGGAGCTTAATGGTATTTGGTTTGCTAAGTTTGAGACGACTGGCACCACGAGCCAACCAACTGTACTACCAAATGAAGCCCATATTTCTGGCGAATATAGCGGTATGAATAACGAAGTAGGTAACTTCTACGCGCTCGCCAAGACTCTCGGTATCAATGACCTGAACAACGTTGGCAGTAGTGGCTTTACTACTACTCAGAACAACCACTATCTCGCTAGACTCAGTTCTCATATGGTCAACAACAACGACTGGGGCGCTGTCACCTACTTAAGTTCTAGTAAGTATGGTGCCGGCTACAATAAGGTCCAGATAAACTCTAGTGCCGCAAAACACACTACCTATGGTGATACTTACAGTATCACTGGCTGTGGCCCATGGGAAGATGGTGATACTTCTAGTTACGGTAACAGTAATGATTGGTGGATAGGCCACAAAGGTATTGGTGTTGGCAGTCTAGGCACCCAGCAAGCCTGTAGCACAGATAACCCACGGCGTGCCTACAATGGATCCATTGGTAAGCTTGCCAGCACCACCAACAATGTCTATGGCATCTACGACATGTCTGGTGGTGGCTCGGAGTATGTCGCTGCTAGTTATACTAGTGACGTAAATTTACATGACTCTAGCACCAGCTATTTCAGCCAACCAGCTAATCCACCATACGTTAATAATTATAGCTTCGATGACTTAAACGAATGTACCTTTAAGACTTGTGGCGGTCAAGCCCTCTACGAAACTAATGACGGCAGTGGCAAAGGCGGTACTCAGTGGAACGGTAATTACATGTATTTCGCAACGTCTTTTGACCCGTGGTTCAGTCGGGGGGGCGGATGCCGCGATGACTCGAAGGCTGGGTTGTTATATGCCCTCGGCTACCATGGCCACGCCTACTACGATTACGCGTTCCGCGTCGCGCTCGCGTCTGTCTCGCAAGACTAATTTCCGCACGCCGGCAGAGTCACCGCATGCTTGGCCAAGGCAAGAGGTGAGGCTTTCAGAGCCCTAGCTCTCCCTTGACCCAGCTCGCGGGCTACTACTATTTAACTAGCGGATAATTCTGCAACCAAAAACCCACCCTGTGCAGGGTGGGGATAATGTTGGTGTGCCTGGTACGATTCGAACGTATGACCTTCAGTTCCGCAAACTGACGCTCTATCCAACTGAGCTACAGGCACATTTCGCGTTCAGCTTTATTTAGTGTAGCACACTTCGCCTTGAAATGCAAATTTAAAGTCGAACCGCACTCCAATTCGCCAAATAACAGAGGCGGCGGCAGTTCGCCAGCCCAGCTCCCCAACTTGCCGCGCTGCCAGAGTTAAGCCCGCCGCGCGCAATCAAGCCGCGCTCACTACCAACTTTTCACAATAAAAGCACCCAGACAAGCTGGGTGCTGGTTGTTATGTGGTGTCCCGTAAGGTGGGGCGGGGAATGTCTAGCGGTTTGGTACTGTGGTATGGTTCGACTAATTGGCCCGTGTTCGGGTCAAACGCCGCGCCGCGGCAGACTAGACGGTAGCCGTCAGCCTGATTTATCAGTCCCCAAACGCCGAACACCCGCGTGCCGCGGTAAGCGATGCGCAGGTCAGTTGCCAAGCAGTAGCGAAAGTTTTCAATCGACAGGCGATAAATGGTGTCGCCCGACGACCGATTGCTGGCAAAATGGCTCAACGCCGCTTGCTCCACGCTACTCGGCAAATACTGCTCGCCCGCACCGTGGTTATTCCGGTACTCCGGCGCTAAAAAGTCCCATGCCCGCTGGATGATTGCCTTGGCTTCCGCCTCGAGCCCCAGATTCATGGCCTCACGCACCGAGTCGATTTGGCATTCGATGGTCGCCATTTTAACCTCCTTTGGAGCACTCCAGTAAGGTGCTATCTTTTGATTGTTACTATCATAACATAAGCCCGCCGCCCGCGCCAGAAGCGCGTATAATAAAAGTGATGAAGGATGAAGCAAATCACGCGCCTAAAGCGAAGCTAGCTAGGGTAGGTCAAGCCACACCCGCTGACCAAGCTTATGCGGCGGCGTTGCTGGAGCGACTCGGCAAATCGAAGTTTCGCAGCAGCTTTAGTTTGCGACCCGCTGACCGTGATTATTTTATGAAGAAGGGCCGCGCCACCATTTGCCGCCACGCCCACGAACTCCTCGCGGCGCGCGTGGGTGTTGCCGACCCGCCAAAGGACGGCAAGCAGACCCCTTACCGCGGCCATCCGGTGTTTACGGCGCAACACGCCACAGCGACTTGCTGCCGCGGTTGTATCGCCAAGTGGCACGGCATCCCCAAAGGCCGCCCGCTGACGCCCGTCGAGCTTGACCGACTGGTGACGCTCATCATGGCGTGGCTGGACGGGCAAATGGCGCGCTAAACCATAAGTGTCAAATTCCCAAGCCCGCCTCAGTAATCGTGGCGGTTTTCCACAGTTCGCTATCTCGGCGAACTATTTTCGTGTTCAAATTGCTTGACCAGTACTATACACTAAGTGTATAGTAATAACATAATGAATGCACAATTGACGTTACTGGGGCTGCTAGCTATCGAGCCGAATTACGGCTACGAGCTGAAGAAGCTCTACGACCAATTTTTTGGCCGCGACAAGCCCATTTTGACCGGGCAAATTTATTCCACATTGAACCGCCTTGTGCGCGACCACAAGGTTGAACCCGTGCCTGCCGTGGCGCTCAGTGCCGACCCCGCGGTAGATAACGCAACCGACAGTGCGACCGCTGCGACTAGTTCAGCCACAACCGCAGCCCTAGACACTGCGTCCACGCTTGCTGCCCACATCAAGGCCAAAGCCACGGCCAAGCCGCAAGGCCCGAGCCAGATACAGTACCAAATCACGCCCGACGGTCTCGCCACGTTGCACACGTGGCTGACCACGCCCGAGGAAATCGGCGAGCACTTGCGCTCCACCTTTTACTGCAAGGTGATGCTCGCGCTCCTCGTGGACGGCGACCCGCACCAGTACATCGACAGTCAGCGCCACACCCACTTGACGGCGATGCGCCAGCTAGTGCGGCGGCAGCTCGCGACGCCCGACGTGGCCGAGCAGCTTCTGTTGGACGGGGCGATTTACCACATTGACGCCGATTTGAAATGGATGGATAAAGCAGAAGGAAAAATTGACAGTATAAGGAGGGAACTATGTCAAAAATAATTATCGCGGGCAGTGATTTGCACAAAAATTACGGCAGTACTAAGGCGCTTCGCGGCGCCAACCTAGAGGTAAAGCAGGGGGAGATTTTGGCCATCATGGGCGCTTCGGGCTCGGGCAAGTCAACCTTGCTCCATGTCCTTTCGGGCATTATTAAGCCAACTAAGGGTACGGTGCGGTTTAACGACCAGCGCATCGACCGCGCACCCGACCGTGTGCGCACGGCACTTCGGCGGACGAAGTTCGGCTTTGTATTCCAATTTTCGCAGCTGGTGCCGGAGCTGACCGCGCTTGACAACGTGGCAGTGCCACTCCTCTTGGCGGGAGTGCGGCGCAGTGAAGCTTACACCCGCGCGGCGGATTGGCTGAAGCAAATGGGGTTGGGCGACAAGGCGAATGCCCTTGCGACTGAACTCTCGGGTGGCCAAGCGCAGCGGGTGGCGATTGCCCGCGCCATGGTGATTGAGCCTGAAGTGGTGT
>CAMXXV010000011.1 GCA_947253285.1 uncultured Candidatus Saccharibacteria bacterium | reverse complement strand
TGGAGCACATCGCACCCGACTTGGGTGTGCGTTTGCTGGTTGACGTCAGCTACGGCACATCGTGGGGCGAACTGTAGACTTACGTCTTATACCATGACCTCGTTTAGTGCGTCATAAATATTGTCTATATTAAGCATAACTGATATAATATAATCATTATAGGAGGTGTGTGTGCAGTATTTGTGTGCAAAAAATAAGATTAGGATTGGATTAGCCGAGTGCGCTCTGTGGAGTGCGGCTTCATTTGCGACAGTTTTGGCGTTTAACTGTGTGTTGACCCACCCAGCTCAGGCGGCGGATAGTAAAATTGGGATTACTCTTAATGCTCCCGAGGTTGTTTTGAAGCGGGATAAAAAATTATACCAGTCAGGCATTAATACTATTACGGTCAATAGCGAACTACCGGGCGGTTTCAGTGTGACGCTTAGCGCCAATAACGCCAACTTGGTTGACAGTAAAGACAGCACACATCTCATCAAGCCATTTAAGAGCAGTAAAACCACCAAGGTGAGTGGCCTAGCGGAAAATCAGTGGGGCTATCGCATGGGTGACCAAGATAGCTTTTCTACTCTCTCATCCAAGGGCGCAGAAGCTATTATTATCGACAACGATGGCAAAAACCTCAACGGCTGCGAGAGCGCCAACAAGTGCACAAAAAACATCATGTTTGCGGCCAACATTAACCCAAACAACCTCGCTAGCGGTGAGTATAGCGCTAAGGTTACTTATACCGCCACACCAAAGTTGAATCCACCCCATGGCGGCGACCAGGGTTCAGTGGCAGTTTGTCGCTCGGGTAATTCAAACAACCTCTGTAAGGTTGACCTTGATACCAACATGATTCCAGTGAAGTACACTGGTACCACCACCAATGCCCAGTGGACCAGTTTGGCTGCGCCGGAGAACCCTAAGCAACAAGGTGATTGGTATGACTACGACAAGAAGCAGTGGGCGAACGCCGTGACAGTGAGAAATCCGCAGGATTACAAAGGCCAAGCGAAGACTGTCGAACAGGCGGACATCCTTGGTTTCTGGGTCTATATCCCACGTTACCGCTACAAGGTACTCCGCTTTAAACCAGAAGACCCAGCGGTTATGCCACAAGATTTTACCATCGAGTTTGAAACCAAGGACTCTAAAAAATCTACCCCAACTGCCAGTGGCACATGGGCGACTCACCCAGCCTTCACCTTCGGCACCAAGGAACTCAACGGTATTTGGTTTGGCAAGTTTGAGACGACGGGCGATGTGCTGCAACCAACTGTGCTGCCAAATGAACGGCACGTGTCAGGTTGGGATAGTGGTATATCGCAGCTAGGTGGCTTTTACGGTTTGGCGAAATCGATGGGTGTGGATGACCCCGCGAATGTCGGCGGTAATCCAGTGACTACGACAGCTAACAATCATCACTTGGCAACTTATAGTTCGCGTATCGTCAACAATAAAGATTGGGGCGCGGCGGTTTATCTGGCTTCGAGTAAATATGGTGCTGGTCACGATAAGGTGCGAGTGAATGGCAGTGTTGAAGCTCGGATAGATTTAAGCGGTAAAGATATCTCAAATGGTACTACTGGTTGCGGCCCGTATAGCGAAAACAGCGCGGAGACTTATGGCGTCGACTCGAAGGCACCAAACCAATTGCCAGCAGGCGCTAAGCTTTCTAGACACCCAGACGAAGCTGGTGGCGTAACTGGCACGCAAGGGGCTTGTACTGCCAATAATCTAGAACGCGCTTACAACGGTACTATTGGTCAGTATGCCAGCACCACCAATAATCCAACTGGCATCTATGATTTGGCGGGTGGTAGTATTGAATATGTTGCAGCTAACTACAATACTACATTAACTAACTCTAGCATTGAGACATCTGCCATAAAGGCATTTATCGTTAGTGCGAAACCGCCATATGTGAATATTTATAACTTTAGAGTAGCTAGCAAATGTACCTTTGAACTCTGCGGCGGCCAAGCACTTTATGAGACTAGCTATGGTAATGTAACAGAGAAGAACCAGTGGGGCAGTGAGAATTCAATGTTTGTATACCCAAATGCAGCATGGCTAATGAGAAATGTATCAGCACATGATCTGACTAAGGGTGGAATGTTCTCCTTTGGGTCTGGCTCTGGCGGCACGGGTATTGGTATAGGCTTCCGTACAACCCTAGGTAACTTTCGCCAAACTAATAAGTAGCCACTAAATAACTGGGCGGAGATAGTCTCCGCTCAGTTTGGTTTGAATACCACTAAGCTTAACACTTGACGTCATCACGTCAAAATGGTATAATGACGGCATGAAACGTGGAAAGTTTGGTTTAGTTTTATTAATCATCGTTGTATTTATGGTGATGGTGGGCGGCATCATTTGGGTTGGTTCAAGTTTAACCAAGACTCCAGCTAGCAGTCCAGCTGCCAATGTGCAGGAAAAGCATGTGAAAGTGCTTGACCAGCCGAAGGCGGATACCGTTCTGACTCTTACGGCGCGCGGGCCAATTACCGCGCAGGAAGAGCGCTACTTTATTAGTATGACTATCACTCAGACCAGCCGCAAGCTGTACGTTTACCAAGGTTACGCCAACAAGGTGTTGGGCAAAATTGAGTTAGACAACCAGCCGCAAGCTTTTGCTGACCTCTTGCTTGCGCTGAAGAACAACGGCTTTGCTGATACAGTTAAAACCAACGTGGAGAAGAACGCCGCCATTTGCGCCAACGGCCAGCTGATTGAGTTCAACTTGAAGGATGGCCAAAAAGACGTCGTTAAGTCGTGGATTACCTCTTGTGGTACCGGCACCTTCGCGGGTAGTAGCCAGCCGTCGATTGACTTGATTCAACGTCAGTTCCCTGGTGGTAAGAAGTTGATTGATAAAACGGCACAAAGTATTGTTAACCCGAGCACAACGCAAGGTGGTTTAAACTTTAAGTTTTAGGGGACAATATGAAGCGAAACACTGTAGCAACCACTAAAACTACCATTTATTTGTCGGATGAATTGCGCGCGGCGGTGAAGAAACACATTATTGACACGGGTGAGACACTGTCGCACTTTGCCGAAGTCGCGCTACGGTCACAGCTAGAAATAGACGAGTCGCGCGTGGGACAGAAGCGCATTGCCGAGCTCAAGCAGTCTGACGAGTTAGATAGTATTATCAAGGATTTAAGTAAGTAATGCCTGAGCTGCCGGAAGTTGAAACCGTGGTGCGCGGACTTGAGCGACTCACGGCAGGGCAGCAAGTGCAGCACGTCACGGTGTTTAGCTCGCGGTCGTGGCGGGTAACACCAGCCGAGCAGACGGCGCTTTTGGGCGCAACTATCAACATGGTGCGCCGGCGGGGCAAGCTCATCATTATTGAACTAAATAATGGTTGGTCGCTGCTGTGCCACTTGCGCATGACGGGGCAGCTGGTGTGGCGCCCGCAGCAGGGCGAAGCGTGGGGTGCCGGCCACCCGAACGAGTCGCTGGTGGGTGCGCTACCGGATAATACCACGCGTGTGGCGTTAGTTCTCACGGCGGGCACACTGTATTTTAATGACCAGCGTAAGTTTGGCTTTATGTTGATGTGGCGCACTGCCGAATTGAACAACTTTCCATTTATCCAGCAACTCGGCCCTGAGCCCTTGGTGGGTAATCCGACCAAAGAATTTATTCAACGCATCCGGCGCCACGCCAAGACCTCTGTCAAGGCGGCGCTGCTCAATCAGGCAGTGCTGGCGGGAGTGGGTAATATTTATGCCGACGAGAGTTTGTACCGCGCGCGTCTCCATCCCGCCACGAAGGTTGAGGCGCTTAGTGACGACCAGCTTGCCGCGCTGCTTGCCGCTGTCCAAGCGGTGATGCGCCAGTCAATTGCGGCTGGTGGGTCGAGCTTGCGCAATTATGTGCACGCCGACGGCACACGGGGCGATTACCTCGATTTGTTTGCGGAGGTGTTTAACCGCACGGGGCAGTCTTGTCGTCGTTGTGGCACTGAAATTATTAAAATCAAGGTTGCCGGCCGTGGCACCCACATTTGTCCACAGTGTCAGCCGGCGCCACGTGGCTAAGGTATTGTTGTAATAGCCATAAGTGTATTATAATAGAAGCAGTATACCAGTTGTGAAGGATAGGATGGGACATAATACAATACGTCGATGTTTAAGGTTTAAACCAGTGAGCTTGGGCTTGCTGGTGGTCGGCTTAGCTTTAGTGCCGCAAGTGGCTTTTGCTAGTAATGAAGACCGCGGTAATGTTCAGCTCTTAATTAACCGCACAGCTGAGTTTAGAAATGAAGGCAACGACATCTTTAAGTCTAATACAGTAGTGACCGTGATTACTGACAAGCCGTACGGCTTTAGCCTAACTGTGCACGCTAAGGATGAATCTGACCTAGTCAATACAAACGACCCGAGTTTAAAGATTGCCTCGTTGCCAGCTGCGGCGCCGGTGAAGTTGGGTGCCAACCAGTGGGGTTATGCGTTGAGCACGGACGCTAACGTATACAATGGCATTCCGGCGGCGAGCGATACCGCAGCTGTGATTGCTGACGTCACCGCTGACCATCCGGACGGTTGTACCAACCTAAAGTTCTGTAACCGAAATATCACTTATGCGGCTAATATTGACCATAATAATATTACCCCAGGTGAGTATACTACAACAGTAGTTTATACGGCGACCGCTAAGCCGGCGCCACCGGTGTTGCCGCCACTAGCATCAGAATCAATTTGCCGTTCGGGCGATGAGCACAGCGAATGCCAAGTGGATATTGATTCGAATATGGTACCAGTAACTTATACCGGTGATACCAACCACGCAGAGTGGACTAGTTTGGCTGACCCAGAGGACGCCACTCATCAGGGCGAGTGGTATAACTACAACCGGCGTCAGTGGGCAAACGCTGTGACGGTGAAGGACCCGAGTAAATACAAGGGCAAACAGAGGGTGGTAGAACAGGATGATATTTTGGGCTTCTGGGTGTATATTCCGCGCTACGCTTATGAGGTGCAGCGGCGTAATGTGACCGATAAGCCGGTAGCGCCGCAGAACTTTAAGATTCACTTCGAGAAGGGCAGTGTGCCATTTCGTATCCCGAAGAAATGCGATGAAACAGGTAAAGATTACCGTACGGAGTGTGGTATTCCACGTGATTTTGAAAGAATTGACCCAAATAGCGACCTCGGCAAGGAAGAGTTTATCGAAGGTTACACTTGGGGTACGCCGCTGGCGTTCTATTACCAAGGTGGGCATCTTAACGGCTTTTGGGTAGCGAAATTTGAGTTGACTGGCTCAGTTGAGCAGCCGACGGTGTTGCCAAACGAGCGTACTTTAGCTGGCGCTTATAAGGATGAACTGACTGAGGAAGGCAATCAGGCTAACTCCATTGGCTATTATCCACGCGCTTACACCATTGCGCAGCGCATTGGCGTGACTAGCACGCTCAATCCGAAGGGTTTTGAAGACTTTAAACCACCGAAGGAAAATGCACATAATCTGGCAAGGTATCATTCACAGATGATAAATAATTCCGAGTGGGGTGCCATTGCTTATTTGACGGCTAGTCCGTACGGCGCTGGTTATAATGGTGTGCAGGGTAATAACCACTACATTACTTACAAGACTGAACCAGACGCGGAGGGTAAAAGTGACTTTGAGAGCTATGGCGTTTCTGGCTGCGGCCCGTGGCTTGATGGGGACACAAAGAATTATGGCGACAATGCCATGTATAATGACCATGTTGATAAGACCGACGGCGCGTTTGATACGCAAGAGGCTTGTAGTACCTCTAATCCGCAGCGCGCTTATAACGGTACCATTGGCCAGCTTGCTAGTACGACGCACAATGTCTTTGGTGTTTATGATATGGTGGGTGGTAACTGGGAATATACAGCAGCAGCTTACTATAAGGGTAAAGGTAATGTCGACCAAAACGATAACGCCTTGCCGCCAGTGGCTAGTACTGCCGCCGACCAGCTAAAGCATGACCTGCTTGGCTTGCGGGCGCGCAAGCACAAAGTTTTTCGAGTTGAACTGCCGTCAGACGACAAGAAGGGTGCTACGGACACGCTAGATTTTCCAGACGTGAAGGATGAAAAGCCAAACACGATATTTTACATGCAGACGCCATTCTTTGACCTTTACGATACGACTGATATTAATAAGGATTGTGATTATGTCACTTGTGGTGCTGGTAATGCGCTATATGAGACTAACAACGGTAAGGGTAACGGTTATAACGCTTGGAACGGCGAGCACTTCTCGTTTGTGACCTATGACCAGAGCTATCTGATGCGCGGCGGTGATGCTTATTCCTACGGTAAGATGGGCCTGTTTAGTGCCGATAACCTTAAGATGGTAGGTGGTGGACCGGTTATTGATGACAAAATACAATACGTTGGCAATAATGCCACCTTGCGCGTGGCGCTTGGTGTATTTACCTTTGACCCTAACGCTAAATAAAGTGTTGCTAAGCATTAACCATAAGTGATATAATGGGTGTATTATAGGAGGTATAAGCGTGTATTATTGGTGCTTGAGAGGCAAAACCAAGGGTAGGTTAGCTAGCTGTGCCCTGTGGGGCGGTGCGGCGCTCATGGCGACGTTGTCAGTTAATGTTATGACGACGACGTTGGCGCGTGCAACAGATGGTCTGACCCTGACAATTAATAACAATACTAAGGGCGGTACATCTGTACTAAAGCAGAAGGATAAAATGTACCAGTCGGATGGCAATACAATTGCTATCAACAGCACTGTTCAGGGTGGATTTAACCTTACAATTAGTGCAAAGGAACCAGATTTGGTGAACAAAAAGAGCGGCGCGCGCATTAAGAGCGCGGCGAGCGGCGGGCGACCAAAATTGTCCGAGAATGAGTGGGGCTATCGCGTTGACCCAGAGAACAATATACACGGTTTACCGAGCAATGGTACCCCTGCAACCATTATTGATAACGATGGTAAGAAGTTAGGCGGCTGCGAGAGTGCGCAGAAGTGCGTTAAAAAGATTATCTTCTCGGCTAATGTTAACCAGAGCATGTTGGCAACCGGCGAATACTCCACCGAAGTCGTTTATACCGCAACAGCAAAAATTAAGGGCAAGGAGCCGCAGGGTAACAAGAATTTGTCAATTTGCCGCTCGGGCGATAGCAGTAGCACCTGCAAGGTTGACATGGATGCCAATATGATTCCAGTGGCTTACACCCTCGGTATGGATGATAAGGGGAGCAATAATTCTTTGCGCTGGATGGCACTAGGGAAGGCTGAGGACGACAAAAATCAGGGCCAGTGGTACAATTATGCACAAAAGAAGTGGGCAAATGCTATTACAGTGAAGCCGGAGGCATTGTCTAAATACCAACAGGGTAAAACAGTTCCTGTGGACATGAATGATGTACTTGGTTTCTGGACTTACGTTCCGCGCTATGCTTATGAGGTGATGCGTCGTGACGGCAACAATAAGCTAGTAGAAGAACAAAATTTCGACATTAAGTTTGAAAAGGATTCCATGGGAATCAAAAAGCCAGCGCCGTGCTATGATGGCGATAATAAAGATTATCGTACGGAGTGTGGTATTAACCGGACTTACACTGGTGGCACAGCTAGCGATAATACTACTTGGGCAACCCATCCTGCCTTCATCGTGAACGGTAAGCCGATTAATGGCATTTGGCTGAGTAAGTTTGAGGTTACTGGTACAAGTGAAGCCCCAACCGTGCTACCGCGACAGCGTGGTCTCGGCGGTGGTAATTCATCCGCAACTCCGCTAAATGGTCAAATGCTGATTGCGAAGTCGATGGGTGTCAAAGACCCGAACAACTTGTTAGGCAAAGAATTTTCGGATAAGGACGATACTAAAGTGGGTAATGATACCAGCAACCTAAAGACATATCACGCTCGTATGCCAAAGAATGCTGATTGGGGTGCCGCTATCTACCTTGCTTCGAGCGATTATGGCACAGGCCACGGCAATATTCGACCAAATTCACTTTATCATCCAGGTGAAGGCGGTTGCGGCTTTAAGAGAGGTGAAGGTGATTGTAGCGACCATATTACCGGTTGTGGTCCTATTGGTGATAATACTGAAAAGCAGTATAGTACTGAGAAGCAGGAGACATATGATGACGTTGATGATTTTGGCAAGGACACCACGTGTAGTAAGTCAAATAAGGAGCGCGACTATACGGGTAAGCTCGGTCAATTAGCTTCAACTACGGGTAACGTTTCCGGTATCTACGATATGGTTGGCGGTGGTAGCGAAACTAGTGTGAGTAGTGTAAACTGGAATGCACTGACAGATGTAATTGATATTGACAAGGCTCTTGATATCGGTGATGCTCACTTTAATATTAATGATGCAAAGGAACGCGGCGATAAATTGTTTGAATACATGAAGGGCAACCAGTTTGTTAATTCATACAGTGATTCACATATGGAAAAGTGCACCTTTGAAACTTGTGGCGGGCAAATGTTGCATGAGACCAACACGAGTTATAGTAAGAACGTGCCATTAGAGAAGGGCCAGCTAGCTGGTAGGGCTTGGGGCGGTGTAATTAGTATGATGCCAGACACTATCAGCCCAATTAGCGAGTTGAGTGGCTCCTCTTGGGCGATTAAGAATCATATGAAGATAGGTATGTACGTGATGTCAGCCACTCCGTTTGAAGTCGATAAGGGTAATATTCATGTTAGCGATGGTATCCGTGTACTGCTTTACCAGTAGTTAAAAAGCTGCTCAATGTTAAAGCCCCCGCGCAGTGCGGGGGCTTGATGGTACATTAGAGGGGGAGATAGAAAACGTCCGCGTTGCGGAAGATTGCCAAGTCGGCGGCGGTGCAAGGAATATATTCAAATTCATAACTTAGCTTGCCGCCTTCGTAGTCTTTGCTGTCGGGGTGAGAGTTCAACTCGATAGCTTGGACAATGGCGTCGCGGCAACCGTTGACAGTAACGTCAGCTGCGCCGCTAATCACACAGATGTTCTTGAGGTAAAAATCACTACTAA
>CAMXXV010000010.1 GCA_947253285.1 uncultured Candidatus Saccharibacteria bacterium | reverse complement strand
CATAAGTATACCGAGGGCAAGAATCGTGGTAAGGTACAGTGGTATAGCGGCATTCAAGGTAATAATTTTGACCTCTATACTTATAAAGATGGAAAGCGCATTTATGGTAGTATCACCGGCTGCGGGCCGTTAGCTGACCAGAGTACGGCTAAGTATGGTAAGGAGGGTAGCGCCGTGCGCGGCGGCACAGTTGGTACTGATGCGGCTTGCGGCGTTGACCTTAAGCATGGCTATTACACCAAGCTGGGACAGCTCGCGAGCACCAGTGGTAATCAAACCGGTATTTATGATATGGCGGGCTCGAATAGCTGGGAAGTGACGGCGTCGCTGACAAAGAACGTGAATGGCGATGGTGATTCCAGCGACGATAGCGATAGTGGTATTAAGGATAAAGATGAAGAATTGAGTTTTAATGAGGTACTTGAAAGGCAATTTGCAAGCGGTAAGTTGCCAGCGCCATATTATGAATACCTAAGATATGACCCTTCTGACGATGAGCAAAATGAATTTAACATTAATAGTGGTAAAGATTTTGGCGATGATGCCCCAGGCCGTGGTGGTGATATGGATGACTGGATTAATTCTGGTGGCATGGCAAATAACGAGTTTAGTTGGAGGGGTGGTGACTATCTTGATGGTAGCACTAGACTTCCTGGTGATAGTGATAGCTGGAAGCGATTTCCTCTGGTGTCGCGTGGCAGTAGCGATGGTGATGATGCTGAGAATAAGGGGGTGTCGAGTGGGCCACTTTCGATGTATATAAGCTCAATTTCTACACCCGATAGTGACTCTAAACCTGACGGCAGCGACACTTATCGTGCCGTACTGACCTTACCGCCAATCATCCCAGAGAATGATGATTCCGATGACTAGGCTGGTCGCATAAATTTTAGTGCCATAGCCCAGTACCGATGAGCAGCATTAAGCTAAGCAAGGGCTAAAGCAGGCTGAGCGGGTCGAGTTCGGCGTGCCAGCCCAGTGGTAGTTCGCTCAAGATTTGCTGCAGAGTGGTGCGACGGGGTGCGCGCACTACGATTTGCCAAGTGTACTGACCGCCGAGGCGCTCATAAAAGCTGGGCGCCGGCCCTAGTACCGCCACTTGGTCGCGGTAGGCGGTGCGGAGGTGGTTTGCAAGGCGGCTGCTGGCGTTTGTGGCGCCGCGTTCAGTCTTGTATGTGCAAGTTAGCTTTAATAGGTAGGCGAAGGGTGGAAAGTGCCCACGCTCGCGTGCTTGAATTTCGGCGGCGTAAAATCCGGCGTAGTCCTGTTTGGCGCCAAAAGTGACAGCCGGCGCGGTTGGCTGGTAGGTCTGAATGATAGCCGTGGTCGGGTCGGCGGTGCGCCCCACGCGCCCACAAACTTGGGCAATCAGCTGGAAGGTGCGCTCGTGAGCGCCAAAGTCGGGCAGGTTCAGGCCGGCGTCGGCTTGCACCACACCCACCACGCCGAGCTTGGGCAGGTCGAGCCCCTTGGCGATGGTTTGTGTGCCGATAATGATGTCAATGTTGCCGGAGCGCAGGTCAGCGTAGCGGTCTTGTACTTGCGCGCCCGCGGCGGTGTCACTGTCAAAGCGCGCCACGGTGGCGGACTTGAACAGCTTGTGGACTTCCTCCTCGATGCGCTTGGTGCCGATGCCTTTGTTTCTGATGTCGATACTCTGACACTCAGGGCACTTGAGGAAGGGCTTGGTGGCGTAGCCACAGAGGTGGCAGCGCAGCCGGAAGAGGTCGTGGTGCAGGGTGAGTGGTAAGTAGCAGCGCGGGCAAAGTGCCACCCAGCCGCAGTCTTGGCACATGGTGGTGCTGGCGGTGCCGCGGCGATTGTGAAAGAGGAGTACTTGGCGGTGGGCGTCGCGCGCTTGGCACATGGCGTTGATGAGCGGCGTGGATAAGAGGCGACTCTCGGTGTGAAAGTTATCGCGGCGTGTCATGTCAACAATTTGAACGGTCGGCGGCACGGCGCCGGGGCGAGCGAGTTGGTTGAGTTCAATAATCGGCCGCTGGAAGTGCTGTGCAAGGTAGTAGTCGGTGATGGATGGTGTTGCAGAGCCTAGAATCAGCCGCGCGCCGGTGAGCTGGCGCAGCTGGCTGGCGACGGTAGAAGTGAGGTAACGCGGCGCGGAGTCTTGCTTGTATGACGGCTCGTGGCACTCATCCACCACAATCAGCCCGAGGTGCTGTACGGGCATGAAGAGGGCAGAGCGTGGCCCCACCACGACCAGTGGTTCGGTGGCGGTCAAAATGTAGTGCCAGATGATGACTTTTTCCGCGGCGGTCAGGGCAGAGTGGACGGTTACTACGTGCGGGAAGGTCTGGCGGAACTCCGCCACTAGCTGGGCGGTGAGGGCAATTTCGGGTACCAAGATAATCACCGACTGCCCGCGTTGCAAAGTCGCTTGCGCCACGGCCTTGTAGACGTTGGTTTTACCACTGCCGGTGATGCCGTGGAGCAGGCTGGTGCCGGTTTGGGCGAGAATTTGCTGGACGGCGGCTTGTTGCGCCGCGTTGAGGGGTGGTGTAGTTAGCGGTTGTGGCGCCGGCTCGGTGTAAGGTTTGATGCGTTTGCGGTTCAAGCGCGTGGGCAGCATGGTTTGCCATGCCGCGCCGCCATTGACGGCGTAGTAGTCGCGCAACCACTGTTGCAAGTCGACTAAGGCAGTAGGCAGCGGCGTAGCGTAGACTACGCGGCAGATGGGCTTGTAGTTAATCTTGCGCCCCTTGGCGTCAGTGAGCGGCGGGTCGGTGACGGGCTTTAGCACCACGCCCAAGCGAGTCTTGGTTTCGCCCACTGGTACCTCAACAATCAGTCCGCGCTCTAGCGGTTCATCTGCTGTGTAAGTCAACTCGCCGCTCCAACGCCCTATGTCTCCTACCATCGACACCAAGTAATACATACCTAAATTATACAACACCCCGCACCGCGCCTATAAAATATAAGCGCATATGTTATAATAGATACATAATAAAGGAGCCAGCCAATGAGTAAGATGATAACGCCAGAGGATGTTTTACGAGTACTATTAGAATTACAGTCTCTCGATGAAGATTCGGGTGACGTTATTACTAATCTCAAGGCGCAAAAGTTGCTCTATTACGTACAGGGCGTGGCGTTAGCCAAGCTCAACCAACCGATGTTTCAGGAGGATTTTGTGGCATGGCAGTACGGGCCGGTGATAGTTCGGCTGTATAACGAGCTTAAGCAGTTTGGCCGGAATCAAGTTGAGCTGCCGCCCGTGACTGGCTCGGTGGAAGACAAATTCAGCGACGACCAGCTGGATGTTATTGCTTCGGTGTATAAGACCTTCGGTCAGTTTTCGGCTTGGAAGCTGCGTGATATGACGCACGCCGAGGCGCCTTGGCTAGACGTCAACATTAACGACACGATACCAAAGGCCTCAATTGAGAAATTCTTTAAGGCAAGATACTGCAATATTCCAGTATGCCAGTAAGTCATTCCAGCCGTCTTCGTCGGGCATACCAGCGCGCTAATAATAGTGGTGACATCATATCGCCCGATTTATTGAATTCGCAGGATGATAACGACTATGTCTTAGTGTCATTCCAGTATTTACAAAAAGGTTACGATTTGGATGATAAAAGTCTCACGAAAGACCATCGGGCGAATTTGTTGAGCAAGCTGGTGCTAATTACTCAGTCAACTTGGACGACGCTCTTAATGACTTCGAAGCGGAGCGGCTTTGAGATGATTGAACGCGCTAAAACAGAGCTGAGCCCGAGGGGCGTGACGGATGACGTCAAAAAGCTTATAGTGGCGCGCTTTTCTTCGCAAAAATGCCGCTTGATTGGTTTTCGCCGAGACAATGTGTTTTTTGTTTTATATATTGATGCAAAACTTACCGCCTACAAACATTAAGTGCGCGGGCGGTGTGATATAATAGGAGTATATGGATACTAGTATTTACGAGGAAAAATTTGCGGGGGTAGCAGAGCACTTCGCAGAAGAATTAAAGAAGGTGCGCACCGGTCGTGCTCACCCAGACATGCTAAGTGGCGTGCGGGTTGAGGTTTACGGCACTAAGATGCCGCTCAACCAAGTGGCTAGCATCACAGCTAAAGAGGCCACGCAGATTTTGGTGACCCCATTTGACGTCGCCAACGTGCAGGCCATCTCAAAGGCCATCAGCAGCGACCCAAGTTTGGGCTTTAACCCAAGCGACGACGGTCGCAACGTACGCGTGCCAATTCCACCGCTCACCGAGGAGCGCCGCAAGGAGATTTCGCGTCAAGTCGATGCCAAGGTAGAAGAGTCAAAGATTGCCTTGCGCAGCATTCGCGACGAAGCTCGCAAAGCAATCAAGGCCGCCAAGCAGGCCAAGGAAATTGGCGAAGACGACCAGAAGCGCCTTGAGGCGGGCATTGACGACAGCCTCAACAAGACGGTTGCGAAGCTCACTAGCCTTGCTGCCGACAAGCAAACTGAAATCATGACAGTTTAGAGGTAGCCATGGCCGACGTACCGCAGCATATTGGGTTCATCGTGGACGGTAACCGCCGCTGGGCGCGCGCTCGCGGCTTGACGACCGAGCAGGGGCATAAGCGCGGGTTTGAGGTACTGAAGCAAATGGCGTATGTCGCCCGCGACCGCCAGATTCCGTATGTCAGCGCCTACATCTTTTCCACGGAGAATTGGCAGCGCAGCAAACCAGAGGTGGACTATCTGATGCGCCTGTTTTTACAGGCGTTTCAGCACGACCTCAAGCAAATGATACGGGACGGCTTTAGAATTATCTTTCTAGGCAGTAAAGACCACGTTAGTCAGCCAATTTTGCGCGCCATCGCTGCTGCCGAAGCCGATTCAAAGGCTAACACCGGCACTACGCTGGCACTGTGCTTTAATTACGGTGGGCAGCAGGAGATTGCCGACGCCGCGCGCCAACTCGCAACTGAGGCGCAGGTGGGCAAGCTTGACCCGCAAACCATCACGCCGCAGACGGTGGCGCAAGCCATTTACCACCCTGAGCTGCCGCCACTTGACTTCGTGGTGCGCACCAGTGGTGAGGAGCGGGTGAGTGGCTTTATGTTGTGGCGCCTTGCTTACGCCGAATTTTTGTTCGTCAAGGCTAACTGGCCAGAGATGACGCCGGCGCTGCTGGACGATTGTTTGGCCGAGTATGCGCGGCGACAACGCCGATTTGGCAAATAATTAACTCGCTTGTGTTATAATAGAATTTGATTAATTAGGAGGGAAATGAATTTAGCTTGGTGGCAGATTATCTTAGGGGCGATTGTAGGGCTGATTATACTGGTGATTCTCGTGGTAATTCACGAGCTCGGCCATGCCATTGCCGCCATTCGGAACGGCGTTGAGGTGGAGGAGTTCGGCATTGGCTTTCCGCCGCGCGCGTGTCAAATTGGCGAGTACAAGGGGACTAAAATTACCCTAAACTGGCTGCCACTGGGCGGTTTTTGCAAGATGAAGGGCGAGAGCGACGACGCCAAAGAGCCACACAGTTACGGTGCCGCCAGCCTCTGGGCGAAGACCAAGATTTTGCTTGCTGGTGTGTGGATGAACTTCTGGACGGCGGTGGTAATTTTTGCCATTTTGGCACTCTTTGGGATGCCAAAGCTTGTGCCTGACCAGTTTGCTATGAAAGAAGACTATCACGGTACAGTGGGTGAAGTTTCAGTGGTTGAGGTAATGAAAGACACGGTGGCAGCACGTGCCGGCATACAGAAGGGCGACCGCGTGCTGAGTATCAACGGCACGAAGGTCGAGTATTCGAGCGAGGTGCCGCGGTTAGTACACAACTTGGCAGGCAAGGAACTCAACCTGGTGGTGCGGCGGGGCAACGCCGACAAGTCGTTTAAGCTGCAGCTGCCGGCGCAAGCGGCGGCCGGACACGGCATACTTGGCATTGCAACCTCAGATAGCAAGCCAGCGACGATTCGCGCCACGTGGAGTGCGCCGCTAGTAGGCTTTATCGACACCTTGCAGCTGATGTGGCTCACTATCGCGGGCATCTTCGGCATGATTGGTAATCTCTTTACTGGCCTCTGGGGGCTGGTGACGGGTGCCGGCGCCGGTGGCCGGTTAGCTTCGGTGGCGCAGGGCGTGGCTGGGCCAATTGGCATCTTAGGCGTCATCTTCCCAACTGCCATGGCGAGCGGCCCAAGTATCTTACTCTACATTTCTGGCATGATTGCGGTGTCGCTGGCGGTGATGAACCTGCTACCGATACCAGGGCTGGACGGCGGCCGCTGCTACCTTACTTGGGTGTATCACGCGCTGAAGCGCCCGCTGACGAAGGAAAAGGAAGAGAAAATTGTCGGCTACGGCATGCTCTCGTTGTTCGGTTTAATGATTTTGGTGACATTAGTCGATGTTTGCAAGTTATTCAAATAAATGGCGTCAGCTCAAGTCGCCCGTCGCGCCGCAGGGTGAAGACGCCGCCGACCACGCGGTGCGAGAGCTGTGTCACCGCGCCTCTTGCTTGCTCAGAGTCTTCATGTGGATGGCTTGGGCGATGGCCTGTGTGATTTTTGGCGAGATTGTGGCCGAGTTGCTCATCAAGAAAAAGCTGCTTAATAGTTTGCTGTTGTGCCAGCTTATCAATTACATTGTGACATTAGGGTTAATGCTCGGCGTGCCGTATCTCTGGCATAAGCTGCGTCATCACCCAGCAAAGTTCTGGGCTGAGGTTGGCTTGGGTGGCTTGCCGCGTTCGTCAGATGCCGCGTTGACGGCTAAAATGATTTTGCCGTACTATGCCATGATTATTATTGCCGGTGTTGTGCTTCAGTTGGTGGCGCCGAATTTGGTGAATGAAAAGCAGCACATTGTAACCGACAACAGCCCGCTGGGTCTGGCTAGTATGATTAATTCTAACGAGATGTTGGTCATCTTGGCGCTGTACTTAATTGTGGCGGTGATGGCGCCAATTGCCGAAGAGATGATATTCCGCGGCTTCTTGTACACCAAGCTGCGCCGTGTGGTGGGGGTGGCCAACGCCATGCTCTGGGTGTCGCTGGTGTTTGCCTTGGCGCATGGTCAAGTGGCTGCGGGCATGGTGACATTTATTTTGTCGATGTGTAACTGCTACATGCGCGAGAAGACGGGACGGATTTATCCGGGCATTTTTCTACATATGATGTGCAACACAATTGCGCTGACGCTACAGATAGCGCTCCTGCATTAAATAGACTAGTCAAGCCATGGGTAAATGTGCTAAAATGGAAGGCATGAAACGCACTGAATTATTTACCAAGACGAGCAAAACGGTGCCAGCAGACGAGACTTCATTGAATGCTCAGCTGCTTATCCGCGCGGGGTTCGTTCATAAAGAGATGGCAGGGGTATACGCCTTCTTGCCACTGGGGCTACGCACGCTCGAAAAGATAAAGGCGATTATTCGCGATGAGATGACCAAAGTCGGAGGGCAGGAACTGCTGATGACCCATTTGCAGCCAAAGGCGCTATGGGAAACCACCACGCGGTGGGACGACAAGGTGGTGGATATCTGGTTTAAGACGAAGTTACAGACGGGCGAAGACATTGGTCTCGCTTGGTCGCACGAGGAGCCGATTATGAACATGCTCCGCGAGTATGTTCACAGCTATAAAGACTTACCAGTGGCGGTGCACCAGTTCCAGACCAAGTTGCGCAACGAATTGCGCGCCAAGGCAGGCATTATGCGCGGCCGCGAGTTCCTGATGAGCGACATGTACAGTGTGCACGCGACCAAAGAGGACCTTGACCGCTTCTATGAAGAGGTTAAGCAGGCGTATTTGCGAGTGTACGACCGTCTTGGCATTGGCGACCAGACTTACGTAACTTTCGCCTCTGGTGGCGCCTTCACTAAGTTCAGTCACGAGTTTCAGACTATTTGTGACGCCGGTGAAGACTGGCTTTACCTAGACCGCGCGCGCAACATCGCCGTAAATGAAGAGGTGCTGGACGACGCGGCGGCAGAGCTGGGCCTCGATAAGAGCAAGCTAGAGCGTGTCCGCAGTGCAGAGGTGGGCAACATCTTCAACTTCGGCACCGACAAGGCGGAACAGATGGGTATCACTTTTATGGACCAAGACAACCAGCCAAAGCCATTCTGGTATGGTTCGTACGGCATTGGCGTGACCCGCGTGATGGGCGTGATTGCCGAGCTCTTTTCCGACGACCGCGGCCTCGTGTGGCCAGATAACATTGCGCCGTATCGCGTATACCTCGTATCGATTGGTGACAGCGAGCCAGTACAAAAATCGGCCGAAGCGGTGTATAATTTATTGCAGTCCAAGGGCATTGAAGTGTTGTGGGATGACCGCGACGCTCGCCCAGGTGAGAAGTTTGCCGACGGCGACTTGATGGGTATCCCGCATCGCGTGGTGATTAGCCCGAAGACCGTGGCAGCAGATAAGGTAGAATACAAGGCTCGTACGGCAGCCGACGCTGAAGCGTTGACAGTGAGCGAGTTAGTTGAACGATTGACTAAGGAGTAGAAGGAGGATAAATGAAGAAAATTTTTCACATTACAGCCGCTGGTAAGCGGGAACTTGAAGACGAACTCAAGAGCTTGATTGATTCGCGCCCAGACGTGGCAGAAGAAATTGCCACCGCGCGTGCTCAAGGCGACCTTTCAGAAAATGCGGAGTACACTTCAGCCCGTGAGCGCCAGAACCGCGTGGAGAGCCGCATTGCGGAGATTGAAGAGATTCTGAAGGGGGCGAAGATTATCGCCTCTGATGGCGACGGTACGGTTAGCCTTGGCGACACTTTGACGGTGGAGAGCAACGGCGTTCAGACCGAGTACCAGCTGGTGGGTGCGATTGAGGCTGACCCGCTCAACAACAAAATCAGCCACGAGTCACCACTTGGTTCAGCCTTGCTTGGCAAGAAGGTGGGCGATACCGTGACCGTCAAGACCCCGAAGGGCGAGCGACAGTATACGATTGTCTCATTGCTATAGTTATAAATTAGAGCAAAAATAAAGGCGCTACGATGGTAGCGCCTATTATAGTTAAGTTATCACATGGTTTTCCAGTAATAAACGGTGTGGCTGTTATCCGATTCGATTGGGTCAAGTAAGACGACTACGGCGAGTCGCGCGTTGTTGCCAAACGAAGTGAGATAAATCAACTCGGCGCCGTGGCCGTTTGCAGTGTACTTTTTTGGTACTTGCAGATAGAGGCACATGGCAGGGGCTAGCTGTCTTGCGAGGCGCTTTGGATAATCCATGGCGCAGTTATCAATGTCTTTCGACAGGGCACGCAAGAAGTCGTCACTTGGCATAAAGGCGGTGGCCTTTTGCTTGCAACTCTCGAGGTCGATACCATCAAGGACGGTGGTGAACTTGGGGTAATCTTTGGCGATGTCGTCAACGCAATATTTAATATTGACCGCTGGGCAGTCAACAAAGGCGTGAACAAAGCGCGAACTTTTGTGGTGACGCTTGTCGTAAACCAAGCTGTGGCAGGCGGAGAGTGACTCTCTAGTGTGCGCCTCGGCGCCGTGCTTGATGCCCGAGTCTTCGCGCTCAAAGAGTTTATGAACATTGCGCATTAGCCGGCTAAGCGGGTGATTTGACTGCATAGTTATCTCCTCCTTTTGTGATAACGGTAAGGTGCGATCAAATGATACTCTATTATAGTGCCATAAAAATGTGTAATTGTCAAGAGGCGGACGGCAATTATGGTCAGATGTAGAAAAATGTTGACATGTGGCAGGTAATATGATATATTTAGATTGGTTCAGATAAAACTGAACTTCTTCGGATAGGCGAGTATGGGTTTGGCTATTACACACAGTCGAACCTCGTTCATTAGATAAAAGGAATAATTATGCAGATAACCTCTATTGGTAATCTGTATTATTACGTAGGAAGTTGCCGTTACCGGTAATTGCGGAGTGGAGGTTCATAGACTCTCCTTTATCATCGGCCTTTGGCGGGCAATCAGCTTCTCGTAATGTACATGGGTAACCTGCTAGGCACGACCAATCCATCTTGTGGGTTGTGATGACATCGTGCCTAGTAGGTCACTTACTTTCCTGAGCCGTTGCGGCGTGATATTTATTTATTTTTTATTAATAATATTGCCGCTACGCTGTTTACCCCCATTTTGGGGGTTATTTTTTATTGGTTTGTAATTGACAAATTAAGCGCAATGTTGTATTATAAAGACATTCCAGATGGTCTGGAACGTTCTTAGGGATTGGAGTGAAACATGTCACAACGTTGCGAATACGCTAAGGCGTATGAAGAAGGCAGAATTGCTAACGCTAGTAAACCAACTCTACTTGGTAATTGTAGCCAGCCCGCTATTTGGTACCTCAATGGCACCGACATAGCACTTTGCTACTATCATAAAAAGTTAGCTGAAGGTACCATTGGCTCATACACTGCTTAATTAATATCCAACTCCATGGTCAGCCAAGGCTGACGCTCGGGCGGCTAAGCCGCCCTTTTTTAGTGGTCGTGGGCAGGGTAGTGGGCGAATTTGAAAAAAGTTAAGTGGTTATGCTTGCAAAGCTCAAATAGTATGATACAATTAATATAGTTTAGCGTTGTTGCTAAACTAACCATATCTAGGGTCTAGCTAGCTAGACCAGCTCATTATCAACCCACTATTAGGAGGTGTGCCTATTGACTACTCCTAGAAGTATATTGGATATAAGTTAATTTAGTTTGTTGCACGAGGTACGTAGTACCATTATCAATGCGTGGGCTATGAGTCTTATCTGTAGGGTCAAGCAATTATCTTACACGGTAACCAAGCTCCTTTGATATATATCAAGCATAGGCTCATAGCCCATTTCCACATAACTAAATTCAACTATGTTGATTGGTAACTGAATAGAGAATTGTTATAATTTAATATAGCAAAATCCTTTCAGAAGACAAAATTTGTTACAATAAAACCACTCTCTTTATATACAATATATAATAGATTGGGCTACCGTCTTAGCCGATACTGATTTCATTGAGTTTCCTTTGCCATGGGTCAGTGTCCGCTAAGGCGGCTTTTTCTTTTGTATTATTTAGTATTATTGGGCATTAGACACTTGTTGGCGGAAGTAGCGGCAGGGCAATAACAGAGGTAGACAGTATGGCAAATTGGCAAATATTGCAAATTGATGCTATAGCTATTGACATTTTAACGCGCTTGTGGTAGTATAATAAATGTTATGAAGAACAACACAAATAAATCAACCAAATCAAACAAATGTCAAAAAGTTAATAAGAGCACCAAGACTGTCGTCGCCGAGCAGGAAGTCGACCACGCACGTGTCGCCGCTCTCTCAAACGAGATTGTCAAGAATAGCGTCTTGTTTGGCTCACTAATGGTCAACCTCTTTGTTTTGACCGCCTTCATGTTGGCCGTGACCGATGCGCCAAGCGCCCAAGCCTTAGGTAGCTTGATTGCCAGCCTTTAAACCTTTTAACATAAAACCACTAACTTTGACCCCGACCCCTGGTCGGGGATTTTGGTTGGGGCGGGGTAGTGTGCAAATTAACAACACAATTTGACAGGCGGTTATATCTGTTAAATGCCCATTTTTTCCACATATACGCGTCCAAAATGGCGGCTTGTGGGTAAAAATGTCAAAAAAAGACTTGCATGTGGGGCGTGGTGGGTAGTATA
>CAMXXV010000009.1 GCA_947253285.1 uncultured Candidatus Saccharibacteria bacterium | reverse complement strand
GCCCGTTCGATTTAACCTCTCGCGCTTGACTGATTATTATGTTACAGCATTTGAGCTGCGGGGTCAACACTTTTTAGGCAAAAAATTGTAGTAAAATGTGCAACGTATTGACGTCATAGATTATACCTCTGTTAATTGCCGCGCCCACCAACTAGCCTAGTCAAAAATCCCCTTGATTTGGCTAAAATCCCACTAGCTAAGCCCTTCAAAACTAAGTTATTTTCAACTTCACCGCCGCCCAACAAACCAGCTGACGACGGACGAATCAGCCAAAACGGCGCAGTTATTATATATAGCCGCGGCAATAAGGTTTATATATCTATATATAGACGGCAAAATCTTTCCGGCAGTTGATTATTATATAGGCGCGACGGCAAACTATTATATATAGATAACAAAAAATCTCGCCACATGGCGAGATTAGTTTTAGTGAACGATGAATCCGATAGCCAAGCCGACCAGCAGCCCAAGCAGGCCGCCCGCCGCCACTTCTTCCGGCAAGTGGCCGCGCGAGAAGTATGGCACATCAGTTTGCCGCCCCGTATTCTTAAAAATCAGCTTGCTGTATTCTTCCTGTTTCTCCTTTGGCGCCTCGCTAATCATCTTCATTAAGATAAGCCCCTGCTCGCCCACCGCGCGCCGCACATGCATTGCATCGTAGGCTACAATCAGCATCAGCATGAAGGCCACGCCGAAGAGCGGTGAGTACAAGCCCTCACGCATGCCAATCACCACGGTTAGCGCCACAATCGACGCCGTATGAGTGCTTGGCATGTTACCCGACGAGAAGAACTCGCGCAGTGTCACGCGTTTCTTGCCCACCAGCAGCGACACCTTAGTCAACTGCCCGATGATGTAGGCCGCCAGCGCCGCCCAGAGGTACGGCGAGCTGATGAGGCCTTTAAATTGTATTGTGATATAGTTAACGTCCACCCTGTTCTCCTTTTAGTTATCTTTTTCTACTGTATTATCGTCATCTTTAGTGCCGTCATCCGAGACTAGCCCGACCGACACCACTGAATCGTCCTCATCAAGGCGCATAATGCGCACACCCTGCGTGGTACGGCCAAGGGTTGGAATGTCATTCAAGCCGACCCGAATGGTCTGGCCGCCCGCCGAAATAGCAATGATTTCAGAGGTATCGGCATCAAGCGAGCGCGCGGCGATGATGTTGCCAGTCTTGGCAGTCACCACAGCGGCCTTGATGCCGACGCCGCCCCGCTTATGCACTGGGAAGTTCGACACCTTGGTCTTCTTGCCGTAACCCTTCTCGCTCATAATCAAGAGGCACTGGTCCTTTTGCGACTTATCAACCACGTCCATACCGACTACGCGGTCACCTGGACGCAAGCGCAAACCGCGCACACCACGGGCACTGCGGCCGATTGGGCGAGCATCAGCCTCGCTGAACCGAATCGCCTGACCGAAAGCTGTTGAAATAATCACATCAGCATCACCTGACGTCTTACGTACCCAGCGCAATTCGTCGCCGTCGTCGAGCTTGATGGCAATCAAGCCGTTGGCGCGCACGGTCTCGTACTCCTTGGCCAGTGTCTTCTTGATAGTACCATTGGTCGTAGCCATAAATAGGTAGCCGTCGCGGTGGTCAGCTTCGTCCTTGCTGTACTTCACAATTGACGTCACCTTTTCGTTAGGCTGCAATTGTAGTAAGTTTACCAACGCTACGCCCTTAGCCTGTAAACTAGCGGCCGGCACATCATAGGCGCGGAGGCGGAAAATGCGCCCCTTGTTCGTGAAGAAGCTGAGGTAATCGTGCGTGGTGGCCGTAATCAACTGGTCAACAATGTCCGATTCCTTAGTCGTCACGCCACGCTTGCCCTTGCCGCCACGATTCTGCTGGCGATAGGCTGCCATCGGCGTACGCTTGATGTAATTTTCGCTTGTTAACAAAATTACAGCATCTTCCTCTGGTATTACGTCCTCGTCCGCCATCTTGCCCAGCTCATGATTGATAATCTTAGTGCGGCGCGGGTCGTCATACTTCGCCTTCAAGTCGACTAATTCCTGGCGAATGATGTCAAGAATCTTCTGCTCGTCCGCCAAAATTGCCTCCAATTCCTTAATACGGCGATGCAACTCGTTTAGCTCATCCTCAATCGCCTGACGGTCAAGGCCAGTCAGCTTGCGCAGCTGCATGGCCAAAATGGCCCGCGCCTGAATTTCGCTCAAATCAAAGCGTTCCATCAAGCCGTGCATGGCCGTATCGTAGTCTTTACTACCACGAATCAGCTTAATGACTTCATCGATGTTATCAAGAGCAATCTTCAAGCCCTCCAAGATGTGAGCGCGCTCCTTCGCCTTCTTGAGTTCAAACTCTGTGCGGCGGCGCACCACAATGCGACGATGCTTGAGATACTCGTTTAGAATATCCTCCAGCCCCAGCACGCGCGGCTGAATGCCATCAACTAGCGCCAACATGTTGTAATGGAAGGTGGTCTGCAGCGCGGTATACTTGAACAACTGGTTCAAAACTTTGTTCGGATAGGCATCCTTCTTGAGGTCAATCACCACGCGCACTTCGCCACGGGCAGATTCATCGCGAATGTCTTGAATGCCAACAATTTTCTTTTCGTTGACCATCTCGACAATCTTTTTTTGCAACGTCGCTTTATTTACACCATACGGGATTTCCTTCACCACAATTTGGTGACGTCCGCGCTTGGTTTCACAAATCTCCGTCACGGCGCGAATCACCACTGAACCGCGACCCGTCAAATAGGCCTGCTTCATGGCTGGTCCGGCGTACACCACGCCGCCCGTTGGGAAGTCTGGCCCCTTCACTATCTTTAAGAGGTCGTCAATCGTTGTAGCGTCTGAACCGTGGTCAATCAAGTAAATCACGGCATCACACAATTCACCCAAGTTGTGGGTTGGAATGTTGGTCGCCATACCCACGGCAATACCAACTTGGCCGTTCAGTAGTAAGTTCGGCAACTTAGCCGGCAATACCACCGGCTCCTGCAACTCACCATCATAGTTATCGCGAAAGTCCACCGTCTCTTTATCGAGGTCGACCAAGAGTTCGGCGCCTGCCTTACCCATTCGCGCCTCAGTATAACGGCTAGCAGCTGGCGGGTCGCCATCCATCGAACCAAAGTTACCTTGGCCCTCCACTAGTGGGTAACGCATCACCCAATCCTGCGCCAAACGCACCATGGCGTCGTAAATCGCCAAGTCGCCGTGCGGGTGGTATTTACCCATCACATCACCGACAATACGCGCCGACTTTACAAACTTCGTACCAGGGCGCCAGCCATTTTTCTCCATGGTGTATAAAATACGACGGTGAATCGGCTTCAGGCCGTCACGCACATCTGGCAACGCACGGTCAATAATCACCGACATCGAGTAGCGCAAATAGCTGTACTCCATCACGTCTTCAACGGTCTTGAGCTCCACCACGCGGGAATGCTGCGCTTGGACGTTGACGGTCTCGCCAGTGGTTGGCACTGGTGCATTCTGATTTTCTTGATTCTCGTTCATCTCACTCATCTCTATCTCCTACTAGACATCCAAGTCCTCAAGCTTAATATCCTTGGCGCGGGTCTGAATAAATGCTTTGCGCGGCTCCACGGCGTCGCCCATCAACTTGTTAAAGATGGCATCAGCGTGCTCGGCGTCAGCCACCTTCACTTGGGTCAACACGCGAGTCTCCGGATTCATTGTGGTATCCCACAGCTGCGTGGCGTCCATTTCACCCAAACCCTTGTAGCGCTTCTGGCCAGTGTAGCCGGCTTGGCGGAAGGTCTCAATTTCTGGGTCAATTCTGTTGCCTGCGGCCTTGCGTTCAGCGATGCGCTTCTGCAACAACGGCTCAAGGTCAGGCTCGTCGTACACGTAATCGCTCGGCTTGTTACCGGCGCGCGTCAATTCAAAGAGCGGCGGCTTGGCCAAATAAATGTGGCCATCCTCCACCACCTGCGGCATGTATCGGAAGAAGAAGGTCAACAGTAGCGTGGCAATGTGGCTACCATCGACATCGGCATCGGTCATGATAATGATACGGTCATAACGCAGACCAGAGATATCAAACTGGTCGCCGATACCCACGCCCATACCCTTAATTAGTGACACAATTTCGTTATTTGCCAGCATACGGTCAAGGCGCGCCCGCTCCGTGTTGAGAACTTTACCACGCAACGGCAGAATCGCCTGCGTTTTAGAGTCGCGCCCCACCTTAGCAGAGCCACCTGCGGAGTCACCCTCAACGATGTAAAGTTCACATTCTTCTGGATTACGGCTACTACAGTCGGCCAACTTACCCGGCAAGTTAGTGCCACCAAAGGCGCCCTTGCGAATCACGTTCTCACGAGCAGCACGAGCGGCTTTGCGTGCACGGGCGGCCAGCACGGCCTTGTTGACAATTGCCTTAGCGGCCGCCGGATGCTCCTCAAGATAGTAAGAAAAGGCTTCACTCATCACTTGGTCAACATAGCGGCGCGTCTCTGGATTGCCCAGCTTATTCTTAGTCTGCCCCTCAAACTGTGGGTCAGGAATTTTAACCAAAATCACCGCAGTCTGACCTTCGCGGATATCATCACCGGTTAAATTGTCTTCTTTATCCTTCAGTAGCCCGTTTTTACGCGCATAGTCGTTAATAACGCGCGTCATAGCCGAGCGAAAACCCACCAGATGCGAGCCACCCTCGGGGTTGAACACATTGTTGGCGAATGGCATCACGTTCTCGGTGTAACCATCGTTGTACTGCATGGCAATTTCCACCTGCGTGTCGTCAACCTTCTTGTCCACATAAAAAATGTCGTCAGCCAGCACTTCCTTGCCCACATTGAGGTGCTTAACGTAAGATTTAATGCCGCCATCAAAGTAGAACTCATAGCGGAACGGATGCTCGGCGTTGTCGCGGTAGTCAATTAGCTTAGCACGAATACCCTTGGTGAGGTAGGCTTGGTGGCGTAAGTACTTCAGTACCCAGCTGCGGTCAAACTTCTTAAACTCCTTAAAAATCTGCACATCCGGATAAAATGTGATGCGCGTGCCACGTGGCATGTCGGTCTTGCCGGTGTTGGCAAATTTACTGGTAATTTTACCTTCGGAAAATTCAATTTTATAGAGCTCGCCGTGATGAGAGACTTCGGCAATGAACTTACTAGAGAGGGCGTTCACCACTGAGGAACCGACACCGTGCAAGCCGGAAGACACCTTGTAGCCGCCGCCACCGAACTTACCACCGGCGTGCAAAACAGTCAGCACCGTCTCAAGTGATGAGACGTGAGTTTTCGGGTGAATACCAACTGGAATACCGCGGCCGTTATCAGTCACGCGGCAGCCGCCGTCAGCCAGCAGCTCAATTTTAACTGTGGTGGCAAAGCCAGCGATGGCTTCGTCGATACAGTTATCTGCAATCTCTTTAATTAGGTGGTGCCAACCGTCATAACCGGTGGAACCAATGTACATGCCAGGACGCTTGCGAACTGGCTCAAGACCCTCTAGCACCTGAATTTGGCTAGCGTCGTAATCGTCGGCGGCGGTCTGTGTGTTCTTAGTTGTTGCCATTAATTCCCTCTCAATTTACGCAATGCTTCTATTTTACCAATTTAATCTGATTAAGTCAATTATAAGCCATTTACAGGCGTTTTAAGACGCCTAAACGCCGTTTTGAACAATATAATTACACAATAAGACTACTGCCATTCTAGCCCAAATACCTCAGTAAATGAGCTAGAATGTAGTGCAGTGAGTCAAATTCTAACTTCTCGGCTGACGCGGCACGTTATACTGCATATTTGGTTGCGCTGGCGCGTTCTGCTGCGGGTGAAGCGGCTGGTTGGAGTGTACAACCGGCAGTGGTGGTATAACTTGCGGTGCCATTTGCTGTCCGTTACGTGGTGGCGTTAACGGCATTGGCGCCTGATATTGCGGCGGAAACGGCGGATATGGCATCTGATTATTACGTGGCGGCATTGGTGCTTGTGGTGGGAATGCGCCGTACTGTTGCGGCATTGACTGCGGCATCGATTGTGGCGCGTTCTGCTGCGGTGGCATTGGCCCATATGGCGGCGGCGCTAACGGCATTGGCGCCGGTTGAGCGTTATGGTTAAAGTTCATTGCCCCATTTGGTGCTGTAGTCGAAGTTAGATTGTTTGGCTGTTGTGGTGTTGGCTGCGGCTGAGCCCCACCGGCTGGACTAGCAGTGCTACCATGGCGTAACCGGTCAGCCCGCGCTTCTAGCCAATTACCAAGGAAGCTGCCCTTGCCTTCACCACCATCACTACTGCTATGGCTTGAAGAAGTTGGCGTAGTAGCTAGACGGGCATGAATCTCTGCTTCAACAGTGGCACGTGGCACGCCGTATTTCACGGCCGACAAGCGCTTTAGCTCTTCACCAAGCTGGGCATTTGGATGCCCCATTGGCGGCGGTAATTGTAACGAAAATGGCGAGGTCGGCGAACCATTGAGCAGCATCTTCACGGCAGCAGTGTAATTTGGCATGTACTGCAAGTCTTCAGTGTCGAACACCGGCGCAAACAGCTTAACGATATTCTCAGCATCCTCTGAACCCACACGGCCGATAATAAACGTACCAGTGTTACCCATGATAGCGGCACGAATCTTGTCCGTCAGCTGCGTCACAAACTGGTTAGCTACGGTCAGGCTGAGGCGATACTTACGCGCCTCAGACAAGATAGATTCAAACGAGTCCGTGGCAAAGTTCTGGAACTCATCCACAAACAAGCAGAAGTCGCGACGCTCCGACTCTGGAATGTTGGCGCGCGACATAGCCGCAGCTTGGAACTTCATCACAAACACCATACCAAGGAGTTTCGCTGGCATGTCGCCCAGCTTACCCTTCGACAGGTTGACGAGCAAAATCTTGCCTTCGTCCATCACCTTACGGAGGTTCACTGTGGAATGCACCTGCCCCAAAATGTTGCTCATCATCGTGTTTTCAAAGTCTGCCCATTTCGAAACCACCCAAGAAGTCACCTCGCCGGCGTCGTTTGAGCGCTGAGCATTCGGCCACTCCTTCGTCCAGAAGTCGATAGCTCGCTGATTCTTGAGGTACTTAATCTTTGGCTTGGCAAAATCTGGGTCAACCAACACCTTTGGAATGTCCATAAAAGTGCCACCCTTTGGGTCAGCCATCAGGAGCAAGGCGGCGTTGCGCACAATATTTGCCATACGCGGCCCCACAATACCTTGATGCTGTGGGTCATACAATGAATACAGCATATTCATCGTCTCAGCGATGATATAATCTTGTGTCCGCTCTGGGTCTGGGTCGTTCGGATCAATCTCAAATAGGTTCATCCCAATTGGATTCTCCATATCCGATGGGTTAAAGTAAATCACATCGTCAATGCGGTCACTTGGCACCATGGACAATAATTTTTCGGCACTATCGCCATGTGGGTCAATAAAGGCAAAGCCCTTGCCCGCCACCATATCCTGCAACGCCAAGTTCTCCAGGAAGACAGATTTACCCATACCAGTTGCACCCATCACGTAAACGTGACGGCGGCGGTCATTCTCGCCTAGGCGAATCGCCTTCTTACGGCCACGATAAATATTGTATCCAAGCAACAAGCCCTTTTCCATCACTATTGCTGGGCCATCCACCTCTTTAAAGTGCTGCCGTTCCACCTGAGTCGATGGTACGTTAGTTTGGTCTGGCAAGTGGAAGACTGATGCTAGTTCAACGGTGTTCAAAATATTTTTGTTATCCTCTTGCGGGAAGAAACGCATAATATAGTTGGTCGCGAACTGCTCAGTATTTTCAATCGGCTTAAATTTAAAGCTGTTGTTGTTTGGTGAATTAAACAACGCAAAGGCCGACACCACACCGCCCACAAGCTGACGCGACCGCTCTAAGTTTGGACAAGACGCAATCAAGCGAATCTTCACCTCATAACCGGCATATCGCGCCTTCTCCTCCATCGCCTCAATGCGCGATTGGTCAACACCGCTTATCGGCTTTGGCGTGCCATCCTTTTCTTTCTCTTTGTCAGCGCTAGGTGGTTGCCATAAAGCCTCAAACACCTGAGCAAAGTACTTCATGCCAGTACTACCCACCGAACGGTCCTTCTTGCCTTCACGGATATTCTGTGCCCTAGTCTCAACCGACTTCACCCAACTTGGATGTGCTGGGCGTAGTAAAATTTGCAACCCTAAGCCATCACCTCGTTGTGCATTTGAGAACGCATTCAAGATGGCACCAGTAGCATCACGCTTGGTTTCCTTGTAAGTCGCAATCGGTGCTTCAAACGAGTTGGCTAGCACAAATTCACCGCCAGCAATACCACTGATTTTACTAGTTGGATTAAAAAGGTTTAACTCTTCAACCTCTTCTAGCTGCGCTGTTGGGTAAGCGGCAATGATTGCCTGCTTGATAGCGTCAATTAACACTGTTGGTACCACGGCATAATAGTGAATCAGCCCACCATGCGCCACGACCTCAAATGACATGTGCCGCTGGCCATAAAAATCGCTCTTAAAACCTCTGGTAGCTGTAGACAAAATAACATTATACATGGTTTGCGCCTGCGATATCATCTCGTCTGCTACATCGCGTGTATCGCGCCCACCAGCCTTAATGTCTTCACTTGGCGGTGGTAAGTGAATCATAATTGGCACCATCTTAAGGCTGCGCTCGTAGTTCTTCTGCTCGCGCAACCGCGCCCGATAAAACACAAAGGCCGTCACTACAATAGCTGCTGTCACGCCAAAAATCATGATAATCAGCATCAGTGGTATAACAACCGACGTAAGGTCCATACTCTACAACTTTGGCGCTTGGCCCACGATTCTCCCAAACCGTTTCTTAACATAATCACGCATCATGGCGGAAATATTCATCTGCTCCGTATAGGGGTCCTTAGTGCTATTAGCAATCTCAGCCTTCACCTTGCCCACCCATTCACGTTCAATTTTATCTGAATCCGCAGCGTCATCTGGGTCAGACGCAGTCACGCCAGAAGTTGGCTGACTGGTACTAGGCGCAGGAGTGGCTGCCACTGGTTGTTGTGGTGGTTGCGCCACCTGCTCTGCCGCCATGGCGGCCTGTTCAATTCGAGCAATTTGCTCCGCCCGAGCACGAGCAGGGTCAACATTAAAATTATTAGCTTGCGCATTGTAGTTCGGCACCACAAAATTACCCGGCTGTTGTGGCATCATATTTGGTTGGACAGCAGGTCTTGGTATTTGTTCAAAACGTGGTTGATTGTTTGTTGGTGCCATATACCGCTATTATAGCATAAACACGTTAATTGAATACAATTTTTTACAGCTTTTTGTTGTATAATTATCACTTATTTTGGCTTATTTTAAGCGCTTCATTGTGTACAAAATCGCTAAAGCTTCCGTAATTGTTATCAAAATGACATCAAGTAACCCTAGTTTTCCAATGGAATTGAATGACATTAAGACAATTGGCACAAAGCTTAAGATGACACAGATAGCGACTAGTCGCCGATAATAAAGCGCTTGCTTAGTCCCCGCCAACGCCGACGCCGGCAACGGCCGAATAAGCCGATATGAGTAGTATCCCAATGTGGCAAGAAACATAATCACCCCAAGTGACGCCATATAAATTAAAAAGAAGACTAGCAAGATACCAGCAAGGCCGCTCGTATCTGGGCTAGTCAAATTCAGCACCGCCACTAACGCCAAAACGGACACCAGAAAGCTAGCGACTGCTGTGTAAATAAGATTTTTGCACCTCATTATGCTTATATTCTATAGAATTTGGGGCAGTAAGGCAATATGCTCAAGGTTTGCGGGAACCGAGCCCGCCCTACTACCCCGAAGAGATGGAGGAGAGGAGGTAACTGACATGAGTGTCAGGAAAAGTACTATAAGAGAGGCCGCTGGCTGCACAAATTGGTGAAGTCTAAAGTGCGACAAGCTCATCCGCCAAACTAAAATCTAAAAAAGGGCGCGAGTCACCGGTAGCACAGCCAACAACCTTTCACTGACCGCTCCCGTTCGGGAGCATATCTGCGGAGCTAAGCGCTCCTAGAGAGCGCCTCCGCTCGACGCATGTTTGCAACAGAGTGACGGCACTAGCCGCACACTAACGCAAAGTACTCTTTGCCGCGAGGCTAAGACCGTCATTCCTGCTGCAAACAAACTAGTTTTATGGAAGAGCGACTTATGGGGCTGCGTTCTCACTTTAAAACCAGTGATGGTCGGTGTCGATGACCTTATCAATCATCTATTTTTGTTTGTTCTGTTTGTTTAATGGGTAATGTACAAGCTGGATTGGTGACAACTTTGAAGCGAACTTTTGTTAAATTGTTTAATTTTTGTTTGCTTGTCTTTTTGTCTTTCAAGCTTGATTTAAGTCTATCAAATTTTAGCGCTTATGTCAACTATTTTAGCGCACTTTATATTGTTATTTTTATAACGTTTATCTAGTAGCTGGTTATGCTTAAGTTTAGCTTTTGGTGTATTTGGTGTTGTAAATATGTACATATTCTAGTTATTTTTATTTGACGTCAAGTTTTTCACAACGTCCCAGCACACCTAATTCGGGCTCAACCGTTACCATTTAAGCTCGCCAAATCCCGCCCAATTTAACCAGTCTAGCTAACCGCCGTCACGGCGATTAAATTAATGCCACACCCACGCTAATCCATCCGCTTAGCCGTTTAAGCTTTTCTAAAACCATCGAACCATCCACGCAAGCTAGTCACGTCTGCCTTTAAAGTCAAATTAAACATTCAAATCGTCTCCGACGCAAGCACTAAACGCATTCATCGGTAGCCAAGCTTACAAAATATAAGCATTGGCACACCAAATGCCATGCCAAGGCCTAAAAATGCACAACTAAGCCGCGCAAGCCGGCTGGAATTAAGTTGTGTTCATTTTTTCATGGCATTTTAGTTCAAAATGGCGCCCTGAAGGCGTCTAATAGCCAAAATAAGGCCTCGGACAATAAATTAATGGCTTAATTTACGACAAAATCAAAAAACGACCAGCTGCGAGAATTACTGGTCGTTCAAGAAGATAGATTTATGTAGTTAATAATGTTTATTTTTGTGTGCGCTGCTTATGAATATATTTTTTATTCATAAGCTACTTTAATAATAGACCACTCTAAAAAGACTGTCAACATTTTTTATAGCCTTATTTTGGTAATTTTTACTACATTGTAGCCGAATTCTGGGGAAAACTTGGCCGAACAAAAAACAGGGCTACACTGCCCTGCCTCTGATAATGTCTGGTGGAGCTGGCGGGTACCGACCCCGCGTCCAAATGGTAACCTGATAATCATCTACGAAGCCTAGTTACTTGCAAAACTGAGGTCAGGCCAATTCTTATCAAGTAACAACGATGAATTGGTGCTGATTTGCGTTGGATTTCACCGCAGAGGGCGGCAAAACGCCTCTACTGGCTAAGCAACATAGCTATGACACCCCAGAACGCCTATCTTGCGTCGGCGTTAGGATGGGCTGCGAAAATAAAAAAACTAGTGTAAAACTAGGCAGCGACTGCAACTGCAGCTAGCTTAGGAGCAAAAGCATCCTTGACGCTGGCTACAAATGCCTGCAAACGTGATTTTGCATTTATTATGTGATTGTAAGTGATCAACTACTCGCAAATTACCCTGTTAAATTCCATCTGTCAAAGCATATTCAGCCCCAGATACCCTTATCTTAACACACCCGCCTCGGCGCGCCAAGGGCGCCAGATAACCATAAGTGCTATAATGTTAGTATTATGATCGCACGCACAGCCACAGCGGTTATCAAGGGGTTTGACAGCGTTGCAGTCACGGCCGAATGCTATATCACCAATGGTTTACCCGCGTTCAACATCGTCGGTTTAGCCGACAAATCCATCAACGAATCACGCGAGCGCGTCCGCGCCGCTATCACTAACTCTGGTTTTAAGTTCCCAACCAAGCGCGTCACCATCAACCTCTTACCCGCCTCTGTGGCAAAGGATGGCTCGCATCTCGACCTCGCAATTGCGTTGTCAATTTTAATTGCCAGCGACCAACTACAGCAAGCTGATGTTAAAAACACACTATTTATCGGAGAATTGGGTTTGGATGGCAGTTTGCAACCAATTCGCGGCGCGTTAAGCCTCGCCGAGTGTGCCACGGGCAAGCGCTTCAAGCAAGTTATTGTGCCACAAGCCAATAGTGCGCAAGCTGCGCTAATTCCAAATGCCAATGTAGTAGGAGCTACCACACTTAATAGTGTAGTTCAGCATTTAATGGGCGAAAAAGTATTGCCTCCCGCCGAGCCGCACGTTGTACAAAATACTTGTACTAATTTAGACCTGCTCGACGACATCTATGGGCAGGAAGTTGCCAAGCGCGCGCTTGAAATCGCCGCCGCCGGCCATCACAATATCTTGTTCGTTGGCCCTCCTGGGTCGGGCAAAACGATGTTGGCTAAATCCCTGCCTGGGCTATTGCCGCCACTCACTGACGACGAGATTCTCGAGACCACCAAGCTCTACTCGCTAGCCAGTGAGTCTGACGACATTATTACCACCCGCCCGTTCCGCTCGCCGCACCATACTGCTTCGCACGTTGCCCTGACCGGCGGCGGCACCAACCTGATGCCGGGCGAGATATCCCTCGCCCACAACGGCGTGCTCTTCCTCGACGAAATGCCCGAGTTTAGCAAGCACACTCTTGAGTCGCTACGCCAGCCGCTCGAAGACCACGTGATTCACATCAGTCGCGCCAGTGGCAAGGCCACCTATCCCGCTAACTTTATGCTGCTCGCCACCATGAACCCCTGCCCGTGCGGCTACTTCAACGACCCCGACCACGAGTGCACTTGTACACCGCAGCTCATCGCCAATTACCAAAAGAAGATTTCCGGCCCACTACTCGACCGCATCGATATCTTCATCCAAGTTAGCCGCGTACCCCAGTGCGACCTCGGCAAGCGCAGCACCACACCGCTCGCCCACACCTACCGTCAGGCCATCGCGGACGCCACCAACCGCCAAGCCGCCCGCCAGCACTGCTTCAACGCCAGCCTCACTAACCGACAGCTCAAGCAGCTCATTCAGTTTGACGACGCCGCCAGCCAACTACTCCTGACAGCGACCGAAAAAATGAGCCTCTCCGCCCGCTCTTACTTTAAGCTGATGCGCGTCGCGACCACCATCGCCGACCTCGCCGGCCACGACAGCGTGCAAGTTGGCGACATGGCCGAAGCCATCCAGTATCGCCAAGTCACCCTCAGCTAGCCCGCCGCACCACATACTTATATATATAAGTATAAAAATACAAAAATTATCGAAAAAACTATTGACGCCGGCGCACGCATTCTATATAATTATAGGTGCGTGTTAAACGTGAACATTCCGGAGTAGCGCAGCGGTAGCGCAGTTGACTGTTAATCAATTGGTCGCCGGTTCGAATCCGGCCTCCGGAGCCATATAATAATATAATTCAGGTAAGGATAAACCATAGCCAGCAAATCAATTCGGATAAATGGCGAGATCCGTGCCAAAGAGCTACGTGTGATTGATGAAAGTGGTGCTCAGCTCGGCATTATGTCGAAGAATGACGCCCTCAAACGCGCTCGTGAGGCCGGTCTTGACCTAGTAGAAATCTCACCGACTGCGGTGCCACCTGTTGCGAAAATCATCGACTGGGGTAAATACCAGTACCAAAAGATGAAGGAACAGCAGCGTAACAAAAAGAACGCCCATGTCAGTGAACTTAAACAAATTCGCCTCGGCCTCAAAATTGGCCAGAACGATTTAGAAATTAAGCTACGCAAGATCCGCAAGTTCTTATTAGACGGCGACAAGGTCAAAATTCAATTGATGTTTCGTGGTCGCGAAATGGCTCATCCAGAGGTCGGACAGGCGCTATTAAAGCGTATTCTTGAAGAGCTCGCCGAAGATGCCGTGGCCGACAACAAGGCTACTATGGCCGGTCGTAACTTGAGTGTAATAGTAAGGAGCAACAAGAAATGCCAAAAATGAAGACCCACAAGGGTACCGCGAAGCGTATTCGCGTAACCAAGGCTGGCAAGATGCTACAAGAGAGTGCTGCAATGCACCACAAGTTGTCACATCAGACTGCCCGCAACAAGCGCGCCAAAGCAGCGCCAAAGTCAACCACCGGTGAACGTGCTAAAGTCATTCGCCGTGCATTGGGTATCTAATAATCGAAGTAAGGAGATAAAATGAGAGTTAAACGAGGAGTTACCGCCCACGCACGCCACGCTAAAATGATTAGCCGCGCCAAGGGCTTCAAGCACAACAGCGCAACCCGCAGCTTCCGCCTAGCCAAGCAGCGCGTTATCAAGGCTTTGCAATATGCCTTCCGCGACCGCCGCACCAAGAAGCGCGACCTACGCCAGCTATGGATCACCCGCATCAACGCTGCCGCTCGTCAAAACGGCACCACTTATGCCCGTCTAATGTCTGACCTTAAGAAGGCCAACATTACCCTAGACCGCAAGACCCTAGCTGACCTCGCCGTACGCGAGCCAGCCGCCTTCGCTGCCATCGTCAAGTCAGTCAACAAGTAATCACGTCTTGATGTCACACGCCTGCCTCTGGCAGGCGTTTTTTGTTGCTCTTAGTTTACCTTAAGCCCCACCATTCCGACCGTACATCAGAATTGTCCTAATAACAGAGGCGTCTGCGGCGGGCAAACTAGCTTAATTGGCGTGGTCTTAATATTTAGATGGCTAGTTGGACTGCTGGTTGCCCCTCCGACAGGCGAGACGCTCGCCGCTTCCGCCCGTCGTGACGTCATGACGGGCGAATAAGCTTAAATACTACACCACCACTGCCAATCGTTGTGCACTGCACTACCATTAACAGAGGCGGCTGAGCAACACAATAAAGCGCCCAACATGGGCGCAATTTATGCTTAAATATCCAGCACCGCCACATCAATTTATCTACCAATAAATCTCTAGCGCTACATAAAATCCATCAGTCGCGTCATAGCGAGTGATACTACATATATCAAAAACTGCTTGGCCAAAAGCCAAGCAGTAAATGGAGTTCCCAATAACATGGGACCCAGATGACCGGTAAGCCGGGTTTTGTCGAGAATGATCATCTATCTAGACGTCTTGTCGCCAAGACGTTCAAGCGGATAAACGGCGAGCCGACGAGCAGCCGGTGCTCTCGCCTCCTTGCAGCCAACAGGGTTTACCCCCGCCCCGTGTCACCATGGGGCGCCGTAGTCTCTTACACTACTCTTTTCACCCTTACCGACAGCGCGAACGCCGCCGGCGGTATCAGTTTCTGTGGCACTTTCCCTAAGGTCGCCCTTGGTTGCCGTTAGCAACTGTTGTCGCTCTGTGCTGCCCGGACTTTCCTCTTACCGACCTCTAGCCGGCAAGCGATCATTTAGCCATCTGGCATTACTATTATACCACTATATGACGAAATCTCGTGGCTCCGTGTTGCCCTTGTTTTCGTCTAAGATGCGGTTGACCAAGCTGTCCGCCAGGCGGTTGTACTCGCGGTGTACGTGGCGGAAGGTGGCACGGCGGAAGTGGAACAGCAAGTGGATAATGCGGTCGTGGATGGCGCGGAACTCCGGATTTTTGACGTCAAAGAGCCCATTGATTTGCCCTACGACCATCAAGCTGTCGCTGTAATACTCCACCACCTCGGCATGCAGCTCAATCGCGCGCTTCAGCGCCAACTCCACTGCGATGTACTCGGCGGTACCACTGTCGCTGCGGCCCAAAAACCGCCCGCCCTGCGCGATGGTCTGGCCGTCCGTGCCCATGATGATGTACGCGCTGGCGCTCGGACCGGGGTTACCACGCGAGCCGCCGTCAGAGTGAATCACCACAGTTTTGAGCTTCTTGTCTTCGTTGCTCCGGTCGCGAATAAAGTCGCGGTCAGCTACGGCTTCGCTTCCCAGCCCCAAAATAACGCTGGTGGAATTGGTACACAGCTGGCCATCTAGGTCGGTCAAATCCGCCCACATGTAGTTGTGATACTCGTCGTCGAGCGTAACGCGCGAGTCGCGGCCGCCAGCCAGCGTGACGTCAAAGACGATAAAGATATACTGCAGCTGCCGGTCGTCGGGGTCAATAAAGCTGACCACGTCGCGCAAGTGGTAGGTTTCCGGCTCAATGCCGGCGTGAATCTGCAAGCTTCGCTTCAGGGCGTCTACCGGCTGCTCGCCGATGTGCAGCGCCCCACCCGGCAACTCGTACAGGCCCGCGATTGACGGGCGGCCGCCGTGACGTCTCAACAGCAAAACGTTGCCGTGTCGGTGAACGATTGCGCGAATAACGACTTTTTGCTTCATACCACCCAAATAATTTCCAAAAGTCCCAAGATGCGCCTAGATCCCCCGGTTATAGTCCAGGTGGGTGTCCGCAACCTGCCACCACGGTGACAAATCATTAGGACTCCCGATCTAATTTTGTTAGGAAATAATTGCAATCCTAGGACTACTCTTATTATATCACACTTTGGGTTAACACAAGGGGGTTGAGGAAAGTTATAGTACTGAAGCCAGAGTGTCGGCCTTCCAATTCAGCGCGCCACCACCACAGATTTAGTCTTGCAGGGGCGCGAGTGCGACGCGGAACGCAAAGTAGTAGCCGGCGTAGCCAAAGCCGCCATCGTTGTAGTAGGCATAGAACAACCCAGCACCCGAGCCATTGTGGCAGCTGCCACCCCGCCCAAACCATGGGCGCGAAGACGTTACGAAGTACATGTAATTACCGTTCCACTGGGCTGTACTACTATTGTTGGTACCATTATTGGTCTCATAGAGAGCTTGACCGCCACAGGTAGCAAAGGTACAACTATTTGGGTCACTGAAATTATAATTATTGACGTATGATGGGCGAGCGGATTGGCTAAAATAGTTAGTACTAGAATTATTTAAGTCGCTAGTATAGCTGGAAGCGGTATACTCCCAACCACCACCGGACATATCGTAAATACCGGTTGGATTGTTAGTGGTACTGGCGAGTTGACCAATGGTGCCGTTGTAGGCACGCTGTGGGTCACTTGAACTACAAGCGGATTGAGTACCAAGAGTACCACCGTCGCTATAGGTGCTGGTATTGCCGTTAGACGATGGGCCGCAGCCGGTAGTGCCCCAAGTATCGTTACCAATACTACTAGGATAAATCTCATAACTCTCAGATTGGCTATTGATTTGGACGCCGTTATAACCAGCGCCATATTTGCTAGCACTAAGATAGGTAGCTACACCCCAGTCGTTATTGTTGACCATGTGAGAGTTAAACCTAGCCAAGTGGTGGCTATTCTGAGTAGTAGAAATACTGTCACCACCAACATTATTTGAATCATTAACGCCTAGAGATTTAGATAAGGCATAAAAACCGCCAATTCTATTATTTATACCAACTGTATAGCCAGAAATATGGTATTGATTTGGTAGTACTGTTGGTTGATTAACTTCACCCGTCGTCTCAAACTTACCAAACCAGATACCGTTCAGCTCTTTCTTGCCAAAACTAAAGGCTGGATGGGTGGTCCACGTAGAGACCTCGCCACCAGCTAGCGGCAATTCACGGCTTACGTTGCACTCAGTACGGTAGTCCTTGCCATTGCCCGTCTTACAAGCTAGTGGACGCTTCTTCGGCGTCTTGGTGCTTTCAAATTTAATGTCAAAGTTCTGAGCTGGAACTGGCTTATCTGTGCCATCACGGCGCATCACTTCATATGTATAACGCGGGATGTACACCCAGTAACCAAGAATGTCTGACTGGTCTACGACTTTACTAAAGCCACGGTATTTGCTAAGAGCTTCTGGTTTAACGGTGATGGCGTTTGCCCACTGCTTGTTGGCGTAATCGTACCAACCACTATTGGCTGCTTCTGGGTCGGCTACGCTGGTCCATTGGGCGTTAGTAGGGCTGCCGGTGTACTTCACTGGAATCATGTTCGGGTCGAGGGTAACAAGACAAGAGCTATTGGTGTTCCCTGCCTGACAGGTCTCTGATGGGGTGGTTTTAGCAGTGCGCTGCTGCCAATCTACCGGCTTTGGTGCTGGCTTGGCGGTAGCGGTATATGTGATGGCGGTACTGTAGCTACCACTGGCGAGCTTTGCTGGGTCGACGTTGGCCGCAAAGGTGACGGACTTGGTGCAGTTGGCTGGATTAGTACAACCGGCTGGCTTGGCCTTGGTGACGTCGGCCACTACGGCTGGCGTGGCTTGGGCGCCGGCTGGGACGGCACTAAAGGTAGAGGCAGACTTACTTAGGGAATAGCCCCACTGGTTGGCATTTAGTGTAACCGGCGTGGCGCTTGGGGTGGCAGAGATTTTGTGGGTAGAGTCCTTACTATTTACAAGGTTAGCGGTATCCGCTTGCATGGTGAGATTAAAGCCATAAGGTTTGCCGGTTTTGACGGTGACGTTGGTGGTAGCTTTATAGAGGTTGCCGGTTGGCTGAAGTGTGGCGTTCTGGTCAACCGCAATGCTGACGGTGTTATCGTCCGCCGCATGAGCTGGCGGGGTGAGGATGAATGGCGCAACAACTAAAACAAACAGACCAAACACCACGGCGGGCGCCGCAAAGTTATGGTTGGATGTTGGCGCCAAAGTAGCTATTTTACCCCTACTTTCAGTAGTTTGGGATAAGAGGCTTAAAAGTTTACCCCCCCCCCGCAGCTGTTTGCCGTAATTTACTCATATTGTTTTTGTCCTCCATTTTGGTTATTCTCCATTTTTGGTTATTCTCCTCTTTGGGTTTATCTCTGCCACCACGGCTAGATACCTGCATTATAACACAAGCGGGATAATTTACCAAACTTTTTGCACTCAGCTTAAAACCGCCACCGCGGGGCGGTGGCGTGCAATAACCGTGTAACTTTCTTACCCTACTTGCTCGGCGTGAGGGCAATCACCGTGGTGCTCTCGGGCAGCTTGGTGATGTCCTTCAGCTTTATTACAGTCTGGCGGGCGATTTCGCAGCCCATTTCCTTTGCAAATGGCGCCAAGTCCTCCTGCGGCACCTCATATTCAGTCTTGCCGTCGTCATAGTGAGTCGGAATCACCAACTTCGGCGCTGGGTTCATTTTGTGTACAATCGCCGCGGCATCGCGCGCGTCTAGCGTGTAGCCGTTGCCGCCCACTGGGATAATCACCACGTCTACCAAGCCCAAGGCCTCGAGGTCGTCATCATCAATCGGCGCTACCGTGTGCCCCACCACGGCAATGCGAATGCCGCTGGTGTAAATGCTGTAAAGGGTCGCGTCCTGCGCCGCCTCGTCGCTCGCAAGATGCGCCTTCACCGGAATGCCGCGCACGCTAACATCTTTGTGTTCATATTCGCCCGGCATATCGATAATAAAGCTCTTCACGCTGTCTTCCGCCGGCGCAAAGCTCGGCTGCGTCGCTAACACCACCGCGTCTGGGTCGTCCAGCTCCTTCACCTTCATCTTCACGTTCTCGGTTGGGTCGGTCACAATCGTGGCATTCTTGTCACGAATCACCACGCAGTTAGCACCTTTGTATTCAATTTCCATTAGTTATCTCCTCCTTTATCTACTGACTCGGCCGCCGACTCATGCTCAGTGCCTGGGTAGTCACCCAAAATGCGGTTGGCGTCGACTACGTTGGTATGCTTGGCCTCAAGAATATTCAACACGAAGCGGTCGTTGATGCTCAAGCGATAGTAAAAATCGTTGTAGTCCATAATTGAGTAGTTCAAACTGGCGCCACTCTCGCGCTCTAATTGTTTGACCAAATTTTTTAACTTCAACTCGGACATTTGCGACCCCGCAATGAGCAAATCCACCGGCGCCTTTGACTCGTACACCATGCAGCCAGCGAAGATTACCACCTTCAGCCCCGGAATATTGGCGAACTTTTTTGCCCAATCGCTAGTCTCAACCTTCGCGCCGG
>CAMXXV010000008.1 GCA_947253285.1 uncultured Candidatus Saccharibacteria bacterium | reverse complement strand
TTCCATGGGTAATCACACCAGAGGTCAAGCATATTATGGTGGTCAAAAGAGATTATGAGTTCGCCCATCATCAAATCATCATTATTAAACTCGGATGTATAAGACACATAGTGGTCTACCCAATATATCTGGTCTTTTTTATTCCTCTTCTCAAAGATGTATATGTCGTGTCCTCGTCTAATAATCTTTGGCGGCACTCCCCTCTTCCTCATTTGTGAATCCTCCTGATATTAGTATAGCCTATGTTTACGAAATGTAATAGGAGATATTTTGCTGGGTGCTTGACTTTCTGTGCTTTGTTCAATATACTAGAAGCATAAGGCGATTTGGGATCGCGAGCCCTTTTGGTTTGCGGTCGCTGAATCGCCTTTTTTGTATTATATAAAATCCAATTGACTTTTTAGGCTTTATTTAATATAGTAAATGCATAAGGTGATTCATGGTTGTGGACTCGTTGGTCTGCAGTGGATGAATCGCCTTTTTTGATACTATAGTTTAGGATATAGTCATTCAAAGCCTTGCCTATTTAGTCGTTTAAGTGTATCGTGCCAACGCCATTTTCATCAACTATCGGTGGCTCCGTTCCATTGCGGCGCTCGAAGAAGTTTGCCCAATACGGATTTTCTTTATCAAATAACGCTTTTTGTTCTGGCGTAAAATTCCACGGATAGTCGCGCCAGAGGTCAAGCATATTATGGCGGTTAAAGGAAATCAGTAATTCACCATCAATAACATCAGGCTCGTTTGTGATGAAGTTTATTGCATAATGGTCTACCCAGTATATCTTGTCACCCTTATTTTTCTTGTAGAAAGTATATATGTTACGACCTCGTCTAATAATCTTTGGCGGCACTCCCCTCTTCCTCATTTGTGAATCCTCCTGATATTAGTATAGCCTATGTTTACGAAATGTAATAGGAGATATTTTGCTGGGGGTTGACTTTCTGTGCTTTGTTCAATATACTAGAAGCATAAGACGATTTGGGGTCGCGAGCCTGATGGCACGCGGTCGCTGAATCGTCTTTTTTGTATTGTATAAAAATCCAATTGACTTTCTTCCCAGGGTTTGGTAGTATAGGGGTATAAGGCGATTTGGGATCGTGGGGTGCATATTCTGCGGTCACTGAATCGCCTTTTTTGTATTGTATAAAAATCCAGTTGATTTTCTGCCCGGGGTTTGGTAGAATAAAAACATAAGGCGATTCATGGTCGTGGGGTGCATATTCTGCGGTGGATGAACCGTCTTTTTTGTATTGTATAAAATTCGCTTGATTTCCTATCTGGAGTTTGGTAGGATGGAATTATAAGGCGATTCATGGTCGTGGCCTCGTTTGGCTGCGGTCGCTGAATCGTCTTTTTTGATACTATATAGAATCCGTTTGACTTTTTGTGCTTTGTTCAATATACTAGAAGCATAAGGCGATTCTCGGTCGCGAGCACCTATAGTTTGCGGTCGCTGAATCGTCTTTTTTGATACCGTAATTTACAAGATGGTTGCTCGAATCTACGGCAAAAGGCTTATATTATTATTTTATTTTACTCTGAAATTGCCTAAATTGATACCGTGGCTGAGGCTGGCGTGCTCGGTCGCCTGCTCGGCCTGCTGCACCGCTTGTTCGGCGGCGCTAGTGGCACTTTGCTCGGCCTGCTGACTATCGTACTCGGCATAAAGGCGGTCAAGCGCTTGAATTAACTCTGGTAGGAACTCGTCGTATGTGCCGTAAGTACGGAAGCCCGCGGCGTAAGGGTGTCCGTCGCCCCCAAATGACTTGGCGAGGAGGTTGGCAAGCGGCGCATTGGCGCGAATTTTGCCGGTGATTTTTTCGTCTGGGTAAGTCTTGATACCGATGGCAAGGTCAACGCCAATCACGAGGCGCATCTCGTCGAGCACCAGCATGGTTGGATTGTACTCGTTGCTATACTCGTGGACCTCGTCAAATGGCACGTGAATCAAGGCGGTGCGGCCGTCGTTAAAGTATTCAATGCGCTCAATCAGCCGTCCCTTGTACTCAAGAATGCGTGGCGACTTTTTCATTAGCTCGCGGCGCTCTTCTTCGATGGCGGCTGGGTTAGCACCGGCGGTGACTAGCTTGCTACAAGCAAAGAAGCTGCCGGCCGTGGTGGCTGGTGTGGTGAGACCGAGAGAGTCGGCCTGAATAGAGATAAACATTAGTTCGGCGGCCAGTGGGCTGATGTGCCACTGCTCTTCTTCGCAGATGTCAAAGATGAGCTCGCCAGTCGAAACGGCGGTGTCGCTGATGATGTAATCGGCTGGGAACGGTAAATCGGTGTCCACGCCCACGTGGTGGTCGAGCACTAGCACGGGGTGAGAGCTGAGGAAGTTCATCGCCACGGGGTCGTCGGTGGTCTTGCCCATCAGCGTCTTAGCTGAGGTGTCAACGATGATGGCCATGTCGCAGCTTGGGTCAATGTCGAGCTGGACGCGGTCCCAGCCCTTGATGTAACGGAGGTAAGTTGGCGTTTGTACTGGGCACTGTAGCGCAACTTGTTTGCCAAGCCCACTTAAAATTTCTTCAAGCGCAAGCGCTGAGCCAATGGAATCGCCGTCAGGGTTCTCGGCCTGCAAGACTAAAATTTTGCGGGCGGAATTAATCCAGCCCCGTTGTTTATCGTTCAAAATCATTATCTATATTATAGCACTATTCTGGGGCTGGACAACATTAGCATTTTATGGTATAATACAAGTACTTTGTAGAAAGGCTGCAAAGAGAACTTTACGTTCTACCTACAATTTAGGAGCTGAAATGATTGATATGGTAACCGTTATGCAAGTTGTATTTAAGTTGATACTCGCCGTGATTGTGGTCATACTCGTGGCACTCGCGGTCAGCAAGATAAGAGTTAAGTACACTAAACAACTTTACCGGCGTAAGCTGGCGGCCTATCGGGCGCTGCGTCGTGCGGCGTTTTACCTGCTAGCGGGCAGTGTGATGAATGTAGTGCTATATCTGGTGTTTAACCGGTTTGTGCAAGAATCAGCTGCCGCGTACGGGGTAATTTATTGCTTGGCGCCATTGTGCATTGCGGCGGTTTTCGCCTACATTGCCCTGCTGGTGTTCATTTACGGCAATAACTTCTACGCCCGCTCGGAGCTAGTTCGTCACGATAAATATAACATGATTTATCCAAATGAATTTGCCGAAAGAGGTGATAAACTTGCTAATTTGAAGCCGCGTTCGAAGGCTATCCCTTCACCATTGGACCGCATGTCGGAAATGCCGAAGAAGCCAATTGATGCTTTTATGGGTGATTTTTCCGAATCAAACGAGTTCAAGCGTGTGGCGAAGTCAAATGATGGTGCTAAAAGCACTGTTAAAACTATGGCTCAGTCGAATGATGTGGCAACCGCCGACAATCTTCCTAAGAAGAAGTAGTAACTCCCCGCCAATGTTACATTGGCGGGATTTTCTTTAGCCTTATTGCAAGAGCTTGCGGCCGCTGAGAGCATGGCCGAGGGTAATTTGGTCGGTGTATTCAAGGTCAACGCCAATCGGGATGCCGCGTGCCAAGCGGCTGATTTTGACACCACTAAGGTCGGCTTGCTCGAGCTGTTTTTGAATGTAGAGTGCGGTGGACTCGCCTTCCACGCTGGCGTTGGTGGCAAGAATTACCTCTTGCACGGTGTCGTGCTTAATGCGGTCAATGAGCTCGGGGATATGAAGTGCCTCTGGCCCCACGCCGTCAATTGGCGAAATTACGCCGCCCAAAACGTGGTAAGTTCCCTTGTATAAGTTGGTGCCCTCAATAGCGAGGACATCGAACGGGTCTTCAACCACCGCAACGGTGGTGCGGTCGCGGTCGGGCGCGCTGTAAAGCGGCGAGACGGGCTCGTCGGCGTCAATCAGGGCGAAGGTAACTGGGCAGCGCTTGACGCTGTCGTGCAATGAGCTGAGCGCCGCGGCCAGCTTGGCGGCCTTTTTGCGGTCACCCTTTAAGCATGCGTAAGCATAGCGCTCGGCCGTCTTGGCGCCCACGCCCGGCAGCGCACTAAAGGCGTCAATTAATTCAACCAGCGCCCGCGGTAAACTAGCTTTGCCCCCTGGCATTAGAGCCCGAGGCCGCCCATCATGCCACCCATCAGTGGCTTAACTTTTTCCGCAGCGACGTCTTGTGCTGCCTTGAGGCCATCCTGAATTGCGGCCTTAATCCAGGCTTCGAGTTCGCCCTTTTTATTGAGGTCGATGAGGTCAGGGTTGACTTTAACGTCTACCACCTTGAGCTCGCCATTGAACTGAATGGTGATGGCGCCGTCGCCTGCCTCAACTTCAACAATCTCCTTCTTAAGTTCTTTCTGCGCTTGGCGCATCTTCTTTAGCATTTCCATTTGGTCTTTAAATCCGGCCATAAATCCTCCTTAAGTTATCATCTCAATTATAACATATGTTATAATGATATTGATGATGCGTAAATTTATGCTGAAGCATAGTTGGCTCTATCGGTACCGGTACTGGTGGTCAATTATTTGTTTGGCGTTGTTTGCGCTAACGATGATTTTTAGCAATTTAGACACGATGCCAAACGGTTTGTCGGCAGCCGAAGAAGCCAATGTGGCACACGTGAGTAGTATCAAGTCGGCGATGCTCTACCGTGATTCGTCGCGGCTGAATTATGTGGCGAATTGGCCGTGGATGGCGGCCGAAGTCGCTAGTACGCAGTTACTGGGGCGCAGCGTGTTTGCTTGGCGCTTACCAGCAGCAATTTTAGCGCTGGTGACCATTGGTGTCATGATGGCGTTAATTTGGCGGATGCGTAAGCCGTCGTTGGCAGTGATTGCGGGCTTCTTAATGGCGTCGAGCGCAGGCTTTTTGTGCTTGGGTCGCGAAGCGACTCCGGTGGTAATGACGGCTTGCTTGCTCAGTATTGCGTTGTACAACGGTTATCTAGTGCTAAATCGCACGTTGTCGAAGTGGCGGTTGCGCTTGGCGCAGTGGTGCTTGGTGGTGGTGTTGGCGCTTTTGCCATACTTGCCAGGCGGCTTTTTAGCAGTAGTGGTTCTTTTGTTGGCAACACTGGTGCATCCGCGGGGGCGGTTGCTGTTTAAGGAGCACAAGGGTGCCTACCTTGCTTATTTGGTGGCGGGCGTGGTGCTGTGGTTGCCGTGGTTTGCGTCGCTTGCGATGGATATTTTGCATGGCGGCAAGGCTAACTTAGTGTCGCAGATGTTATTGTTGCCGAGCCACAATTTGGCCGACCTCGGTGGCGCCGTGATGGCAGTACTGGGCTTTATCCACCTAAATGGCGCGCCATATTTATTGCCAGTGGGACTGTTGACACTGGTAGACACGGCGCTGGCCATTTGGGGGATTTGGGTGCTGGCGAGCCATTTTGCGTCGGTACGTTCGCGCTTGATTTTGTTATTATTCGCCGCTTTCTTGCAGCCAGCCATGGTGGCACTGCTCTTTATTCCGCTGACTTTGATGGTGGTGCTGGGCCTTGGCGATATCATCGACCGCTGGTATACCCTCTTCCCGCGCAATCCGTACGCGCGGACGTTTGCCCTGATTCCGCTCTCGGCGCTGATTATTTCACTTGGCTGGTTTAATTCGGAGCGCTATTTTGCGGCGCTTAATTATCATGCGCCAGTGGTTTATAGCTACAACGAGGAGTATCAAATGGCGTATCAGCTATCTAAAGACAGAAGTATTGAAGTTCTAGTGGTGCCGGATGATAAAATTGACCTCTATTATGCTGTGCAGTCACACCACCATGTGACGGTAATTGGGGCGAGTGCGGCTGACCAGTTGAGAATGTCGGACTTCAAAGAGAACAGGAAGATGGCGGTGCTCGGGTCGGCAAACTTCCGCCCAGATGAAAAGCAGCTAAAAGAGCGGTCGGTGCTAGCGGGCTGGCGTAAAAATCACCCAGTGCTCGCGCGCATTTACTACGGTGACGCGCAGCCGGCTCAGTCGGCGGAGAAATAAACTCTTTAGCAATAAATTAGCCCCTTCAGCGAGGGGCTTTATTAGTAATTATTGGCGTTTCTTTTCAAGTGACATGAACTTCAGCTGGTCTGGATGGAAGTAAAGCTCGACGTTGCCGGTCGGACCGTTACGGTGCTTGGCGATAATGAGGTCGGTGATGTGCTGGCGCTCAGTGTCGGGATTGTAGTAGTCTTCGCGGTAGAGGAACATCACGATATCGGCGTCCTGCTCGATGGAACCGGATTCGCGGAGGTCAGAGAGCATTGGGCGCTTGTCAGGGCGTTGCTCTACGGTACGACTGAGCTGTGAAAGCGCCACAACTGGCACGTTGAGCTCGCGGGCGATGAGCTTAAGGCCACGTGAGATTTCACTCACCTCTTGCACGCGGTTGTCGCCGTAGTTTTTACTACCACTCATTAGCTGCAAGTAGTCGACAATAATGAGCCCCAGCGGCGTCTTGTGGGCTTGGCGCTGCGCCATGGTGCGCATCTCAAGAATGGACATACCGGGCTTATCACTGAAGTAAATTGGTACTTCGGCCATCTCGCCCATGGCGTCGGAGATTTTGGCGAAGTCTTCTTCGGTCAAATTACCGGTGCGAATATTCCAGCTGTTCACACCCGAGGCCTCGGCTACCATGCGGTCAACGGTTTGGTCGTTACTCATTTCAAGGTTGAAAATGAGCACTGCTTGACCGCTCTTGCGGGCTGAGTTGTAGGCGAGGTTCTGCGCGAAGGTTGACTTACCCATGGCTGGGCGTGCGGCAAGAATAATGAGGTCGGACTTCTGGAGACCCGCGGTGAGAGTGTCAAGGTCCTTAAAGCCCGTTGGTAGGCCGCGCAAAGTGCCTTTGTTGCGGTGCAATTCTTCCATGCGGTCAAACGAGCTAGATAGGATGGAGTCGATTTTGACTAGGTCGGTCTTTTGTGAGATTTCGCTTACTGAAAAGAGGTTGGCTTCGGCCTGCGCTAATACCTTTTGTACGTCTTCGCCTTGGTCAAAGCCGAGCTTGGTGATTTGTGCGCCGGCACTAATCAGGCGGCGCCGGACGGCGGCGGTGGCGATAATGTTGGCGTATTCCACGGCGTGTGCTGAGTTTGGCACGAGGTTGGCAAGCTCACCGAGGTATTGAATGCCGCCAATGCCTTCGATTTCGCCGTTATTCTTCAGCTCGTTGCCGAGAGTCAGCATGTCGATGGGCGCGTGGCGCTCGTAAAGGCGCAAAATGGCGCGGTAAATCGTGGCGTGGCGCGTGTCATAAAAGTCGTCGGCGTTGACTTTGTCACCCACGTCAACCAGCACTTCTTGGTCGGTTAAGATAGAGCCGAGCAGTGACATCTCGGCGTCAACATTTTGCGGCGGAACTTTGCCGCTGGCGTGCTCCTCATTGTAGCTTGGGGTGGCCGCGCTGCGTGTGGCTTTAGAATTCGTCATTAGTAACTACCTCTCCCCCACCCATTATTTCCATAACTTTACTGGCGTCGGAATCGGCCGGCACCTTGTCTTTGCTGATTTCAATGCTCGGCGTGAAACGATATTCGGTGGTGATAGCGCGCGCGACGGCTGAGCGGAATTTGTCGGTATCGGCTTTCTTGCGGTGAAAGGCTTTGCCGAAGAAGAAAGTGACGAGGTTGGCGCTCTTGTTGTAGCGATATTCGCAATTACGAATCAGTGAGGCGGCGCTGACTTCGTCGGCTTCCTTTAATTTGTCTTCAATGAGTTCAAGCGACAGGTTGCCGTCAAAGTTTTCCGGCGCTGGCGTGGCAGCTGTGGCCGTTACCTCTGATGTAGCACTGGTTGGCTTAGCAGCTGTGGTGCTACTAGCACTGCTAGCACTGTTTGCGGCAGCTGACTTTGGTTGGGCCGGCTGGGCTGGTTTAGTGGTGACTGGCTGGGCCTCTGTTGTTGCTGGCGCTGGTGCAGCCTTGGTGGTTTTAGGAGCTGGCGCGGCTGGTTCAGTTGGTGTAGTTGGCTTTGGCTCGGTGGTTTGGTCGATGATGACGTTGAGCTGTGGCATGGCGCCAACGTGAACTTCGGCGGTAGCGTTGGCCTTTAGGCTAGCACAGACGAGGACGGCAATTAGCTTGGCTTCCGGCATGGCGGACTTATCTACCTCTAATAATTGGTCGATTAAGGCGTAAAGTGCTGGGCTGGCGCTGGCTTGGCGTGTGAGGAATTTAATAAGTTGGCGCGCAATGCTAGCTGCGCCGATGCCGCTGGCAGTGAAGGCTTGCACTAGTTGGATGATGCGTGGGCTGTCTTGCTGGCCAATAGCTGTCCAGAGTTCGGTGAGCTGTTGGCTGGTGATGAGCCCGAGTGTGTGTTCAACTTGGTCGCAAGTGATGGCTTGCCCGCTGCTGGCCATTTGGTCAAGGATGGTGATGCTGTCGCGCACGCTGCCCCCGCCCTGTTCGGCAATTAGTTGCAAAGCAGCGTCATCAATGGTGATGTGCTCGCTATCGCAGATTTTGCGGAGGTGTTTTGCTAGCACGTCGGGCGCCACGGTGCGGAATTGGTAGCGTTGGACGCGCGAAAGGATGGTGGCGGGCACCTTCTGCAGCTCGGTGGTGGCGAGGATGAAGATGGCGTGGCGCGGCGGCTCCTCAATGGTTTTGAGCAGTGCGTTAAACGCCGCCTTGCTGAGCATGTGAAACTCGTCGATAATGTAGACTTTGTACGGGCACTGCATCGGCGCGAGGTTAATGCTGTCGCGCAAGTTGCGGATGTCATCCACACTGTTGTTGCTCGCCGCGTCAATCTCAATAATATCGACGTGCTGACTTACCGCGCCGTCTTCGTAATCGAGCTGGTTAATTAGGTGAGCGAGAATGCGCGCTACGGTTGTTTTGCCGGTGCCGCGTTGCCCCGTAAAGAGGTAGCTGTGGGCAAACTGCCCCGTCTTGGCCATAGCGGCTAGGATGTCGGTCACTTGTGGCTGGCCAATTACGTCGGCCAATTTGGTCGGGCGATACTTACGGTATAGCGCCAGATGTGTGTTCTGCTCTCCCTCACTTGTCATGCTTATATTATACCACGGAGGTCTTCAGGTGTGGGGTTGAATAGGATGTTTACGCCGTGAAATTGGTCGTCTGGCTCTAGCACTCCTTGAGCATTTTTGGTGCGAGTTCTAACTGAATATACCTTAAAGCTGGTACTCTTGCTCATGATGTCGATGTGCTTGCTGTACGATTCCAAGTAATCGCTAAAGGCGTTGACGGTCCTAGTTTTACCCGGTGCGACGTCGTCTATGCGCAAGGCAGCGTAATGTAGTCCCCTAAGCTCCGGACCAGTGATGGCGAGAGATATGGTGTATTCGGCGGTTTTATCGGAGAGGTTCTTGGCGGTAACGAGCAATGTTCTTTTATAGTAATGAAAGACGTTGCTATGCGACAACGGATAATCAATCTTCTTACTTAGCGTAATTTCAACTTTACCGTCGTTAAATTTTTCACTTGGCCCCGCCGCTGGTATGATATTTTGGTTATTGACGCCGACGACAGTAGAGGCGCAAAGATGGCCATATTTAGCATATTCACGGTCGTCGATGTCTCTGTTAACCTTAGTGACGCATATGGTTGTAAGCAGAGTAAACCCGCAAGCAATAAAGAATAGAGCCGCAAACTGATATCCTTTTGCGCCTCCGTGGTAACAAAGAAACCCTGCTAGAATTGATATGGCACATAAGAAGTACGTATTTGGGTCAACATCTTGGACTTTGGCACCAAAAAGATTAAAATTGGACCAGAAAAGATACCATAGAGCGCCAAGTAGGCAGTGGATAATAATAACGATTAGAAAAAATCGCTTCAAGTCCAGTGTTTTTGCTCGCATAATGCCCCATTACTTGTTATTTGCATATGGATTATCGTAGCTATGGTTTACGTGATGCAATACATCCGATTGGGTGAGCACTAGTCCAAAGGCAAGTAACCCAATCATTACGCCAAGAATCGGTATGACACCCATGCGGCGGCGGATGAGACAAATGAGTGAGAAGACGATTGATAGAATAGCTAGGACGTAGCTAAAATATTGCAACCGTGGAATAGTGAAGGTTGGGAAGATGGCAATAATACCGGCAACTAGGCCAACAGTACCGAAAGCGTCGCGAATTTTATTGTGGTCTATCTTTTTACGGACTGGTGATGGATTGGCATTAGCGGCGTTAATGGCAGTAGCGGCAGCGTTAACTTGATTCGGCTGGACTTGTTGTAGTATCGCCCCAGCCTGGCTTGGCTGGATTTGTTGTGATACTGGCCCCATTTGATTCGGCTGCGCTTGCTGTGGCATTGCCACAGCTTGATTTAGTTGGGCTTGCTGTGGTGCCGATTCGTTAGTCACTACTGGGTTGACGGCAGGCGCCGGTGCTACACTTTGAACTGCAGCTGAGTCTTTGCTCGGGGTGTTATCTTGGCCTGTGCTTTGCTCTACGGCTGTATTCTCATTTTGGCTTGTGCCTTGCTCCATAACCGAGTTATCGTTCTGACTTGTATTCTGCTCTTTGTCTTGAGCTATATCTTGAGTTGGGGCTTGGTTATTGCTGTCATTCTGGTCCATATATACCTCGTTAAAAATTTAAGTACCAATAAGTTAGCATGGCGATTACGCCTAGCGCAATGCCGGCAATGGCGACATCTTCATCGGCATCTTTGCTGACGGCAATGACGCCGAGCAACAGTGATATGACACCCATAATGTATGCCATGTATGTGCCGTTGGCTGGTGCGGCGCAAACGGCAATAATGCCACAGAATAAGCTGACGCCACTTAGTGGGCTGAACTCTTTGTCCTGCTTGGGAGTATCGGTTGAGTGATTCATTCTATCTTTCCTTTAACTAGCAGTTATTTAACGGGCTTAGCGCGTGCGCTTGGTGCTCGGCAGCTTAATCCTTGGTTTAGCTGGCTTGACTTTGCTGTCTTGGTCGTTCTGTTGTGGCGTATCTTTAGCAGTACTCTGTATTTTTGTGCCGTAGACTGCCTTTAAAGCGCCTTCGTTACGACCAACTGCCATTAGCTGAAATGTAGCATTTTTGACCTCTGGCATCTTATTTTGTGCAGCAAACTTAAACGCGTAAATAGTCTGTGACTGTTGTGATGGCAAGTTGCTAATATCGATGGCATCTTCGGCGACGTGCCTGCCCTTAGCATCAGTGGCGGCTACTAGAATGTGATAGCTAGCGGTGCTACTCGTGATATTTTTGACGGTGATTGGCAAACCAGATTCTTCAGGCTTTGCACCCTTGTCAATAAATTTACCAAGCTTAATGTCAATCTCTTTTTTGATAGCATCGTTAATGCTGGCGTATTCAGCAGATTGGCCTTTATTGGCAGCGGATTTAGATGGCTGCTCAGAGTTATTGGGGCTAAATTGGAATTGGGCAATTTTAAGAGTACGCGTATTGATTAGTGTAGCCAAGATGAGGGCAATGATACCCAAAATTATACCAGATATAGAGATGGCTCTTTTGCGCTCGGCGATACAGGCGACGATACCAAAAGCAACAGCCAAAGCACCACAGATATATAGTGAGCAGAATAAATAGGTGACAAGCTGCCCCTTTGGCGCAAATGGTAATACCCCAGCGACGATAAGCGCAGCTAGCCCGATAAGCAGCGCGACAATCGAAAGTCCAGATTTTGACTTAGCCTTTGCTTTAGATTTGACAGCCGGCTGCGCTTGGTCCTTATGCTCAGCCTTTGCCTCATGATTATTATCGTGTTGCTTGTTCATAAGATGCCCTCCTTTTCCTACTAATTATTATATTACACCAACCAGCCGTGTCAATACGGTTTAGCTTATAGACTATTTCAGCATGAATTTAAAGTACACTGTAGCGATAACTAGTTCTAAGATGTATAGCACTAAATAAAGTTTATTCAGTGAGTGGATAGCCCGAGCAACCGAGTCTGTAGGGTTTTCTTTTAGCGCAGTTTTGTTGAGAGCGCGAGTTATGAGGATGGGCGCGATAGCGCTAGGCGCCATGAACGGTATCAACAAAAAGACCAAGCTTAGTAGATTGGTTACACCAGCTAGGCGGTTGTGCGGTGTGCTAGTTGCAATAGTATGGTCGGCGTGGTTTTGCCGGCGTCGCAGCAGAAAGATGAGTCCGGCTGCCAGCAATGAATTAATTAGTGCGATGGCAAAGCCTGGGAAGCCAATGATGGCGTTATGTGCTGCAATATAAGAACTGATTTGCAGCCAATTAAATCCGCTAGTGCTAGAGAATAAGATGCCGCAGACTGCCAGATAACCGACAACCAAGGCGATGACGCCGTAACTAGCCTTTTGTGCTAAGCGGTAGACGGTTGCTGCTGTGTACTGTTCGGTGGTAGCCCGCGTAAATGTGGCGTATATATACCGAATAAATGCCATTACAATAAAGGCCGTTGCGCCGACGATAGTGCTGAGAGTTACGAATGGTTGCATGAGGTTGAAGTACTCTGACGCCAAATTGCCGAACATGGCTAAAGTTAGGGCGACCGGCAGTAGACAAATGATAATGGCGCCAAGGTAGTATGATTTAGCCAGTGGTAACCGATAGGTTCCTTGCGGCGCAGTGTATTTGGCCAAGCCTAGAGCGCTAATGGCGGTGCTAAACAAAGCGGCAATGGTGGGCAACGCTAGTATGGCGCCTAAAAAATCCTCATTATGATATGAGGCGCCAATTAGCGACATACTTAGTTCGATAACAATAATAGCGACGCTACCGGTAAAGAGATAAGAACTGGCGGTGAGCAAAGCGTCTTTAGCGTCTGGTGCTAATTGCGATTTAGGCCGTTCGGTGTGCGACTTATTGTGTCGCTCGGTCCATTTAAAAATGACTAGTAACGCGATGCCGCCGAGAACTGGCAAACAGGTCATTGGAGTACAAAAGATAACCACCGTAAAGACGATTAGATGAGAAATCGGTGCAAACCATAGCGGAACCTGTTCGCTAAAGTCCTCGTTGCTTGGTGTTAAGAGGAACGGTACTAGCAAAGTGATGGCGGCGACAACCGCGGCAATCCCCAGTAGGGCGAAAAATCGATAAAGTAGGTGCTTACTTCGTGACATAATTGTATCTATTATACCCGAAATTAATCGCCGTTGCAGCTTAATTAGCGGCAATCAAGCCCGCGGCGCCCTACCCTATTTGAATAGACTTTTGCCTGATTCAAACAGCTCGTTAACCTGTTGCTCGGCGCCTTCTTTCGCCTTGTCTCCGGCTTTGAAAGCAAATGATAGGATGCCCATAATTAGACAGATACCGAGTACGACGACCACGACGGCGATTAATAGTTTGCTAAACCTATTGTTGCTGTTCATATCCTTGTTCTTATTTTACACCATTTATGGAAACATAACCAGTTTACTGTGCTGCAAATACTCTCGTATTATCCATGAAGCATAATACTGCCTATCCGAATAAAAGGCATGATAATGCAAAGAGCAATATACCAGCTATTAGCTGCAAGGCAAGCTTTGGCGAATTGGTCGTTGCTATCTTGCTGTAACGCTCGCCGGTTGCAAAACCGTGCTACTGTTATTGGCACTAAAGCTCCACCAATTGCAAACATAGGTATTGCCAAGAATATTGGTGTAATAAGATTAAGTACCGTGGCGAGTCGGTTGTAGATTGTATTACGTGGCGTAACTGTTTTAAATGCAGTAAAGCTAAAGAATAAAACGATGCTTGCGCCTGCAAACGCAATAATAGGGGTGAGGTTCAGCGATAACCAGCGCACAGATACTATTGCCGCAACGACATAAATAGCTTGTGCTATTCTGTAGGTGCCAAAAATGCGGCTGGGTTTAGCGATGTAAGTGATAATTAACTTGCCTAGTGCACAAATAATTAATGCACCTATGCATGCTGTGCTAAGCATTGACGTCCATTCAATGAATACATCAATTGGAATACTGTATATTTTGAGGTCATGGAATAGGGTTGCGTCCCGGTAGTCTCCAACTGCAATTTTTGATATTACAAGAGCTAAAACTATCATGCCAGCCGCAGCAAGTAGTGTTAAAGTGAATTGCGCGTAGTCAGTTACCTTTTGCGCCACGTTGCGCTTTAAAGCCATGACACATAGAGCGATGGTGCCAAAGAATGATGTCGTCAATAAAGTAGTTGAGATGTGTATGGGGAGTAATGCAGCGGCAAAAGCCAGATATTGGTCGTTGCTATTGCTCGCGATATTTTCAAGAAAAATCATGGTAGCGGCTGGGGCGGCGCCAACTATGGTAGCTAATATGATAGTGCGAGCCAAGCGCTTGTTCTTCGGTGTTAGCTTGGGTAAACGTTGCACTGGCAATGATTTTTTCAGGGCAAATATGGCTAGTATTGCAACTAGAAGCGCCGCCAGTATAATTAAGGCAGCACCGTTTATTTGGTCAATATAAATGGATTTATACGTTGCTTGGTCATCGGCGTCATATCTGGCTAGTAAAGCCATGGCGGTGATTGGTACAGCATGCAGTGCAATAATTGCAGCCGCTAGCCAAGCCGACCAGTGTAATGTTCTGCGTGACTGTTCTGACAATGTTATTTTCATAATTTATTACCCTTTATTTTACACTATTTATAAAAACATAACCAACTTATTGTGTTGTGGCTAATCTCATGTCGCCATTTAATCATAATGGCCTACAAAGAATATAAGGCTGTAGACGCGAACAAAAAATGTTATAGCGCAAAGAGCAATATAACAGTTATTGGCCATAAGGCTAGCTTTAGCGAATTGGTCGTTGCTATCTTGCTGCAATGCTCGCCGGTTGCAAAGTCGTGCTACCATGATTGGTGCTAAAGCTCCACTAACTACAGTGGAAATTGTTGGTGTCATTAAGAATATTGGTGTTATCAAGAATATTGGCGTAATAATATTGAGCGCTGCGGCGAGTTGATTATAGACTGTATTGCGTGGTTTGATTGCTATAAACTTAATAAAGTTAAAGAACAAAATGACGCTTGAGCCTGCAAATGCGATAGTGGATGCGATGCTCAGAGGAAGCTGTCGTACAAATATTACTGTTGCGAAGAGATAAATAACATGTGCTATTATGTATGTGCCGGAGAAGTAGCCGTGCTTAGCGATGTGAGCGACAATGAATCTGCCGATTGCATAAAGAACCAGCGTGGCGGCGCATGCCACATCAAACATCAGCAACCATTGAGTAAATGTATCGTACGTTACATCAAAAATTGTGTAATAGTGTAGCGGGTTGGGATTATGAGACGTAATCGTGCTCAAACATCCAATCGTCACGACATACGATACTACAAGAGCTACAATTATCATGGCGGCTGCGGCGAGCGACGCTAGAGCGGGTTGCCTACATTTAGCCGCTTTTTGTGCTGAGTTGTATATTAATGTCATGACACATAGAACGATGGGGCTAAAGACTGACGTCATCAGCAAGATGAGTGGAATATCTATATAAAGTGATGTAAAGAGATAATCTGATACATCGTGCTTTATCGTGCAGCACGCAATACAAATTGCAATAGCTATTGGGGCAACGCCAATTATGGCAGCCAAGATGATATCCCGAATTAAGCCTTTGGAATCTGGTTCTAGTTCTAGCTCTAGTAAGCGTTGTATCGGCAAGAATTTATTCAGAGCAAATACGATTATCCCTGCTACTAGCAGTGTTGCCAGTATAGTTAAGATAGCACTGTTTATTTGGTCAAGGCAAAAAGACTTATAAGCCACTTGGATGCTAGCGTTAGATCCAATAATTAAGAGTGCAATTATTAAAGATAGAGCATGCAGTGCAATAATTGCGGTCGCTAGCCAAGCCGACCAGTGTAATGTTCTGCGTGACTGTTCTGACAATGTTATTTTCATAATTTTTTAACTGTTACCTTTATTTTATATTATTTATGGAAACATAACCAGTTTTGCCCAGAGAGCCAGCAGTATGAGGTAAAGCACGAGGCAAAGTTGGCTGAGGTATTGGGCGAGTTCGGCGAAGCGCGTGTGCTTCCACCGCCCTAGACTGTGGCTTAAGTAGAGCGCAACGGCCATTGGAATGCTGGCGAGCGGGAATGTGTTGATATTGGTGAGCATTAGTAGCGCCAAGCTGCCCGCCGTGATGGCGGTGGCGCTACGTGGTGCAACGTCGCCGACTAAACTCTCGACTGGCGGACGATGGTCGCGATGCACAATGAGGTAGAGAGCTAACGTGATAGCTAAATAAGCTACGATGAGGCCGTAAAAGACGCCGCAGTAAACGCCGTTTTGTCCTGCCCCAGCGAGATAAAGCATATAGAACGACCAATCGCCGATGTTGTACGGAATTAAATTGAGTATCAAATAGGGCGCACCAAGGGCGATAAGTGCTAGCCCACCACGGTTGAGCCAATACTTGTGGCGATTCAGTTGGTCGGTAAAAGCGTAGCTGGCGGCTGCGCCAAGGGCGATAAGTGAGCTGAGTGCGGTGAGGAACAGCAAATTACACCAAGTGGTGGTGTCGATTATCTGATGTATAGCGAAGCTGGCCAGTGCGCCACATAGTGGTGTGGCGACTATCAGAGGTATGGCCACCTTGAGTGCAAAGTTAAGGCGGCGAGGCTTTTTATTTGAGCAAATTTGCGCCGCTAAACAGCTGACGATGACTGTGGCGATAGCGGTAAATCCGACAATAATTATTAGATTAGCGGCGTCACCGCCTGCCAGCAAGAACGGCACGGCTCCCAAAATGCCCACCGCAGTGGCTAGAACGACTTCTACATAGATGTAGCCGCGCGTGATTTTGTTGTCGGGTAGTGTCTCCATTAAATTACTCCAGCAATTAGGTCGGCTTCGAATTGTGCAGTGTCGCCTTGATAGGCGCTGGCATCTGGGAAGTCGAGCGCCATCACGTGCTGCCAGACGGCGCGTACGAGCTGTTCGAATCGCTCCAGCTGTTCGGTATCGTCGTAGCTAAAGCTTGGCGTGTAGACTTCGCCGGTGAATTTATTTGGTTCAACGAACTGCAACGCGCCGCGCGGAATACTAAAGGCGGCATATTGGCTGGAGTGGCGCAGAAGCAAGCGGTAGAACATGAGCTGGTTTGCGTAGCGGTGGCATTTGTCTTTGTGAATGCCAGAGGTGGTGAACTCTGCGAAGCCATCGCCAGTCTTGTAATCGATGATAGTCACGGCGTGAAGCTGCGGGTTAACCTCTAGTAGGTCGAGTTTGCCCTTGAGGCGCACGCCGCCATCGAGCGTGGCATTGAAGTTGACTTCGCTAGCCTGCCCCGGTTGCAGCAGGTCGCTCCGCTGAGTGATGAACTGTTCGAGTACATTGCGGCCATAATTTAGCTGACCTTCTACGGTAGTTGCTGGAAAATCGCGCCCGCGGTAACGCATGTCTTGTTGGAAGCTATTAAGCACGGCATCAAGGTCGATTTGCCCTGTTGTGTTGAGCTGATTGTGAGTGAGGTGAAGTGCGGCGTGGATAGCGCTACCAAAGGCACTGCTGATGCTGTCGGCCTCGGGGATGCCGAGAATGTAACGCTGCATGAAGCGCTGTGGCCCGCTGTATTTGAGGTCGATAAAGTCGTTGAGCGCGGTGGCTGAGAGCGCGAAGTTGTCGGTGCTGCGCCGCAAGAGCTGCCGCCAGTTGCCGGCTGGCGTGATGATGTCTTGCATGAATGACAGTTCGAGCGCGCGGGTCGCTGCCTCAATTGAAGTGGTCGCCACCTCGGTGTTTGGAACGTGCAAGAGGTATTCTAGTTGGTTGAGCTCTTTATTGTCTTGGCTAGTGTGGCGCGTGATGATGAGCTCTTGCTTGGCGCGCGTCATTGCCACATAAAGCAGTCGCCGTCGCTCGTCATCGTCGCTGCCGTCGACATTGCCGATATTGAGGTTGGACGGGTAGCTAAACTTGTTTTGCCCGCCGCCACGCTTAGACTTGCTACCCCACGCCTCACTCGTGGCGTTGATAACGAAGACGGTCTTAAATTCTAGCCCCTTAGACTTGTGGGCAGTCATGAGGTTGACGGACTGATTGTCGCCAATTTGGCTGTGCGATTGAATGGTCACGCCGAACTGATTACACTGGTTGACAAAGGTAATGAGGTCGCGTAGCTTAAGCGGTTGGTCGGGCTGATAGTTACTGAGTCGGTCAAGTAAGGCGCGCAGGTCATTAAGGTGGCGCAAGTAGTTAAGCGGCGCCGTTGGCAAGTTGTCAGGGTTGAAATAATAGCGATAAATTGGTGAAACGAAAGTTGTGCCATTGACTTCCGTGGGCGTGATGCCAACGAGCTGCAATAGCAGCGTGTTGAGCGGCGTCGTGATGGCGGCCACGGCAAGAGTCTTTAGCCAGTCGACCAGTGGTTTGGTGCGGTCGTCGCCAGCTAGTTGCTCTAACCAAGCCAGCACTGGTCGGTCGTGACTGAGGCGGGCGTTCACGCCGAGTGTGTAATATAGTTCAGGCGACAAGCCGAGCGCCTTAGCAGCGAGTAGTTGTGGTAAGTTGGCGCTGAGGTCACTTAAATTGTCTTCGCTGAGTGCTTGCACGGTGCGTGCGAGTGTCAAAAGCAACTGAATCGGCTCGGAATTAAAGACATTGCCGCTGTGTTCGTAGTTGACGCCGATGTGGCGCTGGCTGAGGTATGGCAGCAGTGGCTCGAGTGTCTTGTGGGTGCGGCTAATGACGGCAATTTCGGCTGGGTCTTCGCCTGCCTTGAGCCGTTGGTCAATTTGCTCTGCTAGATAATCATATTCCGCCTCAGGCGAAGTGAGGCTAACGGCGCTGACGGTGGCTTCGGTTGTCACCTCTGGTGTGACGGTTTTGATGTTGCCATTCATATCGCGCAAGCGGTCGACAATGCCTTGCGCCACCACTTGGCTAGATTCAATAATCTGGTGGCCGCTACGATAATTTTTGGTTAAGTCAACCTGCGTGAAGCGCGGGAAGCGCTGCTTGAAGTGGCCGATGTTGCTGATGTCGGCGCCTTGGAAGCGATAGATGGCTTGGTCGTCGTCGCCCACAATCAGGATATTTGGGTCGTCGTAGCTGGTGAGTTCAAACAGTAATCTTAGCTGCGAATCGTTGGTGTCCTGAAACTCATCCACCATGATGAACTGATATTGCTCTTGGAGGTCGGCCTTGAGGTCGGGGTTGTCTTGTAGAGCGTGAATGACTTGCAAAATCATGTCGTCGAAGTCATATAGCCCCTGTTCAAGCAAGGCTGCATTGTAGCGCTCGTAGATGTCGGCGGCTAGCAGTAAGTTGGCACTGCGCTTGGCGTCTTTTAAAATGTTGCGCTTGGTGTTGGCTGGGTCTTTCGTGAGCCAAACTTTCTTCCATTCAGTAATCGGTGTGGTCTTATTCAGTGCCGTAGCGTCTTCAATGGCACTAGTTAGTGAGTCGGCCAATACCTGCCCTAGTTTAGGTTCGGCTGAAAATGCAAAAGTTGGTTGACTTTCTGCAAAGCGCGCGGCGGTTTGCGCTAAACTAGCATAGCTCCCGAGCTGCTTTAGACTGGTGCGTTCACTAGTGATGTCAGCGATATCGCTTGCAATCTGCTGGCAAAAGTCTTGTGCTGCCGTGGCGAGCTTTTGTACTTCGTCTGGGGTGAGCGCAGCATTCTTGAAGTCGCTAATCACCTTGAGTAATGTGCCGGTATAAACAAATTTGCCATTATTTCGACTAGCAAAGAGGTGACGCGGCTCTAGCTGACTTAAGATGTCAGACATAATTTGCGCTCGCTTGAGGTCGTCGGCAGGTTGGCGGCTGGCACCATTAAAAAAGTAGTCGCCGTAGCGCCCAATAATACTACTGCCAAAGCCATGGAAGGTGTTAATTTCAACCTTGTAGGCGTCGGCGCCGATGATGCCGGCGAGGCGCTTGGTCATGTTGGCGGCTGCTGCCTCAGTAAAAGTTAGGCAAAGAATATTAGATGGGCTAGCGTCAGTTTGTGCCAAAATGTTGGCAGCTCGTGTAGTAAGCAGCTCAGTTTTGCCCGTACCCGGTCCTGCCACGACGATAACTTGGCCATAAATTTGGTCAACAGCGCGGCGTTGCTCATTATTAAGCTTACCGAGGCGTGCGGTGAGCTGCTCGACTGACATTATTCGCCTCGGTTAATCATGCTACCAAATAAAGCACGGCCAACAAATTCTATCAGTAGTGAGTGCAAGTTAAAAATCATTAAGATGCCAAGCATGCAAGCACCCAATCCGATGAGCTTACACTTTTGGTAGCTATGCGCACCCCAGGCAAAGTTGTCGCAAGCTTCCTTGTAATAACGTACTAGTAAAAATCCCACTGCGGTTACAATGATACCAACGATAAACCAAGGGACGTTAAAATGATAATGCATATAATTATTTTAGCACATTACTTATCGAAGGGTAAACGAAATGCGAATTCTGAGCCCTGACCTAATTTAGAATTGACTTTAATATGTGTGTTAATCTTGGCCGCTAGCCGCGCCACCACATAAAGCCCTAGTCCAGTGCCAGAGTGCTGGCGAGTACGGTAGTCCTCGCTGCGCCAGAAGCGCTCAAAGATGTGCTTAATGTCAGGCTTACTGATACCAATGCCAGAGTCGCGCACAAAGAATTCTACGTAACCGCGTTGTTTGCAAGCACGCGCACCAATGGTTACGCCGCCGCTATCAGTGTATTTAATGGCGTTGGTGATGATATTTTGCATAATTTCCTCAATTGCCATGCGCGAAACATTGATGGTGCCGTAAACGTTGCTGTCTAAGGTAAACTTAATGCCCTTCTCATGTGAGTCCTTGTTGTATTTGCCATAGAGGCTATTCATAAAGGTCTTGATGTCGATTGGCTCACTATTCATGTAAACGCCGCGTTCGGCACGACTAAGTGTACTGAGGTCATTAACCATCTGCCCAAGGTATAATATCTGGTCGTGGGCGGCATCTAGTGTGGTTGAAAAACTCGCAGCGTCGCCATTGTGCGCCAGAATGAACTGCAAATTAGATAGCGCACCCTCGGCAATCGCTACTGGTGTGCGTAGTTCGTGGCTAACCACGCTAATAAATTCGTCGCGCTCGTCATCCAATGTCTTTTCTTTGGTGATATCGCGCGCCATAATAATGAATCCCATTAAACTAGTGCCGTTCTGATAGTTGGCACGAACTGGCAGAATGATAATATTGAGGTTGGCTTTTTGCCCATCCTTATAAATAAAGCGTAAATCCTTTCGGTCAATTGGATGTGTGGCGCCATTGATTAGCTGATTAAAATCAATTACATTGCCACTATCATCAACCAGAGAAAAAACGTCGTCAATTTGGCGGCCATCGGGGCTGCGGTTGGTGTCTAGCAGGTCAAGTGCGGCAGAATTACAGAGGCGAATGTAGCCCGCTGGGTCGGCATATATAATAAGGTATTTAATATTGTTAATAACCGAGTGTAATAGTTCAAGCTGTGACCGTTCGCGGCGCCGTGATTCAGTCAATCTGGTATCGCGTTGCATAGACTCGCGATTTACCCGGGCGGCGTGATGAATTGCTAAGCCAGCGGCAACAGCAATAATTAAAGTACACGGCAAGGAAATACACGCTACTAAAAGTGGCTGACTGGCGGTGTCGGCGTCGCTAAGCGTGTCAACCCCGAGCGCACAAAGTTGCGCCAGTAAGGTAGCAACGCTTACAAAGGCGATAATCCACAGTAATCCATATAGTTTATGCGCTGCATTGCTTCGTCGCTTCATAATTATATTTTAGCACAAACGTTATAAATATGGCGTGTAAGCTTTGAGGGCGTCACGCTTTCGCTTGGCTTGCGGACAGATGCGCTCGAGGTCAGCCCAAAATTCATTACTGTGATTCATGTGTTTGATATGGTTAAGCTCGTGCAACATCACATAGTCAGAGAGTTCAGTTGGCATTGTCATGAGCATCAGATTGAGCGAAATAGTGCCATTGCTACTACGACTGCCCCAGCGAGTTTTGGCGTGATTAATACGAATTTTTTTGACGTCAATTTTAAAGCCGAAGCGTAGCGCTAGTTGGTAAAGCCGATGCGGCAAATAGTCCTCAGCCTCCTGCCGAAGAGCGGTTGCTGCGCCCCGCGAAAACATCGCCTTAACTTGATTAACTGTGGTCTTGGCGTTGTAGGTAATGATTACTTGGTTGCCCGTGACCTTAATACTATCGCGTACCCCGAGGCGAAGGCAAAGCTTGTGCTTTTGCCCAATGGCCATGCCGTTTTCAATCTTTGGCGTCATCAGAACTGTTACGCCGCCGCTGGTCGATAAATGACCGGTTGGTGGCCATAATATGCTTTAAGATAGTACGTGCTTGGGCGTTAAAATTATGTTTGCCACTAATTACCACCACGTGATTGTTGTCAACGGTTGGAGCCTGATAATCCTTACTGAGGTGGTCGAACATTTCTGAAGTAAGGTCTTGGTTGTAAATTTCAACAGGATTGCGGTCTGATTGGTAGTTCATTGCGCGATGTTTGGCGGTTGGTAGGTCGGTTTGCACTACAACAAATAATGTTTTGTAACCGGAGCGGCGGCAGCGCTGGCGTAAGAGATTGCGTTCGGCCATAGTGTTGTAACCGCCATCGATAATAAACGACCGCTTGGTGCGGAAAAGCTGTTCAATTAGCAAGCAATCGACTTGGCGAACAATGTCGTTCTCGTTTTCTTCATAGGTGTGGGTAGCGAATAGCATCCAGCGAATGCGGTCTTGGCTGGCAATAGCTAGGCCAAGTGCCTTGGCAAACTGCTCAGCAAAGAAAGACTTCCCCGACCCCGGTAGCCCAACCATCACGATGGCAATCGGGCTATTAGAGCTTAGATTTGACGTATCGCGTTCCCTCATAACTAATAATATTTTAGCACATTAATAAAATC
>CAMXXV010000007.1 GCA_947253285.1 uncultured Candidatus Saccharibacteria bacterium | reverse complement strand
AGGCACAAGGTTTTGGTCCTTGCATTCGGGGGTTCGAATCCCTCCAGCCCAGCCATATTACAGTTCTTTCATAAATTGTAATATTATATGATACAAAAACACCTCATTCCACTTCAAGAGGTGTTTTTTGATTGCCAAATTAGTCCAAGAATACCCCCACCAAATTGGTGGGGGCTTAGTTATGAGTTAGCGCGTCGCGTGAAGATAATAAAACGGAGATTTGTCCGAAACGCAAAATGGCAGGAGCTATGCTTCAGTTTCTTCGCTCTTATAGAAACTATTAAGCTCGTATGTCTGGACCGGCTCAAGGAATAATTCGTACTTAACAATAAGTCGAACCAGTTCATCGCCATCAATCAAGGTAACTGGTGAACCTTCAACGGCAGCTTTTCTGGCGGATACAGTAAATCGACTGTTCGTTATGAAGATGCCGTAATCTGCTTGATTTTTGTTCATAGCACCCAAGAAGCGGTCGATTTCTGGCGAAGAAACATCGCCAGAATTGTAGCGTTTACATTGGATTACTACGCGCGTAGTTCTAAAGTCATTTGAATCAAGGTGGTAGCCAAAGCCATCAATGCCGCCATCATTACTAATATTGGTACCTTTTTCAGTAAAATTGACACCCATCTCTCTTAGTAGTGCACGAGAGAAGGCTTCAAACTTGCCAGGCGACATCTTTGCAATTGCGTCTAGGAGTTTTTCTTTAAGGTTTTCATTATATATTTCCTGGGCAGATGATTTTTCAAGTTTTGTTGTATCGCCAGCTTCTTCTTGCTTCTTTTCTGCTTGATACTCTTTATGTTTATCCTTCCAGTATTTCTCACTAACGCCATACACGTCTTTTTCTACGTCAAAGTTTGCGAGACTTAGATTTATGCCTTTTTCAGTGAGTGTGATTTTACCGTTGTTTTCAACTAGGCTGGCAATAATAAGATTTTTGATAGCAAAATTAAACTTAAAGTCAAATGGCCGATAAGAATTCTGAGTTTGTTTACTGACTCTTTCGTATTTCATGAAGTCCGCAATACTATCGTCGCGGTCAGACAATGCTTCTTTGATTTCGGCGCGCGACATAGCATGGCCGTATTCTTTAAGAATCTCAAAGATTTTCTCGACTAAATATTTTTCTTGCTGTATGGTAGGCATTTTGGGTATGTTCATAAATCAATCCACTTCTGCGACTAGTAAAAATAATAATTAGCCGCGATTACTTTATATTTTAACATAGATTCGTTTTGGAGCACTTGCAGAAAACCATGCGTCTTATGTATATAACTGGGGTCCTGCAACACATTAAAATTGGCCCATACGTAAATAGAAGGTAGATATTTAGGTGATATTCTAAGAAGTTGATGCATAATATAAACAATAAAAAAGGAATAATCGCCGTTTGCTCGCCAGCGTTGGTCCAAAAATACCCCCACCAATTGGTGGGGGTTAGTTATGAGTTAACTGTACGCGGTACCGTGATGTTCAGAACAGTCATAGACCGGCTTCGCATGATGCAAATCAACTACCGCACAATGCGGCGCCACATCAGCGCTATACACAATATCCATTACCATATTGTCATGGCGCACCACTGGAATGATTAGCGAAGTGTAAACCATCAATGAATATTGCGTGTACCGCGAATAGACTTCACAATCTGGCGCCAGCAAAAATGCCGCGCGATAACCGTCAATCTCGCCCGCAAGCACACAATCATCAAACAAACCTTCGTTAAACCGTTGTGCGAACAGACTAGTGTCGCCCGCATAATCTTGCATCAAATACGCCCACAGCAGACTAGACTCTTCCGTCAGACCGCGCGTATAGTGGCGCATTGGCACCAAACGCAGGTCGGTCACGCGGTCGCCCACGTGAAAATCGTACAACACATCGTGCGACAATGTAGCGGCCTCGGCCACTTGCTGACGCAAGGCAGATTCGGCTGTATCTGGGGCGCGCCCAGCTGGCTTCTTATGCTTTGTCATCGTAACTCCTTTAATGTACATCAATGCAATCTGCATTAATGGGGCTATTATAACATAAAAAAGAGCTCTACCAACCGGCAGAGCTCAACTGGCAAAATGCCAAATTAATTAATATTCAGAATTATCCAATCTCCACATAGTCTTGTTTGATATTATAATTCACATTATAATTCTCGTCGTCACAACGATGGAACCCTTGGAAGCCGACAATGGCTAACTTTGGGTCATATTTGACTAGAGAATTAGCCGTTGGCTTGAACAGAATCATTTGATTCCGGTCCGGCTTGAGCCGCACGAGTAGGGTAAACGGCATGTGCGCCGGCGACGCTAGCAATTCGCTAAAATGTCGCTCCAGCTGCCACCAATCGCCCGCAAAATCATGCGTCAATAGTTCGGCTATCTCCAGCTTTTTCCCATTAATGTCGCACCGTCGCACGCCACTCTGTATCACATACAGTTTGTGCGCCGTAACTCCATGAATATTAACTAATTGTAATGTACTAGGCGGTGCTATGACCTGCCCGTTATTTTCTTTTACCATATCTATGCCCCTTTATTTGGGGCTGTGCAGCCTTTGCACAGCGGGCTAACCTTGATTAGCTTCCGCCAATTATAGCAACTGGTGGGGCGGGGTGTCAACCGCCACTTTGGCATTTTGCGGGGCACGTGCTACACTTATAACAATGAGCGAAAAAACCATCAAAAATCTTGTAATTGTGGAGTCGCCGGCGAAGGCGCACACTATTGAGGGCTACCTCGGCAAGGATTACACCGTCATGGCCAGCGTGGGGCACATCCGCAGCATCGCTAAGCGTGCCAAAGATGGTGTGAAACCGATTGACACGGCACACGACTTTGCCGCTATTTATGAAATTGACCCAGACAAAAAGAAAACCGTCGCTGAACTGCGTAAGGCCGTTCGCGCCGCCAAGACCGTTTGGCTCGCAACCGATGAAGACCGCGAGGGGGAGGCTATTGCTTGGCACCTCTGTGAAGTGCTGAAGCTCGACCCAGCCAAGACCAACCGCATCGTCTTCCACGAGATTACCAAAGACGCTATCACGCACGCCATCGCTAGCCCGCGCACCGTTGACATGAGTCTAGTACACGCCCAGCAGGCGCGGCAGATTCTTGACCGTCTAGTGGGATTTGAGCTAAGCCCAGTGGTTTGGAAGAAAGTTCCCGGTGGTAAGTCTGCAGGGCGCGTTCAGTCGCCAGCGGTTCGCCTGGTGGTGGAGCGGGAGCGCGAAATCGCCAAGTTCCAGCCCACCGCCACCTTTAAGGTCGCCGGCACATTACTGAAGGGCAGTGAAGAAGTCAAAGTCGCCCTGCAGCAAGACTTGCCTGACGAAGCCACCGCTGAGAAATTTATGCAGAGCCTCGAAGGCTGCACCTACACCGTGGGCGACGTCACCAGCACCACTGGTACTCGCCGGCCACTGCCGCCGTTTACCACTTCAACCTTGCAGCAAGACGCCAACCAACGCCTCGGCATGAGCGCCAAAGCAACCATGAGCATCGCCCAGCAACTTTACCAGGCCGGTCTGATTACCTACATGCGTACCGACTCAGTCAATTTGAGCCAGCAGGCCATTGCTAGTGCCGGCGCATACATCAAGTCTAATTTTGGCGAAGAATACCACCAAGTGCGCACCTTTAAGACCAAGACCGCGGGCGCACAAGAGGCACACGAAGCCATCCGCCCAACCGACTTCCGCCGCGAAACCGTCGACGGCGACGCCCGCACCAATAAGCTGTACAATTTAATTCGCACCCGCGCCCTCGCCACCCAAATGGCAGACGCCAAGCTCGACCGCACCACCGCCACCATCAATATCTCTGGTCACAGCGAGCAGCTGACTGCCAAGGGTGAAGTTGTGGCATTCCCTGGGTTCTTGAAAGTCTACGGCGCAAGCAAAAATGAACTCTTGCCGAGCCTCACCGTGGGCGACCAACTCGCCGCGCAAGAACTCGTGGCGCACCAGACCTTTAGCCGCCCACCAGCGCGCTACACTGAAGGTTCGCTGGTGAAAAAGCTTGAGGAGCTCGAAATCGGGCGGCCTTCCACTTACGCCACCATCATCTCGACCATCCAGACCCGCGGCTATGTCGTCAAGGGCGAGAGCGAGGGCGTGGAGCGCGAGGTGACCGAATATGTTTTGGCGGGCGACCACGTCACGCGCCGCACTGTAACCGAGAAGACGGGCAGCGACAAGGGCAAGCTCATCCCAACCCCGAGCGGCACGGTTGTGGCAGACTTCCTAACCAACTACTTTAATAGCATTGTGGACTACGATTTTACCGCGCACGTTGAGAAGGACCTCGACGAAATTGCTGAGGACAAGCTCGACAAGGTGCAAATGCTGCGCGACTTTTACGACCCGTTCCACGCCAAGATTAACCAGAGCGACACCATCGACCGCTCCAAGGTGGCAGGGCAGCGCCTCGTGGGCAAAGACCCGCAAGGACGCGAGATTTACGCCCGCATTGGGCGTTTCGGGCCGATGCTACTGCGTGGCGACGGCGACACCAAGGACGCCGTAACCTTCGCCAATATGCCGGCAGGCGCGACGGTTGAAACCGTCACCCTTGAGCAGGCACTCAAGATGTTTGAACTGCCGCGCACCGTGGGCACCACCGCCGACGGGCAGACCATCACCGCCAACATTGGGCGCTTCGGACCTTATATTAAGGTAGGTAGCAAGTTCGTCAGCATCAAGCCGCTTGGCGTGTTTGAAATCGACGAAGCCAAGGCACGCGAGCTCTGGCAGGCTAAGCAAGAGGCTGAGGCCGCGCGACACATTAACACCTTTGGCAACATTGAAGTCTTAAATGGCCGCTTCGGGCCATACGTCACTGACGGCACCAAGAACGCCAAAGTGCCAAAGGATGTCGACCCGAAAACCTTAACCGCCGAGCAGGCACAAGAATTGCTTGACAAAGCTCCCGCAAAGCCGGCGCGTAAAACCGCCGCCAAGGCTAAGAAACCGGCTGCAAAAGCTAAAAAGGCCACCGCAACCAAGCGCACCACCACGACCAAGGCCAAGAAGGCAACCACCACCAAGCGCACCACCACCGCTAAGGCTAAAACGACGCGCAAGACCCCTACATCTAAGGCCTAGCATATTATGCCACAATACCGCTTATCCTAAAAATGTCACAACTTAATCTTGCGCAAAAATCTAGTTTAATGTATAATCTTTAGTAGATTTAAAAGTTACATTAATGTCAACCGCAAGGTGACGAGAAAGGCAGGTGAGATGGCTGAAGCCGATAAGACTAATACTAAGGTGTTAAACGCTGCGGTTACTAGTCTTATCAGTCAACTCGACCCTGAGCGCGAGCGCGCCGTCATCACCAGCCGTTTTGGGCTGAACGGCGAGCGGCTGACGCTTGAGCAGGTAGGTGAGAGCCTCGGCATCACTCGCGAACGCGTGCGACAGATTGAGAAGGCGACCCTAATTCGCCTCCGCCTATCCCTCGATGACGGCAAGAATGCCGCCTTTATTGAGGCCGAGATGGCTATCACCAAGGCGTTGCATGAACTTGGGCGCGGTGCACGCATTGAGAAGCTCTCCCACACCATGGTAGGCAATCACAGTGCTATGGCGGCCATCTCATTGCTCGCTGAAATCAGCAGCAAGATGATTATCACGACCGAGAACAACAGTTACTACGCCGCCGTCATCTTGACCGCCGACAAGACCGAAAAGGACATCCGCAAGGACGCCGACGCCCTCGTCGCCATCATCAAGCAGGCGGGCGAGCCGTTGACTGCCGAGCAACTCTTCGACAAGACCGCTGGGCGTTATGAACACCCGAGCGAAGCCGTCGCCATTGCCAGCGTTAGCAAGAAAATTGCCACGCTGTACAACCTCTGGGGGCTAGTCAGCTGGCCAATCGTCAACCCGCGCAACATTCGCGACAAGATTTATGTGGTACTCCGCAACCACGACGCGCCGCTGCACTTTAGCGACATCGCCGAGGCCGTCAAGGCGCAAAACTTCAAGCGCAACAACATCAGCGAACAGGCCATCCACAACGAACTCATCAAAGACAAGCGCTTTGTGCTGATTGGCCGCGGCATTTACGCCCTCGCCGAGCGCGGCTACCAAGCCGGCTCCATTGCCGACGTCATCACCGCACTCCTCAAGCAAAACGGGCCGATGAACCGCGAAGACATCGTGCGCCAAGTGCTCAAGGTGCGCAAGGTGCGCGAAGCAACCGTGCTGCTCAACTTGCAGAGCAAACCACAGTTTAAGCGCGCTGGCGACGCCAAATACCAGCTCGTCCAAACCCATTAATTAGCACCCAGCCCCGCCACGTTGCGGGGTAATTTGCTGCCTAGTGGCGACGTGATATCATAGTAATAGTAAGCTCGCGCGGGGCAGTAAGGAGAACTATGCGGTATCAGGTACATCAATTGAAGTTGGACAACGGGGCGGAGGGGCTAGTGGTCGACATTCCCAACGCTGTTTCAGTGTACAGTATGTTGAACTTTGCGGGCGGCCGCGCAGCGTTAGCCGACTTGAAGCACAAAGACCAAGTGCCGCAGTTGCTGACTAGATTAGCTACTGAGGTCGTGGGTTATAAAGACAACGAGTTTTATAACGCCTTGATGCGCAACGGTGCCTCTTTTAACACATACGATGGAAATACGAGTGTGGAATATTACGTAAAATGCCCACGCTTTGACGCCGAGCGCACGCTTGATCTAATCGCCAAATCACTCGAGCAACCAGATATTAACGCAAGCAATCTCGCCCGCGAAAAGAAGAGTTTAAGGGGTAAGCTGAAGTCACTCACCACGAACGGCGACGAACTAATCATTCGCCACACGTTGGCTCACTTCGGCTACCCACAGTTATCACCTCGAGAATCGCTCGCCACGCTAGATGACATCACGCCCGAAGATATCCAAGAATACCGCGCGCAGAGCTTCACTACCGACAACCTGCACTTCATCATCGCGGGCGACTTTAACGGTGACTTAACCGTAGTCGACCGCCTACGCCAGCTTGACTTGCCACGCGGGAAGCGGTTTCAGTGCAGCTTGCCAACAGCCAAAAGCGACACACAATATTATTTTAAACCCTACAGCGGCGCCAAAATTATATTGACTAAAGTAGCATTCGCATTACCGCGGCCGCTAACATTACGCGACGAACTAATAGCCCGATTAATCAACAGCCTGCTCTGTAGCGGATTTGATTCACTCGTGTTCGGCGAGGCCCGACGAAATGGATGGGCATACTTCGTCGACGCTGAACCTATTATTAGCCATCTAAATGTCAACCTGCCAGTTATCACAGTATTTCGCGCCAGCGAAGAAAACGTGCCACACATGATTCAATTACTGGCTGATACTTTAGTTAAATTAAGTCAAGGCGCGTTGACGACAAAACGACTAGAGATAGTCAAGCAAGTATCAATAGGGCGCGAGTCAATGCGTTATAGTACCGCTAGTAGAATCGCTAACAACCTGAGCGACCGCTATTTTAACACTGGTGAAGTGATTGATTTGACCACCATCCCGGAGTTGATAAATAGTATCACGGTGAGCGACATCCAGCAGCTGACCGATGAAATTCTTGCTAGCCACCTACACATGATGGGTATGTTTGGCGACACCACTAAATCGGTGGCTACGGCCGCCGCGGCAAAGTTAGACGCTATCTTAAACGGGGAGGATAAATAGCCATGCAGTATCAGGTAAACCAGCTAAAACTAGATAACGGCGCGGAAGGGCTAATCGTCGACATCCCCAACGCCGTTTCAGTGTACAGCCTGCTGAGCTTTGCGGGCGGCTATGACGCCGTGGCTGATTATCTGCACAAATACCAGACGCCACATGTTTTAGAACACGTTTCACTTTACATCACAGACTACCCGCAAAACATTACGTCTGAGCTACAACGGCGCGGGGCGTATACCAACGCTTCCACTGACGCTACTAGTATCACTTACATTGCGCAAACACCAACTTATGACCTCACGCGCGTGTTAAGCTTAAATACACAGATATTTGAGTGCCCCGCCGCCACACCCGAGCTAGTAGAACTCGAAAAGAAAAACATTACTAGCGAGCTAAAAGCTCGCTTTGAAGATAGTAGCTATTGGCTGTACCACACGTTCGAGGCCTACCTTGGTCACCACAGTTTACAGGCAGCTGACGCCATTGCTACACTAGGCAACATCACGTTTACGGATGTCCAAAAGTACCGCGCACAGAACTTCACCACCGACAACTTGCGCTTTATCATCGCGGGCGACTTTAATGGCGATTTAACCGTGGTTGACCGCCTGCGCCAGCTTGACTTGCCGCGCGGGAAGCGGTTCCAGTATAATTTACCAACAGTCGAAAATAGCACCAAGTACTACTTTGATAACCGACCACATGTTAAAACTATCAACGCTGGGCTAGGCCTTGCCTTGCGTCGCCCACTAACTATACGCGACGCGCTAATCTGTGATATCATACGCTATTTGCTCTTCGTGAGCCGTAGTTCGCACGTATTTAACATAGCGCACAACAGGGGATGGTCGAGCTATGTTACCGCCATCAGACTTGACCACTACAGCAATATCACTCTGCCGCTTGGCGTCATATTTAAGAGTAGCGCCGGCAATCTCACTAACATGATACAACTAATTAGCCAAGCACTTAACGAGCTGGGGCGAGGCGAGCTGCCAGAGGTAGAGACGGAACTGGAACGCATCAAATGCAAGCTGGTTGGGAAAAAATTGATGGCCTATGAAACGCCAAGAGATATAGCAAATGCGCTATATATTCGCTACTTCGCGACGGGCGAAGTGGTCGACTTGAACGCCGCGCCAGAGATAATAAAGAGCATCACGCTGGGCGACATCCAGCAACTAGCGCGCGAGCTAACGTCTAGCCCGCTGCGCATGGTGGGGCTATTTGGCGACATCACCGAGGCTGACGCTGCAGCGGCTGCTGCTACGCTAGACGCCGCACTGAAGTAACACCCATGTAAAGGAACTTGCCACACAACAGAGGCGACGCGGCAGGGCGGTGGCGCTCTTGTAAGCCGGTAGCGCTTGCTTACACTAGCGTTTTGTGCTACTATAATAGCGATGATTGAAATGCTAATTGCATTCTTCTTACAGTGGTGGATTTGGCTACCGCTCATCTTAATTTTGGCATATCTCACGTGGCGCAATTACCAAACCAAGCCGATTATTGACAACTACGACTATGTTTTGCTCAGCCTTGAAGTGCCACGCGACAACGACAAAAAGGAGCTCTCCGCCGAGCAGCTCTTTTCTTCACTCCACGGCGTGCTACGCAACAAGCAGGAGCTCAAGATGTCAGGCGGGCTACAAGAGCACTTTTCATTTGAGGTCGCTTCAGTCGGCAACCAGATTCGCTTTTATGTGCGCGTGCCAAAGCACCTGCAGAGCTTTGTGGAAGGGCAGATTTACGCCCAGTATCCAGCGGTGCAGATTCACGAGGCGCCACAAGACTACGCCCGCACAGCAAGCGCCCACGCCGTCACGGCCATCGACGAGCTCGTCCTCACCGACAACCAGTTTCTACCGATTAAGACCTTCCAAAACTTCGAAGTCGACCCGCTGGCGGGTATCACCGCCGCTATTTCTAAACTCAATAAGAGTGATGAAGAGATTTGGATTCAGATTTTGGCGCGCCCAATCGCCGACGACTGGCAGAGTAGCAGTGCGCGGTTTGTAGCGCGGTGCAAATCGGGCTTTGGCGGTGGCAAGTTTGATAACTTTAGTTGGGCAGCACAATTAGTTGAGGCCCTATGGCGACCACCAGAGGCGTCAGCCGCTGGCAATACCGCTGAACTCAGCGACCGCGACAAGTTGCGCGTGCAAAAGGCCGAAGAAAAGGCATCACAAAAGCTGGGCTACAAGGTTAAAATCCGCATCGCCTACCTCGGCGACGACCAAGAGGCCGCCCGCATCCAACTCAACGCCGTAGCGAGTGCCTTCAAGCAGTTTAATTCGACCAGCCTCAACGGCTTTAAGCTCGCCGCGCGGCCGAGCTTTGAGCGCAGCGACCTCGCCGCCTACGTCAAGCGCGAGTTCCCGCAAGGCGACGGCTTCATCCTTAACACCGAGGAGCTCGCCTCGGTCTTCCACTTGCCACACATGAATGTTGAGACACCGAACGTGGTTTGGGCGAATTCCAAGACCGCCGAGCCACCAACCGACCTACCAGTGTTAAATGGTGACCGCGAACACGACCGTGGCATCAGCGCCTTCGGCATTACCAACTTCCGCGGCATGCAACAGCAGTTCGGTATTTACCGGCGCGACCGTGGCCGTCACGTTTATATTATCGGGCAGACGGGTACCGGCAAGTCGGGCTTACTTGAACTTTTGACACTCTCCGACATCTACCAGAACCAAGGCTATGCCATCATCGACCCACATGGCGACTTTGCCATCGACAACTTGCGCTTTATCCCCGAGAACCGCCTCAAGGACGTGATTTACTTTAATCCAGCCGACACCGCTTATCCAATGGCGTTCAACCCGATGGAAATCAGCAACCCAGCGCTCCGCAGCAATATTAGTTCAGAAATTATTGGCGTGTTAAAGCGCATGTTCGGCGAGTCGTGGGGCCCGCGCCTCGAGTATATTCTGCGCTACACCATTTTGGCACTGCTGGAATACCCAGATTCCACCATGCTCGATATCACGCGCATGCTGACCGACAAAACCTTCCGCAAGCAGGTAGTTGACCGCGTGACCGACACTGTGGTGCTGCAGTTCTGGCGCGTTGAATTCGCCAGCTGGAGCGAAAAGTACATGACTGAGGCCGTCGCGCCGATTCTCAACAAGGTGGGCGCCTTCGTCGCCAACCCGACCATCCGCAACATCATCGGCCAGCCAAAGTCCAGCTTCAACATCCGCCAGATTATGGATGAGGGCAAGATTTTGATTGTCAACCTCTCAAAGGGCTTGATTGGCGAAGACAACGCCTCCATCCTGGGCTCGTTCCTCGTCACCAAGATTCAGCTCGCCGCCATGAGCCGCTCCGACATCCCAAATGTCGCCGACCGCCGGCCGTTCTACCTCTATGTTGACGAGTTTCAGAACTTTGCCACCGACTCATTCGCCGTCATTCTATCTGAGGCGCGCAAGTATGGCCTCAACTTAACCGTAGCTAACCAGTACATTTCCCAGATGAGCGACACCGTGCGCGACGCCGTATTTGGCAACGTCGGCACCATGATTTCAATGCGTGTCAGTAACGAAGACGCACCCGTCCTCGCCCAGCAATTCGCGCCGAATTTCTCCGCCTCCGACATCATGCAAATGGGCAACCGCTGCTTCATTAGCTGCATGATGATAAACGGTGAAAAGACCCAGTCGTTCAGTGGCACCACTCTGAAGCTCCCAACTGCGCCGACCGACCATCTAGACGCCATCATTGCCAACAGTCGCGCCCAGTACGGCCACCCAGTAGCTGAGGTGTCCGCTCAAATTGAAAAGCTTATCAAATCTAGCGCCGCCGCCATGCCCGTCGCGCCATCGCGTCCAGCCACCGACGCGCCACGCTACCGCAAGCCAACCGAAGAGGAGAAGGAACTAAAGCGCGCCAAGAAGATTTCACCAAACGGAACCAGCGGTTCACAGAATCTAAAGGACCTCTTTGCCGCCGTCAAGCAAGCCGCCGCGGCGCCCGACCAAGTCACCGCCAGCTTGGCGCCTGTCGCGCAACCAGCCAAACCAGCTGTGCCAATCCAACCAGCTCAGCCAGTTAAACCAGTTCAGCCACCAGCCAAGCAACCGGCTCAGCCAACCGGCACACTCACCCTCAGCCACACCGCACCAAGTAGCGAAGCCGCAGCGCCAGCCGACCAGCCAGACACACCGGCTGCCGCACCAATTCAGCCGACGGTACCCGAAGCCGCCGAGGCTAAGCCCAAGCGTCACCGCCGCCGCCCGCACAAAAAGCCTGCTACACTGCAACAATAGACACGGTAACGGGGCAGAGCAGCTCTTCACCTCTGTTATTGTCGTCACGTAAGCCGCGTACAGCCCTTGACATCACCCATCAATCAGCGTACAATATGTTGCAGTCACAAAAATTGTGAAGCTCCTATGAAAGGTTGAATCCATGGCATCAATCGACCAACTACCGCCAAGCTACACCCCAATGCGGGCTAAGCATGGCAGGTACAACCGGCCCAGCGCCAATGGCGCGACCGCCCAACCAATTCGACTGACATCGTCAACGCCTAAACCAGTACGAGAGCCAGCACCAAAACCAACGCCCGAATCCGAACCCGAAGCTCCCGACTTGCCACGAATCATTGCGCGTTGGAAGCGCACTATTCGGCACTACGTCGCATGGTCTGTCTTCTGGTTATTCGCCACTTGCATTTGCGCTGGACTGACACTGGCAATCCATTACCGTATATTCGGTAACGTCATCTACGAGTTTGTCGCTTTGCTCGTGCTCTGCGTCACCTTTATCGGCATTATTTGCATCGGACTGTGCCTCTATAATGCAATCCAAAAACTCGACAATGCCGAATGGCGTTACAGCCGTGAACAAGAACTACTAGACGAATAGTCCAACCCCCACTCAGCGTGGGGGTTTTCTTTTACTGTAGTTCGACGACATGCTATAATAAAACATAATCATTAAATAAACATGAATTACCAACTCGATAATTTCAACCGCGCCACCGCGCCACCGCCACTGCAACTGATTGGCACCCCTGAGGTCGCATACAAAGAGCCCGCTGGTGGAGTCAACTTTACTGTCTACCGCCAAGCCGCCACCGTGCGCGACCAACCAAATGCAGCACCGCTGTTACTTCACATGGTCAAAACTGGCCACGGGCAAGCGGGGGCTGTTTGCATAACATACCGCCAAACCGCCACCGGCCGCCAATTTCTCCTAGCTAAACACTGGCGTGCCACCACTAGCCAATGGCACTGGGAATTCCCACGTGGCATGGGCTTACGCGACGAAGACCCCGTCGGCACAGCACAACGTGAACTACGCGAAGAGACCGGACTCATGGTAGCACCAAGTGACGTCACTGTTTTACAAAGCTGCTACTCTGACACTGGAGTGCTTTGCGACCCTATCGCCATTACTGAAGTCAACGCCACCGCCGCCAACCATAGCCCGCGCCAAGCCACAGATTGGGAACTAACCAACCTCATTTGGCTCAGCCAATCGTCTCTCACCGACCTAATCCGCCAAGGCGAAATCACCGATGGCCTAACGCTAGCCGCTTGGTGCGCCTACCTCTGTCTACATTAAAGCGCTATTGTTTTTTTGCGCGTTGTTATACAATATAAGCATGAACGACACGCCCGCCATCCAGCTCAAGTATGTTAGCAAAACCTACCGCGTGGGCAAGCAAACTTTGCCCGTGCTAAAAAATATCTCGTTAACCATCAACCGTGGGGAAGTAGTGGCCATCACTGGCGCCAGCGGCAGCGGTAAAAGTACACTGCTGCACATCATCGGCGGACTCGACCGGCCAACCACCGGTGAAGTCATCGTTGACGGGCTCAAGATTGCCAAGCTTTCCGACCGCAAGCTATCCAACTTCCGCAACCGCACGCTTGGCTTTGTCTTCCAATCATTCTACTTGCAGCCATTCCTTAACCTCTGGCAAAACATTGCCCTTGCCGCCGCGCCACGTCGCACACATTGGTCGGTAGCAGCTAGGCGCGCTAAAGAACTGGCAAACGAAATGGGGCTCGGCGAATATCTCAAGCACAAGCCACGCGAACTCTCCGGCGGGCAGATTCAACGCGCCGCCATCGCGCGCGCCCTCATGAACGAACCGCGCGTAATTCTAGCCGACGAGCCAACCGGCAACCTTGACTCCGCCAACAGCCAATCGGTCATCGCTCTCTTAAAGTCAATCCGCGACAAAACGGGCGCGACTGTGGTCATCATCACTCACGACGACGGCATCGCTTCTCAAGCCGACCGCACTTTAACCTTGCGCGATGGAGTGCTCCATGATTAGTCTAGCTAGCAGCATCCGCCTTGCCACCGTCCGCCTGCGGGCGCACTGGCTACACACCACTATTACCGTCCTTTTAATCGGTGGCATGTTTGGCGTTGTTGCCGCCGCCATCAGCACCTCGCAGGGTTTATTTGACGGTATCAGCCAATTTTCCAAACATAGCATTGCCGGCCGACACATTTTAGGGCTGGACCGACCATTAGGATTGCCACTACATGACCCAAAGCTAGCCGAGGAAGCTACGCAATTATTCAACGATTATACCGCTAAGCGCGCCGCGCTCGCAAAAAAGCTCGGGCTGCCGTACAACAAGTCTATTGATTCCAGCCCCGTTATGACCATTGGTACAATGCGAAAGCTCAAATTGCCACCCCTAGACCAGACTGGCATTGCTCGCCAAGTCCTCTTGCGCCACTACAGCCAGCCAGATATTGACGATGCCACACCAGCCAAATTGTTACAGGGCTTACATATCGACGCCAAAACTTTCACAGCCGAGCAGCGCAACATTGAATCAGGCGCGAGTAATACCATCGTTTCGGTTGGCGGCAAGCCCGTCAGTCAGCAAGACGCTAAACAGATTGCCATCTACACCAACACCTTTATTTTCTCGCCGGGCGAGATTAATCAGCAATTTATCTTTTCAAACCAAGGCAATTGGCGTCCCGACAGCGGCGAGATACCAGTGGTAGTATCATATGACGACGCCACGCGACTATTAAAATTGCCATTTTTACCAAATAACGCCAGCATTGAAGCGCAAGACGCACGTGTAAATGACCTGAAAGCCAAAATTAACGGTTTCACTTACCAAACCTGCTATCGTAACCGCGCCGCCGTCAAGCAGGTAATGAAGTACCAGGAGCAACAAACAGCAATTGCGCGCGGCGAAAAGCCAAAATTCCGCTACCAACTTGACCAAACTGGCTGCAATAACGTTACCATCACTAACGACAAGCGCACCAAAACCGAGAAGGCGCTGGACGCCAAAAGGGAACAGTTCGCCAAGTTGGCCGACAGCAGTGAACCAGTATCAAAGTTACTAACTTACCGCGTAGTCGGGCTAGTACCATCAAGCACAACAAGCACCCGACCAGACCAAGCACAGCACAAGTCGTCCGACTTCGCCAGCCTGTTCCACGATGCGTTGCAGCCGTTCAACATGCACTGGTCGGTAGCACAAAACCTGTTTAGCAAGATGCCCGCCACTCAGCAGCAAGAGCTGCTTGGCTTGCTGCACCCAAGTGAGCTCACACTATCACTTGGCTACCTCAAGCAACGGTCGCATTACATTGAGTTTAATAACGCCCGTGATGCGCAACGTTTCATTCACCATTACGTCTGTGAACAGAAGCCCGGTCAGTGCTTACCTGAGGGTAGGAAGTTTGCCGGCGCGTTCGAATTTAGCAACGCCCAGCCAATCCATCAGCTAACTGAGTACACTAACCGTGCCATCATCTACCTCATTATCGCCGTGGTAATTCTTGCCGCCATCATTCTTTACATCCTCATCGGCCGCTCCGTGGCAGACAGCCGTCATGAGGTGGCGGTCTTCCGCGCCATTGGATTCAAGCGGATTGATATTGCACTCATTACTGTTGTTTATGTGTTGCTAGTTGCCATTCTCATCATTTTGGTGGCAGGTGGAGTTGGCTATGCGTTAGCTTACTATGCTGATAGTACTTATAGCGCCAAGCTTGCTCAATGGCTGACATACATGTTTGGGCTAAGCAGTGCGCCAGCTAGCGTCAGCCTCATTCACTTTGACAAACTAACGGTTGGTTATCTAGCCGGTATTGTCCTTGGCGCTAGCTTGCTAGCTGCTATTATCCCAACCATTCTTAGTGTTCGCCGTAGTCCACTCAAAAACCTGAAAGAGGAGTAAAATAGAATTATGAACGCAGGAGGAGAATTTACTGGCGCCCCGCGCAAATATGTAATAAATGTCGTTTGCACGGGTAATATTTGCCGCTCGCCGATGGGCGAAATCATCTTAAATGCCGAGCTGAAGCGCCGCGGCCTTGACCGCCAAGCCGTCGCCGTCTCTAGTGGTGTCTCAGACGAAGAGCAGGGTAGCGGCATTGACCCACGCTCGGCGGCACGCCTCAAAGCGCACGGCTATGCACTCGCGCCACATTGCGCCCACCAAATCACGCCGGCCGAAAGCAGCCAAGCTAGCCTCATTCTGCCCATGACTTACCACCAGGTGCAACAGCTCAAGGCCTTACTACCCGCCACGGAGTACAGCAAAATTCACCTCTATCGCAGCTTCGACCGCAAACTAGTTAAAAAGGCGGGCGGCAAGCTGAACAAGCTAGACATTTTCGACCCCTGGTATGGCGTGCCAAGCGACTTCGATGTCGCCTTTACGCAAATCGAGCAGGGCGCACGCTACATTGTCGACTACGTAGCACGCCAGCTGCAGTCCCAGCCCGCCGACCGCTAGCCCACGGCTACCAGCCACCACACAAATCGCCACCTAAAAACATAAAAAGTGCCCGAGCCGAAGCTACGGGCACTGATGATTGCGAGTTAGCGCTTGTCGGACACTCTGCTGATATCAAAGTGGCCAAAGCCATTATGCGAATAGAGATTCTCTAGCGCCTGAAAAGCTTTGTCGACTAACGCGTGGTCGGGTTCAATCGTGTCACGGTAATAGTCAGCAACTGAGGCGGGGTAGTCGCTATCGTCATCGTGGTAGTCGTCATAGTCGTACAAGAACATCTTGCTCAGCGCAGCCTGCTCGTCAGCCGGCAACTCCTTAAAGAACTCCGGATGGTGGTCGTACAGGCATTCCAGACTAAACATCAAATTGAGATACTGGTTATATGTCATTTTATTTACTTCCATATCTAATCCCATATATAGTTCATAAGCAAAATATTGTCAACGCTCCCGCCGCTACAGCAATTTAATCCGGATACCGAGCACACCGAACTTAGCGACATTAAGTTCATCGCCCGCAAGCCACTCAAATTGTGGTAAAATTAAGGTATGTTAGACATTAAATTTATTCGCAACAATGCCGAACTTGTCCAGAAGTCGGCCGATGCGAAGGGGTATAAAATCAACCTCAAGCGTCTCCTCGAGTTAGATGAGGCCAAGCGCAACCTTGGCCAGAAAATTGACCAAATGCGCTCTAAGCGCAACCAACTTGCGGCCGAGATGAAGGGTAAGGGTGGCAAGCCAGACCCAGAACTAGTGGCAGAGGGCAAGCAGCTCAAGACCGACCTCGCCAAGGAAGAGTCCGACCTCAAGGACATCTCCACCGAGCTAACCGACCTCATCAACCAAGTGCCAAACGTCATCTTTGACGACGTCCCGATGGGCGGCGAAGAAGACAGCGTGCCCGTCAAGTACTGGGGCGACAAAAAGACCCACGGCGTGGACCACCTCGATTACGCAGTCGCGCGCGGTTGGGTTGACTTTGACCGCGGCGCCAAGGTTGCCGGCACTAAGTTCTATTACCTCAAGAACGAGCTCGCACTCCTTGAGAACGCGCTGCTACAATTCGGCATCAAAAAGGTGCTTGAACACGGCTTCACCTTTATGACCGTGCCACACATGGTCAACGGCCGCGTCTTCGCCGGCACCGGCTTCACGCCACGCACCAGCGACCAGAGCGACGAGTACTTTATTGAGCACGAAGACCTTGGCCTCATCGCCACTGCTGAGATGTCCATCACCGGTTACCACATGGATGAAATTATCGACGAGAAGGACTTACCGATGTTCTACGCAGGCTACTCACCATGCTACCGCAAGGAAGCAGGCGCCGCCGGCAAGCACACGCGCGGCCTGTTCCGCGTCCATCAGTTTAACAAGCTAGAAATGTACGCCTTTTGTCTACCAGAGCAGAGCAAAGAGATTCACGAGAAAATTCGCGGCATCGAAGAGGAAATCTGGCAGGAACTCGGCATCCCATACCGTGTCATCAACATCGCCGCGGGTGACCTCGGCGCCCCAGCTGCCAAGAAGTACGACATTGAATACTGGAGCCCATACGACCAGACTTACCGCGAGCTCACCAGCTGCAGCAACTGTACCGACTTCCAAGCCAACACTGTCATGACCCGCGTCCGCCGCAAAGACGGCACCATTGAGAGTTTGCACACCCTCAACGGCACCGCCATCAGCATGGCGCGCACCATGGTGGCTGTCCTCGAGAACTACGCCCAAGATGGCGGCAAACTCGTAGTGCCAGAGCCACTCCGCCCATACCTTGGCGGCCGCAGCGAGCTATAGTATTTATGGCTAGTGTGCTATAATAGTAATATAACCTTAAGGAGGAACGCTATGAGCGACAAACAGCTAAATATTGAGATTTCGGGCACTAACTACGATTTGACCAGCCGCGAGCGCGACTATATCCACAAGAAGTGCGCCAAGTTGATTGATTACATCCCACGTCACGGGCGCGAATCAGCCTTCGCTGCCGCTAAAGTGACCTTGATTAACCAGAAGAACGACAACAAGTATCAGTGTGACGTAGCGCTCACTTTGCCAGACAAAACCCTGTCGGCAAGCGAGACCGCGCCAAACGCCCTTGCTGCAATCGACATCATCGAGCAGAAGCTCCGCGGCCAAATTCGCCGCTACAAGACCGAGCGTCGTAACGATGGCGTCCGCACCGGTGGCATTATGGCCTTCATCAAGCGCTCACTGCGCCGCCGCTAAGCTAAATCAAGCTAAACTAAAGCCCCTCCGCGGAGGGGCTTTTTTGTTACTAAACTTGCTACTAAAAAAGAGTCGTTAAGGCACGACTCAAGCCATTTGGGCTTACGCCCAAGTTATTAGGTTAAAAACAGTTATGTCAAAGATTGCCAAAGCAACGCTAGAAGTCACCGAGCAGCCACGCACGGCCTCCAAATTACTTGGCGACACTGATAACAGTGAGCTCAAGCACATCAGGGCAACAATTGCTGCCACTACCATCACGTAACGATTGCAAGCAATCTTAAATGGCGCCGCCTCAGCGAGCATACCATGCTTTGATGGCCGCCACATGACGTAAAACGAGCCATAAAAGCCAAGCAGTGTTAGCACTATAGCGATGCCAAAAAAGTTACTCCAAGCAACGTCTCCGCTCAGCGACCTCAGTCGCAATGCCGCACAGACTAACATTGTCATAGCAATTTTGCTAATGAGCAAACCGAACAAAAAATACAGCCGGCAGGCAAGTGTAGACCCGCGCCACCGCTCAAAAAATCGATTCAGAACCTTAGCCATTTTTTAACCTCCATTGCGTAATGTACATGCGCCATTGTGGCACAATGCTCATATTATAACACAATCACGCGTATTACGCAAAAGCTAATACTCTAGTCAAGCAGGGGTGGTTGTGCTATAATTAAAGCTGTATCACATAAGTGAGGGAGAAATAATTAATGCCAACCAAAGACAAAGTCCTCGGAAAGGTGTTCGGCGACCCACAAAAGAAGATTGTGAAGCGCCTACGCAAACGAGTTGACGAAATCAATGCTTTAAGCGATAAGTATGCCAATATGACTGACGCGGAACTAGCCAAACAAACGGCTATTTTGCGCCAGCGCCTAGAAGAAATTCAGCGCAAACACGCCTTGACCACAACCAAGGCAACCAAGACGACGAAAAAGTCGAGCGATGTCCTCGCGGCCGACGCCGCCGAGCGCAAGCTGGTCAACAAGCTCAGTGAAGCCGACCGTGAGCGCTACGCTAAAGTCGGTACCGCTACCATCGACGACTTCAACGCCATCGATGCCATTCGCGCGCGCCGCGCTAGCCTACGCCGCAAGGATGCCCTAAACGAAATCCTGCCTGACGCCTTCGCGCTTGTTCGCGAGATGTCGACCCGCGTTCTCGGCCAGCGTCAGTACGACGTGCAGCTCATGGGTGGAATTGTCCTCCATGAGGGCAATATTGCCGAGATGCGCACCGGTGAAGGTAAGACCTTGGTCGCAACCGCGCCAATTTACCTCAACGCCTTAACTGGCCGCGGCGTTCACATGGTGACCGTCAACGACTACCTCGCCCAGCTCCACGGCGGCTGGATGGGCAAGCTCTACCACGCGCTTGGCCTCAGTACCGGTGTGATTATTAACGAGCAGAGCTTTATTTACGACCCTGAGTACGAAAACACCGACCACTACGACAAGCGTATGTCGCACCTCAAGCCGTGTTCACGCAAGGAAGCCTATGCTGCCGACATTACCTACGGCACCAACAACGAATTCGGCTTCGACTACTTGCGCGACAACATGGTGAGCGAGCCAAGCCTGTTACGCCAGCGCGAACTAAACTTCGCCATCGTTGATGAGGTCGACTCCATTTTGATTGACGAAGCGCGCACACCGCTGATTATTTCCGCGCCAGCCGCCGATAATCCTGACCTCTATATCAAGTTTGCCGCCATCGTTGACCAGCTCACCCCACCAAGCAAGGTGATTACCAAGCATGGCCTGATGAACCCATTCACCGGCAAGCCAATTGACCCAGATGACGACGAAGAGCCAGATGGCGATTATGAGGTTGATGAGAAGCGTCGTTCAGTCGCTTTAACCGACCAAGGTGTTGAAAAAGTCGAGAAACTCCTCGGCCTGAAGAATCTCTTCTCGCCAGAGCACATCCGCAGCGTTTACCACCTTGACCAGGCCCTCAAGGCGCGCGCCCTCTTTAAGCGCGACAAGGATTACGTAGTAACCTCTGATGGCGAAGTCATCATCGTGGATGAATTCACCGGTCGCTTGATGAAAGGCCGCCGTTATAGCGAAGGTCTCCACCAGGCAATTGAGGCTAAGGAGCACGTCACCGTGCGTCAGGAGTCCCAGACGCTCGCCACCATTTCGTTCCAGAACTACTTCCGCCTTTACGACAAGCTTTCCGGCATGACCGGTACGGCATTTACTGAGGCTGAGGAGTTCCAGCAGATTTATGGCCTCGATGTCATTCAGATTCCAACCAACCGTGTCCCACAGCGCCAAGACCACCAAGACATGATTTTCAAGTCAGAGCGCGCCAAGATTAACTACATCGTCAAGATGGTGGCTAACTACCACAAGCAAGGGCGACCAGTGCTGATTGGTTCCGCTTCAATTGCCAAGAACGAGCTAATTAGCGCCGCTCTAGACAAGGCAGGGCTCAAGCATGAAACGCTGAACGCAAAGAACAACGAGCGCGAAGCCGAGATTGTGGCCCGCGCCGGTCAGCCGGGTGCTATCACCCTCGCCACCAACATTGCCGGCCGTGGTACCGATATCATGCTCGGCGAAGGCGTGGCTGATAAGGGCGGTCTCGTGGTGATTGGTTCCGAGCGTCACGAGTCACGTCGTATCGACAACCAGCTCCGCGGTCGTTGTGGCCGTCAGGGCGACCCAGGCGACACTTACTTCTGTGTGTCTACTCAAGACGACCTAATGCGCATTTACCAAGGCGAGCGCATCGCTTCCACCATGGAGCGCATGGGCTTCCCAGATGATGTGCCACTAAAGAACCGCGCCCTCACCAAGATTTTGGAGGCCGCACAAAAGCGCGTGGAAGGCTTTAGCTTTGACACCCGCAAGAACGTGGTGCAGTACGATAACGTTATCAACCGCCACCGCAAGGTAGTCTACGGCATTCGTCGCAAGATTTTAAAGGGTGACGATATCTCGCCAGAGATTCTTCGCCTCGCCGACGCCTTCGTCACCGACCTCTTAAAGCGCTACAGCAAGAAGCACGTTGACGAAATCGCCGAAAAGTTCACCGACGTTTTCCCACTTGACCTCGACCAAGCCAAGGCCATTGCCGCCATCAAGAACGACAAGAAGCGCCTTACCGCCGCTCGCAAGGCTATCCTTGCTCTTTACGATGTAAAGGAAGACGAGTTGGGTGCTGAGCTACTCCGCGGCGCCGAGCGCGAAGTCTACATGCAGGTACTCGATGTCCTCTGGATGCAGCACCTCGAGAACATGCAGCACCTCCGCGAAGGCATTCACTGGCGCAGTGTCGGTCAGCGCGACCCACTCGTGGAATACCGCATGGAGAGCCAAAAGCTATTCGAGTCTTTGCAGCACAACTTGCAGGTTGAAGTCCTTTCGGTAGTCTTTAACCTCCACCGCAACGACGTCAACGCCGACCAAGTTACCGACGATACCTATGACAGTGACCTCACCAAGGCCGCCGAAAGTGCCGTTGAGCGGGGCGTCAACGAAGCCGCCGAGCCAACCGAACGAATCGACAGCGACGACTTTAAGGTGAAGCCGCAAGACGACCAGGCCAAGAACCGTGCCCGCCGCGTGGCTCAGAAGAAGAAAAAGCAAGAACGCCAGAACCGCAAGAAGGGCCGCAAGTAAGACAAACGCATTGCAGTGGTGCTAACAAAAATTCCCCTCCTAGATAATCTAGGAGGGGATGGCTAATTTTAAATGTCAAGATGTATCCAGGACATCATAGTTTCTCTTGGATAAAGCACGTCAGGTAAGCCATAGTTGCCTTGAATGCGACTTTGATACTTAGCTATCTGATCAAGCTTTTCGTCATCACATTTAGATTGCTTAAGATACTCAAATACCAGCCAACCATGGTAATTATCATGGTCTGCACAACTAGCACATAAAACCGGCTCCATGCAGTACTGCACTACCTCTCGTACTCTGCCGTCAGAACCACGCTGGCTAGTCACCATCTTAAACACCTTATCAACGTTTTGGCGATCAAATAACGTCATCGTATCGTCAATACACACATCATGCCCATATACATCCTCTATAGGCATAATATTGCTAATACCAGTGGGGCTATAGTAGTCAGCCATACCCGGAAAATGTGTGGGTTTATTGCAAGTATTTAGCACAACAAACCGGTTATCATAATCGTCATCGCTATTAACGCGATACTCTCGCCTTAATTTACGCGCCACTGCGTCGCGTTCGTTATCCACAA
>CAMXXV010000006.1 GCA_947253285.1 uncultured Candidatus Saccharibacteria bacterium | reverse complement strand
AATTACTTTTGCAATTCTGCTTTGATTATACAACTTTTTATGCTTATTGTCAATAAGGTTTATGCTTAAATAAAAGAGCCTCCGCGAAAGGGGAGGCTCTGCGCACAGAGGTAGGTTAGAGAGCATGATAGCGCAACAGCTACAACTCGGGCAAGTTCAATCGCACCGTACCACAGCCAAACATGACATGCTTTGTGCCGGTGGCTGGTATCAACTGAATTTCCGCCCGCAACGGGTCAAAATTAGCACTAACTTCAGTCAACGACAGGCTCTGACGATACCGCCGAAGCAGCGAACTACGTACCAGCGCCTCAATTTCCGCCGGAGCAGTACGCTCAGTGCGCACATGCCGGACGGGCAGGGCGAAGTAGCGCTTTTTGCCTTGCTGATTCTGCGGCGTGCAGCAGTAAATATGGTCGATGTTTTGCCGGTCGAACAGATATACTAGCTGATTCGCGCCTTGCGTTGGCCCGTAAAAAACTACAAATCGGGCATAATCACCACTATCATTGTATATCTGACGCACCGCTTGATGCATCGCCTTAAACCGCTTTGCTTGATGCGGCGAATCTTGGCTACCCGCCCACTCAATCGCCACCGGCGTTTGCTGCGCCTCCCAAGCCAACGGGTCAATTACCAGCGTCGTATCCGGGGCATAGCAATCAGCAGTGAGGATATTGCAATATGCATCGCGCCGAAATGTCGCCATGTCCTGTCGGCTGCGCCAGTGGCGGTTAGCGTTATCAAGGTAACTATTCACCGCATTTAGCACTGGTGTGCAACCCTCGCGGCACGTATCAAGCGGGATGCTGCCAATTGGCATCATCTCGTGGCCAATTCGGTTGCCAGCCTCATCATATATCGTATGGACGTTAGACAAACGCAACCGGTCGTAAATGTGTACCACATTTATCTCATGGCCAGATTCACCCATCATGTGCAAGTTCCAAACCTCATAACGGTTCCGCGATTCACGGACCGGCGCCGTCAAGCCTTGCTCTAGCAACTGCTTTAAATCTTCACCAGGGTCGAGGTTAAACGGCGGCGCCAACTCTACTATCTCAATTGGCATTTTAAAGAACCACCTTTCGGTCTCACGAACTACCGGAATGTAGCTCGGTTGCCACAATCATACAATAACCAATACAAGCTGTCAAAAAAAGAGCCCCAAACGGGGGCTCTTTAGTAGAAATTAACTAACTAGTAATCGGCAATGGCTAAAGCTGTAAAGTTCCTGCGAATCTGAATTCGGCAGAATATCCACACCTTTGGCTTTGCCGCCAGTCAACTTTGCCGCACCTTTCAGCATGGCTTTATGAATAGCCAACGCTGAAGCGTCAACCGGCAACCAAGTGCGCCAAGCGGAACCAATGTAGTAACGAACGCGCTCATCTGAGACTACACGCGACATCAAGTCGGTATTGCAGCGGTCAAACAGCATGAGCAGAATATGGTCAACCTCGTTCAACTTCGCGTGGCCATAAAATGCCGCAATGCGGTAGTGGCCTTCCGACGCGTCATTGTAACGTCCATTGAGGTATTCCGCCATAGATTGGACGTCGGCCGCCGGTACAAATGATGGCTCATCCACCATATTGAACATCGAATGCCAATCGCCGTAACCGCACAACACTTGTAGCATTGGAGCGCTACCAAAAACCGAATGGCAATTGTTGTTGTTAAGGTAATCAGCAATTTTAATGTTGCGGGTAGTAACGTAACCATTCTTAGCTGCGCTAGATGGGCGCCACTGTTGTTTATCCCAACCGGGGCGTTCCTTATCTAATGCGCGAAAAATGGCGCGACGCACTTCAACTACGTTATCAACATCACTATCTAGCACAAGGCTATAAAATGGTGCCATCTCGTAGCTGGGGGTCAAATTGGCATCATCGCGCACCTGAGTGACGGTATCAACGTCACATCTGTCGTACACGCAAGCCATTTTGACCTCATGGTCACCCTCAAATGTTCGATACGCGCAAGCCACATAACGGTCGTTATGCTTTTCGCCGTAAGTTTGCAGTAATCGCACTCGCACCTCTTGTGCCGCAGCGGAGCGATTAACTGGGTCTAGTATTTCTACCATATGTACCACCCTCCTTCAGGGCATCGGTGAGTCACGAAGTGCGACTCGACTACTTAAATAATATAATTTATAGCCGATTTTGTCAAATAAGCAAGCGAAATCCCCGTCGCGTGGGCGGGGATTTAGTTATAGAGACAACGGCAACCGATAGCGGTTGTATGGGCTGAAAAATTGGTTGCTTGGTTGCAACACCACATCCAATGCGCCTTTGGCATAGTGCTTGCACACGCGCTTCATCTCATTGTCAACCGCCGCCGCTACCGCGCCAGTGGTGTAAACGCATTGAGTAAAGCACATGCTCCACGCCGGCTCCTGAAAATACCGTTGTTCGGTACCATAGTCAAAGTAGCGCAGCGCCTTTACACTGCAACGGTCAAACACCTGTGCCACCACGCTATACTTGCCACTGCCAAGTGGGAATATGCCACAAAAGGCCAAGTAACGCGCGCCGCGGTTTTTGCCACAGCTACGGTGCAGGCGACTTTTTAGCTCGCAAGCGCGGGCGGGGTCGGCGGTGCAGTCTGTGACAAGCACGGCAAATTGGTTCGACGCTTCATCATCGCGATTCGGATAAATTTGCAGTACGCCATCAGCGTCGCCCACAAAATCGCTATAGATGACCGTGAGTTCACCCATGCCGCCGTCGTGGTAATCGCTGTTACACTGGTCGTCAAGCCAGAATTTATCAATCGACTTGATGTCGGTATAAATTCGCTGCTTGATGTCGTTCGTGTTGTAGCCGTCGGTTAATAACGGCCAGAACTCGCTCATTGCACTTACCTCGTAACGAAGTAGCTTGCCATGGTCGTCCTTCACCACCGACAGCCGCCGTGGCGCGTACATATCGTAGATATAGACGCCAACCAAACAGCCACTCTGCCGGTCCGACACGAGACAAACCGATGCTAAATAGCGGCTAAAAATGCCGCGGTGGCCATAACGGCGGTGGGTGTAGTTCCACGCCTCCTCATGGTCCGCCGACATATCGCCAGACTCCAAAATCTCTATCATAATGTACTACCTTTCAAAGGTCTTGGGGCTGCTCCATGCTGCCCGATAGCACTAGTGTAGCCACTCGGCGATGTGATGTCAATAAAACCCCACCGGCAAGCGGTGGGGCAATTCTTAAATTGGCAAGTAGAAGACGGCGCTAGTGGTGATTGGAATATCACTCGTCTTAATGAGGCCAGAACCAGCGCGGTCAAGCGATAGCACGCGGCGATGCGCCACTTGTGAGTTGGCCCAGTTCGGGTCGTATTTATCCAGCTCCGCCATGGCGCGCTTTATACAGGCCTGATGGTCAGACTTTTCTTCCTCGGGCGTCACTAAGATGCTCGCAATATTCGTCACAAAGTAGCAATTTTCGTGCCGAATGGTGTCAGTGTAGCTGACTAGCTTATCTCCCGCCATGCGGTCAAACAGGGCAATCAGCGTGCCGCCGGCTTGGTCGCCTTCGGGCGTATACGCCACGTTTGGCACAAATGACGCTAAGTAGCGGTCAATGCGACGCTGGGCAAGGCTAAGTTTGATTGCCTTGATTGCATTTTCACGCTCCAGCGCGTTCAATTTACCTATCACAAGCATGGAAACCTCCTAACGGTCGTACTTGCAAATGTGCAACCCTCCTTGGGCAACTCTTTAATTATACAACACGCCGCGCGACGCTGCCAGCAAAGAAAAGCCCTTGCAAAGCAAGGGCTGAAGTCATAGTGGCAAAAGCACACTATGATTATCGTGGATTACAGGGTCCGTGAGACAAAGCAACTGATTTAAGTCTTTGGCGCGGCCAAGGCTAACGCAAGTGTCGATGCTTGTGTTAAAGAATTGGCATTCTCGCCAGTTAGGATTGCGCTGCTGCATCTCGTCCGCCACTAACGCAGCACATTGCTCGTCGGTATCGGTCGGTTCACAGTAAACGCGACAGAGGTCGCCCACCAAGAAGAGACGCTTGCCGGCAGCAGGGTCGCTGTAAAGATAAGAGTGCTCATAGTCGTAGCAGTCAAAGATGACGATTTCTATCATCATCCTGTCGTTATGTAGCACATTACGGTACAATAGCGCCTCGTAGCGGTCGCACTTATCTTCGTAGCGTTGTAGGCTGCGTGCCCCAAGCAGCCACTGTTCATACTGGCTCATCTCTTGGTACCGGATTAAGTTTGGCTTTGGCATCGCCATTCCTTTCTCGTAGTCACTCTAATGTACATCCAACGGATGCGATTATAGTACAATATAAGGCTTGGTTTGTCAAATAAAAGCCCCCGCAGCGTGGCGGGGGTAAGCGGTTAGAAACTGAGGGGCAGGTAAGCTTGGTCGTCTTGGGTGAACGGCGGCAAGTTGAGGGCCGCGGAGAGCATGTCAATTTGCAATTTGCCGCCAACTTGGTCGGCGCGCCACTCTGGGTTAAGACGAGTCAGCTCACGCTGCACTTTAAACTTCAACATCCACGACATACGCATGTACCACGTAGGCAGGTAGAATTGCGCGAGGCTACCGATGCAGTAGTGCCAAGTACATTTGTCTTCGGCCGTGGATTGTTGCACGTTGTACTCCTTGATGACGTCCGACGCGCTACAGAGGTCAAAGATAAACACCGCCATCACGTCGACGTTATCAAAGACACGCTTGCCAGCATGCGGGTAAACCTTCGCCACATAGCGGCTATTAGCCACTACGCCGGCTTCGTTCGCGCCGTATTTGCGACGCAGGCGGTCATAGATACCACTAACAGCATTCTTGCGCTTGCGCAAGATGATAGTGCTGGCCGCCGATTCATCTGCTTTGTTCATTGTTTCATCCTTTAGTAATGTACGACCCCTCACGGGCTGATTACACCATAATACTCCATCGCGGTCAAGACGGCAAGAGGGGCGGGGAGAGGAGGTGCGCCATCTCGCTGACGCTAGTGAGCGCCTATCAGAGCAGGCTAGTCGTGCGGCGCTGGCGCAAGAGCGACACGGAAGGCGCTGCTGCTGCCGCCACTGCCATCGTCATCAACCGCATAGAACAACCCAACGTACGAACCATTGAAATAATCGCCGCCACGGGCGAACCAAAGATAGGATGACCTATTTTGTTCTACGAAATAAGCATATTGATTGAGCCACATATTGGTTCCATAACTACTTGAACCATTATGAGTTTCATAGAGGGCTTGACCACCACAAGTTTGGTATGTACAAGAGTTGAAGTTCTTAAAGTTATATGTATTAACATATGGTGGATGAGCTTTGACACTAAAGTAATCATCATTCCCACTTACACCAGATTCATTTAGATTATTACTATAGCTGGCTGCAACGTATTCAACGCCACCACCAGACATATCATAGATGCCAGTTGGATTGTTGGTGGTGCTAGCTAACTGACCAAGGGTGCCGTTATAGGCACGAGTTCCGTCACTACTACAAGCTTGTTGGGTACCAAGTGAACCAATACTAATATTTTTGTAAGTTATATACGGTTCTGTTCTATTGGCAGAATACGAGCCGGTATCCCCATTAGCATATGGGCCACAGCCAGTGGTACCATAAGTATCACCATTGCCATTATTACGGTTGTCACTCTGGCCGTTAATTTGGACTTTATTGTAGCCAGCGCCATACTTACTGGTAGATAGGTAGGTAGCGGCACCCCAGTCGTTATTGTTAACCATGTGGGAACTGAGCTTGGCAAAATGATGCGCATTCTGAGTAGTGGTCACACTATTACCACCAACATTCTGCAAGTCATTCACCCCAAGAGACTTGGCTACTGAATAAAAACTACCGATGCCGTCAATCTCGCTATCTGTGCCCGACAAATGAAGACTATTTGGTAACACAGTTGGCTGCTTAGCAGTGCCAGTCGTCTCAAATTTACCAAACCAGATGCCGTTCAGCTCTTTCTTGTCAAAGCTAAAGGCCGGGTGAGTGGTCCATGTAGATACCTCACCGCCTGTCAGAGGTAGTTCGCGGCTGACACTACACTCGGTGCGATAGTCCTTGCCATTGCCAGTCTTGCAGGCTAGTGGGCGCTTCTTTGGGGTCTTGGTATTTTCAAATTTAATGTCAAAATTCTGTTCTTTAACCGGTTTATCCGTGCCATCGCGACGCATCACTTCATAAGCGTAGCGTGGGATGTAGACCCAGTAGCCGAGAATATCAGCTTGGTCAACCACACTATCTTTGCCTTGATATTTAGCGATGGTCTCCTTTTTGACAGTCACGGCGTTTGCCCATTGCTTCTTGCCGTAATCATACCAATTACCCTTGGCGTCTTCGTCTTCTGGGTTGGAGATGCTGGTCCACTGGGCGTTGGTGGTGCTACCAGTGTACTTGACCGGTATCATGTTTTTATCGAGGTCAACCAAGCAAGAGCTACTGTTGTCTCCCGAGCGGCATACCTCAGATGGGTCGACTTTGGCGATACGCTGGTCCCAGTTGACGAATGCCGGTTTCGGCTTCGCCGTTGCTGTATAAACCACCTCAGTGCTGTATTCACCTGGGGTAAGGAGGCGGGGGTCGACATTGGCGGCATAGGTCACATGCTTAGTACACTGCTTAATATCTTGGCAGCCAGCCGGCTTAGCCTTGGTAACGTCAGCTATGACGGCTGCAGGTTGAGTAAGATTTGGCACGCGGCTGAAAGTAGTGGCTTTGGAGTTTAGAGAGTAACCCCATTGGTCGGAATTTAGTGCCATTGGTGTGGTGGCTGGAGTGCTAGCAATTTTAGTGGTTGGGTCGGAAGTATCGGTTAGGTCAGAATTGCGTGCTTGTAAAGTTAAGTTAAAACCATAGGGCTTAGTTGCCTTGACGGTGACATTAGCCGTAGCCTTAAATAGCTGGCCTTGACGCTCAAACTGAGTAATGTTCGCCACGGAAATTTCTACATGATTGTCGTTGTTGTTGTCGTCAGCAGCGCGGGCTGGTGCAGCTAGTACCAACGGAGTTACTGCAAGTAAAAATAGAGTCCAAAAAATTACCCCCCCCCCACAGGGTTTTGGCGTTAGATTGTTTATGTTGTTTCATGTTGTTTATTCCTCCACTATTTTTTATCTCCGCCACCACGGCTAGATACCTGTATTATACCACAAGCGTGATAATTTACCAAATTTCCACCGCAAGACCGAGCAGGGCGGGGTATTATAACTTTTCTAACACTTTTAGGTAATAATTCCATTCGCCAACACCGTCAAGAAAGCCTTTTCGCCAATTGACTTCGCTCATAACATAAAATTCTACTGAGAACTTATCATTCTTAAGATTAACAATAATAAAAGCTGAGTCCCACTTTTTATTCATTTTTTCTTGCAAAGCTCTGGCCCTGGCTAAAATTTGCATGTCCCTTACTCGCCAACTTTCCTTCTTGCCGCCATCAGTTATTGCAAAGCCCGTAACTAAAGTCCCATACGGGTCGGGGATATCAATCAGCAGCCCACAATTTTGAGCATTATTAACTTGTTTGCAACAGTCTGTAACAATAAGGTTGCGTAGTTCACTAATTAATGCATCATCTTCATTAGGATTATTCATAATTATTCTCCCATCTTGTATTTTTGTTTTTTATTAATATCATTATATAATTTTAGCTTGAATTTATAATATTATAACTTTTCTGACGCTTTTATATAATAGCCCCACTCACCAACATGGTCAAACAAGCTTTTACGCCAAGCGGTCTTATTTCCAACATAAAATTCTACCAAAAACTTATTGTTTTTAAGATTAATAATAATAAAAGCTGAATCCCACTTTTTATTCATTTTTTCTTGCAAAATTTCAGCCTTGTCTAGAATTTGCATGTCTTCTACTAGCCAAGCTTCCTTCTTGCCACTGTCAGTAATTGCAAACCCTGTAGCTAAAGTCTCGTGTAAGTCACAGACATCAATTAGCAGCCCACAATTTTGAACGTTATTAACTTGTTTGCAACAGTCTGTAACAATAAGGTTGCGTAGTTCGCTAATTAAGGCATTGCGTTCGTTAGGATTATTCATAATTATTTTCCCTTATTATAAATATTAGCCTAGCACAATTACCGCGAGAACGGCAAGGCTTAAAAGTTTGCTCTCTGCACACATAAGGTTTTGGTGCTGTATTGTTTATATTGTCTCATTATTGTTTACTCCTCTACTTATTTTTATCTCTGCCACCGCAGAAGCCGCCACCCAAAAATAAAGCCCCCACGGCCAAAGCAGTGGGGGATAGGAGTTAATTAGTCAACTGAGAGATAAAGCGGTTCATTCCATTTAATTGGTATATCAGACTGGCGGTCAATACGACTAATCTTAATGTCGCCATTTTGTTGGTAAGACTGCCAATTTGGATTCATCACATTGAGCGCCTTCTTGGCCTTAAATTCCGCGCAATACGAATTGTTCGCTACGCATTCCGGCGCAATCCACGTGCGGCTCACCGCACTCACGCAACGCTTCTCAGTATTTGAGCCCAAATAAAGCGCCTCGGTCGCCGCTGTTACGTCAAATATGGCAAGTAACATGGTCGGCTTGCCAGTGCTCGGGTCAATTGCATTGTCATAAAGCTGTGCACGGTAACGGTCACCGGTGTATTTTGTTGCACAATGATGGTGACGCAATGTATGCTTTTCCTTGACTTCGGACATATTTGCTCCTTTAATGTACAAACTAGGACTCTCCTAGTAGTGGCTAAATAATATCACCAAACAACAGGGTTGTCAATAAAAGCCCGCACGTGGCGGGCAGGGGGTTAATCATCAAATGGCAGAGGCCAAGCAAACTCGAACTCGCTATCGACTTTGGTTTTGCCGAGCACGGCGCATGGCAAGATGCTAATCTCGCCCGAACGCTGTTCTTTGCGCCAATCCGGCCGCTCACTGTCCATGAACTTCACCACGCCTTGGCGAATCGCATTCCAGTCGCCACGCGGCAACCAAATGCGGCCCATTGGCAACATCACGTAGCTTAGTGCCGCACCGTCTTTACGCACACGCACGCACGAGGCGCTATGCCAATCAACAATCAGCACAACCGCCATCGCGTCCTTGTCTTTGTCACCAGTGGTGACGCCGTCATTGTAGTACACCGATGCGGTGTAGCGGTCAACGCCTTGGGCGCGGCCGAACTTGTCCGACTTATAGGGCGGGAAGCGCTTGAGTAGCTTTTTGCCAATCGTGGCGGCTTCGTCTTCGCTCAGAGAACGGATGCTTGTATAGTTTGTTGTAACCATTTTTGACTCCTTAAGGTACTTCTGGCTAGCGCTTTGCTAGCTCGTAGATGCTTACATTATACAATAATACCCCTGTTTTGTCAATGGCGGGGCGGTGTGGTATAATATTTATTTATTGGCGAGACCCGTCAATTGTACATTCAAGGGAGTTGATGATTATGGCAGTAGTTAGTGCAATCACCTTCATCATCACTATCGCAATAATGGTAGTAATAATTAACGCTATGTTTTTGGGCGCAGAGCTCATTCGCGAACGCCTCAGTGCTGGTGAAAAGGAGCTGATAACCAAGTAAATTTAATTCCTGTTCACATGTGGGTCCACTAGGGCCCACTTTTTTATGGTGATTTAACGTCACCACTATAAAAGGCGAACCCGCGGGCTCGCCTTGTTTAATTTAATTGACCAAATTAGTAGTGCACGGCAATGTTGCGGCGCCAAGCGGCAAACGACGTGGCGGCAGTGCGACCGGCAGCCTCATCAACCACTGGCTTGAAGTTACAGACAAAGTCGAACTTGCCCGTAGCACGCACGAAGTGAATCATGGTCTCGGTCGGCACCGGCTGGCCATAACGCACATAAACGGCGCGCAACTGCTTACTGTCTGAGGCGCCAAACTTCAATAGGCGCACGCGCACCGCCTTGTCTGGCTGGGCCTCAGTCAGCGTGACGACCTTGCCGTCGGAGTTGATATAAAAGGCGTTATAAGACACGCGGTTGCCCTCGGTCAAGATGTACACGTAGGCGTCGGTGATGGATTTGTTGTCCACGATGGCTTCCACCGCCAGCGACACCAATCCAGCCTGTTCTTGGCGTACCTCCAAACCGAACTGCTTCTTTTGCGAGAACGAGAGTTCACGCGCCTCAGCTTCAACCACCGGTTCTACCGGAACATCTTCATCTAACTGCTCGGCGTCTATTTGCTCGGCGGCGTCGGCGCCCGACATCAGGCGCTCCGACTCAACGGCCTTGTTCTGGTCGAGGTCCTGCATTAGCTTGGCGTAAGCATCATCCTTCAGCTCTGGATGGTCTGTCCCCAACTGGTCAAAGATGGCGTAAATCATTTCGTCGGCATCGGTACACTCCATCACCGTCTCTAGCTGATCACCCTTCTTGTGGGCAAGGTTATAATGCACCAAACCGTCATCTTGGTTGGTTACGACCATGACGTAACTACCACTGGCGCCACGGCTGCAAAAGTACACAAAAGGCTTAAAGTTGCCCTTGGCGTCACGCGCGGTCAAGAGATTACCATTCATGTGCACGGCAGGCAAGTCCTTGACGTGCTGGCGAATGGCATCAACAATATCAAGCTCGGCAAAATGGGCGTCGTCGTACGGAGTTTCGCTGGTGTTTTCGTCCACCCGACCGGTGGCGTAGGCGCTAAACAACGGCGAGATGCGGTCCATCAGCTCCACCAACTTGGCGTTGATGGCGCGCCGGCTGTCTTCGTACTTCACGCGGTGCTTAGCTTGGTAATCGGTGGCAATTTGCTTCGCCACGCCATAAAACACGTTGCAGAGTAAAAGATTGAGGTCGCTTGCGGTCGTCTGGTGAATGACTGCGCCGCCTTTGCGCGTCTCTAAACAGTACTGACGCGGCGCTGGCGAATAGAGGTAAACGCCGTTGTTACCTAACTTAGCGGTTTTTGGCAGGTGAGGGTAGAGGCTGGCTTGCTCGCCGTCCACTGGGTAACCCATCTGCTCGGCATAATCGCGCACAGTGGCGCTGATGTACTCACAACCTTCTTTGCGGTCGCTCACGGTTGCCGGAGTTAAGTCACGGCGAATCGCCACGCCCGAAAATTCCTTGGATATCTTGCCCAAAATCGCCAGCTTGCGCTTTAACACGGCCGACTCATCAAGCTTGCCGTCCGCGGCGGCATGAAGGGCGGCCTCATAATCAACCGCCAATGAATAGGCGAGCTTATCAAATATCACCTGCAAGCAGCGCTTGCTGTCGGTGTACTTGAGGTACTGGGCGCACTTGCCATTGTGCCAAATGGCGATGTGGTACATTACCTTGCCATATTCTAACGTCAAATAGACTGACTGGCCGTCGCCATACGGCCGACCGCCTCGCATAAAGCGCAGCGCCGTGAAATATTTCTCTGTCTTAGCATGGCGGGCGTAGAGTGATACCATCTGGTCGCTATCGATAAACCGCACCTGGTCACGCAAGCCCTTGGTGTAGTCGCGCGCCGTCAAGAGCAGTTCGTCGAACGCTCGCTGCAAGTCGGCTTCACCAGCTGCCGTATTGTTACCCTCGTTCATACTACCAACATTATAGCATAACCGCGCTAATTGTACTAATGTTTAACGCCAAACAGGGCAGGGCGCGCCAAATCATCCAAATCATCCAACTTACCAGCCAGTCAAGCGCCGCCAGCTAGCCTAAGCTATTAAACAGCAGCGGCCGCTTGGTCTGCCAATCCATAATCTTGGCGTAAATCGGGGCGGAATCACTCTTGCCGGCGGGGAGCTTCTTGCCTGCGGCGAGCGAGAGCAGCGGGGGCTCTTCCTCTGGCTCGGCTTCGCCCGTCATCGGCACCGTGTTTTTGATGCCGTCCATCTGGAAAATATTCCACGAGATGATATAGGCAATGTCGCTCAACATACCCAAGTGCTCAGGCTTCAGCTTGCTTAGTAAGTCGATAGGGTCATCAGGGAACTGCTCGTTCCAGTAGTCCACGAAGGTGTAAAGCAAGTTCTCGCGCGCAAGAAGCAGGTTGTCGCCCTGCCACTCGTAGCCGTAAGAAGACTGATACGCCACAGTCGCCCACTTCAGCCACGCAGCGCGGTCGGGGGCAAACTTACTCACGGTCTGCAGCTTGCGGTCAAGGAAGCCCACGCGCTCCGCCAGCTTGAGCACCTTCTTGCCGTTAGCGGCGTTGTAACGCCCCACGATAAACGGCGCCTCGCCACAGGTGATTTCTAGCCGCCGCTCCGCCACATAAGCCTGCCAGTTGTCCTTGTCCGCCGGCCAGTTGGTGGTATTCCAATCCACCAACTGATTCATGCGCGCCACAATCTCGCGCGGAGTAAACACCTCCGCCTTATCTTGGCTGCGCCGCTTCTGCTCGTCCTTACTCTTGGCAATACGCGGCTGAATCAGATAGGTGTTAACGCCCGTGATATCCGCCACACTAATCTCGCTCTTGGGCGAATGCCCCACGTAAGAGTCGGTCGCCCACAAAATGTGATGCACCTTGCGCGCCGTCGTCCGCGTGCGGTCCACCAGCAGCAACTCCAAGAGGTCCCCATGCTGACGCAGGGTGTTCTCGATGATGTCTACTTCTGGCGCTGGCACTGGGCGGTTACTCCTCTAAAAAACGACGTTCTTCGTTTGTAATGCCATATTTAGCGAACAGCTGGTTGTCTATTTCATCAAGCGACCGGCTCCAATCGATATCAGATTGGGCGGTAAAATCTTGGTCTGGTATAACGTAGCCAAAACTAGAACGACGATTAGGCTCTTGCAAAGTCAAAGCAGCAAAAAAGTTAGTTTTGGTATACGTAATTAAATTCTTACATTCTTGCTCATCATGCGACATCATTAGTGCAATTCTACTACCACCAAATGCTGAATTCTTTGGCAAAAGCTCGATAAGTTGAGTCAAACGCTCGTGAACGTTTGACAACGTCGGCGTACCCGAAGCAAAAGTTTTCTTCGGGTACGCCGACGTTGTAATAACCTTGTAGGTATCAATAAAATCATGCCCTTGCGGTATATGCTCGCGGTCAATATAGTAGCGTTTAGTCCGCCCAGCCGAACCCAAGACGTCATTTGCTAACAATAGCGTCATATTTCCAGTAACATTATCCGTATTGATGCAATCAGAGTTCTTGTTGATAAAACCAGCATAAATATCGAATGGGCTACGCTGAATTCGCTCGCATAACTTCCTGCCTCTCAATTTACGCCCAATCTCGACAAACTCTGGGTTAGGCGACAAATTATCTACGTCCGACACATCAAGTACGGCGACCTTATCTGAGTAAACACGGTTACTATATTTGTAGCTACCGTTATAATTTCTGCTACGCAATACAATTGAAACACCAGCTGACAGATTGGCGGAATTAGAAAAAATAGGCTGTGGTTCCTTGTCAGTCCTATACCAAGCGCGTCTATCGCCAGTGCCCTCGTAAGCATCGACTGCAATTGTATGCCCGTCACTCAAAATCCTTCTACCAAACCTACCCAGACTATCTGGAGCATCAAACCACCCACCAAATGGGTAAATTAAACAGGTAACATCAGCCAAGTTATCTGCTGCATTCTGAAAATGATAATATATCCAGTTAGAGTTGCCCTGTGACTGAGTATCGGTTTTACCAATAGTCTCTTGGTACGGCGGGTTGCCAACAATAGCAGTGAACTTAAAGTGCTGCGGGTCGTGCGCGCCCAGTTCTTCACCAATTTTTGCCATGTCTAATGTCCCTCCTTCGCTAAATCGTTTCGTTAAATCCTCCAAATGTATGTGCTCGCAGCTCAGCCCAAATGCACGCGTCACGCCGTAAATGTAGTTGCGGGCGATGTCGTAGATGATTTTGGTCGGGGCAAAGCAGTAGAGTTGGTGACCAAAGATGTGTGCGATACGTTGCCGCTCGTCGGGAATCTGCTCAGCGAGTCCGACATAGAGGCGGCGAGCCAGCTCGGCGATGTAAAGCCCACTCTTGACGTGCAAGTCGCAGAAAGTGTGCGACGGGTCGCGGAAGATATCAGGGCACTCTTGCTCCAGCTTGTTCAGCATCATATTGACCACACGGCGCGGCGTAAAAATCTGGTTGGTACGCAGCGGGGCAATGTAAGAGAAGATGTCCTCCTCAGAATTGAGGTAGTTCGCCAAGTCGCGGCGCTTCTGGTTGAACTCTTGGATGGCGGCGTTAAAGGTGTACTTGTTAAAGAAGCCGGCAAACTCCTCGCCAGTCTCTGGGTTGCGCCACGGGCCGCGAATCATACGAAAGTCGGCTTTGGTAAAGCGGGCGATGTCGGCGGCATCCTTGCCCGAGGTCTCAGTAAACAACTCCTCAAACGTGGCGTCATCCACGCTGTCCTCGATGTTGTCAATCGTCAAGCTGCCAGGGTCGGCGGCCGCCATCAACATGGATGGGATAGCGCGGGCGAAAGTGCGCAACTTGGCGCGAATCTGCGACATTTCGTCGTTGTCTTCCTTCTGCTCCTGTGCCTCTTCTTCTTTTACCACCGTGTCGTTCGGCAAATCCTCACGCACCGCCGCTTCCAGCCGACGCGCCGCCTCTGGGGCAGTAATCTTGGCGTCCACGTAATCTGCCGCCACCTGCACAGCCAGCGCGCGCTGCTTCTCGCGCACCGCCTCAAGGCGACGGTCAGTCGGGGCGTAAACCTCTTTATACACCGCGAGTGGCTCGTCTATCATACGCATGTGCTCGGCCACAATGTGTGTCTGCGCGACGTCTTTGTCGTGCTCGGTCATGTCGGCGGCGGGCTTGATGCCAGAGAAGAGCTTGTCGTAGTCGCTACCGTAAATGCGGTCGCCCAAGAGGTGGGCGCGATTAACGGAAATGCGCTGCTGGGTCTTGTTGTGGCGCTCAGGGTCGTGCTCCACGCACTCCGGTCGGTTGACTAATGAGCCGCTGTCGTCGGTGGAACGCACCTTGTTGAGGCACTGCGTGACCTCTGTTGGGATGTTGAAAACGCTGGTGATGTTCTCAAACAATAAATTCGAAATGAAGCGCTGGTTGACTACCTGCTGGGCGCGAATAGCGTTCGGGAAGGTTAGTACTTGGTTGGCGTCAAGCGACACCATCTGGCCGTCGCGGTCCTCCGCCAGCACAGGGAAGTAGTTGAGTAACTCTTGGATGTTATCCTCGCGCTCGTCTTTAGTCTCGCGCCCCGCCACGGCTGCCGCCGACAGGCCGTTGGCGAACTTGTCGTAAATCTCCAACACGCGGTCCGGCGAAAAGTCGAAGACATAGGCGTCGGTCTTAATGTGCAGCTCGCCCGTCTCTGGGTCGCGATAGCTGAACGGGTTTTGGGCGCGAAAGAGGGCCTGCATGTAGAGCGATTCCGATTTGACGCCCGAAAGCATCAGCACCGCCGACCACTCCTTAACCGTCACACCAGTGGTCAGCTGGCCAACCGAAAGGGTGATAGTGCGGTCGCTGCGGGCGATGGCCGCGCGCACCTTAGCGAGCGACTTCTCGTTGCCGGCGATATCTCGGCTCTCCTCGTCACCATCGTCGCCATCCATGCCGCCTTTGCCCACAGCCTCAATAATCTCATAATCCTTAAACACAGGATGCTCACGCAACAATTTAGCCAGGGCGTGCACCGAAGCCACGCGATTACCCACCAGCCAAAAGGTGTGCCTTAGCTCTTTGCGCAGCTCAGGCGTGGAGAACGGGTACTTGGTGTTGGTGGTTAGCTGGTTGAGGAAGGTCTTAACTTCACTCTCGTGCTTAAGGTAGCCGCCTTGCACGCTAAACATTTCGTTGAGGTCGAACGAGTAGGCGCAGTCTTGCGCGGTGCCGTCGCCATCATCTAACGTTGTGCCGTCCTCTAGGCGGTCGGCAATCAGCTCCGACATCTTGTAGGTGTAGAGATTCATGCGTGGGAGATTGACGTGGCTGCCGGCTTCGTTGCCCGCGGCCAGCTCGGCGGCCTTGACGCGCTGCTCGTCGGCATAAGTCCAGTTGTAAATCTGGTCATCGCTGAAGTAGTCGTTGGCGATGGCCTTAAATGGCGTACCCGAAAGGTGCAACGTGAAGCGGCGGTTGATGTGGCTAAACGCCGCGTCGGTGCGCGCAGTGTCCACGCCCTCGTGCGCCTCGTCAATCACCAGTAAGTCCCAAATGACGTCCGCCACCCACTGCAGCTTGTTGAATTTGCCGCCAAAGATGGCAGCTCCCTTGAGGTCCTGCATGCTCAAAAAGGCAATAATTGGCTCGCCGCGCAACGAACAGTTGGCGTACTGCTCGTAGCTCATCACTTGACGGTCCTTCAATGTGCCCGTAGTTGAGATGAAGTTGTAGCCGCCAATAAACTTGTCATAATCGCCATACCACGAGTCGGCGATAGCAGGGCGGTTGGTGATAATCAATACATTGTGAGCCTTAAACCGCTTCGCAAAGTCGTAAGTACTGAGGGTCTTGCCGAAGCGCGGCTTGGCGTTCCAGAGGTACTTGGCGCGCGGGTTCGGATTGGCGAAGTCTGTGGTCTGGTTGGCGTGCGCATACGCCAGTGTCTGGCGAATGGCTTGCTCCTGCTCGGGGCGCAGCTGGTAGGCGGCCTTTTGCCCTTGATGCTGTGGCTCGCCGCCAGAGGATTTGAACTCCTCAAACAACTGGCGAGAAAGGCTTGGGTTGAGGCTAAAGTCAAACCACTCGTCGCGCCGGTCGTCGCGGTCGGTCGGCTTGAACTGTTGCACGCCGCGCTGCTTAAAGTAGCGGTGCAAATCTTTATCTTTAAAGTAGCGCGAGTGGTGCTGGTCGGCGCCGGTTGACGGCCACACCGAAGAACCACTCCACAGCAAACGATACGGCTCGTGCAGTCCGGCCGTGTTGACTTGCTCCCTGATGCGCGATTCCACGTCGCGCCGCTCGGTGTAGCCCACCTTCTGCATGCCGCGCATCTCTGGGCGATTCGGCAGCTCGTAGTCGTAAATCTGCGGGTAAATCTTCTTCTCGGTCTTGATTAACCCAGTAATGTCGCTACGCCCCGTCTTGCCGGCCGGCATCTGTTCGCTCTCTGCCATCTCCCTTTACCTCTTAAATTAATACTCTATATTATACCACAAACTAAATGGCGCCGCCACGCGCACATCATATTGACAAGTAAATGCATAAGTGTTATAGTAAAGAAGATTATGAAGCTAACCGAGTCAGACCTTACCAACTTCGACCTCTATCGTAGCGACGACATCAAGCCCGAGCTCAAGTCCGCCATGGCGCTGACGGCGCTGGATATTCTCAATAAGCTGCCATGCGGGGAGAAACGACGTCCAGAATACACCAACAATAATGAACTGCTACCCGAAAGCATCGACGCAAGCAAAGTTTATAGGAGAAACGACTATTTTGGGCTTGGCAGCAATAAAGATGAGGTCATAAAAACAAGAATGAAGCTCACCAACCGAGTTCTGCTCCGTGACTTGACCAATGTCACAAAGGAATATAGTAAGAGATACGGCTTTTATGCCACCAGCGGCGATTTGCATTGCCTGTACACTGGCCGCAATATCTCATTTAAACCCAAAGATGGCGCCAAGATTTCTAGCGTCATTGAGGTAGACCACGTAGTGCCACTAGAAGATATCTGGTGTAGCGACCGCGGACTTAGCCCGCAAGCGCGGCACGAACTTTTTGGCAACGACCTAGAGGTGCAAGCTGTGGCAAGAAGCGCCAACCGAGAGAAGGAGTCGTATACTTTTGAGGAGTGGCCAATGGACCAATCAGGTATGTGGCGCGAATTCGGCTTACCAAGAAAATTTAACAAGCTCTATTTGGCGCAGTACGCCGTCCGCCAAGTGGTCATTAAAGACCTGTACGGCCTGAGCGTCAACCCCGATGAACGCAAGTCACTCAAAAACGTACTCACCCGCGCCGCCAAGCAGGCCTAGCGCCCTCATTTAGCCACTTCGCCACTGCCACCATAAAAGATACGCACAATAAATACAGTGGCTGAATGCTCATTAATCTGATAAATGATTACATAATTATCTACGGCGACTTTACGCATACCATAGGCTGCCCAACGCGGCCATTCAACGCGCGCATATCTAGCGGGAAATGTGCTGAGGCTACGAGCTGTAGCTCTTAAATGGTTAAATTGTCGCGTAGCGGCAAAACTGTCTAATAGACTAAACCTAATATAATTATAAATATCCTCTAAATCCCGCTGAGCATCTGGAGAATAAACAACTTCGTAATGGTCGCTCATAGACCGTATTTATCCGCAAAATACTTGTCCACCTCGGCGGCAGTATGCGTGCGCCCCGCAGCAATGCCATCCATGCCGCGCTGAACTTCGGCGTCTAGCTCTTCGCGCGACAAGTCGTCCAACGCCACCGGTTTACGCATTGGCAACCGCGGCTCAAAGGGCAAACCCTGTTGTAACACCACCTGACTATAGAACATCTGGATAGCGCTCGACGGCGAAATCCCCAGCCGTCCCAAAATCTGCTCGGCGTCTGCCTTTAAGCTGGTATCAATTCTTGCGTAAACTGCGTTTGTGTTGGCCATGATGTCTCCTTTATAGTCTTATTTTACTAAAAATTGCCGTCAAGCGCAAGCAATTGCAAGAGTTTGCCAGCAAGGGAGCGCGTATGGGGGAGGGGGCTTACTTTGACAAATACGGCTAAATATGTTAGTATAATAAAGATGAAATTGCGCCCCAACGACTTATACCGTAAAACCGAGCTAGCGTTTGGCCAGCTTGATAACGATAGCGCGCAGTACCTCGCTAAAATCGCATTGCACGAGCTGCTTGGCCTCCACGTGAAGCCAAAAGCCAGCAAATCCAATTACAACCGGCGACACAGCTTTGACCGGTCTAATGACTACGACGCCGAAGTGTACAACCACACCGAGCGGCGACAAGAAATTTTGCGACGCGACCTCGACAGCTACCAGCTCGACCGCCGAGGGCAGGTCAAGGCAGGGGAACTCACCTGCCCGTACAACGGCGAACACCTCGTGATGCCCACCTACTACGACATCACGCGCTGCGCTGATGTTGACCACGTGGTTGCCCTCAGTAACGCTTGGGTGACGGGCGCAAAGAACCTCACTCGCGCCGACCGCAACGAGCTCTTCAATCACCCACTCGAATTGCAGCTCGTCTCCAAACAAGCCAACAGCGAAAAGGCCTCATCCGACGCCAGCCAGTGGTTGCCAGACAACGTCCCCTACCGGCTGCAGTACGTGGCGCGGCAAATTGCCGTCAAAAACATCTTCCACCTCTGGGTGACCGAGCCTGAGCGCGAAGCTATGCACCGCGTCTTAAAGCCGATGGCTGAGTCCGCCATCCTCTACACAGAGCTACTCGCCGATGAAGCCAAGCGCCGCGAGCGAGTCGCCGCCGAGCGCGCCATGATTAAGAAAATCCGCCAAACACGCTAACACACTTAAGCTGCTGCACGCGGCGTGTGGACGGTGATAGCAATGATAGCGATAGTCCAATAACCCGCAACAGCAAGCGGGCACGCTTAAAAAGTAGCACCCGCCAAAAACAGCCCGAAGGCGCGTGTCTGTGCCAACTTTACGCTTTCAAGACGTATGATTATACCTTTATGTTAATGTCGCACAATTTTTAGCACGTCGCGCGCGATGATTACGCCACCTTAAATGGCTGAATGGCTAGCTAAGTAACTTTACTAGCACCAAGCTAGACCCTAAGCCCATGGTGCGCAGGTATAACGTAGCCACACATCACGCCATAACTTATGACAAGTCATACCACCACCCCTCAAGCCGTAGCCCATAGCAGACAAACAGAGGTGAGGCGGTGCGCCACCCACCACAAACCAAGCTAATCAACAGAGGTAGTGGCCAGTCAAGACAGCTAATAGGGCGGCGGCGGATTTTTAGCAGGGGGGCGCGGCCATAGTAGGGGGGCTAAATCGGGGGAGCTAGCGCAGACCGCAGCTTAACAGAGGTTACACCAAAGACAGTCCGGCACGCGGGGCACTTGATGTGTCGCATTTTTATTTTTTCATTTTTTCGCGGGGCAGTCTGAGCGCGCCGCCAGCGCTCACTTTACAGAGGTGGGGCGGCACTATCACCGCGTCCTGGCTCACGGGCTTTACGTCGCACAACGTATGTTTTACGTTTTTTAACGACTTTAAAGCGACGCGTACCACTGATAACTACATAATAAGCGCCAAATTGTGACGTCGCGGCTGGCTTTCACTAAAATGGGGAAAATAATTAAATAATTATTTCCACGCCCTCGCCTAATTAAATAATTCTCGCCCGCAGCCCGTCGCCCACATATCAAATAATTATTTTACGGGTTATTTTCGGGGCCAATTTTCGGGGGACTTTTGGCCGGTTTTCGGCTCGCGACCGGTATCAATCTAGCGTCGGCCACCCACGAGTGCCAACGCTCAAATCGAGCAGATTTTAGGTAAATCAGCCAAATCCGGCGCGCGGCGGCATTTTTCTGTCAAGCGATTTTAATTATTTAATTAATTTAATTGCCAATATTACTACAACTACGCCACCATCGCGTCCGCCGCACCTCTGATAAATTTTGTCGTCAATATTTAATAATTAATTTTCGCCATTGCCTAGGGGCCTGCCCTGCAGGGGTGCAAACGCTAGCCGCGAGGCGGCCGTCAAAGATAAAGTTCCCACGCTACATATTCGCGAGATGCTGGCTAAATTACAGTGGTAGCGACATCAATTCGGCGTTGCGGCGCAGGAGTTTTCCACAGGTAGTTGCACCACATACTACAACATAATAGCGTCATGACGTCAAATAAATTGCCTGTCCTGTCATTTGACATATTTGACATTTGTGTTGTAATATATTGTAATATTTTTGCGACGTCACTCCCCCGCTCTATCTAGTCGGCTACTTCCAAAACGCCTTACCGGCGACGCGGCAATCCACATAAATTGGTTTAATATTATGTGTATCAATGTAACGTACCATGGTTGCAATGTCGCTCGCCTCTGATTCTGGTTGGCGCGTAATTTGCGCCTTAAACGGATACTGACGGCTGTCCACATAGAGCTCCACGTAGCGCGCCGCACCCTTCGGCACAACCACCCGCCGCACACTAATACCACGCTTCACTAGCGCCGTCGCCGTCTGGCCGACAAAGCTCAAGAACCCTGCCGGCGCTGCCACACCATTAATCGACTTGGCGCCACTGTTGTCCTCAATGGTCAGCTGCGGGGTGCCGTAATAATTGTGCTGGAACACCACGCCCTTGTCGTCCACAAAGTTGGTCTTGCCATTCGCCGTCCACTGCGCCACCGGCGCGCGGAAGGAGAGCTTCGCCTGCGCCAGCATCAACCCCGCCGGCACCACATCCACACTCAGCACCTCAGGCGCTTGCTGGCGTAAATAATTTAATAACACCGAATTGCGCCGCATAAAGCTGAACCGCTCAAGCGGGTTGGTCTGATAATAATCGTTAATCAATTTGAGGTAGCGCGCTTGGTCGGTGGCAGCCAGCCGCGCATCAGTCTGTACCCTCACCACTGAACCGGCGTACTGTGCAAGCAGCGCCAAGCCGAGCAACACCAGACCTACGACCACCATAAACAGCGCCGTCAACCGGCGTTGCATCGACTTGAGATGCTGCAACCGCTGCCGCTCCAACTGAGCCGTCTTTTCACTCTTAAAGCCTGTCAGCGTCACGCCGCGCGTATAAGCGGCGGCGTTAAAATCAGTCCGCGCCTCTCGTTCCGAGTGCTTCTCTTGCCCACGCCGAAAATTAAACATAATCTAATTCTATTTTAGCACAAACAGTTACAGTGACCTAATTGAGGTTGTGCGGCTTTGCCGCTTAGTCGTTGAAGTGTATCGTGCCAACACCGTTCTCGTCGACTATTGGCGGTTCCGTGCCGTTGCGGCGTTCAAAGAAGTCCGCCCAATACGGGTTCTCTTTATCGAATAGTGCCTTTTGTTCTGGCGTAAATTTCCATGGATAGTCGCACCAGAGGTTAAGCATATTATGGTGATCAAAGGAAATCAATAATTCACCATCAATAACATCGAGCTCGTTTGTGTCTAGGCGTATTATCTCATGGCCTACCCAGTATATCTTGTCACTTTTATTGTTCTTGTAAAAAGTATATATATTGCGGCCTCGTCTAATGCTATCTGATGTCACCATCTTTCCCTTTCATTTGTAAATATTCCCTAGTATTAATATACCCTACATACTCACGGAATGTAATACTATCTGTAAAATTGTCTAGTGGTACTAAAAAGCTACTGATTTCAACATCGCTGTAGCATTTACTGTTATTGACGCTACAACCAAAAATGTTTTACTGCAATATGCCGCCATTAATGTACGTGAAACTGCGTGGCGTCCAAAATCAGCCGCGCCATGTCCTGCAAGGCGTGCGGCTTGGCATAGCCGCCCAACGCCTTAGCGAGCTGCTGCCGCCGACCTTGGTCACGAATCAGCTCCGCCAGCGTCTTGCCTAACAGTTTCGGCTGCTGCTCCACGTCATGCTGCGCCAACACCACTGTTGCGCCCGCCTGCTCGTACACTTTGGCGTTCTTGGTCTGATGGTCGCCCGCCAGATATGGCGAAGGAATAATCACCGTTGCCACGCGAATTGCCGCCAGCTCCGCCATGGTCGTCGCGCCCGCGCGCGTCACCACCACGTCCGCCGCCTTCATGTAGTCGGCAATTTGCTCAGTAAACTCCAACACCCGCACGTGCCTACGCTCGGCATCACTTAAGTCCAGCGTCACTTTGCGCCCCTTGCCAATCAACATCGCCACGTCGGCACCCTGCTTGATGAGCTGGCGGGCGTTCAAGGCCATCGCCACGTTGATTTCTTTCGCGCCCAAGCCACCGCCCATCGACACCACGAGCGGTCGCTCTGGGTCAAAGCCCAGCTTCGCCTTCAATTCGCGCTGCGCCGCGGCATTCACCGGCTTAATCTCGGGCCGCAACGGAATGCCAATGTACTTAGTGCGCAACTTTGGATAGCTCGGGTAATTCTCAACCGGCGCGCCCGTCCCAATCGCCCGCGCATAACGCGCCAGTACACGGTTGGTTAGCCCCGGCACTGTATCGCTGTCGTGTAGCACCAGAGGTATATGTAAGAGATGCGCCGCCAAGCCTACCGGCAAGCAAACATAACCGCCCTTGCAAAACACCACGTCTGGCTGCAACCGGCGCAACTTACAGTAACTTGTCACAAACCCCGCGCCAATGTGGAATAAATCAACTAAGTTTGGAATGTGCGTGTGCACAATGTGGTACAAACTAAACCAGCGATACCACCACGGCAAATTAGCGTAACGGCGCAGCTTTCCCGCCGGAATTACACTGGTTGGCACCGCTTTGCCCAGCAAGCCGCGCGCCTGCTTGATAAACTTGCGGTCGCACCACACTGTGATGTCCGCCCGCGGATGTTCTCGCTTTATCTCTTTAATAACCGCGACGATTGGCGTAATATGGCCGCCGCTGCCGCCGCCCACGCATAAAATCTTCATCTCGCTCCTCCTCTCCATTGTTATGCACTCGCCGATAAGTGGTGTAGCGCGAAATATTCAGCACCATGCCCAGCACCAGCATAATAAACACCAGCGACGTACCGCCGATTGACACCAATGGCAAAGTAATGCCAGTCAGAGGTATCATGTGCGTCATCGCGCCAATGTTCATTAAAACGTGCGCCGCTAGCCAACCAAAAATTCCGCCCAAAACTAGTCGCAAATAATAATTCTCCAGATAATCAACCTTACGAATGATGACATAAAGCAGACCAGCAAACAAGACAATCAGCCCCACGCTGCCAATCCAGCCAATCATCTCACCCCAAATAGCGAAAATCGAGTCGTTCACCGCCTCCGGCAACCAGCCGAAGGCTTGCACCGACTTGCCGAGCCCACGCCCAAACATACCGCCCGAGCCGAGCGCCAAAATTGCCTGATTAATGTGGTAGTTTGTCTCCTCCGTACCACTACCAACAAAGGTGAAAATACGTTGCAAGCGGTGCGGCGCCACAATAATCGAAGCCACGCCCGCCACCAGAATAATCAGTGCCGCCGCCGAGACATACTTCCAGCGCATGCCCGACACCACCAGCTCAATCAGTGTGATACCCACGAACGCCACGCCCGTACCGAGGTCCTTCTGGAGCAGCACCACTACGAACATCACCAGCATCAACACCACTAGCACCTGCCAAACCGTATCCCAACTATTCAATCGACCGCGCCGCGCCTCTGTTGCCAAGATATTAGCAGTAAACAACACCGCGCCCAACTTCAATAGCTCCGCTGGCTGAAACGTACCAAGCGGCCCCAAGCGATACCAACGGCAAGCGCCCAAGGCACACCGCGCAATTGGCACATGCAGTAGCCCTAGTAGTGGTA
>CAMXXV010000005.1 GCA_947253285.1 uncultured Candidatus Saccharibacteria bacterium | reverse complement strand
GCTAATTGGCAACATTTCCGCCCGCCTCGCCATCCACCGCTACATGAAGTGGTAGAGCCAACATACTATTATCCCTAAGCGTTTATGCTATAATATTAGTATAGATTAATTTGTTAGGGGGTATGATATATGAACCGGCTATGTTTCATAGTTAGGCGGAACGCATTATTGCGGGTTGTTGCCGTTGCATTAGCGCTACCTGTGCTGTTGGCGTCATCAGCATTGGCTGTGGACGTTGATTCTATTGGGGTTTTGGTTGGTGATGAGGCCAAGCTAACTAATCAAGGTGGTCTATATAAGGCAGTTACTAGCGTGGTAGTGACGGCGGGCAAGGCGCAAGGCTTTAATTTAACGATGCAAGCGGAGCAGTCCGACCTCTTAAATACTGCCGACCACAGTCATAAGATAGCTGCAGTTAGCAGCGATAGCCCAACGACGCTGGCTGATGGCCAGTGGGGGTATAGCTTGGATGCCGCTGCGACTAAATTTAGCAAAATGCCATCTGACCGCGCGGTGGAGATTATACATGCTACAAAGGAAAAGTTGGGTGGCTGTAAAAGTTTAGCTAATTGTGCCAAGTCGGTCACGTTTGCGGCCAAGGTTGATGCAGCGCAACTGGCGTCGGGCAATTACAGTACGACCGTTTCGTACACCGCCACCGCTAGCCTAAAGCCACGCCGCGTGCCACGCCCGTCACTCTGCCAATCGGGCAACAAGGCGAATACTTGCCGTGTTGATTTGGATAAAAATATGATACCCGTTAAATATGCGGGGGACTTTAACGACGCGCATTGGGTTAGCGTGGCGCAGCCGGAAGACAAGTCGAACTTGGGCGAGTGGTATGACTACGACCAGAAGCGTTGGGCGAACGCCATTACGGTGAAGCCTGAGGCGTTGAGTAAATACAAGGGCAAGACTTTAGAGGTGGATGAAGATGACATTTTGGGCTACTGGGTGTACATTCCGCGCTACGCTTATGAGGTGATGCGCCGCGATACTACGGATAAATTTGTTGCGCCACAGGACTTTGATGTGAGGTTTGAGACTACCGACATACCAAAGCAGCAGCCGCAGAAATGCCAGACCGGCGCGGGTAAGGACTACCGCACAGAATGCGGCCTCAGCCGGACGTATTCGTTTGACGAGGGTAGCACTTGGGCGACTCATCCTGCATTTACTTTTGGCAAGAAGGAGTTGAACGGCCTTTGGGCGGCGAAGTTTGAGCTAACAGGCACCACCAAGCAACCGACAGTATTGCCAAATCAGTACAGCGGCTTATATTCTTCTAGCGATACGGTTAGGTTATCGGGAAGAGCTGGCGATAAGTCAGACAAATGGCAATATAGCTACTACCAGACGCTTGGCGTGCCCGACCCGAAGAATGTCGGTGGTGAGGTTGATAGTTCACTGCCTAAGTCTAATTCGCATAACTTAGCCGGCTTAAGTTCGCGCATGATTAGAAACAATGAGTGGGGCGCGATTGCCTACTTGACTTACAGTAAATACGGCGCTGAGCGCAAGGGCGGCGTCTTTGCCAACCCTTCGTATATTCTTTCAAGCGAGGGAGAATATACAAATAATATAGGAGTCACTGGTTGCGGCGGTGCCGTAGCATATGCGTCAGCAGACGATTTTTGTGAACGTGGGGCTGAGTATTGCAAGAAAGCACTTCCTCAGCTTAAGATGATTTCCGGTGATAATTGGTTTAGTAATGGGTTTAATAATAGATATTCCGGTAAATATTTAGTTAACTCGGTTGAAATCGGCACAAAGTACGCCTGTACCGATAAGTATGGTGATACAACTAAGCTCTATGGCTACAATACTGCGGCGGGGATGAAGACCAGTACGACCAATAACACTACGGGAATTTACGATATGGTTGGCGGAACGTTTGAGTCGGTGGCCGCCTGTAGTGCGGCTGGTTCGGTAAACGGTAATTGCTTTGGCAATAGTCCATATGTAGATTACCTTAAGCTGAAAAAACTGAGTGATTGCACCTGGGAAACTTGTGGTGGCCAAGGCTTATATGAGCTAGAGCTTGATGCCAAGAAGATTTGTACAGGTGCTGCTGATGATGATAATAGCGCGCAATGTTATCTTTATGGTGGGGGCGATAAAAGCGACAGCGCGTTTATTCTGTGGGATACTTTAGGTGAACTTAACAGTGCTAATGGTGAGCGCAGAATGTTCATTCGGAGTAGCATTAATGACCAATTGTGGAATGGATGGCCGTCTATGTTTGCTATAACCATAACGGGGGCTGATAATACCCGTGTCATACTATCGCCAAAGCCGTATTAGGGCATTGCGCCTAGTTGCCACGACATCGTGCTTGTGCTATACTAAGTGAGTAAGAAAATTGTGCGAGAGCTAGCCGATAACTAGTCGACAAGAAGGAGGGTTTTAATGAGCCGAAGTTATTTAGTGGCGCCGCGGGCGGCTATCTATACTGGCGCGGCGTTGGTGGCTGCGCTGGGATTATTTGCGCTGCCGGCGCATGCGGCCGAGCCGACTAGTGCGACTAAGGCAATTAGCATTAATGTTGACCCAGTAGTTAATTTGACGTCGCAAGGCGACTCTTATAAGGCGACGGCTAATATTACGGTGCGGGCGAGTGAATCAAATGGCTTTAGGCTGACTATGGCGGCGAGCGGGCAGGATTTAGTTAATACAGCGAACAATAAGTATAAAATTACCGCTGTTAGTGAGGGCAAGCCGGCTAAATTATCGGCCAACCAGTGGGGCTACGCGTTCAACCAAGCTGCGACTGAGTTTAGTCAGGTGCCTACGGCGCCCCATTCGTTGCAGCTTGCGAATACTCAGCCGAACAACTTGGATGGTTGCGCTAGTATTAGCGAGTGCACAAAGTCGGTGACTTTTGCGGCGAATATCGACAATACCGCTCTGCCAGCTGGCCGTTACAGCACGCAGGTTGTTTATACCGTTACGCCAAAGCTGGCGCCGAAGCTACCAGTGGTGAGCAAGTCTATTTGTCGGGCGGGCGCCGCGGATAACAACTGTAAGGTCGACATCGACCCAGACATGGTGCCAGTAAAATACATTAGTAATGTTGACGAAAAAGGCCAAGAGACCGGTAAGGCTAAGCTGCTAAGCGTAGCTAACCCAGAAGCGGCCGACAGTGGTTGGTATAATTATGCCAATAAGCAGTGGGCGAATGCCGTGACAGTGAAAAAGGAAGCTTACGCGAAGTACAAGGGTAAGAGTGAGCCAATTGACCCAGCTGATGTTTTGGGCTACTGGGTGTACATCCCGCGCTACGCTTATGAGGTAATGCGCCGCGATTATACGGATAAAATAGCTAAGGAACAGAATTTTAATATTCACTTCGAAAAGGCGACTGATCCAAAGCGTGTGCCAGCAGCTTGCGCGAGCGAGGGCAATGACTACCGTACGGAATGTGGCTTGAACCGTGATTATATTGACGGTAAGCCAAGTGATGCCGGCACTTGGGCTACTCACCCAGCATTTACCTTTGGCAAGAAGGAGCTGAACGGCATTTGGTTTGCGAAGTTTAACACTACTGGCAATCTCAAGCAGCCAACCGTTTTGCCAAATGTGCCACAGATTTCTGGCGCGGCCGAAGGTGTCGATAGTGCTAACGCTCCGATGGAGTTTTATGCGGCGGCGAAGTCACTTGGAGTGGCTGATGCAGCTAATACAGCTGGTGGCACGCCGTTAGCCGCTCAGAATAGCCATAATTTGGCGCGCTATAGCTCGCGCATGGTTAACAATAAGGATTGGAGCGCTATGGCTTATCTCACGGCGAGTCAGTACGGTGCTGGACCTAAGGGCGGTCAAAAGCTCGGCCAAACTCTCGGCTCAGTAACTTATCGCACTAAAGAATCTAAAGATAAATATAAATTATATCTTACTGGCTGTGGTAAAAGTTCGAGTGCTAAGAGGGATAAGAAGACAGATAAATTTGATACGAGTGCGATTTGCGGCGGTGGCGGCGCTGGTGAGGAGTACGATTATGACAATATAGGGCGGTTTACTAGTACAACCAAGACTGTTTCTGGTGTTTATGATACAACTCGCATTGAAGCAAAAGCTTTCGTGGCGGCAGAGTATAGCGCCGACCTTGCACACGCCATGGGCGAGGCTAAGACTGATGTACGGTATGCCAATCTGTATAACTTTAGCGAATTCAAGCAATGCACTTGGTTGACTTGTGGCGGTCAGGCGTTGCACGAAGTTAACCTGTATCGAGAGAAAAGACAAGACGTTGGTAAAACAGATAATAATGGCCAATGGACAGCTAGTGGGAAAAATGACTTTGTTTCAGCCGGTAAACCTTGGTTTATCCGATACATGCTATTTGGCGCAGACCCTGTGGCTGGTATACCAATCAAGCCAGCTGACAATAAGAAAGACGATAGATATACGTATTCCTTCCGCGTCGTGCTAGGTGACTTCCGCCAGTAGTGCGCCCCGCGGCTGGTTAGCGGCTAGAGTAGGCGCGAGATTACCATTAGCCCCTTGCACAATTTGGCATAAGCGGTTATAATATAAATATTACGAAGGATAGGTTATGATGCGCAATAAAATAACAAAAAATACAACTTTTTACCGGCTAGCCTGCAATCATCGGGCTAGCCAAGTCCGCTTTGGCACGCTAGTTTTCGGCGCCTTGATGACGGCCGGCATGGTGGTGCCGTACTTCTCGGGGCACGTAGCACGCGCTGACAAGTATGACGACCAGATAAACGCCATCAAGCTTCAGATTGCCGATTACGACAGCCGCCGGAGCGATTTGCACGCGCAGGCCGACAGTTTGCAGAACAAAATTACCGATTTACAGTTGCAACAGCAGCAAATTCAGGCGCAGATTAATCTTACTACCACTGAGCGCGATTCTTTGCAAAAGAAGATTGAAGAGACAGAGGTGAAGATTAAGAACCAAGCGACCGCGCTGAGCGAGAGTCTGAAGAATCAGTACCTGAACGGTGAAATGTCCGCTCTTGATATCTTAATGAACAGCCATTCCATCAGTGATTACGTTGACCGCCAGACGCAGCAGCAAGTGGTGAGCGACAACATTAAAAAGAGCGTGGACAGCATTAGAACTATGAAGTCGACACTCGAGAAGTCGAAGCGTCGCGCTGAGGCGTTATTAGCGAGTCAGAAAGACCAAAACGCCGCCCTTGATGCCACCCGCAGCGCCCAGCAGACGTTGCTGAACCAGACTAAGGGGCAGGAGTCGGCTTACCAAGAGCTGACCAAGCAGAGTAATGACCGTATCGCGCAGTTGAAGCAACAGCAGGCCGCGGAAATCGCCGCCCGTATGCGCGCGAAGGGCGGCAACCGCCTCAAGACGGCGGCGGGTACCGCTTGCGGCGGTGGCTATCCGGACAGCTGGTGTCACGCGCCAAAGGATTCGCTAGTGGATAGCTACGGCATGTACAGTCGTGAGTGTGTGAGCTATGCCGCATTTAAGGTGGCGAGCACCTATGGCTGGCCATCATACTGGACGCGCGGCGGCAATGACGCCAAGAACTGGCTGGGTCGCGCCAAGGGTTATGGCATTCCAACCGGTAGCACGCCGAAGCCGGGCGCCGTGGCGGTGATGCGCAATGGCACTTATGGCCACGTGGCGTGGGTTGAGTCGGTCAACTCAGACGGCACGTTTAATTATTCGGACTACAATTCAGACAACCGCGGCAACTACGCCATGCACTACAACGCCAACCCAGGGTTGTTCGATGGCTACATCTACTTCGCCCAGATGCCATAGTATCTGCGCCAGCAGCTACATACCCCCGCATTTGCGGGGGCTATAATATCTTATCTATGTCGCGACGGCTATCAAAAACCTCAGATTCGGAAAGGCGGGTGCGGGAGCGAGCTGCCGCCGCGTCGGCTTCGTCTAGCTTGCGCTCGATGCGGTCGGTGAGTGCGTCGTACTGCGCCATGCTCATTAGGACCATTGCACCATGCCCGTTTTTGGTCAGAAAAACAGGAGTATTGGATTTAGTGACGGCGTTTTCTATTTCGGGGAACTTATTTCTGAGGTCGGATACTGGGCGGATGTCTATCATAATTTAATCTCCTTTATTATCATAATTTTATCATGATTTAGATATTAAGCAAAGACTAATTGGATATTGCAGTCGGCAAACTACACTTGAATGGTGGGGTGCTGCACTATTGGCGCGAAATTTTCCACCCCATGCGGTTGCGCTTGTGGTATAATGGTAGCAATGAGTGAGGGTGAAAATAATTATCAGGGAGTTTGGGCGGCGCAGCCAAGTTCGACCGCCCGTAAGTCACGCCAAGGCGTGACTCCAGCGGTATGCTTTTTAATCGCGCTAGGCACGGGGCTGGTGTGCTTTGCGCTGGGCACGCGATTCCAAAATGTGTCATTTAATACCATCGACTACGGCAGTTTGCGCGAAGTTTACGACACATTGCAGCAGAAGTTTGACGGCAAGCTCGATAAAACTAAGCTTGAGCAAGGCGCAATGCGCGGGCTAGTGGCTGGCGCGGGCGACCCATACACGGTTTACCTAACCGACGAAGAGGCTAAGGCTCTGACTGACGACCTCGCAGGCTCGTTTGAAGGCATAGGTATCGCTATGGGCATCAGCCAAGACAAGCAGTTGCAGGTGATGTCGATTCTTGACGGCGGTCCGGCGCAGAAGGCGGGGCTGAAGAGCGGCGACTTGATTGCAGCCATTGACGGCGAGCCGTCGCTTGACTTGCATCCGGCGAAGGCAGCGAAGAAGATTCGCGGGCCGATTGGCACAGAGGTGAAGCTAACCATCATTCGTGGTACGGAGCGCAAGGACTTCACCCTGAAGCGCGACAAAATTACCACGCCAAGCGTTACGTGGCGCAAGGAGGGCGACTTTGGCTATATTCGCGTGTCACAGTTCGGCGCAGATACGGCGTCGCTGATGGAGAAGGCGGGCAAGGAGCTGACTGGTCAGCACGTGAAGGGCTTGGTGCTTGACTTGCGCGATAACGGTGGCGGCTATGTGGATGCCGCGCAAGATTTGGCTGGCATGTGGCTGCCGAAGGGCAACATGGTGGTGCAGGAGCGCCGCGGCTCGCAGGTGATGGGTACGTTGCTGTCGCAGGGTGAGCCAACCCTCAACCAGTACAAGACTGTGGTGCTAATTAACGGCGGTTCGGCTTCGTCGGCGGAAATCTTGGCGGGCGCCTTGCATGATTACGGCCGCGCCACCTTATTGGGTGAAAAGTCTTACGGCAAGGGCAGCGTACAACAGCTATTGCCAATTGACGGCGGACAACTTAAGGTTACTGTAGCTAAGTGGTACACGCCGAAGGGCAAGAACATCAACCATGAGGGCATCAAGCCAGACAAAGAAGTGAAGCTTGACGCCGAGCAGCTCAAGCAGGGGCGCGACAACCAGCTTCAAGCTGCGCTTGACGAGCTAAAGAAATAAATTAGAATTATCTAATTGCGTACACCCCCGGCATTTAATGCGGGGGTATTTTTATTAATGCTATAATTTTAGTATTATAACAATGCAACAATATTAAGCAAGAAGGGAACTTATGCGCTATCAGATAAGACAGCTAACATTTGACAACGGCGTGTCGGGGTTAATAGTTGATATCCCAAATGCCGCCTCAGTCTACTGTTTACTTAACTTTAGCGGCGGTTACGATGTGGTGGAAGACTACCGGCATAAGCATCAGGTGGCGCACGTACTAGAACATGTTTCGCATTACACACAGGGTAGAACTGACTCGATGCTAGACGCTTGGTGTCAAAATGGTGCGTGGGCGAATGCGTTTACTGATATTCGTGGCATTAATTATGAAGTTGAGTGCCCGCGGTATGACGTGGCGCGAGTGCTCGATTTGATGGCGCAAATGTTGGAGCGGCCGGATGTTACTGCGGAATATCTGGCGTGTGAGAAGAAGAATATTATTAATGAGCTAAACGCTCGCATCGGGCGAGACCAATATTGGTTGACTCATGAAGCGAAGGCTTGGCTTGGTCATTATAGTTTACAAGCACGGGACGCTATTGCTACGCTTGACAATATTACACTAGAAGACGTTCAGCGGTATCGCGAAAGAGTTTTTACCACAGATAATTTACGTTTCATTGTGGCGGGCGACTTTAGTGGCGACCATACCGTGGCCGATCGCTTGCGTGTGTTAGGCTTGCCACGTGGCGTTCGTCCCGAGCGGCCAATCTTGCAAGCGCCCGATGGCACACAGAGCTATACTGGTGGGCACAAGCCGACACAACTGGTCGCGTTGGGGCTAGACTTTATTTTGCGGCGGCCACTGAGCTTTTATGAGGCTCAAGTGCGTGACTTAGCGCGATTTTGGCTGTTCCGCGGCTATAGTTCGCGGGTGTTTGGTGAGGCGCAGGCTAAGGGGTGGTCAACTTACATTGCAGGCGCTGGCCTTGATGACAATAGCGAGATTGCGGAGCCGTTATACATTTTGACGCGTTGTAAGCCGGATTATATGGTTGATATTATACGGCTAATTGGACACGCTTTGGTTGAGCTGAGCCGTGGCGAACTACCGCAGGCTGAGTTAGCACGTGTGAAGTCAAGCGTGATTGGGCGTGAGTCGATGGCTTACGAGACGGCGCCTGATGTTGTGCGGGCGATTAGTAAGCGTTATTTTGCTAGCGGTGAGGTGGTGGACTTGAATGCTGCGCCAGAGATAATTCGCAGTATTACCGTGTCAGATATTCAGCAATTAGTGCAAGAAATTTTGGCGGATAATTCGCGTCTATTGGGCGTTTTCGGTGATGTAACCGAGGCTCAGGTTAAGGACGCGGTGGCAGCGCTGGATGCGGCGCTGAAGCATTAAGCTGCTAGCGACGGACGGGGCTTTATTAAGTTAGTTCGCCATACGCCCATATGCCCATAATTAAATCCCAGCCTTATGGCTGGGATTTAGGGTTAAGCTTAGTTAAAATAGCTTGATTTTATTGATTGGCCAGAGGCGGATGCCAACTGGGCCAACGATGTTTTCAAATGGAATGGTGCCGAGGCTTGGCCGGCCGCCGCCATTGCGGCTGTCGGTGGAGTAGTTGCCATAACGGTGGTCGCCATCCACAAAGATTTCGCCTTGCGGCACAGTGATGTCAGTGCCTTCGCCGGCAACGCACGGGTTGACCTCTTTATCGTTCGGTGCCAAGTTCTTGAAAGTTGGGTATGGGTCAAAGCCCTCGGGATGCTCTTGGTTGTAGATGTAGAGGTGACAGTTTTTTACTACCACACGCTCGCCCGGCAGACCAGTGACGCGCTTCACCACATATTCTGGCTGGCCTACGCTCGTAAGAGCTGTACTCTTAAAGACGATAATGTCGCCGCGCTTTGGTATGTACGGTTGACCTTGTAGGCGCGCGAAGGTGACGGGCAGGCGGTTAACCAACACGCGGTCGCTGCCGTTTTGACCCTCTAGCGTCGGCTCCATACTTGGACCGACGACGTCGAAACTCTGAAAAATGTAATTGTTGATAGCCCAAGCGCCGATAACGACGGCGACAATAAAGCCGAAAATACGACTAAAATCATGCCAAGCGTTCTTGGCTGAGGCGCGGTCCATTGGCCTTGGTTCTTCCACGGGCTGCAGTTTGAGTGGTTTATCTGCATTGGTATTCACTCTGTCTATTGTAGCGCAACTATAAGCATTTTGTCCAGAACTCGCGCGGTATGTTATAATGTAATTATCTATGGCGGATTTTATACATTCGGCACATCACCACGGCTGGCTTGCGCTGGCGACACATGTGGTGGCAAACGTGGTGTTAGGCTTTTTGATGGTGCTACTGGTGTACTTTTTCAAGACGCCGTGGCTAGCCATTGGGCTATTGCTGATTTCAAAGTGGCGCGTGCTGGCCGTGCGCCCGCGTTACTGGTGGGCAAATATTTTAAGTTCACTGCCGGACTTGGTGGTCGGGCTGAGTGTGATTATGCTGGCTACTTATGTGGGCGACACTTATGAGGGACTGATTCGTAACGGCATGGCGCCGACGATGGGTACGCTCGGGTGGAGCTTTAATGTTAACGCGCTTGAGATTCAGTTGGGTATTGGCGTGTTGTATGCTATCTGGTTGACGTGGATTAAGCCGCTGTCGAGCGAACGCGCAGTGCTGTTTCAGGCTGGCGTGTGTGAGCTGCTGGGGCTGATGGTGATTTATACGATGTCGAAGGAGACGCTTTGGCTGGCGCTAGTGCTGACTTTTGTCGTGGCGTTTAGTGCTGCGCGGCAGGCGCTGGGGCAGTACGACGAAAAGTCGCGGTCGCTGCTGGCTTCAGTGTGGGGCGTCTTGATTACCGTTTTAGGTTACGCTTGTTGGCACTGGAACGTCATGTATCCGGTGATTTCGCTGTTGATTTTGCTACCGCAGATTGTGATTTTTGTGGCAGTGATTTCGTTTATTACCATCAAGGTGTACAAGGCGTGGGCGGACGACCGCCACGTGACGTGGGAAGAACTGGGCGCGCCAGTGGTGTTTGCCATTGCCACGACTCTGGCAGTGCTAATCTTCTTCAGTCGCTTGTTTGATTTGCCGACGCAGCCATAACAGAGGTGGCGCGTTAGTCACGCCTCCTTGAAAGTTGTACAATAAAAATTGTATTCAGTCGCTCGGCATTGCTGGTGATTTTAGCTTGTATTTAAGGCGCGTTGTAGGACAAGGGTGAACGGCGCCTTTGAGACGACCTCAAGCCCGCTCTTAGTGGCTCGGGCAGCTACTTGGTCGAGCTGGTGGGTTTCCATTTCCATTATCAGGTAGCCGTGCGGCGTGAGGTAGTTACGTGCGACGGCGACGAGCTCAAGCATTAGGCAGTTGCCGCGGTCGTAAGTATAGAGCGCGAGGTTCGGCTCGTGCGCTAGCTCAGGCGAGTAGTCTGCGCGCCGGTCGTAGTCAAGGTACGGCAGGTTGGCGAGGATGAAGTCGAAGTGCCCCGTGATATTGTTAAATAAGTTTGAGTTAACGAAGGTAATTTTATTGTCTACATGGTAGCGGCCGGCGTTGAGCTCGGCGACGGGTAGTGCTTCTTGGCTGATGTCGCTGGCGGTTACCTTGAGGTCGGGCAATTCAAGCTGCGCCGTGATAGCAAGGCAGCCCGAGCCGGTGCCGACGTCCAGCAGGGTGTGATGTTGGTCGGGGTGGTAGAGCTGCTTTAGAGTTTCAATCATAACTTCACTCTCGGGGCGCGGAATCAGCGTGGCGGACGTGACGGTGAAGTCGCGGCCATAAAATGCTTTGTGGCCGGTGAGGTAGGCGACGGGAATGTGTCGCGCGCGCTGGGCGATGAGGTCGAAGAAGACAGCGGCGGTCGCGGCGTCGACTGCTTGGTCGCCGTGAGCGAGCAGGGCAGTGCGGTCGAGCTTGGTGGCGCAGGCAAGCAAAAGCTCGGCGTCAAGCCGCGCCGAGTCGATGTGGTGCAGCATAAGGCGCTGCGTACCAGTGGTCAAAAGTTGTTCAATTGTGAAGTCTGCCAATGCCACCTCTATTTAATCGCCGCCTGTTGCAAGTTTAGTTCGCGTTCGTGAGCGCGGAGGTGTTCGATGATGTCGTCAATTTCGCCATTCATTGCGGCCGGCACGTTGGAGCGCGAGTACTTAATGCGGTGGTCGGTGATGCGGTCCTGCGGGAAGTTGTAGGTGCGAATCTTTTCACTGCGGTCGCCCGAGCCAATCAAGGCACGGCGCTCGGCGGTCTCGGCGGCGTTCTGCTTATCAATCTCAATCTGAAGCAAGCGCGAGCGCAAGACTTCCATGGCCTTCTTCTTGTTTTCAATCTGTGAGCGGCCGTCTTGGTTGGTGACAATCAGGCCGGTCGGCAAGTAAGTGATGCGCACAGCGGAGTCGGTAGTGTTGACGCCTTGGCCGCCTTTGCCGGAACTGCGGTAGATGTCGATACGGAGGTCCTTAGGGTCGATATCGATGTCGGCCTCGGACGCTTCAGGCAGCACAGCAACAGTGGCGGTGCTGGTGTGGATGCGGCCCTGCGATTCGGTGACGGGTACGCGTTGCACGCGGTGGACGCCGGATTCAAACTTGAGTTGGGCGTATGGCTCGTCGCCCGTCACCTTAAATACTACTTCCTTAATGCCGCCGGCGTCGTTGGCGCTTTCGGTCATAATTTCAGTTTTGAGGTGATGAGTTTCGGCGTAACGGAGGTACATTTTGAGCAGTTCGCTAGCAAAGAGCGAAGCTTCGTCGCCGCCCGCGCCAGCGCGGATTTCCATAATGACGTTTTTGTCGTCATTTGGGTCGTGTGGGGCGAGCAAGGTGTTGATGGCGTCGTTGATTTGCACCAGTTGCGCCTCAAGGTCAGGGATTTCAGCCTGCGCCAGCTCGGCTAGCTCGTCGCTACCAGTGGCAAGGTCTTTGGCCTCTTCTAGCTGGTGATGCAGCTTTTGGCGGCGTTCCGCCTTCGCTAAAATGTCGTTGATTTCCGCCAGCCGCTTGGCCTTTTTGCTGTACTGCGGGTCAGAGAAGGCCTGCGGGTCGGCCATAAATTGCTCGAGCTCGGCTTGCTCGCGCTTTAGTTCATCAAGATTGATTGCAATTTCCATAATATTATTATACCAGATATGAGTGGGCAAAATAAAACTACCCCTAACGGCGTCAGGGGTAGCAATGCGGACAGGCTAAGCCTCGAGTTCAGCCTTGGCTTTGGCAGCCTCGGCCTCAGCTTTGGCCTTAGCGGCAGCCTTTGCAGCAGCAACCCGCTTGGCTTGAGCTTCCTTAAGTTCTTTTGCAGCCTTCATCTTGGCGGCAAAGCGATCAACACGACCTTCGGTGTCGATAATCTTCTCTTCACCAGTGAAGAATGGGTGGCTCGCTGAAGAAATGTGGAGCTTGATTAGCGGGTACTCGTTGCCGTCCTCCCACTTGGTGGTCTCGTTTGATGGAGCGGTTGACTTCGTCAAAAATGAGAAGTGTGCGGCTTCGTCTTCAAAAACTACCAAGCGATAGTCCTGTGGATGAATACTTGTCTTCATATCTACTATATTTTACCGCATTTATTTTGAAATGTCAAAGCGCGCGGCGCGCGACACTATAAAACCCCGCCGGGGCGGGGTGATAGTGATTAGTGATGGTCGCCGTTTTGGTTACCGTTGGCACTGAGCTGGACACAAGGCGCGGAACCGCTGATGGCTGGGTTGGTGGCGCACAAGGTGATAGACAGGCTACGAAGATTATCGGCGATGGACTTGTCAGAATTAATCTTAGTTTGGAAGTCGCCGTTCTGCTTGGTGAGGTCGGCAATCTTTTTGTTCTGGTCGTCGATGCTCTTTTGCTTTTCGTCGAGCTGCTGTTTGGCTTCGTCGTTCTTCTTGGTGAGGTCGGCAATCTTGGCTTGCAGGGCGTCAAACTGAGTCGAAGTTTTGCTACTGCTGTTGGCGCGGTCACTGATGTAGTCGCTTGACTGGGCAAGCTTGGCTTGAGCATCGGCCAGCGCGGCACTCTTCTTATTGTTATCATAGCCAAACCACACGGCAACACCGGTGCTGGCGAGGAACAAAATGAAGAAAATAATAGTGAGCAATGAGATGGTTACTTGCCGCTGCTTTGGCGCTTTGGTGCGGGCAACTGGCGGCTGGTCTTTGGCGGCCGGAACCGGTGATTGGTCGCTTGGAGCGGCATCAACTGGTGCCGTGTCAACCTCTGGCTGGGCGGCGTCTTTGCCGCTCTCTTTAACGTCGAGTGGCTTGTTGAGTGGGTCTTGGTTAGCAGCTGCCTTGAGGTCGCTAAAGTCGGTGGCAGGTGGTTCTGGTAATCCAGATAAGTCAGTTAAATCTGGCACCTCTGGCGCAGCAGGTGCTGGTTGCTCTACGGCCGGAGCTGGTGGAATGGGTGCCTCGGGCTGTAACATGTTGTCCATCGTGATGCGACGGTTTAGTCTTCGGCCAAGCCCATCATTGCCGGCCAAAAAATTGTCCGGATGCGGGTCGTTTGCTAAATCGCGGTCGCTTAAAGGCTTTGCCAACGCCGGTTTAAAAGGGTCGTTCTGTCTCATTTCTGTCTCAAATCTCCCACCTAATTGTTATTCTGCTTAAGATAATAACAAATTTTGTGCGGCATTGCAAGACGTTTATGGCTATTTTAGGATAATTGAGGCGGTTTGGTTGACAATTTTGGTCTTTTGTGCTAATGTATAAATATGATGAAAAACCACAATAGCGAAAAAATCAATCGTGCGCCTCAGTCAGAGCTTGAGCGACAAGTGCGCGAGCGTGAGCAGCGCAAGGTGGTTGGCCAGCTTGCCGTGCGCGCTGGCTTGCTTTACGACGTCAATGCCCTCGACCAGACTGAGGTTGGCCAGTTCAAGCTGCCACAGTATGACCAGCCCGATACTAAAGCCAACAAGACGAAATAATTTAGATTAGAACTCCGCCGCACCCAGCCTCCCTCCACCAAGGCTGGGCTTTATTTATATATAATGTATAGCAAATTTTGGCGCATTGAGCTTACGCCAAGTACTTGACGTAAGCTCGCGGGTGGGGGTACAATAAAAGCACATGCATTTACAAGCACTTGTATATGTAGAGGCTAGTTTAAAGAAGGAGAGTATATGAGTAAACGCAAATACTTGAACGCCATATCGGTTGGCGTGATGGCTTTTGGCACGTTGGCGCTAGGTACGGCATTTGTCTTGCCAGACGCTTTGGCGGCTAATGCTGCGAATGACAGTGACATTCAAAAGGAGCTAGACGGAATTGTCAAGCAGGGTGATGCAGTTTACCCTAAGTATGTGCAATACAAAAAATTAGCTGATGAAGCGAAGGCAAAGCTAGACAAGGCTACTGCTGATGCAGTTGCAGCCGATAAGGCAGCAGCTGATAGTAATGCCATGACTACTAAAGAGTGGCTTAAACAAAATTACGTCAAGGCCTTGGATGAGGCCGAGAGCTTGCGCGCGCCAGGTTCGGCGACATATAAGGCGGCTGACGAGCTTGAGAAGTTTGACCAAGAGAAGGGTTACACTAAGAATCGCATTGAAGAAGCTTTCCTTAATAGTCTCATCAAGGCTGCCGATAAGCCAAAGCCAGCGGCGGACAAGGCGTCTCAGCTGGTCGCACTAGCTGATGTCATGGACGGCATCGACACCAAAGTCTTAACCGACAAGCAGGCAGGTGCTCTCAAGAATTACAGTGAGTACTTCCGCGGCAAGCAGGTGGTAAATGGTAAGCTGAACAAGGTTTACGATAGTATCAACGACGCCATTAAATACGCTGCTGGTGCCGAGCGCGATGCAAGAGATAAGGGTATGTCTAACAATTCTAGAACCCCAGGCTGGGGCTATAGTCAGCCAGTTCTTAGCGTGTGTGGCGCGACGCGTTACGATAAGAAGGCTTGGGCCTACGCAACTTACAAAGGCTTTGGAAAAGAGGGAACTGCGCATGTTGCTACGGTCAATCAGGACTTCGCGATGTTTATGCAAAATGTGGAAGACCGCTTCCATGCCGTGCTTGATGGTAAGTTAGACAAGGCTGCCCTCACTACTCAGCGTGACCAAGCTAGGCAAGCCTACGAGAAGGTAGCTGCAGAGTTTGCCCAGAAGGAAAAGGCAGCACAAGATGCTTGTACCGCTGCTAAGGCAACGTTTGAGGCGCCAAATAAGGTAGGCGAGCAGTTTAGAAAGGCTAAGGTGGAGGCTCCGAAGCTAGCTGCCAAGGCTCAGGCGGCGCATGCTGCAGTATTGCCGCTAGCAGTTGCGGAATGGGATGCTACTACTAACTTGCGTCCATATGCCGAGGAGGTTAGCTCGCTCAAGGAACAACTAGCGAAACTAGCTGAGGGCAAGGGTCTTAACTTTGTTGCTAAGCAGATTCGTGGTAGCAAGAAGTCAACCTTTGCCGCACTAGCAAATCTAGTACGCGAGGCTTTACTAAAGCCAGTTACTCCAGCTCCAAAGCCAACGCCAGCGCCAACTCCAACTCCAGTTGACCCAACGCCAGCGCCAACCCCAGTTGATCCAACCCCAACCCCAACCCCAGCTCCAGCTCCATCTGATGACAACGATGACCATCTATTAGATTACCCAGAGTTTACAGATGACGATAACGAGCTCAACGCTTATCCTAGCTTGACTAATGAAGAGCAGGGTAAGAAGGCCCCTAGTACCAAGACTACTGACAATAAGACTCCTGAAAAGCCAGTTAAGAAGGGTGGCGAAACCATTGTGGTTACCCCAGAGAGCAAGACTCAGAAGCCGGACCAGAAGCAAGCTAGCGCTGATGCTAAGGGCGCCGAGCAGAATCAGGCTCAGCAGACCGTTAAGAAGGGTCACCACAAGTTTGGTGCACCTAACACCGGTTACGAATTCTAATCTGTAAAGTATCACTTCGCGTTTACAGTACATTGCCGCCATCCCACATGGGGTGGCGGTTTTGGTTTTACTATTGCGTTAATGCTTACATGGCGATATAATAAGGATATTAGTGGGGACACTAAGAGAAAAAGTAAAAGGAGTAGTATGAAATTAGTAAAATCTTTCCCGCTTCTGGCCGTAGGGACGTTGGCTTTTGGGTTAGTTGGTGTGTCCATGCTAGCGCCGGTTGCTAATGCAAATCAGCTGCTTAGCGGTTCACATACATCTCAGCCTGAGCATAATAAAAGCGGGCAGCAGACGGTGCAGACGGTAGTGCCGCTGAATTTGGGTGTTAATTTGAGTGCCGGTAGCGAGACCGTCGAGGGCAAGCCGGGTGAAATCAGCAAATTTGCTGAGGGCAATGTGACGAGTAATTCTTTGCACGGCTACACTGTAACTTTACGCGACGCGGACGAATTTAATGGTATGCGGCTTAATGGTACCGATGCCCAATATGAGATTCCGGCAGTTAACGATGTGACTGCTGCTGGTGTCACCAAGGGCTGGAATATTTTGCTTGGCGACCAGCCACGTAAGGTACCGACCTCTAAAGAGGCAGCGCTGACAGTTGATAACACCAACAAGCCGGGCGATGGCAAGTTCTACATTCGCTACAACTTTAAGGTTGATAACTCGGTGCCACAAGGTACTTATAGAGACACAGTGACGTTTACTGTAACGCCAAACGCTCTCTAGTAAATCCCAGCAGTCTCTTAAATGGCGCTTCGGCGCCATTTTTAGTTGACTGTTAGGCGCTTTGCATTTTTTACTTTTAGACTCAAGCTGAAGCCTTCGGTTTGCCGTGTCCGAAGTAGTTTGCAACCTGCTTGACGGTGGGCAGGGAAATGTGGTAAGATTACTTAGGTAAGTTAATAATAAATCAGCTATCCACGGAACTCCTGATTACTCGGGGTGGATAGCGCAGGAAAGGAGTTTGAGGTGTCAAACGTTGACATTAAACAGCTATTTGAAGCTGGTGCCCACTTCGGCCACAAGACCGCTCGGTGGAACCCGCGCATGGCGCAATATATTTACGGCAAGAAGGACGGTGTGCATATCATCGACCTCGAGAAGACCGTAGCGCAGATTGAGGCTGCTCAGAAGTTTGTCGAGAGCGTAGCTGAGCGTGGTCGCCAAGTACTATTTGTTGGCACGAAGCAGCAGGCAAAAGAGGTAACTGCCGAGGCTGCAACTGCCGCCGGTATGCCTTATGTTACCGAGCGCTGGCTTGGTGGTATGCTAACCAACCAGACCACAGTGGTCGCGCAGATTAAGAAGCTAAAGCTATTAGAGAAGCGCATGGCTAGCGGTGAGCTTGCCAACCGCTACAATAAGCTTGAAGTGCAGCACTTCCAGGAGGAAATTAACGTCCTCAACACCCGCTATGGCGGCATCAAGGACATGCACGGCAAGCCAGGCGTACTCGTGGTGCTAGACGCCGTGTCAGACCGCAACGCTATTAACGAAGCTATCAAGCTAAACATCCCAGTGGTGGCCGTTTGTGATACCAACGCTGACCCGAAGGGTATCGACTATGTCATTCCAGCGAACGATGACGCAATCTCAACCTTGAAGCTTGTGGCGGGTTATCTCGCTGAAGCAGCTAAGGCTGGTAAAGAGAAGTCAGCTAAGGTTGCCGAAGAGCGCAAAGCTGCCAAGGGCGACAAATAATTAACTAATTTAACTAAGAAGGGGAGAAAATGGGCGTTACATTAGACGAAATCCGCCGCCTACGCGAATTGTCTGGCGTTGGCTTAACTGATGCAAAGAAGGCACTTGTGGCCGCCAACGGTGACTTCGACAAGGCTTTGAAGGACATGCGCGAAAAGGGCCTCACTAAGGCCGAAAAGCGTTCCGAGCGCGAGGCGCGCGAGGGCTTGATTGAGTCCTACGTACACAACGGCCGCATTGGCGTTATTGTTGAGCTAAACTGTGAGACTGACTTTGTGGCTCGCACTGATAACTTTAAGGAATTGGCACACGAAATCGCCTTGCAGGTTGCTGCGATGCGACCAAAGTGGGTGTCTGAAAACGATATTCCAGCAGAGGTGAAGGCTGCTAAGCGCGATGAACTCCTAGCTGCTGCTAAGAGTGACCCGAAGAATGCAAACAAGCCAGCTGATATTCTAGACAAAATTATCGACGGCCAGCTTGCCAAGTACTTTGGTGAACTAGTCTTGCTCGACCAAGCTTACTGGAAGGATGACACCAAGACTATCGCTACTCTCGTCAAAGAGAACATTGCGAAGCTTGGCGAAAACATCGTGATTCGCCGTTTTGCTCGCTTTGAGCTCGGCGTTACTGAAGACTAGTCTGAGACTTTAGTAAAATACCCCTCGCACGAGGGGTATTTTTGGTGGTAGCGATAGTATAAAGTGCTTGCGTTCAGTGGCCGTGATGGCTTACAATAGATTTAACGACTAAACAAAAATAGGAGAAAAAATGAACCCAACAGATTTTAACGACCAAAACCCAGCACAACAGTTTGGCGCTTCGCAAAACGGCGCGGCGACTCCACAAAACGACGATAGCTTGCCGGGTTGGGATGCCATCACGGCGCGCTGCCTTGAGTTTTATCCTGGGCAAAACGACCCAATGCATTACGGCACGATGATTAAGTGGGACATGGGCGGCCCCGACCCGTTAGACGGCATTAGTATTTATGATGGCGGTGACTACTGGCACTTCGTGACCTACGGCTTGTCGGAACTGGGGCGGAAGCGGTCAAGCAACTCAGACGTCAGCGGCTACGGGATAGAATTTACTTTCCGCCTCAAGAAGAACTGCTGCATTGATAAGGATAAAGAAATTACTAACGTTTGCGTCATTTTGCAGGCGCTGGCGCGGATGACCTTCGTGCAAGGTGAAGTTTACAAGCCATTTGAGTACATCTACACGCAGCAGACGCAGGGCATTGATGACGCCCATGTATCGCTTATCACTGGTTTTATCACGGCGCCCGACTCCAAATTCCAGTCAATTGACACGCCGAATGGCAAGGTGCAGTTCGTGGAGCTGATTGGTGCCACGGATGCCGAGTTGCTCGCCATCATACACAAGCAAATCACCACGCGCGACTTGTATGCTCGCTTGGGCGAGGTGACAGATTATGCCCGCCAGTCGGTGATGTAGCGCTGAGCTTCGCGCCAAATCGCCAAATGAAAAGACCCCACCGGAGTGGGGTCAAAAGCTAGTGCCGACCAAAATGATTCCAATGAAAAACCATGTAACCCGGCTTACCGGAGTAGTTTACAGGAGATTTGAAGGCAGCTAGCAAAGAAGGTATTAGTATGAAGATGGGCGGCACCAAAGTGTGAAGCAACTTCCCTAAGAAAGGAATGAGGGCTTCTAGCGGCGGCACGATGCAAGCGAGCAGGAATACTCCTGTAACGATAGCCATCATAGCCAGCTCAGAATTGGTGTCCCGCAGACGTCTCACGGCTAATGCTAGTTGCGCTAAGACAAAGTAAACTGCCAGCAAGAAGGTTAGAATCAATGCGAGCATTGAGAGAAACCAAGCTGTGCCACCACTTACGCCATTCATCATAATGCGATTGCGAATGTGGTAAAATACTCCCGATAATTTAGTGCTGGCAATAATCAAAGCGATATAGCCAAGCCAGAAATCGAGTCGGGTGCAGCAGGTGTCGAAGCGCCAGAAGGAGAAGAATGTCTGCCCAAAAAAGTTGCCAATGCCATGTACTGGCGTGCTGCTTAGAGTAATGAAGCCACGAGATGAATTGTATCGTGGTTGGCTTACTGTGTGCGGCTGTGGCTTAATTGATGTTGGGCGGTTTACTTCTTGTGTTTGCCTTGTTGTCCTCTGCGGCTGCTGCCGAGCGGCCGCGTTGGGTTTACGGGTATACATCATAATATCAGCTCCTAGTAGTAATGTACGTTGCGACATAGCATAAGTGTAATGTCGCGAATACCAACATTATACAACAATAACGCTTATTTGTCAATAAGAAGGCCCCACCGAAGTGGGGCAGATGTCTATCAGAGAGCAAATGAAGTTTACCAGTGGAATGCCAAGTAGCGTGGCTGCTCATTTGTCTTGTTAGACGGTGTGATGGCTGCAACAACCCAAGTTGCGAGGAGGGCAAATTCGGCAATAATCAGCGAGATTTGTGCAATCTCAGGAGAGAATTGATTGACTAGGGCGCTGAAGAGGAGCAATATTGCAAATATCGCAGCCAAGCAGAGACCGGTCATCGATTTTGCGTCGCGTAAGCGGCGGGTGAGCAGTAACACACCTGCAAAGCAGAGATAGCCAAGCGCAAACATGGCTGCCAATGATACGATGCCCAACATGAGGGCGGCCAATGTGTCGATAAAATCGGCATTTGGTGTGGTGCACATATGGCTGGTCGCAATGGTGATTAACAGAGGAGCAACGCCGGCAATGACGAGGGAAACCGAACCGAAAAGGAATTCGAGACGGCTAGCGCACAGGCCTTTGTCGAAGCGTCCGCAGAATGACTGACTGACTAAGTTGCCAAACGTGCAGACTGGGCGGCGAGTAAGTTCGATGAATTTACGAGCGCTGGTTGCTTGAGTTGGACGGGTTGCGACCGATGGTGTGGAAACTAACATTTTAATCTCTTTCGACGTAATGTACATTAGTAGTAGGATTACTGCTAATGCTTATAACATAGCATATTTTTGGCATTTTGTCAATGTACTTACTGAGGTAGCGGCGCGCGCCAAGGCCGAGCTTAGATAGCTAATGTTTAGCGGTGAATTTAGTGAAAATTATTTGCCGAATTTTGATTTAAAGCGAGCAAATAGCCCGCCACCATTTCCGCCGGCCGGTTTTTGCGGTATCGGCTGACCAGGTTGCATTGGCTGCATTGGCTGGTTCGCTTGGTTTGGCGCTGGCATCATCGGCTGGCTAGCGGCTGGCGTTGACATGGGTGTTGCCCCGTATGGATTAGGCAAAGGACCAGGTTGCATTGGCTGCATTGGCTGGTTCGCTTGGTTCGGCATTGATGGCATCGCTTGACCAGGGGCTGGCATCTGTGGTGGTATGCCGTAAGGATAGGCCGGTGGCATCGGCAAGTGTTCTGGATTTGGCGCTTGAGGTTCCGATGTTGGCTCGGCTGCTGCGGGCTGATTTTGTGGCTGTGGCTGCTGCCAAGATTGATTTGCCGCTGGGTTGTATGCAGTTGTTGCTGGTTCTGAGGTTTGGCCTGCTGTCGGCTGTTGCCAGGCGGTCTCAGGCGTTGAGCTAAAAGCTGGTTGCTGCGCTTCCGGCGTAGACTGTGGCTGTGGTTGCTGCCAAGATTGATTTGCCGGCGTAGTTTCTGGTTGTGGCGCTGGTTGCTGCCAGTTGGCTTCAGCTTGTTGTTGTGGCTGCGGTTGTGGCTGTTGTGGCGGTGTTTGCTGCTGCTGCTGCGGCTGTTGCTGCTGCCAAGAGGTTTGCGGTTCCGGCGCAGACTGCGGCTGTTGCTGCTGCCAAGATTGATTTGCCGGCGTAGTTTCTGGCTGTGGCGCTGGTTGCTGCCAGTTGGCTTCAGCTTGTGGTTGCGGCGCGATGTGCGGCAATTCAGACATTGGTGACATGTCCGGCTCCTGTGGTACTTGAGGCTCGGCTGCCTCAATTGGCTGTGCTTCTGGCGTAGTCTGCAACTGAGGTAGCGGTGGCATTTGCGGCATCTGTGGACCTTGCGACGCGGCCGGTTCGAGTAATTGACCCGGTACTTGATTTGGCGCGACTGTGGTCGGCGGGAAAGCTGGCGCCGGCTGAATTGGCTGCGGCGTCACTGGTTTGATGCTGGCTGTCATTTGCGTGGGGATACCCACTGGTACGCTTGGCTGCATGCGGCGCAACGGCTCGGAGAGCTGTGAAATATTGCTACTGTCGTAGATATCAAAGTCGTCAATATTGCTAAAGCTGCTTGAGCTGGTGTCAACTTGAGTCGAAGCTTGCGCCTTGGCCGGCAGCGAAGTGTCTTGTGGTTGCGTTTTTGTGATAGGCTTGCCGATTGGCGAAAGCTGCACGCCTTGGAAGGGGCTGCTGGTTGATTGATTGTTTTCGTTTTGCATGGTTATCCTTACTTACCTATATCTTAACGCAACTTAGCGCTGAGCGCAAATTGATACTACTTTTTATTAAAAAATGAGAGGTAGCGCGGGACATTGTCTTGCCACTGAATGCTTGGCGCGAAGTTGGCAATAAAGCAAACAACCGGCGCGGCGGGCGTAAAGACTAAGAAGCGCAGCCATGTTGGCTTTCCGGCGTCGCAGAGGCGGCGACGCATGAGCATAAAGAGCGATACGACGAAGTAAATGATGGCAAACGGAAATACAAGGAGGTCGAGGAGCCCCATGCCGGAGGCTGCTAGGACGACACAGAGAATCATCAGAAGTGTCACCACTACTACCTGAACGGTTGCGGCGAGGATGTAGGTGCGGCGGCTGGTGCAGTAACCACTGGTGGAGACGGGAATTAGGGCTTCACAAAGGATGTTTTTGAATGAATTTGGCGGCGTGGCAACAGTGGTAACGTAGTGAGGCAGCCGAGACTGAGGAACTTGGCTGCCGCCGAATTGCTGGCTTGGCAGAGTTGGCCGGTCGGCGATGATGTTGCCGGCTTGCGTAGTGAGCTGGCTGAAGGCGCTGGTGCTGGTGGTGCCGTTGGCGTTGTTGGCTGGGGTGTTGGGCGCTAGAACTGACGGGTCGATAGCAGCAAAGCCGGCACCAGTGTAGCCACTGGTGGCTGAAGTGGTTGGCTGAGCTGGTGTGATTGGTTGAAGAGAGGCGGCTGCTGCTGGTGCAGCTGGCTGTGCCGTAAGTGGGTTAAATGGTGAAGCTGCCGTGGTCGGGGTAGCAGAGTTAATTGGATTAAACTGAGATGCTGGTGCAGTTGGCGCAGCTGACTGGAACTGCTGTGTTGGCTGAGGCTGGACTGGTTGAAAGACGTGCTGTGGCGTTAGCGGGGCTTGAGTGGCTTGAGTAGTTGGTTGAGCTGTGAGCGGATTAAATGGTGTGGCTGCCGTAGTCGGGGCTGCTGAGTTAATTGGGTTAAACTGAGATGCTGGTGCAGTCGGCTGGGCGGCGGTTAGTGGTTGACTTTGAAATGGATTAAAATTTGAATCGTTTTGCATGTTTGTCCTTTGATTAATTACTTATATCTTATCGCGCTAGCGCAAATCGCGCAAGGCTGGAGGCGACGACAGGGGTGGCGGGGTTGTTGTAATAAAAAGTTTGGTAGTTTAACAAGCTAGTGCTATAATACATGTATATCTACCTTGGAGGCAGAAAAAAGAGAAAATAACGGAGGACAAAAACAATATGAATAAATTACAGCAAATAGCTGTGAGGGGTAAACTTTTAAGCCTTTTACCTCACGCTACTAAGTACAGTGGTAAAGTAGCTGCCTCAGCGCCTGCGGCGCTGAAGACCAGCCATAGCACTGCGGCATCCGCTGCATCATTCGGTTTGTTAGCGTTGGCTATTGCGCCACTAATTTTCACTATGCCAGCGCACGCTTCAGACAAGATTTCTATTAGCCTAGGCAATAATAGTGTATCAATGCAAAAATCTGCGGGCATTTATGATAGTAGCAGCTCAGTGGCAGTGCACAACAGTAACGATTATGGATTTTCGCTTAGTATGCATGCTACCAACCCTGACCTTGTGAACGATAGCTATCCTGAATACCGAATCAACCCGGTTGCTGGTTCTAATGGGCAATTAGGTGCTAACCAATGGGGCTATAATTTAGATGGGAGCAACCGCTTTAGCAAGGTACCGGGCTCGTCTAGTGAGGCAGTGTCCATCGCCAGTGTTTCTAGCGACAATAAAGGTAATTGTAGTAGTCTTCAGGACTGTAGCTTTAAACTAAATTTTGGCGCCAATATTAACCCAAAGAAGATGGTTTCCGGTACTTATTCTACCTATGTTGTGTACACTGCTACTAGCAAGCCAGCGCCAGTCCAGCCATCTACGCCTTCGAGTAGCGGTTCGAGCTCCAGCGGTTCTAGCTCCAGTGGGTCAAGCTATGACTATTGGTGGTCTACATGTAACGACAGATATTCCTATGATTCTGATAAGAGGTCGTATTGTTATATTCATGACGGTGACATGAGCGGTTATTGGAACGAGGAATGCCATAAAAATTACTCTTACGATTCCGACAAAGAGTCGTATTGTAAAGCTCATGATGGTGATATGAGTGGATATCAGCCGGATTGGGGCTCAATATGTCGTAGTAGATATTCTGATGATTCTGATAAGGAATCATATTGCGAGTCTCATAATGGTGATGTAAGCGGTTATCGGCCTGATTGGGACAAGATATGTAAGAATAGATATCCCTACGATTATATGAAGCAATTCCACTGCATGCGTAATCAGGGCGATATGAGTGGTTATAATTCATATTACCCGTCTTATCCAACCCCCGGTTCTGGTTCGGGCTCGGGTTCAAGTTCTGGCGGCGGTAGTGATTATGGTGGCGGCGGGTACACCCTTGATCCGATTCGTACGGATGACCCGCTTGATCCGAATTTTCATCCTTGATGGGTTTGGACGGCGTAATTGGTATTCAGTTTAGAATAGTTTAATACAACGCTTGCAATGTGTCTAAATCCTAAATGTATTGAACTAATACAATTAGTATCATCCCGCTTACGCTATGATATAATAGGAATATGTATTTTGAGTCTCGGGCGACGGCGGGGGCGCAGTTGGCGGCGGATTTGATTGGCAAGTACCGCTACGAAAACACAGCAGTGTTGGCGCTGTCGGATGGCGGTGTGGCGGTGGGATACCAGATAGCCATTTACTTGCACGCGGCTTTGCACCGCTTGGCGATGGGCGAGGTGGTGATTGAGGACGAGTCCATTGACTACTGCACAGTACTGCCGGGCGGCGTGGTGGCTATTAACCCGCACATTTCGGCTGGCACGCAGGAGTATTACATGAAGGAATACTCTGGCATCCTTGACATCCAGCTGCGCGAACAGATGTCAAAAATTAACCAAATGGCGGGCCTTAGTGACATCACGCCGGAGATTTTCCGCGATTATAACGTCATTGTGACCGACGACGGCATTCACACCGACACGGCGATGGATGCGGTGCGGGTTTGGCTGAAGCCGGCGCGCATCAAGCGGTTGATTTTGGCGACGCCGCTCATTTCGGTTGACGCACTCGACGCCGCGCATGTGATTTTCGACGAGCTACACATCTTAAGCGTCAAGCCACACATGATGGACACGCAGCATTATTACGACGTTTACGACGAGCCAAACCAGCAGATGCAGCAGGCGATGATTCGCGACAGCATGCTCCACTGGAAATAGCTAAGCACAAGCCTGTTGCGCGGAATAAAAAGTTGTGGTATCATAATTACAACACGTGGCTGAGCCACTGAAGAAAGAGGAGGAAAATGCTTGACGTCTTTATTACATCACGCGTACGGCGCAAGATTATCGTAGTCTACGCAAAGTACCCAGATTTTAAGACGCATGTGCGCGGCCTGGCCAAGCTGATTAAAGAGGACCCCGGCAACATTCAACGTGAGCTGAGGCGGTTGGAGAAGGCGAACTTTTTGAAGGCTGAACGGCGCGGTAACACTAAAGTCTATTCAACCAACAAGGACTTTCCAATCTTTAAGGAGTTGCAGGCCATCGTCATCAAATCTCAGCAGGCGACAAAGGCGCGCAATCTGCATCAATGACCCCGAGTGAGGCAAGCGGCAGCTTGCTACAGCAAATTTTGACCAAGCGGGGCTATCGGACACCCGCCCAGCAGGCGGCTTTTTTAGATCCGAACTATGCGGCGGCGAAGCACGACCCAGCGCTGCTACCGGATATGCTCAAGGCGGCGGCGCGCCTCAGGCAGGCGATTGACCGCGGCGAGCAAATCACGATTTACGGCGACTACGACGTGGACGGCGTGACGGCGACGGCGCTATTATTAGACGCCTTGCCGCGCTTTGGCGCTAAGGTGAATAGCTACACGCCTGACCGCTTTCGCGAGGGGTACGGCTTGAACGCGGCAGCCATCGAGCACTTGCACGACGCTGGCACGCAGCTGATTATCACAGTGGACAACGGCATCGTGTCGGTGCCAGAGGTGGCGCGGGCGAACGAGCTGGGCGTCGATGTCATTGTGACCGACCACCACAACCCGCGGGCGGAGTTGCCGGCGGCTGTAGCAGTGGTGGACTCGAAGCGGTTGCAGTTCGACCACCCCGATTGGTACGATGAACATTATTTACTGAAGCCGGCGGTGGCGGAGCGGCTGAAGGCTGCTGGGACGGCTGATACTGCTAACGCGGGCGACTTTGTCGTCAGCGAAGCGGAAGCGGCGGCCAGCGATTACTTCGACCCGACTTATGCTGGCGTGCCGGTCTATCCATTTCTTGACCTCTGTGGCTGCGGCGTGGCGTTTAAGCTGGTGCAGCAGTTGCAGCGTGAGTTACCGGATAAGTTGCCCGACGGCCAAGAGAAGTGGCTGCTGGACTTGGTGGCGTTGGCAACAGTGGCGGATATCGTGTCGCTAGTGGACGAGAACCGCGCTTACGTGCGCTGGGGAATTGAGGTCATCAAGCGCACTCGCCGGCCGGGTATCAAGGCGTTGGCTGCCGCGGCGGGCTACAAGATAGCAGAGGTGAACGCGACTGCTATTGGTTTCACTTTGGCGCCACGCCTCAATGCAGCTGGGAGGCTGGCACACGGGCAGCTGGCGGTGGATTTGCTTTCGACCGACGACCCGCAGCGGGCGCTGGAACTTGCAAACCAGTTAAATGACTTAAACAACCAGCGGCGGGGTTTGCAACAAGAGATTTATGCGGCGGCGATTCAGCAGGTTGACCTTGAGCAGCCGGTGGCGATTGTGTCGGGTGCGGGCTGGCATGAGGGCGTGATTGGCATCGCGGCGAGCAAGGTGGAGGAGAAGTTTTGCCGGCCAACTTTTGTGTTCAGTGATGGCGGCGAGTTCTTGAAGGCCTCGGGGCGGAGCTTTGGCGACTTTTCGATTGCTGACGCCATCACGGCGACGCGCGACCTCCTTGAGAAGGGTGGTGGCCACCGCGCGGCCGGTGGTGTGACGGTGCGGCGCGAGCACTTCGCGGCTTGGTGTGCGGCCATCCAAGATTATTATCGTTCACTAAATTTACCCGACCAGACGCCATTGTTTTACGCCCAGCCTGATTTGACAATTACCAGCTTAGACGGCGTGGATGTGGAGACGGTGCAGGAGCTCGGCAAGCTCGAGCCTTGCGGCGCCGGCAATGCTAAACCGGTGTTTCTATTGAAGGGCTTTACGGTGACGGCGCGGCGCACGATGGGCGACAGCGGCCAGCATGTGCGGTACACTTTGACCGACCTTGGCGGGCGGAGCATTCAGGTGGTGGCGTTCGATGCCGCTGACCGCTTCACGGTGCTGCCCGGCGCGACAGTGGACGCTTTGGTGCAGCTTGTCGTCAGCCGTTACCACGGTTTGAGTGTTGAGGGCTACCTTGTAAATCTCACTGCCACGTCACCAGAAAAGAACTAAAATTTGGTAAATTATTGTGCTTGTGTTATAATGCAGGTATCTAGCCGTGGTGGTAGATGCAAACCCAAAGAGGAGAATAACCAAAAATGGAGGATAAACAACAATGAGTAAATTACGGCAAACAGCTGCGGGGGGGGG
>CAMXXV010000004.1 GCA_947253285.1 uncultured Candidatus Saccharibacteria bacterium | reverse complement strand
GGTGGCACCGACCACAAGGGTGGTGATAGCGACCATGGCAATACCGACCACAAGGGTGGCAATACCGACCACGGTAGCACCGAACACAAGGGTGGTGACGGTGACAGTGACAGTGATGTCGATGGCGGTGGTGCTAGTAGCCATCGTCGTGGTGGCAACCATCGTGGTGGTAGCACATCTGGTGACACCGATGATAATGACAATGATGGTGGCGATAGCGGATTCGGCGGCAGCCGTCGTGGCGGCAACAATCACCGCAACCGTGGCAATAACGACCGCGGGAATCGCAATGATGACAACCAGCGCAACCATCGTGGCCGCGGTTACGGCAAGAACGGCCGTGGTTACCGCGCGCCTAACTCAGGTTACTTTATCATCAACGGTCAGGCCTATAGCAAGTCAACTACTGCCTTGATTATTGCGCTTATTGCCGCCGGTGCAGTAGCCGTTACTTCGCGCAAGCTTTACATTCGTGAATTGCTTGGCAAGAATCAAAAGTAAATTTGTTATAAATACACTTGTTAACGCAGCTAGTAGTGCGTGAACCAACTACCTCTATTAAACCCCGCCATGGTGCGGGGTTTTGAGTTGGTATTGTAATTTTTACATAAGCCGAATAGGAGGGGTTGCAAAAAATAGGGAAGTGCGGTACACTATACGTAAGTGTAATGAATGTAGATTACAGTCATCACACCAGCTGCTGCATAATAAATATCCAAATATCTATTGTGCGCACAAAATGTTAAACTAATTAATCTAACGAAAGGATTAAACAAATGAGTAAGCGTAATTACTTAAATGTTGTATCTGCAGGTGTAATGGCCTTCGGTACTTTAGCTCTAGGTTTGGCTACCGTTTTACCAGTAGCTAGCGCCGCTAATGCTGCTGAAGCAAGCAACGAGTTTACCACCAGCGAAGATTACTACAAGAATCTTAAGGCCAACCCTAATGCAAAGACTCAGGAGGAGGAAGTAGCTCACAAGCTTAAGCTAGATCAAAAGGAGGAAACTCCACGCGACCCTAACAACAATAGGTACGTAAACGAGAACTACGGTCATCCTGCTAAGAATGCTGTTGAGGACAACCACTCAAACCTATTCACTCAGTATAACCCAGAGACTGGTACCATTTCTCAGGCTCATAACACTGGCAATGGTTCAAGCACTGGCCTTAAGGACGATACTCCTGCAGCTGATGCTAACGCTTCAACCACTAAGCCAGAGACCCCAGCTAAGAAGAATGCTGAGACTCCTGTCGCAACCCCAGAAAGCAAGGCTCAGAAGCCTAGCGCCGACAAGGGTGCTGCTAAGGACGCTGGTAAGGGTCAGCAACAGGTCAAGAAGGGTCACCACAAGTTTGGTGCACCTAACACCGGTTACGAATTCTAATCTACACTAGTTAATGATTCATTAACACTGGTAGCAGCTGGTGTGGCCACCACTCCGCAAGGGGTGGTGGTTTTTGTTTTATTGTACTAGACATTATTATCCTGATTATTGTTATCTTACTCATCTCATAGCCACACCGTTTGGTGGCGTCATTGGTGCGGTATTTACTCCCACTGTGGTTTGTTGGCAATTTGCCTAAAAAATATTGTGAAATTAATTAGACATAAGTTATAATGATAGGGCACTTAATGAAGAAAGGATGAAATGACTAAGCGCAAATATCTACGCCTAGTATCAACCGGCATGGTTGCATTGGGCACATTAGCTTTGGGTGCTACGGCAATCTTGCCAATGCCTATGTTAGTAAAGGCTGCGGACGGTAATACGCCAGTAGTAGGAAATAAAGACGATTTAGACTCCATTGAGGCTATCGGTAAGGAGGCCTACGCTAAGGCGCAGGCTGCTGCGGCCAAGGTGAAGACTTCTACCGAAAACGCTCAGACCAAGCGTCAAGCGGCGGAGGCGAAGAAGCAGACTCAGCAGACTGATGCTGCTGCTAAGAATGCAGCAGACGAGAAGGCGAAGACTGCCAAGGCTAACGCAGATAATGATGCTAAAACCGAGAAGCAGACTAGGAAGGAGTATGAAGATACGCTCAACGCTGCTCTTAAGAAGAATATGCCTAAAGAGAGGCGCGAAGCTCTCAAGAGTGTTCTTAACAATATCAAGAAGGACAACAAGGTGAAGGCCGACAAGGCCGACGTTTGGGATAATGCCGTGAAGGAGTTGGATGACAGCAGTAAGGAGTTGTCGTTTAGCACTGCAGCTAGCAAATTTGGCGATCTGCTAAATGATGACTACACCAAAGGCAGCCTAAAGACTTCAGTGATGGGTTTGATGGATAACTATCGATATATCAAGACCCTTGAAGATACATATAATCAGGCAAAGACGAAGGCTGCTGATTCTGCCAAGGAGTCAAGCGCGGCCGAGCAGACCGCGAAGGAGGCTAACGCCAAGGCAGAAGTTTCTAGCAAGGCGTACCAGACGAGCAACGAGGCGGCGAATCAGGCAGAAGCGCAGCTTAGCGCCGACCGCGCTGCTGCAGCACAGGCTGATGAGGCATATGCTGCAGCGAAGGAAAGCCTAGCGAAGTTTGCCGAGAGTAAGGGTCTTAACCTTGTTGCTAAGCAAGTTCGTGACAGCAAGAAGTCAACTTTTGCTGCATTAGCAAATCTAGTACGTGAGGGTCTAAAGGCTGCTGCTGCTAAGCCAGCTCCGGCTCCAGCTCCGGCTCCAGCTCCGGCTCCAACCCCAACCCCAGCTCCGGCTCCAACCCCAGCTCCAACTCCGGCTGACCCAACCCCAGCTCCAACTCCGGCTGACCCAACCCCAGCTCCAACTCCAGCTGACCCGGCTCCAGCTCCAGCTCCATCTGATGACAGCGACGACCATCTATTGGATTACCCAGAGTTTCCAGATAACGATAATGAGCTTGGTGCTTATCTCGGTTTAGGCAATAAAGAGCGGGGTACTAGGACTTTAGATAAGAAGACTCCAAAGATTTCAGGCGATAAGAACGCTAATAACCCTGTCGTAACCCCAGAAAGCAAGGCTCAGAAGCCTAGCGCTGACAAGGGTGCTGCTACTGAGGGCCCTACCAAGGACGCTCCTAAGGGTCAGCAACAGGTCAAGAAGGGTCACCACAAGTTTGGTGCACCTAACACTGGTTACGAATTCTAATCTGTAAAAAAGTTAACTTTACGTTTGCAGTACATTACCACCACTCCGCAGAGGGTGGTGGTTTTTGTTTTACTATAAATTATGCCGCAGGGTGTCTCGCGATACCTCTTGTCGGTGATAACCAATAGCACTAACGTTGCAAATATTACTATAATGCTTTCGTCTAAAATATTGACATGGGTTGTCGGTGGGGGGTAATATAAAGATACATGCAGAATATAATAAATATATATTTACTGTGTGCGCGAAGTTAATCTAAAGAAGGAGAATAACGAATGAGTAAGCGTAATTACTTAAACGTCGTATCTGCGGGTGTTGTAGCCTTCGGTACTCTAGCCCTTGGTCTAGTTTCAGTATTGCCAATGGCTGGTGCTGCTAACGCTGATAAGGAGTTTGAGTTAAGTGACACCGTGTGCCCTAAGGGTGAGACTTTTAACGGTTCGTTCTGCGCCAAGTCGGAGGCTAAGCCAGAAGCTAAGCCAGAGGCCAAGCCAGAAGCTAAAGATGACATGGCTCAGCTAGCCGACCTAGAGAAGGCTGGTACTGAGGCTGAAAAGTCAGTCAAGGCTTATGATACTGCTAAGGAGAACTTGGCGAAGTTTGCTGAGAGTAAGGGTCTTAACCTTGTTGCAAAGAATGTTCGTGAGAGCAAGAAGTCAACCTTTGCTGCATTAGCAAACCTAGTACGCGAGGCTTTGCCAAAGACGCAGGCTGATGCCAAGGTTTTAGCTGAGCTAGCTGGATTAGAGAAGGCTGGTGCTGACGCTAAAGCCAATGCGGATGAAATCCTTAAAGAATTGTGGGGTAATACTGGCCAGGGCGAGGAAGCCGATACAACTGACTATGATAAAGCCAACGATGGTGTTAAAACCGCTAAGGAGAACCTAGCGAAGTTTGCTGAGGGTAAGAAGCTTAACCTTGTTGCCAAGCAGGTTCGCGATAGCAAGAAGTCAACCTTTGCTGCATTAGCAAACCTAGTACGCGAGGCTTTGCCAAAGACGCAGGCTGATGCCAAGGTTTTAGCTGAGCTAGCTGGATTAGAGAAGGCTGGTGCTGACGCTGAAAAGACTCATGCTGATTCAGTCAAGGCTTATGATACCGCTAAGGAGAACCTAGCGAAGTTTGCTGAGAGTAAGGGTCTTAACCTTGTTGCAAAGAATGTTCGTGAGAGCAAGAAGTCAACCTTTGCTGCACTAGCAAACCTAGTACGTGAAGGTCTAAAGGCTGCTGCTAAGCCAACTCCAGCTCCAGTTAAGCCAACTCCAGCTGATAGCAGCGACGACCATCTATTGGATTACCCAGAGTTCTCAAATGACGATAACGAGCTCAACGCTTATCCTAGCTTGACCAAGGAAGAGCAGGGTAAGAAGACTCCAGAGACCCCAGCTAAGAAGAATGCTGAGACTCCTGTCGTAACCCCAGAAAGCAAGACTCAGCCTAGCGCTGGCAAGGATGCTTCTAAGGACGCTCCTAAGGGTCAGCAACAGGTCAAGAAGGGTCACCACAAGTTTGGTGCACCTAACACCGGTTACGAATTCTAATCTGTAAAAGTTAACTTTACGTTTGCAGTACATTACCGCCATCCCACGGGGTGGCGGTTTTGGTTTTGGTGAACTATGTGTGCCGCTTGATGTACGCGGCTTGGTGGTTCGGTTGTTGCAAACATTACGATAAATTGGCGCACGTAGACTATTGACCTTAAGCGTGATGTTGGGTATTATAAGGATACATGCAGGATAAAAGCTGTGTGCGCGTAAGTTAATCTAATAAGGAGAGAAGATGAGTAAAAACTACTTAAACGTCGTATCTGCGGGTGTAATGGCCTTCGGTACCCTAGCTCTAGGTTTGGTTTCTGTACTACCAATGGCTGGTGCTGCCAACGCTGAAACTGCTGCTGGCGCTGCTAATGCGCAGGGGATGTACAACCAGACCAATGAGAATGGTGATCCAGTAGGCATTACGGTTGACACTAGTTCAACCTCAAGTAGCAGCGATGACAGTGCTTCAAGCGACACTGACGACAACACTACTACCCCTGAGGGTATGTATGCTACCCCTAACAATGGTTGTCCAGCCGGTTTTACCTGGAACGAGGACCAGTATACCTGCCTTCCAGGCGTTAACGTTGAGTCAGAGACTCCAAAGCCAGAAGTTAAGCCAGAGGTTAAGCCGGATGCTCCAAAGCCAGAAGTAAAGCCAGAAAAGCCAGAAAAGAAGGGTGCTGAGGTTTCTACTGCAACCCAAGAAAGCAAGGCTCAGAAGCCTAGCGCTGACAAGGGTACTGCTGCTGAGGGTGCTCCTAAGGATGCTCCTAAGGATGCTCCTAAGGGCCAACAACAGGTCAAGAAAGGTCACCACAAGTTTGGTGCACCTAACACCGGTTACGAATTCTAATTAACCGTTAATAAAATAGCAGCAGCTGGCTAGCCGCCACCTTAAGAGGTGGCGGTTTTTGTTTTGTACCATTGGCATTATTGCGACGGTGCTACCTCTGTTGGAGGTGGATGTATTGGTCACCACCTTTAGCAGTAGCGTGCCTTTATTTGACAAATTAAAAAATTAAGCGCAAACTACTTGACAATACATTAAGTATATGCTAATATATAAGCATACACGGGAAGTGTGAGATAGTAGAGGGTTATCGCTACCTAGGCAACTAGGGCGATAGCCCTTATTTTAACGAAAGGATTTATCAAATGGCAGGTACAAAAGAAGGTGCACGCAAGGCGGCTGAGACAAATCGTCGCTTGCATGGTGCAGATTTTTACGCTCGGATTGGTCGCAAGGGTGGTCAAAACGGCACTACTGGTGGCTTTGCCGCCAACCCAGAACTCGCTCGCGCCGCTGGCGCCAAGGGTGGTCGGATTAGTCGGCGTGGGCCAGCAAAGCGCGCGATTCCAGTAGACGACCAGAGCAAAGACTCAATTGTTGTCATCAACGCCTAGGGCTACTGGCCGCTCTGGGTTCAACTGCCCCCCTCTCTGGGGGCTTTTTGTTTATCATAAGGCGGGGCTCTTTGCTGCTGTGGGGCTGCTAGGCTTGGCCTTAACCCTTGTTTTAACTTTGGGAGGATTTACTTAAGGTGTATCCGCCGCAAAGCGCAGTCACGGGCGTCATTAGCGCGCCAGTGGGTGCCGCAGTTCAGGCAGTGATAAACCAGTGTGGTGCGCGACTGTAAGCCCGTTTGGCCGCAGTCAGGGCAGCGTGACCGCTGGTAGAGCCACTCGCGGTAGTCGTCAAGGATGTGCTCAATGTGGTGCGGGTCGAGTTTTACGCCGTAGCGAGGTGCGAGGGCTAGCGCCTTGTCCCACGCCGCCCGTTCGATTTTCACGAGGTCAACGTCTTGGCGATAGTTATTGTGGTGGAGTAGGGCGTGGCCGAGCTCATGTAGTAGTTCGTCGGCGGCCGTCGTGTAGTCAATGCGCTGCTCACTCGCCACCCAGCGCGCTCGCTTACCGGCTGTAAAGGTCAGATTGGGGTAATCTTGGCGTAATTGCTGCACTAGCTGCTCCACAGTTATCATGATTTAATTATATATCTATTGCGCCGCCGTGCCTAATTTGCTAAAATATAAGCGTAACCTATAAATAAACTAAGAGGAAGTTGTATGGATTTGGAGAAAATTGCGCAATTTGCCCACCAGCTGGTTCAAGAGTATCATCCTGGACTGACTGATGCTGAGCGCCAGAAGACCGAAGACGATATCGCCGCCAAAGTTGCTAGCATGGTGGACAACGATATTTATGAGGCCATCAGTGACGACCAGCTGAAGCATTTGATGCAGATGGTCGAGTCGGGCCACGATTCAGATGAAGAAATCGCTGCGTATATTCAAGAAATCGGCATTGATATTGACGCCATCCAGTCGCGGGCGATGGCGCGCTTTAAAGAAGACTATCAAGCTAGCGTAGCAAAGGTGGTAGCATGAACCCAGAGGCCAAATCGTATTATGCGAGTGACCGTCGGCTAGCGGGGGAGAGTTTTGTGAACGGGGAAAACGAACGAAGTAAAGAAAAGTCAACAGAGAGCAAGTTGGCCATGGCCAAGGTCGCCGTGGGCAATACGTTGCATAACATTGGTGAGAAGATGCTGGCGCCGGCGCGCTACGTTAAGGAGCGCTTGGCTGATTGGCGGCGGCGTCGCTTTGGCGATGAAGCGCCAGAGGAGCAAGTTGAAGGCGACAGCGGTTTAGCTGATTTGGTTAATCAGAGCGAGCCAAACGTCGAAGAGTCTTATGACGATTACCGGCAGGCAAGAAAGGATGTGGCGGAGGCGCTTGCTGAAGAGTCCGCCAAGTCTGGTGAGCAGATAGACGATGAAGCCGCCGAAGCTAGCGCGCGGCTTGACACTGAGGCTGCAACCGCGAAGCCGGAAGCCGCAGAGGCAAACGAGGCCGAAGCGACCGAAGAAAAGGATATCCCGTTGACCCCTGAAGAGCGCAAGGATGGTATGGAGCAATTGCGCTCGGCGCGTGAGGTTATTTTGGCTAACGTTACATCTTACAATACAACTTCCGCTAGCCAAGTACTTAACGCCTACGATACCCTATTGCGAGGCTACGCCAGCAAGGGGTTGGATGTGGATTCACTTAGTTTATCAGCTGAAGATATTCAGCGAATATTTGACAATGCCAAGTTGGTAGACAAGCGCTACCAGCGGCCTAGCGCCGAGCCAGAGGTAGCTGCAGCGGCTGCTGTGGCGCCAGAGGCGGCTGAGGCCGTTGCTAGTGAGGCGGCGGAAGCGGCGCCAGAGTCTGCCACCCCAGAAGCAGCGGCTGTGACTTCAGAGGCCAAGGCGGCGGAAGCGGCGCCAGCTCACGAGAAGGAGGCACGCCAAGACGCCGAAGAGGGCAACCTTGACACGATTCGCCACGCGGTGGAGTCAGGTAGCGTCTCTGAAGAGCAATTTAATGGCATGATTGATGCCTACAATCGTTCTCTGATTGTTGAGGCAACTCAGGGTAAGAATGTGGCTAATAGGATGCTAAACCAAGCGCAGATTTCGGGCATGCTTGACCAGCTTAGGTACAACATTAAGCGCAACGAGACGCGTCGTCAGCGTGATACATTTGTGCAAGAGTTACGCGATAAGGGCAAAGATGAAATTAGGAAGGAAGACAACGCCTACCACAAGCTCTATACCAAATATGATAAGATGGATTCCATTTTCCGTAACAACACTAACAAGTCGGGGGTGATGAACAAAGAGGACGCCTTGGCCGAGTTGAAGTCGGCTGGCGTTCAGTTGGATGCCTCTGACCTTGAGAGTTTCAATGCGGATGCGGCTGGGTTTGTGAAGCGCACGCGTGAGGCGATGGACTCACTAGTACGCAGCCAAGGCGCTAAGAATCTTGACTGGGGTCGTGTTGAACCATCACTAGCGCGGTGGTACTTGGGTGGCGGTTATGAGCGTATGCCACACCATGAGAATTCGATGGCGGCGCCAAAGTGGGATGAGTCTGAGACTCCACAAGAGACACAGCCAGAGCGTCCAGTGCGGGTCTCTGAAGCCGATAAGCAGGTGGAAGAGGTTAAGGTGGCAGAAACTAACCACGAGCCAAAGCATGCGCGTCACGAACAAGAAGACGACGCTGACCACGAGGCACAATATGAGGCGTTGGACAAGAAGATTGAGCGTGACCGCGAAATCTTTGGCGATGCCCTAGATAACATCGACGAGCTAGAGAATGACGCCAACGACTGGCGTTACAAGCAGGGTGTTGAGAACAACAACGCTGTCTCTGACGCCGACCTCAAGCAGAAGTTTGGCGATTTGTACGACTTGCTTGAAATTAAGACGGATGCTAATGGCAACCAGTTGCCGATTAAGTTGAGCCGCGACGGCAAGGTGATGGCCTTCGAGATGGCTGCTGCCATGTACGACCAGAAGCATCAGCAGTTGCCAACTATTGATGGTAAAAAGACTGAGCTTTTGCCGACTCTCGATGGCGCTAAGGGCACACTAGAGACTGCTGCTCACGCTAAGGCGATTGAGCTGGCGCCGAAGCTAGACGCCTTTAAGGAATACATTAAGGCGTTCAATCAATTCAACGCGGCACGCCGCGCGAAGAACGAAAAGCCGGTGAGCTTCTACTCATTCCTCATCGTAGGTAAGTAGTTCGCCCCGTGATACCGGCCGGCAAGTCTGGTCCCGTCACGGTTTTTCAATCATAAAGTCCCCGATTTCTACAATGGTCGGGGACGTTCCCTGTTTTAGGGCCAAGCAGATGGCTAATTTAATTAAACTAAGGTACCTCTAAGTTTACAAAGTATTGCAAATTGCAGTACATTTGCTACAATAAAAGCAGAAGGAGGACGTATGGCATCAACTAAAACTGCAACCGTCAATGTTAGGATACAAGAGGATGTCAAGCAGCAAGCCGAACAAATTTTAAGCACTATTGGCGTGCCGCGCGCCACGGCTATCGATATGTTTTATCGTCAGATTATTTTGCATCGAGGTATTCCATTCGAGCTAGCGTTGCCGCAAGGTTTGCCGGTGCAAGAAGACCTCAGCAAGGCAGAACTTGACCAATTGCTTGCCACTGGTTACGCGCAGGCTCGCGCCGGCGCCACTCAGCCCGCCGACACTGTCTTCGCCTCACTTGAAAAGGGGCTTTAATGTCTGATTACAAAATAAAAATTACTAGTCAGGCTATTGAACATCTAAAATGTATTAGAGACTATATTGCAATAGAGTTAAGCGACTCGTTGGCGGCAAAGAGGCTGTTGGAACAAATAAAATCAGAGATGTATTCCCTGCAAACTATGCCGCGGCGCGTGCAATGTGTTAGCTTATGCTATAATATAGGTATCTTTAGCGGGAAAACCAAAAGCGCGTAAAAGCACTGTACAAGTTTGGCTTTTTCTGCTATAATGCTAGATGGTAATTGGCGGCTCTAGCCCCGTCAAAGTAGTTAATATAGAGGTAGCGTGTGGCTAGGCCGCTATCTGTGAGGTTTATTTTAATGGCAAAAGCCTTAACCATGGCTGACCTGCTTGCTGGCGGTGAAGCAAATGTAGTTGAAGCAGGTTCGACTGTTAACGGTAAAATTCTTTCCGTCAAAAAGAATGAAATCTTGGTAGATCTCGGCGCGCACGGTCTTGGTATGGTGCCACGTCGTGAAATCGGCTTTGGCAAGAAGTATAATCCTGGCGACGATGTAGTCGCTAGCGTCATTGATGACGAATTGCCAAGCGGCATGGTGCTGCTTTCTCTACGCAAGGCAGCGAAGGAGCGCGGCTGGGACGAAGTCCAGCGCGTGGTTGAAGAGGGGAAGAGCATCACTGTTACCCCATTTGACGCCAATCGTGGCGGTTTGCTTATTGAGTTTGAAGGTGTGCGCGGCTTTATGCCAGTATCACAGCTCAGCACTGAGCACTACCCACGTACTAGCGATAAAGATGAAATCATTCGCCGTTTGAAGGCTTTGATTGGTAAGGATATGTTAGTCCAGATTCTTGACGCTGACCAGAAGGGCAACAAGCTCATCTTCAGCGAAAAGGAAGCTGTAAAGGATGGCCTCACCGAGCGCCTCACCAACATGAAGGTTGGCGATATCGTTTCTGGTAAGGTGACCGGCATTGTCGACTTTGGCGCGTTTGTCAACGTTGACGGCATCGAAGGCCTCGTGCACATCAGTGAAGTTAGCTGGGAGCACATTGCTGAGGTGAAGGACCGCCTCCACATCGGTGACGAAGTCAAGGCCAAGATTATTGGCATTGATAAGGACCGCCTCAGCTTGTCTATCAAGCAGACCACGCCTGACCCATGGCTTGACGAAGCTGCCAAGTTTAAGGTTGGCGACAAGGTTGAAGGCACTGTGACTCGCGTCACCCCATTTGGTGCCTTTGTCCAGATTAGCCCAGCTGTTGAGGCGCTGGTGCACGTTAGCGAACTCGGCGAAGATGTCAACCCAGAGAAGCTCTTCACTGTGAACGAAAAGCGTGAGTTCAACGTATTAGAAATCGACACTGAGAATCGTAAGATTCGTCTTGGTTTAACAAAATGAGTGCCCATTAATTAGCGGCGCAGTTTGCCATCTGCGCCAGAAAGGAGTGTGATGGCAGACAATAAAATTATCCAAATCCCGAGTATGATTACGGTGGGTGACCTAGCGGCTAAGCTAGACATCCCCGTAGTCAAGCTCGTGGGCGAGCTATTTAAGAATGGTATCATGGCCACCGTTAACCAACGGATTGACTTTGAGACCGCTGAAATTATTCTAGAAGAGCTGGGCGTTGACGCCAAAATTGAGAAGAAGGACGTGGAGGCGGATGCCACCGACCAGCTTGAGATTCATTTATCAAAGAACGCCAAGCCGCGAGCGCCGATTGTGGCGGTGATGGGGCACGTTGACCACGGCAAGACCACCTTGCTTGACAACATTTTACAGATGCATCGCCAGTCCGGCGAAGCGGGTGGTATCACGCAGCACATTTCGGCCTATCAGACCGTACACAACGGCCGGCCGATTACCTTCCTTGATACCCCAGGGCATGAGGCGTTTGCCGCTTTGCGTCAGCACGGCGCAACCTTGACCGATGTGGTGATTATTGTGGTAGCGGCGGATGATGGCGTGAAGCCGCAGACCGTGGAAGCGATTAAATTCGCCCGTACTGCCAATGCCAAGATTGTGGTGGCCATCAACAAGATGGACAAGCCGACCGCCAACCCGAACTTGGTGCGCACGCAACTTGCGAGCGACTACGGCCTCAACCCAGAGGAGTGGGGCGGTGACACCATTATGGTGGAAGTCTCGGCCGTGACGGGGCAGGGCGTTGACCAGTTGCTCGACGCGGTGCTACTGGTGGCCGACATGGAAGAATTGAAGGCTGATTACAATGTTGAGGCTGAGGGCTTGGTGATTGAGTCCAACCTTGAGAAGGGGCGCGGCGCCGTGGTGCGCATGCTGATTGAGAACGGCACGCTGAACAAGGGCGACTTTATTGTGGCGGGCAGCGCTTGGGGTAAGGTTCGCACCATGGAAGACTGGCGTGGCAAGGACTTGAAGGCCGCTGGGCCATCTACGCCGGTGACTGTGACCGGATTTCGTGAAGTGCCGCCGTTTGGCAAGCGCATTGAAGAGGTGAAGAACGAGCGCGAGGCGAAGGCCTTGGCCGCCAAGCACTACAATGAGCAGATTCAGTCTACCGCGGACGCCAACATCACCAGCACGGACTTGCTCCGCATGATGAACCGCGAAACTGAGCAGCAAGTGGCTAACTTCGTGGTGAAGGCCGACGTGCAAGGCTCGCTGACCTCTGTAATTGACTCACTGAAGTTGCTTGAAACTGACGAAGTGGCGGTAAAGATTATCGCTAGCGGCGTGGGCGACATCACCGAGGGCGACATTAGCGCCGCCATGAGCGCCAACGCTACCGTGTTTGGCTTTAACGTCAACTTGCCGGGGGTGGTGCGCCAGTTGGCCAACCGCGCCCACGTGCCGGTGCAATTGTATAAGATTATTTATGAGCTAATTGATAACGCCAAGGATATCATGAGCGACCTCTTGCCGGATGCGGTGACTGAGGAAGCGGTGGGCGAACTGGAGGTGAAGGGTATCTTTCGCACCACTAAGGACCAAGTGATTACCGGTGGCCTGATTACCGATGGCAAGCTACTGCCAGATGTGGAAGTACGCATTTGGCGCGGCAAGGGCAAGAAGGCTGAGCAAATCGGCACGGCGCATGTTGACAGTATTCAGAAGGAGAAGTCTGAGATTAAGGAAGGCCACGCCGGCGAAATGTGTGGCGTCAGCCTCGCCACCAAGGAGCGGCTGGAGCTCGCCTTGGGTGATCGCCTTGAGATGTTCCGCATCGTCCGCCAAAAGCGACACTTGTAAAGTTCGCGGCACTGCTTACTGCATTTGCGGCGTTTGCCGGCGCCTGCCTACCTAAAACCCCACCTTTGCAGGTGGGGTTTATTTGCTACAGATTAAAGATTAAAGATTAAAGATTAAAGATTAAAGATATCGGAGTGATTACCTGAATTGATAATGGTCAGTATTAAGATGTCGTCCTCTATTTTATAGAGCAGGAGCCAATTGGGCTTGATATGACATTCACATATGCCGTTAAATTTACCCCGTAGGACGTGATTTTTATACTTCGGCTCAAGTGGGTAGCCATTGGCTAGTTTTTCAATAACTTCGTCTAATAGTGTTATATCAAAACCGCGTTTTATCAGCAGCCGGTAGCTTTTCTTGTAAGCGCTAGTGAACTTTATCTGGTATATCATCGGTCAGCAACGCCTGTTTTAAATCTTTCATTGAACTATAGGACGGAACTGCCGGGTCTCTGGCGATTTTATTAGCTTCATCAATTGCCGCCAGTGTAGTGGTGTTGAAGTGGGGTAGCTCTACGCTAAATGGGATGCCGCCGCGCAACACACATTGATGAAGAAATAAGTTGACGGCGCCTGACATATCCAAGCCAAGTCGGTCAAATAGTTGACTGGCCTGAGTCTTAGTGACGGCGTCGATACGAATTTGTGTAGGGATAGTGGCCATAATTTTTACCTTTCTACTACAATAGTAGCACTAATGGTATACGACGTCAATACTTTGTATTATAATTAGGGAAAACAAAAAAGAGGGTGTCGCTTAGGTATCTGGCCGTTCGCGCTCCCCTCGTGGTAATATGTTTATATTATAGCATACTTTTTATTTTAGAAACTCGCGCACGAGCACTAGACCTTCGGCGCCGCAGCGGCCTTCGATTTTGTTGATGATGGGGTTAAACTCGGCGCGGTTTAGCGGGTTTAACGGGGCGTGACTCGTGATGGCGTACTCGCGCGCATCGCAGATACCAGAGATGAGCTCCCAGTTGATAAAGTCGCAACCCCAGAGGTTGCGCAGTTCAGCCGTGATGTTGCCCACGGCTACCAAGGTGTCTAAATTGTCCGGTTGCGCCAGCAGTAGCGTCAAAAAGTTGACCGCCACGCGTGCTTTTGCTAAGTCGTTCATACTATGATTGTACCACCGCAGCCAGCCATTTGACAAAAGCGGAATATTATTGACAAATAATAGTAATTGTGGTAAACTGTAAGCATAGTTCTCAAGAGGAGACTGATAAGGAGAAGAGGATTTATGCGAAATAACAACAGTTATGTGATCCGCAATCGGGCATCGTCCTACACGCTAAATAAGCGTCGGGTGATGAATCAGATGTTCGAGCGCGGCGCCTACTTGCTAGACTTGGACGAAAACGGCCATGTGCGCGCTTCGCGTGACAATTACATGGGTGATTTTGACCAGAAGCATGATGACTTAGGCGAATTTAAGCTTAGCCCAGAGCAGGCGCGTGCCGGCCGTCGTCAGATGGCCGCCGGTAAGGTGGCGGTGGCAGCTGAAAGCAGTCGCTATCAGGTGCCGGAACTTAAGCCGGTTAAGGTAGAAAAGAAGCCAGTGGTGAAGCCAGTCAAGGCTGAGCGTCGTAGCTCAATGCCAGAGTTGAAGGTACCAGAGCTAAAGTTAGCCGGCGAGACGGTTGAACCAGTTGAAATGCCGGAATCTATGAAGCGTGTTGTTGCTAACGCTGAGCAGGCTGAGGCTAAGGCTGAAGCTAAGCAGCCAAAACACGCCAAGGTAGAGGACGCGGCTTCATTTGACGAGCTGCGCAAGATGAGCAGCGAAGATTTTTACAATTACGTTAATAATTTGATTGCGCGTTATAACAATGAGCACGCTGAAGGCCAGTCAGTTACCGCCAAGCACGCTGCTGAGAATGTGGCGCCAGTTAACGCTAAGCACGCCAAGCAAGAGCAGCCAGAGGCCGACGACAAGCTAGCTGAGAAGCGTGAGGCTGACAAGCAGGATGCACAGAACTTGCTTGATAACTTGGCAAAGCGCAACGCCAAGGCTGATGCTGAGGCAAAGGCAGTTGCTGCCGCAGCTGAGACTAACGCCAAGCCAGCCGCTCAGGTTGTCGAACCAGAGCAGAGTTTGGATGACGCGATGAATGACTTTGCTTATGAGTATGATGGCGGTGATGAAGAACGGATGGGCTTTTGGCGCCGCGCTTGGGAGAAAATCCGCAGTAAATTTGGCCGTAAGCATTATGATGATGAAGCTGATGAGCCAGCCGATGTTGAGGAAGAAAAGCCAAAGCACCGTTGGGCGCGCCGTCTAGCCGTTGGTGCGTTAGCTGTAGTGACCGCCCTCGGCATTTGTGTAGGCGTTAAGAGTTGTAGCGATAACCGCAATAACCAGCCAACCGTTGAGACCACCGTTAATTGGAATAACAACACCAAGGGCGAGACTGAATTAGACAAGAAGACCGAGGCGAAGGAACGCAAGGCGCAGGCAGACAAGAAGGATGGCGCTAAGGCTGAAGCTAAAGCCAGCACCGCCAACACTGAAGCTAACGCCAACACGGACAATAAATTTATTGACCGCGCTGCCAAGGAGATGGGTCTGAGTAGTGAGAAGGTACAGCAATTAGCCGGCTATTATGGTATCAAGCCAAGCGAACTCGGCACTTCAGCCGGTGAAGCGAAGATGCGCGACCAGATGTCAAATGGCCTTAACCTCAACGAGCAGATGCAAGCCAACGGCGACGCTAATGCCTTCCGCGATGAATACATTTTTGTTACCTACAACAACCCGATGGTGCGTGCTCAGATTGCTTCCGCTCTCGATGAAGATTCAACCCCAGATGCCGGCCTTGACGGCATGGAAGACGGTTCTGTCTTAATGAACCAAAAGTTGAATCAGTACAACGCTGCGCCGACCGCCCACCAAGACTTTAACCGCGTTCGCGATTACATCCGCAATGCCAATGTCACGGTGCGTCCAGCTGTCGCTCAGCGCGCTTACTCTGTCTTTTACAACGGCCAGATGTATATTGGTAACCCAACCGAAAACGACGGTGGCACTAACCAGTGGATTTACCGCATGGATAACGGCAGCACTCAGGTGGAAATTAAGAATCTCTGCGCTCAGTTGAATGTGCCAGATGCCGCGCCAGCGCCAAAGCCACGGGTTTACGAATATGTGGTGCGCCACGACAATCCAACACCAAAGCCGGCACCAACGCCGGATAAGCCAGCGCCAACGCCGACTCCAGAGCCAACGCCAGTTCCAACACCGGAACCGACCCCAACTCCAACCCCAGAGCCAACTCCAACTCCTACTCCTACTCCAACTCCAACACCAAAGCTGGAGCCAAAGAAGCCAGAAGAGAGTTCATTGCTCAAGGGTAATAATCAGACAGCGATGCGCCCACCAGTATTAGACACTCCACCGAAGTACATACCTTACACGCCAAGCAAGCCAGAGGCACCAAAGCCAGTGGAGAACAGCAAGCCGGTTGACCCAGAGGAAGACCCGCACAAGTGGGATAACCACTACGTTGACCCACAGGGCAACATCAAGCCAATTGAGAATCACGGCGACAAGTTCGTGCCAGCTCCAACTGACGACCATGGTAACATCGGTTCGTATCAAGAGGACCGCCCAGACGACACCGCTCGTTAAATTAAGAAAGGAGAGAGAAGATGAAAATTAATTTTCAACAACTCTGGCGCAGCGTACCAAAGCGTACCGCCGCTGCCGGACTAGTGCTCGTCCTAGCCATGGCGCCAGTCATGCTTGGCGCATGGGGTGGCAAGCGCCCAACTTACACCATTCAACATCCAGCTGACCATGTCACGTTCAACTCCATCACCGATAATCCAAATCACGGTGACGAGCGCAATTTCTTCAGCGTACGTGACACCGACAGCAAGGAATGGGACAAGGCCAACAAGAACGGCTGGACCGACACCATGGAGCTGAAGGCCGGCCACACTTACGAGGCACAAATTTATGTGCACAACAACGCGGCAGCTAACCTTAACCTCGTCGCGAAAAATGTGCGCGTGCACACCAACTTACCAGTGAAGGAAAGCACTTACGGCCATCAGTTCGAAGTCAACGCCTTCCTTTGGAGCGATAACGCTAAGCCAAATGAGATTTGGGACAATATTGTGCTCAAGTCGGACCGCGAGTTCCACGTCAAGGTGGTAGCGCAGAAGTACTTTAATAACGCCCGCCCAGAAAACAGCACCAAGGGCTTCGACCTTGGGCCAGAGCTGACCGGTTCGACCGGCCGCGGCACCGGCGCGTTGCTTGGCTTCAACCAAATGGATGGCAACATCCCAGGTTGTTTCCACTACGATGGCTATGTTTCCATCAAATTCCAACCAGTATTCCGTGTAGTGCCAACGCCAAAGTTTGACCTTGAGAAGCAAGTGAATCGCACCAGTATCAAGGCAGGCGAGACCTTAGGCTACACCTTAACCTTCCACAACACCGGTAACGCTAACTTACACAATGTCACCGTGACCGATAAGTTGCCAGCCAGCGTTAAGCTAGTGGCCGGTAGCCTGAAGGCTGACGCCAAGTTTACCGGCGACCTTGAGCAGGGTATGAAGTTTACTGAGGTGAAGGCTGGCCAAAACGTGACCGTCAGTTTCAGCGTCACTACTGATGAAACTAAGTTGCAGTGTGGTAAGAATGAGGTGGTGAACACCGCCAGCGCCGCGAGCGACGAGGTGAAGCACGAATTCCAGCGTTTCCTTGGCAATAATACAACCAAGACAACTGTGGTAAAGACTTGCGCCCCAACGCCGACTCTAAAACCAGAGCCGAAGCCAGAGCCAAAACCAGAGCCAAAGCAAGGGTTTGACCTTGAGAAGCAAGTGAACAAGACAGTTGCTCAGGCTGGCGATAGCCTCAATTACACCTTGACCTTCCACAACACCGGTGAGACCACACTTCACAACGTGGTATTGACCGATAAGTTGCCAGCTGGCACTAAGCTTGTCAAGGACAGCTTAAAGTCTGCTGCTAAGTTCACGGGCGACCTTGAGCAGGGTATCAAGCTTGCTGAGGTAAAGGCGGGTGAAAGTGTCAGCTTGAACTTAGCCGTCACTACTGAGGCCAATGCACTTCAGTGCGGCAAGAATGACGTGGTGAACAGTGCTATTGCTACTACTGATGAGGTGAAGCGCGAACCATTGCGTTTGCTCGGTAACAATGTGGTAAAGACGGTGGTGAATCGGGTTTGTGCCCCAGCGCCAAAGCCAGAGCCAAAGCCAGCACCAGAGCCAGTGGTTCCAACTCCAGTTAAGCCAGCACCAAAGCCAGTAAAGAAGCCGGCTCCAGCTCCAGCGAAGCCAGCACCAGCGCCGCGTGAGATTGCTAAGACCGGCGTGAGTGATGCCTTGAGCGCCACTGCCATGCTGACTATCTTAGGCGCCATGGTTACCGCCTACATCCGTAGCCGTCACTAATAACTAGTGATTAGCTGCAAGGCTAGCGATAAAATTACAAACTAGCGCCAATCTGGCCACAAAATAATATATATCCTATCAGTTTCGCACCCCGCTTCGGCGGGGTGTTTTGATTAAAGTTTGGTGAATTATTACGCTTGTGTTATAATGCAAGTATCTAGCCGTGGTGGCAGATAGAAAACAGAGAGGATAACAATTAAAATGAAGCAGAAAGAGGGTATCCGGTACCAAGACCGGCGCCAGAATCGACTTGAAGGTAAGTACTGGCAGGGCGGTGGTGTATTACTAAATGCAGCGGTGTTTGGTTTGTTGGCACTGTTTGTTGCGCCATTGGTGTTTGCGCGCCCAGCCCAGGCATCGGACAATAAAATTGGGATCACCTTAAATACTTCTGAGGTTGTTTTAAAGCGGGACAAGAATTTGTATCAGTCAGATGTCAACACCATTACAGTCAATGGTGAACTGTCGGGCGGCTTCAATGTGACGCTCAGCGCCAAGGATGCCAACTTGGTTGATAGTAAAGATAGTACGCATATCATCAAGCCATTTGAGAGCAGTAAAACTGACAAAGTAAGTGGCCTAGCGGAAAACCAGTGGGGCTATCGCATGGGCAAAGAAGGTGACTTTTCTGTCATTGATAGTATAAAGTCTGTCATTATCAACAATGATGGCAAGAATCTCAGCGGTTGCGAGAGCGCCAATCAGTGTACGAAAGACATCATGTTCGCGGCCAACATTAATCCAAATAATCTTGCCAGCGGCGAGTACAGTACCAAGGTTACTTATATTGTTACACCAAGGCTGATACCAGGTTCAGCAATTATCTGTAAGTCGGGTGACCCAAGTAGCGACTGCCAAGTCGACCTTGATCCGGGCATGATTCCAGTGAAGTACACTGGTACTACCACTGACGCCAAATGGACTAGCTTGGCTGCGCCAGAGAATCCTAAGCAACAAGGTGAGTGGTATGATTACGATAAGAAGCAGTGGGCAAATGCCGTAACAGTGAAGGACCCGAAGAAGTATAAAAACCAAGCGAAGACTGTTGATCCGGCGGATATCCTTGGTTTCTGGGTGTATATTCCACGTTATGCGTATGAGGTGATGCGCCGTGACGGCACCGACAAACCGGTTGGGGCTCAGAATTTTGACATCAAGTTTGAGAAGGCTAATACACCAAAGAAGCGCCCAGCTGCTTGTATGACGGGTAAGGGTAAGGACTATCGTGATCAGTGTAGACTAGACCGCAATTACGTCAAGAACCAGCCGAGAGATAACGGCACTTGGGCGACTCACCCAGCTTTCACCTTTGGTAAGAAGGAGCTCAACGGCATTTGGTTTGCGAAGTTTGAGACTACCGGCACCAACACCCAGCCAACCGTCCTACCAAACGAACGACATATAGAGGGGTGGAATTCAGGTCTTCATATCGGCGGTCTCTACACAGTAGCTAAATCATTAGGAGTTAATGACCCGAATAATGTTGGCGGCAACAGCGTAACCACTACTCAAAATGTGCATCATCTTGCTAAACTCAGCTCTCATATGGTCAACAACAACGACTGGGGCGCTGCCACCTACCTCAGCGCCAGTAGGTACGGTGCCGGTTACAATAAAGTCCAAATAAATGCCAACGATGTATATCACAACAAAAGTTGGGGCACTACCGGCTGCGGCCCACAATCCAACGGTAATACCAGCAGGTATAGTGATTCTGGTACTCTCGGCACCCCACAAGCCTGTGGTAATATAGACCGCGCCTATAACGGTACCCTTGGCCAACTCGCTAGTACTACCAATAACCCAACCGGCATCTACGACATGTCTGGCGGAGGCTGGGAATACACTGCGGCCAGCTATACTAGCGACTTAAATAATTCTAGCATTAGTATTAATTTTGCTACTGCTGCTAAACCACCATACGTCAATACATATAATTTCGATAATCCAAACAATTGCACCTTTGCTACCTGTGGTGGTCAAGCCCTTTATGAAACCAATAACGGCAGCAATAGAGGTTCACATCAATGGAATGGTAACATAATGTACTTCGTAACGTCTTCGACCCCGTGGTTTTTACGGAGCGGCTACTTTGGCAATGACACGAATGCCGGTCTCTTCCATGCGGGCAACGATGATGGTGTCGCGTACGGCAACAGTGCCTTCCGCGTCGCGCTCATACCTGTTTTGTAAGCTAAACTCCCGCCAGCAGGTCATCTCTGGTGGGGTGTTTTGATTAAAATTTGGTGATTTATCGCGCTTGTGCTATAATGCAAGTATATAGCCGGTGGTGGCAGAGATAACAAATAGTGGAGGAGTAAACAACAATGAGACAACATAAACAATCTAACGCTAAAACCCTGTGGGGGGGGGGTAATTTTTTGGCCTCTATTTTTACTTGCAGTAACCCCGCTGGTGTTAGCTACGCCAGTCCACGCTGCCGACGATAACACCGTCGAGCTTACTATTAGCTCGGATGCTGACCTTAAGTATAAGCAGTCCCCGAGTAGTCCTTATTTGTATGATGTTACCACGCCCGTGAAGATTAAAACCGCCAAGCCGCGCGGATTCAACTTGACTATCCATGCGGATAGTGCAGACCTAGTTAATACTAAAGACAACAGCCACCGGATTGAGGGTATGACTGCATTCAAAGATGAATCAAGCGGACGAGAGATGCTAATGGGAATGAACACCAACTCATGGGGTTATCGATTGGAAGAAGGACACGATACGGAGTTTATGCCAAATGGGTTCATGCACGTTCCGGCTGGCGATGAAGCGCCGAGCGTGATTGTTGACACGGCATCAGAATACGACAATGCTGGCTGCAAGAGTAAGAAGCAGTGCACCGTACATATGACCTTTGGCGCCGCTATTGCCCCGAATAGCCTTGCCGCCGGCAGGTACTCCACTACGGTGACTTATACGGCCACCGCCAAGCCAGCACCAAAGCCAACTTATATCGATTGGCCACAGCGTACTGCTAAAACCGACCCATCAGAGACCTGTGAAGCGGGGAACACCAATAGTTCTTGTCTCGTCACCCTCGACCCGGGTATGATACCAGTAAGGTACACTGGCAACACCACTAACGCTCAGTGGACTAGTGTAGCCAACCCAGAGGCACCTAACAGCGGCTGGTATGATTACGCTAATAAGCAGTGGGCCAATGCTATAACAGTGAAAAAAGAAGCCCTTAGTAAATATCAAGGTCAAGACAAAGTTGTCGACCAAGCCGACATCCTTGGTTACTGGGTATACATCCCACGTTACCGCTATAAGGTACTCCGCTTTAGCGGCAGCAGCTCACCGGTTCCAGCTCAAAACTTCACCATTGAGTTTGAAAATAAGCAGTCCACCAAGGCTATTCCAACTGCCAATGGCACTTGGTCCACCCACCCAGCGTTCACTTTTGGCACTAAGGAGCTCAACGGCATTTGGTTTGGCAAGTTTGAGACAACGGGCTTTATTAATCATCCAACAGTCTTACCGAATGAAGACCATATTTCTGGCTCACATTATAGTGGTATAAATAACCAAGTCGGTAACTTCTACTCACTATCCAAGACTCTTGGCGTTTACGACCCTAATAACGTTGGCGGTAGTGGCTTTACTACTACTCAGAACAACCACCATCTTGCTAGACTTAGCTCTCACATGGTGAACAACAATGATTGGGGCGCAGCTACTTACCTTAGTGCTAGTAAGTACGGTGCCGGCTATGATAAAGTCCAAATAAACGCCAATGGAGCTAGTCACAATGGTAGTCGGGGCACCACTGGCTGTGGCCCACAATATAACGGTAATACAAGTGAATATGATAATTCTGGAGATTTAGGAACCCCACAAGCCTGTGGCGACTCGGAACACGCCTATAATGGATCCATTGGTAAGCTCGCTAGCACTACCAACAATGTCTATGGTATCTACGACATGTCTGGCGGTGGCCGGGAATATGTTGCAGCTAGTTATACTAGTGACGTACACTTACACAACTCTAGCACCAAATACTTCAGCCAACCAGCTAATCCACCATATGTTAACAATTACAACTTCACTAATCCAAACAGCTGTACTTTTGCTACCTGTGGCGGCCAAGCCCTTTATGAGACTAATAATGGCAGTAATAACGGCTGGTACCAATGGAATGGCAATTGGACACATTTCGTAGAGTCTTCGTACCCGTGGTTTGTACGGGGTGGTCTATGTGACGATGGCTCGGATGCCGGGTTGTTCTACGCCAACCTCGGCTCTGGCAATGCCGGCAACTATTACGCCTTCCGCGTTGTGCTCGCGCCGGCACCACACGATTAAGGCGCACTTAGCTTAGTAATTCTGGCAACTTTTGCGTCGACGGCACAGAATTAATCTTCCGTCATTTCTTCCCAAAGTGCTATAATGTAAGCATAAACGAAAGCGAGAAGGGAATGAATCAGTATCCAGGGAAGGGGCCGATTACCGTCAAGCGGGTGCTTGGCTCCATTATGGTTGCCTTAATTGTCGGCGGCGGGATGTTCATTGGCGGGCAGCTCGACAGCAACACTGCGACCAGCGTACAGGGCGACAGCTCAGCCAACTTGGCCACGGTGAAGCAGGCAAGCACTGAGGTTTGCCGCTCGGGTGGCAACCAAAACGAGTGTAAAGTTGACCTGATGGCGGGGCTCGTGCCAGTGGTGTATGACGCTAGCATACCAAGCAAATGGCGCACGCTCGCCCAGGCGGAAGACGTGCAGCATGCCGGCGCGTGGTACGATTACGACCAAGGCAAGTGGGCGAACGCCGTTTTACTTCAGCCTAGCACCATCGACAAGTACAAGGGCAAGGACATGCCGCTCGATTTAAACGACGTGGCGGCCTTCTGGGTGTATATTCCACGTTACGCTTATGAGGTGCAGCGGCGTGATGTGACCGACAGGCCGGTCAAGCCGAGCAACTTCGCCATTCAGTTTGAGACCGTGTCAAGCCCAGTGCACCAGCCGGCGGCTTGCCAGAATGGTCAAGGCAAGGACTACCGCACCGAATGCGGGTTGGACCGCCACTATGCCACGTCAGCCACGGCGGCGGGCAAGGGCAGCACTTGGGCTACTCATCCCGCCTTCACAGCAGATGGCAAACAGCTCAATGGCATCTGGTTTGCTAAGTTTGAGGTCACGGGCACCAGCCAAATTCCAACCGTGCTGCCGAACCAGCGCCACCTCAGTGGCCACGACGACGCGGCGGCTAATATGGGCGCGGCAACCGCAGTGGCGGCGAGCCTTGGCGGCAAATCTGCCAGCTTGATTTCGGCGGCCGACTGGGGCGCGGCGGCTTATTTGGCTGCCAGTAAGTACGGTGCTGGCTTTGATAAGGTTCAGCCGAACACGCAAATCACTGACCATACGACCGGCGCGCGCGCCAGCGCTCACCATAGTGTCGGCACCACGGGCTGCGGGCCATTTGCGGCGGGCAGCATTGAGACTTACGGCGACGCGGGCGCGCAACATCCGACGGCAAGCGGTGCGCTTGGCACGGATTTGGCTTGCGACAGCAAAGACGCCAGCAAGAGCTATGACGGCCAGCTGGGCCAACTCGCCAGCACGACGGGCAACCCAACCGGCATTTACGACATGGTCGGCGGCGGCATGGAATATGCCACGGACAAGTTCAACTTCATCAACATGGCGCAGTGCACGTGGGAGACTTGTGGTGGCCGCGCGTTATATGAGGTGCAATCGACCACCAAGGACCGAAACTGGCTTGACCAACGCGGCGAGTTTTTGGATAACGACGCCAAGTTACTTGCTCGCGGTGGCCGCGCCGGCTATTCTAAGGAAGAGATGGCGCGTGATATCGACGGCGATGACGGCGACGGCGCCAAGCACGGCAAGGCGGGCCTCTTTTATAGCGGCTACATTTACGGCATGTTTGGCATGTACGACAGCGTGCGCGTGGTGCTGAAGGCGAACTAGGCGAATTATCGAATTGAACAAATTAATTAATTGCGCCGGCGAATTGCGCCCATCAAAGCAATTTCCGCGGCTAATTTCCGCGCGGCGTGTGGTATAATAAAAGCAGTTATGGCTAATATCATTGCAGTGATAAACCAAAAAGGTGGAGTGGGCAAGACTACGACCGCCATTAATATGAGTTATAATTTGGCGAAGCATCACGGCGCCCGTGTGTTGTTGATTGACTTCGACCCGCAGGGCAATGCTACCTCTGGGCTTGGGGTGGACAAAACGAAGTTAGTCAGCGCTGAGCACCCCGACGGTTTACCGACCATGCTTGAGGTGATTGCCGGCCAGGTGCCGCTTCGCGACGCCATTCAGGAGACCAAGTTCAAGCGTCTCAGCATCGCGCCGAGCACGCCGCAGCTCGCTGACGCCGAAGCTGGGCTTGCTAGCGCAGCGCAGCGTTATGTGCGCTTGCAGCTCGCCTTGCAGCCTGAGTTGGATAATTACGACTATATTTTGATTGACTGCCCGCCGGCGCTATCGCTCTTGACGCTCAATGTTTTGGTGGCGTGCAACCAGACTTTATTGCCGGTGCAGGCGGAGTTTTACGCACTGGAGGGCTTGACGCAGCTGCTCGACACCATGCGCGTGGTGCGCCAACAGCTCAACCCGACCTTGGAGCTGCTGGGCGTGTTGGTGACCATGATGGACAGCCGCACGACGTTGTCGCAGCAGGTGTACCAAGAGGTGGCGAAGCATTTCCCGGGCAAGACTTTTGAGACCAAGATTCCGCGCAACATTCGCTTGGCTGAAGCGCCGTCACACGGTTTGCCAGTAGGCGCTTACGACAAGTTTTCTAAGGGCGCGCGGGCTTATCGCGCAGCCACCAATGAGCTGCTGGAGCGCCTCGGCGTAAAAGCATAACTGTGATATAATAGACTTATGGTAAAAAGAGGGCTAGGCAGGGGTTTTGCTTCACTAATCCCGACCGACGTGGTCGATAGCGACTTCGACATCACGGCGGCTGAAGACGAAAAGTTGTCCGCAGTGCGGCTGCTGAATTTGGCGGATATCGTCCCCAACCCAGACCAGCCGCGGCGTAACTTTAAGCCAGAAGAATTGCAAGAGCTGGCGGATTCTATTGCCGAGCATGGCTTGTTGCAGCCAATTGTGGTGACGCCGGGCAAGGTGGCAGGGCAGTTTGAGATTGTCGCGGGCGAGCGCCGCTACCGCGCGGCGAAGCTGGCGGGGCTGGACAAAGTCTCGGCCATTGTGCGCAAGCTCTCTGACCAGCACAAGCTGGAGCTAGCTATCGTGGAGAACGTGCAGCGTGAAGACCTCAATCCTTTAGAAACTGCCACGGCGTACGCCAAGCTGCGCACGCAGTTCAACATGCCCGACGACGAGATTGCGCGGCGGGTGGGGCGCGCCACGAGCACGATTCGCAACAACATCCGCCTCTTAAATTTGCCTGACGAAGCAAAACAAGCGCTGGTGAAGGGCGAGCTTGGCGAGGCGCATGCGCGGCAAATTTTGGCTTTGCCAACGCCAGAGCTCAAGCATCAGCTGCTGCGCCACATCATCGACGAGGGTTGGACGGTAAACAAAGCTGAGCGCTTTGTCATCGGTTACAAGCGCGGGCTGGAGCAGGGCGATGGCGGCATTTCGGCCGCGCGGCAGGCAACTCGCACGCAGACGCCGTGGACGGACTGCATTGCGAAGCGGTTGGGCTTTAGCGCAAAAAATGTTTCAGTGAAGACTACCGCGCACGGCGGCCAGCTGATTATTAAGTATCGCGACGACGCCGACTTGGCTAAAATAACAGAGATAATGGGGTTGAAAAAGTGAAATCAGATATGAGACCATGGGACGACGCGCTGAACAACGAGCGGATGCGCGATGATGACGACCAGCGCTTTGGGCGCTACACGAAGGATTTAGTACACGGGCTGGAGACCATTCGCAAGTACCCGCAGGGGGTGACGGTGTTTGGTTCGGCGCGCTTTAGTGAGAAGAATAAGTTTTATCAGGCGGCGTACGAGCTGGGGGCTAAGCTGGCGCGGCACGGCCACACAGTGACCACCGGTGGCGGGCCGGGCATTATGGAGGCGGCTAACCGCGGCGCGTACGATTACTGCGGCCGCAGTGTGGGGCTGAATATCCACTTGGCGACCGAGCAGGATTTAAACCCATACACCACCGACTCGATGGAGTTTCATTACTTCTTTGCGCGCAAGGTGATGATGACCTTTAGCGGTAAGGTGTTCGTCTTCTTCCCAGGTGGCTTCGGCACAATGGACGAGTTTTCAGAGATTTTGGAGCTGACACATACGGGTAAGACGCCGCACGCGCCGATATTTTTGTACGGCAGCGAATTTTGGCAGGGGCTTGACCAGTGGTTTGCTGGTCCAATGAGCGATTGGCACTTGATTGAGACGGGCGAGCCGGGCGAGATGAATGAGATGATTACCGACAAGGCGGCGGATTACGGTCGGGTGCGCGACGCCCGCGACCTCTATCGCATTACGGATAATATCGACGACATCGTGGCGGCGGCGGATGCCACCGACCCGCAGGATATCGACGAGCTGGCGCGGCGCGTGGAAATGTGCTGCCGCTTCAAGCGCCACGACAAGGCGGACAACCAGTAGCCAGCCGCGACTTAGTCGCGACTTAGTCGCGGCTGGGTTGGCTTTATTTAGGTTATTTGGGCGCGCCGCCACGGGCAGTGGCTGGCTGCGCCGCGACCTTGTTTGGCGCGCCGCCCGTGGGATTGCCCCGTGGCATGGGTGCGGCTTATCTCTGGCGGCAGTCTATCATTTTAGTGTACAGTTGACCCGCTGGCGGCGGGGCTTCACCTCTTTTAATGGCGGCGGTTTAGCTTAAGCTGAACTAAAAATTTGAACAGAAAAACGGTATTATAGTATAATTAAACTAATGAAAGATGAGTTGACCGCGCGGGTGCGGCAGTTGAGTGAGGCGGTGGCGGCTGCGGCGACGCAGCTGGACTTGCCGGCGCGGCAGGCGGAGCTGGCCAAGCTGGAGGAGCAGGTGGCGCAGCCGGAGCTGTGGAACGACCCCGAGCGGGCGCAGCGGCTGGTGAAGGAGCTGGCGACCTTGAAGGCTAGTGTGCAGCCGTGGTTGGTGCTGCAGACGCAGGCAGCGGACAGCGAGGAGCTGCTTGCGCTGCTTGACGACGAGCTCTTGCCCGAGTTTGCAGGGCAAGTCGGCGCGCTGGAGGCAGAGTATGACAAGCTTAAGCAGCAGATGTTGTTTACTGGCCAGTACGACTTGGGCGACGCCATTTTGCGCCTCAGTGCCGGCGCGGGCGGCGATGACGCGCAGGACTTCACTGAGATGCTGGAGCGCATGTACCTTCGGTGGGCAGAGCGGCACGGCTTTAGCGCGCAGGTGATTGAGCGCAGCCCAGGGGAGCAGGCGGGTGTGAAGACCAGCGTGATTGAGGTCAGCGGCGCGTACGCTTATGGCTGGCTAAAGAGCGAGCACGGCGTGCACCGCTTGGTGCGGCTGAGCCCGTTTAACGCCGAGTCGCGCGAGACGTCGTTTGCGCTAGTGGAGGTCTTGCCGAAGCTTGACGCGCCCGACGCGGTGAAGATTGACCCATCCGACCTTCGCATCGACATTTACCGCAGTTCTGGCAAGGGCGGGCAGGGCGTCAATACTACTGATTCGGCTGTGCGCGTGACCCACTTGCCGACGGGCATTGTGGTGGCGATTCAAAACGAGCGGTCGCAGATTCAAAATAAAGAGAAGGCGCTAGAAATTTTGCGGGGCAAGCTTGCCACGTTGCAGCTTGAGCAGCACGTCAACAGCATCAGCGAGCTGCGGGCGGGCGAGAGCGCGAGCTGGGGCGCGCAGATTCGCAACTATGTGCTGCATCCGTACAAGCTGGTGAAGGATACGCGCACCAAGTACGAAGAGAAGGACACTGACGCCGTATTTGACGGCAAAATTGACGGCTTTCAGCTCGCCTACCTTGAGGCGCAGGCGAAAAATAAGTAAATTTGGTGAATTGATTGCGCTTGTGTTATAATGCAAGTATATAGCCGGTGGTGGCAGAGATAACAAATAGTGGAGGAGTAAACAATAATGAGACAACAGAAACGACATGGTGCCCAACCTCTGTATGGCAGGGTAATTTTTTGGCCCTTATTTTTACTTGCGGTAACCCCGCTGGTGCTCACTACGCCAGCCCATGCCACCGACAACGCAGTCGAGCTCACCATTGGTTCGGATGCCGACCTTAAGCCTTCGGCTGATTCTTATTTGCATGAGGCCACCACGCCCGTGAAGATTAAAACCGCCAAGCCGCGCGGGTTCAATTTGACTATCCATGCGGATAGTGCAGATTTAGTTAATACTAAAGACAACAGCCACCGGATTGAGGGTACGACTGCATTCAAAGATGAATCAAGCGGACGAGAGATGTTGATGGGAATGAACATCAACTCATGGGGCTATCGATTAGAAGAGGGGCACGGTACGAAGTTTAGGCCAAACGGGTTCATGCATGTTCCGGCTGGTGATGAAGCGCCGAGCGTGATTGTTGACACGGCGTCAGAATATGACAATGCTGGCTGTAAGGGTAAAAAGCAGTGCGAAGTGCACATGACTTTTGGCGCTGCTATTTTGCCGAATAGCCTTGCCGCCGGCAAGTACTCCACTACGGTGACTTATACGGCAACGGCGAAGCCAAAACCAGCTCCAATCGTCGACCCAACCACTTGTAAGTCTGGCGACCCAAAGAGTGCTTGCCAAGTAGACCTTGATCCAAAAATGATTCCGGTAAAATATAATGCTAAGGATGCGGTGTGGGAGAGTGTAGCCGACTCAAAAAAGGGTGAATGGTATAACTATAAAGATAATAGCGATAAAAAGACAATGTGGGCCAATGCCGTAACTGTAAAAGACCCAAGTAAATACAAGGGTAAAAATATGGTAGTAGAGCAATCCGACATCCTCGGCTTCTGGGTCTATATCCCACGCTATCGCTATAAGGTACTACGCTTTAGCGGTAGTGACCCAGCTGTTCCAGCCCAAAACTTTACGATTGAATTTGAAAACAAGGATTCAAAAGCCGTACCAACCGCCAACGGCACTTGGGCTACCCACCCAGCTTTTACCCTTGACATCAAGAAGCCTAATGGGAGCTACATCCACAAGGAGCTCAATGGCATCTGGTTTGGTAAGTTTGAAACGACGGGCACTACAGAGCAACCAACCGTTCTGCCAAATGAAGCCCATATTGCTGACTACTACAGGTATATGGGCGATTTCTACTCAATCTCCAAGACTCTCGGCGTTGACGACCCTAATAACGTTGGTGGCAGTGGCTTCACCACTAAGCATAATCACAATCTCACCAAATTCAGCTCCCACATGGTCAACAACAACGATTGGGGTGCCGCTACCTACTTATCTGCTAGTAAGTATGGTGCCGGTTACAATGGCGTCCAAATCAATGCTAATAGTGCCAGGCATAACAATAGCTACGGTACTACTGGCTGTGGTCCACAGTCCAATGGTAATACTAGTAGTTATAGTGATTCCGGTACTCTAGGCACCCCACAAGCCTGTGGCAGCGCAGATCGCGCCTATAATGGATCCATTGGTAAGCTTGCTAGCACTACCAACAATGTCTATGGTATCTACGACATGTCTGGTGGTGGCTGGGAGTATGTTGCTGCTAGTTATACTAGTGACGTAAACTTACATAACTCTAGTACCAAACGTTTCAGCCAACCAGCTCATCCACCATACGTTAATACATATAACATAACTAACCTAAACAAATGTACCTTTAAGACTTGTGGTGGCCAAGCTTTATATGAAACTAATAATGGTACAGGTGAAGGTAGTGGAAATAACCAATGGAACGGTCAATGGTCAGACATGGGCGGTTTTGCGTCTTCCTCTCCTTGGTTTCGCCGTGGCGGCGGCTATAGCTATGGTCCGGACGCCGGGTTGTTCTATTTGAGCAATGACAACGGCCACGGCAGCGAATACGGCGCGTTCCGCGTTGCTCTCGCTCCCGCTCCACAAGACTAAATTCCTTGCGGAGGCATTACCTACGCGTACTTGGCCGGGTCAAGAGGTGAGGGGGCTGCGTGCTCCATAAGCTCCACGCGCTCCCAATAGCACCCCAGCATCCCCTCGTAAGTCTCACACACCTCGCCACTCGTTCTACGCCGGCGCTGGTTGATGACTCTGTCATTAATTTCCTGATTATGGTATTAAACTAATGCAAAAAATTTGGTGAATTGATTGCGCCTATGCTATAATGCAAGTATCTAGCCGTGGTGGCAGAGATAACAAACAGTGGAGGATTAAATAATATGAGACAACAGAAACGACATGGTGCCCAACCTTTGTATGGCAAGGCAATTTTTTGGCCCTTATTTTTACTTGCGGTAGCTCCGCTGGTGTTAGCTACGCCAGTCCACGCCGCCGACGACAATACCGTTGAACTTACCATCAGTTCGGATGCCGACCTCAAGCATAAGCAGTCCTCGACTGACCCTTATTTGCATGAGGCCACCACGCCCGTGAAGATTAAAACCGCCAAGCCACGCGGGTTCAACTTGACTATTCATGCGGATAGTGCAGACTTAGTTAATACTAAAGACAACAGTCATCGGATTAAGGGTATAACCGCGCTTAAAGACGAGGAAAGTGGACGGGAGCTGATAGGAGGAATGAATACTAATGGTAATGGATGGGGCTATCGATTAGAAGAGAGCTATGATGCGAAGCATATGCCAGATGGGTTTATGCATGTTCCGGCCGGCGACGAAGCGCCGAGCGTGATTGTTGACACGGCATCAGAATACGACAATGCTGGCTGCAAGGGTAAAAAGCAGTGTGAAGTGCATATGACCTTTGGCGCCGCTATTGCCCCGAATAGCCTTGCCGCCGGCAAGTACTCCACCACGGTTACTTATACGGCTACCGCCAAGCCAAAACCAGCGCCAACCGTCGACCCAACTATCTGTAAATCCGGCGACCCACAGAACGACTGTCAAGTCGATCTAGATGCCAATATGATACCAGTCAAATACACCGGCAGCACCACTAATGCACAGTGGACCAGCCTTGCGAAGCCAGAAGATAGTTCCAACCAAGGCAACTGGTACAACTACAACCAAAAGCAGTGGGCTAACGCCGTGACTGTGAAAGACCCAAGCAAGTATAAGACGGGTAAAGATATGGTAGTAGACCAAGCTGACATTTTGGGTTTTTGGGTCTACATCCCACGTTATGCTTACGAAGTCATGCGGCGCGATGGCGCGGATAAGCCGGTTCCAGCGCAGAACTTCTTAATTAGCTTTGAAAAAACAACCACGCCAAAGCGCCGTCCAGCCGCCTGCCCAGAGAAAGGCAAAGATTACCGTACTCAGTGTGATCTTAATCGCGACTACATCAAGGGCCAACCAAGCAATCAAGGCACTTGGGCCACCCACCCAGCTTTTACTTTCGGCACCAAGGAACTCAACGGCATCTGGTTTGCCAAGTTTGAGACGACCGGCGCTGACACTCAACCAACTGTACTACCTGGTCAATCTCATATACGTAACGAATATGTTGGTACATACTATTCAGTAGCAAAATCACTTGGTGTGAATGACTCACAAAATGTTGGCGGTTTCAGTGTGTCTACTACCCAAAACAATCACCACCTTACTAAACTCAGCTCCCACATGGTCAACAATAACGACTGGGGCTCTGCTACCTACTTAAGCGCTAGCAAGTATGGTGCTGGCTATAACGGTGTCCGGATTAACTCTGAAGAATATAATACCGGTCACAATTACAACACTAATGACGGTCAGCTTACTAGTACCACCAACAATCCAACCGGCATCTACGACATGTCTGGTGGTGGCATTGAATACGCTGCGGCTAGCTATACTACTAACCTAAACGAATCTGGTGCAAGTTACAACCAATATTATTCTCTTGATTTCTTGGGCACTAAAGCTCATCCACCATACGTTAACACGTATAACTTTAGCGACCCCAATAGTTGCACCTTTAATACCTGTGGCGGTCAAGCTCTCTATGAAACTAATAATGGTACTAATAATAGTACGGCGCAATGGAATGGTAATGACATGTACTTCGTAACGTCTTCGTCCCCGTGGTTCAAACGGGGCGGCCACTATCTCAATGGTTCGTACGCTGGGTTTTTCAGTGCCAGTGATGACAATGGCGACGGCAACATCAACACCGCCTTCCGCGTCGTGCTCGCGCCAGCGCCGCATGATTAGCCGACTAACTGGCATGGTCTTGGCGGCTGGCGATGGGGCGGGGCAGCGCCCCCCTAACTCATATTCTTGCGCCCCACACCCTCCCGCCGCAACCCCTCGTTTTCCACAACTTTTTAGCTCAAAGTACTTGAAATCACTAAGCGTATGCGTTATACTTATTGCATAGTCTGGAGACAAACATGACTAAGGTTATATTAGGTGTAATATTTAAAATAGGAGACAAACATGAATAATGGCGTAGTATCTGGCTCTGGCAGGCTAGATCTAAATGCCTCTGCTTTAGCAGCGGCGCGCCGTCGGTTGACTGGTGGGGACGACCAAAGACTAGACGGTAATGGCATCATCTATGATGTCGAACATCAATCACAAACTACAGAAAAGGAACGAATTTTGCGCACATTGGCCCAAATGGACGGCCGTTCAAGTGTGCGGAACAATGCCACCGCGCACACGCAAGCCGTCATGCGCCGTCGCGCTGCCGCCCAGCGGCAGACGATGTTGGTCAATCATATGGGGTTGGTGAACACTGCAGCTCAGGCTGCTCAGGTAGCTCAGGAACCTCAAATGGCTCAAGCGCCGCAAGCATTTCAGCCAGCTCAGGCACCTCAGCCAGTGCAATCAGTTCGTCCAGTCCAGCCAGCTCAAGCACGGCCAGTCCAACCAATGCAACCAGTTCAAGCGCAGCCAACTGCGCCAGTTCGTCGTGCTACTGTTAATGTTGCCACTGCCAACCGTGCCGCCCGCTCGGTTGCTTCAACGTACACCGGTGTGTCGCCAGCACATCGCGTTGCTCCAGCTACCTCAGTCAAGTCTCAACCTCTTTACCGTGCTGCGGTTTCTACACCGACCGCTGCCGCATTCCCAAAGATTAGCCAGCACCGCGGCCGTATTGCCGCTGACGCCCCGTTAGCCTTGCGTTCTTCAACTGCTGCTCGCTATCGCGCCGCTCAGGCCATCCAGCCAGAGGCGCCGGTTGCGCCAGCGCGCCCAGTAGAGCAGGTGAGAGTTCAACCAACCGCTCACCCAACAGTTCATCCAGCTGCTCGTCCAGTGGCTCGACCAACCGCGCGTCCAGTAGTGCAACAAGCGGCTCCAGCACCTCAGCCGGTTGCACAGCCAGAGGTTAATCCTGCTGCGCCGGCGGAGACAGTTCAGTCGGACTATGCAGCCGAGGCCTACCAGCCAGAGCAGTCGGTTACCCCAGATTTTATCGATTTACAGACTGATTTAGCTAATAATTATGTGTTCGGGCCAGCAGAAGAGTTGTCAACCAACACTGAAGCCGCTCAGCCAGCGGAGACAGAGGCGGAGAAGGACGCCGCTGCCGACCAAGCTGCCGCTGACGCATTGCAAGCTGCTGCAGAGGTGAAGACTGCTGCCAAGCCGGCCGCTGCCAAGACCAACAAGCTTGCTCATCTCGTGCATCATGTCACCAAGCCAGCTGTGACCTCAGCTGAGGACCCATTTGCGCCGCTCAACATCGGCCACGAGTCGCAAGCTGAGTCGGTGAAAGACAAGGCGAAGGCGGGTCTTGAGAAGGCAAAGACGGTTGCTAAGCAGGCTCACACTAAGGCAAAAAAGCTCAGCAAGCAAGTTGCCAAGCAAGCAGTTAAGAAACTAAAGGCGTTCCGCGATGCTAACTCGGTGCGTGTTGCCAAGCGCGTCGCTCAAGAGCGTGAAACTGTTGCGCAGGGCGCTGCTAGTACCGTTGCTGCTGCTAGCGCCGCCGTTGCTCAACCACAATTTGCCGTTGCTACGGCCACGGCTGCTACCACAAAGGCAGCTCAGCCAGCCCCTCAGCCAACCGCACCAATTAGCGTCAACACCGCTGGTGCTGCTGCACTTGAGCAGCCAAACTTGTTCGACCGCGTTGCTGGCGCCAAGGTCGCAATTAGTTTCAAGTTTAACCGTGCTTTGACTCTAAATATCATCCGCTATGCCGCCATCGTGGTGGTGATTGGCATTAGCGCTTACCTCGCGTGGGATACTTACAATACCAACCGCGGTGTCCAGAGTAACTTTGATAGCCCAGCACAGGCGATGTCGATTGCTGGTGTCAACCCAGCTACCGCTGACCAGACTGCCGTAAGTAGCAACGACCGCCAAGCTTACACTGTGGCTGCCGATTTGCCGCGCATCATCAACATTCCAGTGATTAATGTCACCGCGCGCGTCCGCACCGTGGGTGTGAACAGCCGAGGTGACATCGATACGCCAAAGAACCTCAATGACACTGCTTGGTATGATGGTTCAGCTAAGCCAAACCAAGAGGGGCAGGTGTTCATTGACGGCCACACCTCATTTAGCCGCAACATTACAGCTGCCTTCAACGACCTCAACAAGGTGCGCGATGGTGACCAAATTTACATCGAGACTGGCAATGGCGCGAAGTTCAAGTATCGCGTAACCGGTGTTAAGACGGTGGACGCCAACAAGGTAGACATGGGTGAAGCGCTGAACACGCAAGATGGCGCTCACAAGGGCTTGACGCTGATGACTTGCACCGGCACCTTCAACTATCGCACTCAGACTGCTGACAAGCGCTTGATTGTTTACGCCGTACAGGAGGAAGATAAATCTTAATGGCTAGGTCGATGATTTTGCTGGACCGGGTGAGCAAGCGTTACGACGCTAACTCACCACTGGCGCTTGACCGAGTAAGCGTGAGTATTGCGCCGCGTGAGTTTGCGATTATCATCGGCGCATCAGGGGCTGGCAAATCGACCTTGCTGCGCATGCTGACTCGCGAAGAGAAGCCTGACGGTGGTAAAGTTGTGGTGGGCGGCATCGATTACGATAGTCTTGATGACCGCGACATCCCTTTGCTGAGGCGTCGCTTGGGTGTGATTTTCCAGGATTTTAAGCTCCTACCAAACCGCACCGTGTTTGAAAACGTGGCGTTGTCACTGGAGATTTCAGGTCACAGTAATAAAGAAATTAAAGACAATGTGCCGCGCATGTTGGAGCTAGTGGGACTTAGGGGTAAGGAGCGCAAGTTCCCGCGCCAGCTCTCTGGTGGTGAAAAGCAACGCGTGGCGATTGCGCGCGCCATGGTGCGCCAGCCAAAGATTTTGTTCGCCGACGAGCCGACTGGCAACCTTGACAGCAAGAACACTTGGGAAATTGTGAAGTTGCTTGTGAAGATTAACCGCTTTGGCACTACTGTGGTGCTGATTACACATTCGGATGAGATTGTGCGTCGCCTCAATACGCGCACCATTAAGCTCGACCACGGTCGGGTGGTGTCAGATGTGATGCATGGCGGTGAAGTGAACCAGAGGAAGGAGGCGGAAGATGTCTGATAACGCAGTTAGCGTGATTAAAAAGCGCCTCGTCAACCCGCAGCGCCGCCGCACTTTGCTTACCATGCAGCGCGTTTTTAGCTATGGTA
>CAMXXV010000003.1 GCA_947253285.1 uncultured Candidatus Saccharibacteria bacterium | reverse complement strand
CGCCTCGCCCTCAAGCAGCGCTAGTGTTAAAATAGAGTTATGGGAATTCAGCGATTTGTCGAACCAACGGCGCCCGAACCAGACACGAACGAGGCGCAAGAAGAAGCCCGCACTGAGGTAACACTGCGGCCGCAGACTTTCGCTGACTACATTGGCCAGCCGCGGATGAAGCGCAACTTGCAGCTCGCCATTGACGCCGCCAAGCAGCGCGGCGAACCAATTGACCACGTATTGCTCTATGGCCCACCAGGGCTTGGCAAGACCACCATGGCGGGCGTCATCGCCAACGAGATGGGCGCCGGACTCCGCGTCACCTCTGGCCCAGCCATTGAACGCGCCGGCGACCTCGCCAGTATTTTGACCAACCTCCAAGATGGCGACGTCTTGTTTATTGACGAAATTCACCGCCTTTCACGCACAGTTGAAGAGGTGCTTTATTCCGCTATGGAAGACTTCAAACTTGACATCGTGATTGGCAAGGGGCCAGCCGCCCGCAGTGTCCGGCTTGACCTGCCACGCTTCACCGTAATTGGCGCTACTACTCGCACCGGCAGCCTCGCAGCGCCACTGCGCGACCGCTTTGGGCACCTCTTCCACCTCGAATTTTACAATAACGACGACATCGAACAGATTATTACGCGCAGCGCTAAGCTACTTTCGGCCGACATCACCCCCGAAGCCGCCCAGTTGCTTGCTACGCGCAGCCGACAGACGCCACGCATTGCGAACCGCCTCTTAAAGCGCGTTCGCGACTACGCCGAAGTGCATAGCGGCGCCAAGATTGATATAAGTAGCGCCAAGGCCGCGCTCAAGCTCCTTGAGATTGACGACCTCGGCCTTGACCCCGCCGACCGCCACATGCTCGCCACTATGTACACTAATTACAAAGACCGCCCCGTCGGCCTCAATACTATCGCTGCCCTCACTGGCGACGAAGCTTCTACCATCGAAGACTTCTACGAGCCATATCTCTTACAGATTGGCTTTATTGAGCGCACGCCGCGCGGCCGACTCGTAACCACCCGCGCCATCGAACATCTTAAAAAATTAGGCTGTATATAATAAAATAGTAGCATGAATGATAATCAGAATAGTTTAACCCCTGCCGAGCAGGCCGACCACGACCGCAGTGTCCACGATTACCCCGACCTCAACCTCGGCGACCAAGAATATGTGGTGATTGACGTCGAACGCTCCTTCTGTGGCATCCTCGCCATCTGGCTCGGCGCGCTCCTCACCTTTGGTATCTTTATTTTACTCGCCTTCATCGTTTACTCGCTCACTAGCGTTCCTAACCGCGAGTACTTCGCCCTTGGTTTGCTCGCCTTCAGTGCCATCTTTAGCTTCATTTTTGCCCTCATCGCCACCAAGGTTTACACTGGCAACACCTTTATTGTGACGAACGAGCGTGTCTTTGCCCGCATCCAGACCACGCCATTTAGCGTCCGTTCACAAAATGTTGAGCTAGAGCACATCGAAGACTGCAGTTTTGCCCAAAATAACCCGCTGCAAGTCATCTTCAACTATGGTTCAATTCGCCTCAGTACAGTAGGTGACGAGCAAACTTACACCTTCAATTTTGTAGCTAATCCAAAGGAACAATTCAAAGTGGTCAACAAAGTTGTCCAACAAGTCGACGGCGACCACACCACCCGCTACCACGGTTAAAAATAGCTGGCAAACGCCAGCTATTTTTAACTTCAAACTATTTAGCGTAGCGGCTTTGACTTACTGTCGTTCCGCTCAAATGCCGCTTCGTGCTCCAGCTCAGCCCGCAATTTAAACGCCTGACATTTGCCTTCGTTGTCGCAATCAAGTGGTGAATACTTATAATCGCAGTTACCGTTAGTCTCTTGCTTGTTGTTTACCGTATAAGTACACTGGTCACCATGCAAGGTAAAGCCATGCGGGTCAGTAAACAACGTTGGGTCAACCATTGGCAGATTGTCGCGACTAATCACCCGCGGATAATAATGATGCTCCTTATAAAACACCTCCTTTAGCGCATAATACATAGTGTTGATAGTCTGCTTACGCTGCTGGTCACGCCGCACTACCTCAAGGTCGTTGCGCTGTAAAATAAAGAATGTACCCAGGATAATCAAGATAACGATGGCTAATGTCATCTCAATGAGAGTAAAGCCCGATTCATTTCGTTGTTTCATTACCCTTATTTTACCATAAATTAATTATGTTTGCCGGACAAAAAGTCTAGCCACTGGTCAATATTAGACCGCTGCTCAAATTGCTGGTCAGTTTTACCTTGGTTGGTATCTGCCACCTCGGCACGCTTTAGTAGTACCAAGTGTTCACCCGGCAAGGCCTTGCCTAATAACGCCCGCGCCGAAAGCTCCAAATATTCATTAGTCTTATAATACGCCTGCTCTAAACGCAAATTTTCATTCTGGATTTCAATCACTTGATTGTCCAATATCCCTTGGTCTACCTGTCGCTGCAACCGATAGTTGCGATTCATTACATCAATAGTAATGGTCATAAAAACCAACCAAAAAATAGCCCCGCCAGCCACAATAAAGCCAACTGGGCTAGCTAATTTCGCAAATCGTGCCTTTAACTGCTCAAGCATTACCGTTATTATAACACATTCTATGTTATAATATTCGTAGCGGGGCGTAGCTCAGTGGTTAGAGCAGTCGGCTCATAACCGATTGGTCACTGGTTCAAACCCAGTCGCCCCGACCAATCTTATTCAGCCTTTGGTGGCTGATTTTTTGTTTCAGTATTATGTGGTTCAGCCGCAAGTTCTTCTTCAATCGCCTGCTGACGAGCTCGATTCTGGTTCATTTGCATACTAGTACGATAGGTGTCATATCCACAACGGTCGTACTGTTCCCACTGCCAGTCTAGCTGGTCATATTCCATTGCCAGCCGACCAAGCTCACCCCTCAATCGGTCGTAATACTCTGGTGTCCGCTCTACCTTTGGTGCTGGCGGATTCTTGTCTTTGTTACCAATAAAATGATATACCATAATTTCCTTACTAAAAACGGGGCCAAGCCCCGTTTAATTAACGCTGATAATTAAGCTTCCTTGCGCCTTAGGGTCAATAGACCGTTACGTGGATTCTCTGCTACGACGCGGCCCTCTGGGACAGCCTCGATTGGAGTTTCCTTACCGCTATTGCCACCAATCTTCTTAGCAAAGAAATAGATGGTCTGCTCGCGACCACCACGCAAGACAACGTGCTTCTCGTGTAGGTAGTAGGTTACACCCCGTGAATTTTCCTGTGAATAAACTGCCATGTTCCTCCTTTATTTTACCTTTGCATAATATACTATAACACTATACCGTGTCAACACTTTTACCACTATTCTTCCGCCGTGCTATCACTGGTGCCAATAATAAAGCCAAATACCATAAGAGGTCAAGCGCCATCACCACTGTAATTATGGTCGCTACCACAATCAGCCACCCCGCGGTATCAAAGCTGAAGCGCGGTGCAAGATAATCGACATAATATAGGCTCGATTCCACCTTTAATGGTATCCGGTCAGAGCCACTCTGCCCCACCTGGCGCGCCACGCAAGATGCTAGCGCCGGATAGCCACCAGCTGTCAACTGGTCTTTACAGTTTAACTCCGCTTTATGGTAGGCACTGCGGTCAATTGTAATAAAAGTCTGATCCATCGCCTGTTTAACGGCGTCGTCGTAAATGGTTTGCAAGGCAATTCTACCAGTAGTCGTGTTCATATGTTGCAACACATAACTATGCAAGCGGCGCGCTGCCGACTGCACTGCCTCCACGTGGCCTGTACGGTCCGCCGCCACCACGGCATCACGGAGCTGCAGCATCCGCAAATTGTTGGTCCGTAACGCCAGAGCAATCAGCGGAATTAAAATAACTAAACCAATCATACAAAGCGCCAACACCGCCAGTTTGGGGTCACGGCGCTTAGCGGCAGTGATTTGAAAATCTTCCATTTATTATGCTTACTTAATTTAACTTACTTAAATTATAGCACAAGCTAAATCAAGTGGGCGCGCAAATAGTGAATTGGTTTGCCTTCAGCACGATAACGCGCCTCATAACTCGTCATCACGCGCGCATCAGCCGCCTCGCTAACCTCCGGCGCGGCATGTAAATCGTCCGTCGTGTAATCCACTTGCCAAGGCGCAGTAAATTGCGGCACCGACCAGCTAAAGAGTGGTGCATTGTCGGTCTTAAACTCCAATTGCCCTGTCGGTTTCAGTAGTGACTGATAGTCCTTTAATCGCGCTGTATTAGTTAGGCGATGCTTGATATTTGACTCTTGTGGCCATGGGTCAGGAAAAGTTATCCACAGGTTATCCACACTGTGTAAATCGAATAATTCTGTCAGTTGTTTCGCCTCCGTCCAGAGGTAAAATATATTAGTTAAATTGTCCGCTAGCGCCGCCTTCGCACCCAAATACAGTCGGTCAGACTTACGGTCTACCGCCACAAAAGTCCGCTCCGGATGCCGCCGCGCAAGCTCAGTCAAAAATAGCCCTGAGCCAGCGCCAACCTCTACGGTTAGACTAGTGATATTTTTTAGCAAAGCCGCACGCTGCGCCTGCCACGTCGCGGCATCGTAGCAATTACCGAGTGTCTGAAACACTGCAAACTTATAAAGTTTGCGCTTCCGCGTAATAATAAAGTCGTTAGGATTTATCGCCTGATTCATCTTGGTTATTGTAGCAAATTACCGCAAATTCGGCCAATCTGCTACAATAGGAATATGGATATGTCTATTTTTACCACCCGAATTGAACAGTGGTTCGCTCACATCAATTGGGTTGGTATTATCATCGCCCTGGTCGTTGGCTTGATTGCCTACAAAATGACTAGTCGCTCGGTGCAATTTCTCATCCGCCACGCCACGCATAAAATCCCGCATGAGACTAAATTGCAGCTCTCCGAGCGCAAAAAGCGCCTCCGCACCCTCGGCGGCCTCTTTGCGATGGTTATTAAAGTTATTATTGCCCTCACCGTTGCTTATACCGTCCTGAAAGAATTTGGCATTAATCTAGCGCCAATTCTCGCCAGCGCTGGTATCCTCGGTGTAGCACTTGGTTTTGGCGCACAAAGTATCGTAAAAGACTGCCTCGCCGGCTTCTTTATTGTCCTTGAAAATCAATACCGTGTCGGCGACTATGTCATCATCCACAGCAACAGTAGCACCAATTGTGAAGGCACAGTGACTTCAATTTCCCTGCGGCGCACTGCCCTACGCGACCACGGTGGCAATTTTCACTTCATCCCGAATGGTGGCATTATTGAAGTTACTAACCGTACCATGGGCTATTCGCAATTTCGCTTTGTCTTCGCCGTCCAGTCTAACACCAACGTCGATGACATCGTAGATATCGTCAATAAAGTTGGGCGCGAGATGTCAAATGATGCCAAGTGGGGTAAAGATATTGTTGACCCACCACATTATGATGAATTTGGCGAAATCGGCGCTAATGGCATTAACGTCAAGGCCGTAGGTACTTGCATGCCAGGGCAACAGTGGCGCGTTTGTGCTGAATTCAAAAAACGTTTAATCACTGAACTGCAGAAATCGGATATCACTATTGCTGATGTGAATTAGGGGGGCGATATGGAAAATAACAATGCGGCAAATCGTGACAATATTTTTATTAATGTCTGTCAGATGATATCTGACAATCTTCACGCCATCCACCCTGAGGCAGTCGATTGTGGCGTCTTTATCCGTATCGCCGCCAACCCCGCCACCGGCTCACTCCAAATGGATAGTTTAAATGTTTATCGCACCAGTAGCGACCCGCGCGACACTATTACCATCTCTTGGCAGTTTACCAACCCCGACATTTACCGACAGCTCGGCGAACTCTGGACCGCTACCGACCGCGGCTGGTTTAACGCCATGATTTGCATTAATCTAGCTACCGGCCGCATCACTACTAAATTTATCCCTAAGGCTGACCCCAACGTACCTTGGATGTACAAAGATTCCGAAGATATCGGGGCAGAACCAGAATTTGATTACCTCACAATCAAGCGACCTTATCTTGATACCGCGCGCCAACTTAACCGATAGAGTTTTTGTCATACCAAAGATATACAAAAGAGGCCTTCGTAAAGGCCTCTTATAATTATGCTGGTCGGGGCGACCCGATTCGAACGGGCGACCTCAGCGTCCCGAACGCTGCGCGCTACCAGCTGCGCTACGCCCCGCCAGACAAAATTAATTATATCACAGTCTAATAACGACTGCTATGCTTTACACGGCCACCAGCACTGCTTGCTGAGCCACCCATTAACTCTTGCAGCTGCTTTTGTGTCATCGTACTACCACGGCTAGCACTACCGGCCGCGTTGGCATCAGGCTTCGCACCCGCACCAAACACTACGATAAAGTCCGCCTCAGTCTTGTAATTTTCTAGGTCACCGTCAACCACCGTAACGCCATATTTCTGTTGCAATGCCTTCGCAGTGGCTGGCATACTCTGATTACGGCGATAAATCTTCACCGCCTCGGTCTGGTCTTGAGCTGGCGCATTACCAACCTGACCCACCTTGTAGTGTTCGCGCTTCAACGTCTCAGCCTTGTTCGCCGCCAGCCCAACCGTCTTTGAAGCATTTAAGACATCAATCGTAGCTGATTCATGCGTATCGTTCATCGCTCCTGAGAGATTATCTGTCACGTACTTTTGGATCTGCGTATAGTTAAACGGTCCAGCCACTGGCGCCTCACCCTTGTATGAGCCACCTTCACTATAACTAGCTACCAAATCTGGACCACCATCCGGACGGCTAATTAATGGTAAATGCCGAACGTTATTATTCTTAATTGCTTTTACAAGGTCAATTAGGGTCTGAATATTAGAGGATTCAAAATTAGTTACCATGTTGCCACCAATAGCATCAATCAAACTATTAACTGCCACAGCGTTCAACAAGGTGTTAGCGGTCAGCATCTTAGATTGAATTGCTGCCAAAATCCGCTGCTGATTCTGCTCACGTGCATAATTACCGCTGGCAAGACCGTAGTCGCCCTTATTGTGATTACGAGCACGCGCCAGAGCCAAAGCCCGCTCGCCATTAAGGTGAACCACCTGCCCCTGCTTGTAGCGAATCTTTGTACCAGAATCATAAATACCACGCTTATCTGAACTCTCAATCTTAATATCAACACCACCCACGGCATCAACGATTTGGGTTAGTGCCGACCAGTCAGCATGCACATAATACTGGATATCTAGTCCCAAGATACTGCCAGCCTTCGCCATTAAAGCCTTGGCGCCAGCCGGCTCGTCATCATTCTTCTTGTTGTTGAAGTAATAGACTTCATTTAATTTACCAGTGTTATGTTGGCCAGCGGCGTTACTATATTTAACGTATAAGTCACGCGGCAAGGAAATCATATAGACATTCTTCTTCTCTTGGTCAACTGACAACACCATAATGGAATCAGTCAACATGGCGCCATCCCAAGCGTCAGCCTTCATTGAATAACCTGAGGTGCCAAAAATCAAAATGTTACTCCGGCCATTTTGGTCAGTCTTCAGCTTAGCCTTGGTTGTTAAAACATTTAAGAAATTACCCTTAAACACCTTGCTACCAGCCATGAACATCTTAGCGCCGAAGTAGCCTGCCACTAATATCGCCAATAAAATTAGCACCAAGAAAACTCGACGAATAATCCGCCCAATGCGATGTGGTTTAGTAATACGATGGCGACGCGAGCGCGGCTCTTCATCTGGCTGCGGTTCATCCGTTGCGTCTTCATCCTCAGTTAAATTTTGCAGTGAGTCTTTGACATCATCAAGCACTTTCGCGTCAAATTCGCGGTCACTGAGCTTTTGTTCAGCCACGGTACGGCGACGATGCGGCTTAACCGCCTCCATCATCTCGTCATCTTTATGAGTGGTATCGCCCAGCTTAAGATTACGCTTAGCTAGAGAGTGTTTAGTGGTGGGATGCAAGGTGAATCCTTCTACATCGCTATGGTTATTCCTTGTCATAAGCACTACTATTTTAACAAAATTCCACCGCAACTGCAATAATAACACTGGTTATAGTATAATATAGGTATGCAAGCCCGAACTACTTTACGTTTTACTTTTGCTCTCATTGTGGGCGACATTTTAGCCATCTTAGGCGCCTACTCACTCGCCTATATCTTACGCATGAAGATTAGCACCGACCCAGTCCAGACTTTTGTCTCGGCGCGCGCCTTCTTTGTATCACTACTGTTACTCTTGCCGTTCAATATCATCCTCTTCAGTCTGATTGGTCTCTACCGCCATCAGCGAACGATTTTAAAGTTAATTAACCGCCTCCTAGTCGGCGCCTTCGCTGCCATGCTCTTTATGGTGTTCGTGGATTACTTTCATGTCGACCCAATTTTTCCAGCTAAAAAGGTGGTGGTGTATGGTTTCATGCTCTCAATTGTGCTTCTAGGGCTCGAACGCAGCTTCCTCTATGGCATGCGCTACCTCATTCACCGCTGGTCATCAGGGCTGCCTAAAGTCTTGGTGGTCGGCACCAGTGCTGTAGCTCACGCCATCGTGCAGGCGATTCAACGTCCCGGCAGTGGTTACGAACTAGCTGGCGTAGTTGGCGACCGGAGGCTGCGTTGGACAACATTTAAAACCTTTGATGAGGCTACTTTGGCCGTCCAGCCAGACTTAATTATTCAAGCTAATTCGCCCGTTGAAACTAAAATTAACCCCGAGTACCTCAGTTACGCTGAAGCCCATTACGCCGACTTTAAATTCGTACCAACCGACACCAGCGAGCTCGGCCGTAAACTCGAAATGGAATTATTTATGGGCGACGTACCAGTGATATCGGTTCGCCCAACCCAGCTAATTGGCTGGCGGCGCGTCTTTAAGCGCCTCTTCGACCTCATCGCTAGCTTCTGTGGACTGATTATCCTCTCGCCACTCTTCCTGATAATTTATCTAGCTGAGAAGCTCAGTGACCCACACGGCAGCGCACTCTTCCACCAGACCCGCCTCACGCGTGGCGACCAGAAGTTCCAGCTCTATAAATTCCGCACACAGTATGCCAAATACGACGGCACTACCCCAGAACAGGCTTTTACAATGATAGGTAAACCAGAATTAATCAAACATTACCGCAGTAATGGCGACTTTTTGGAACACGACCCGCGCGTCACTAAGATTGGCCATTTTTTACGCAAGTATTCGCTTGACGAACTACCTCAGTTATTCAACGTCCTCCGTGGCGATATCTCACTTGTTGGACCACGCGCTCTCATTCCTGAAGAGCTCAACAGCTACGCCAATAAGCACACCATTCTCAACGTTAAATCCGGTATCACCGGCCTTGCGCAAATCTCCGGTCGGCGCGACTTGCCGTGGGAACAGCGTCGCAAGCTCGACGTTTACTACGTCCAGCACTGGACTTATCTGATGGATTTACGTATTCTCTTTCAGACCTTTTGGCAGGTGCTGACTGGACGCGGCGCTAAATAGCACCCCTAGCGCAATAAAAACATGGAGGGCATTCGGTAGCCCGCTAAAGAAGCAGTATTGCGCCGCAAAGGCTGCGAGTAGCGCCAACATTAGGCTCGACCGCCGCCCGTGATAAATCAAGCAACCAATTAACCCCAGAAGTAGCAAGAGCCCGACCAGCCCGCGCTCTTGCAGTACCTCAATAAATTCATTCTGCACAATTTCCTTGGTCCAAGTACTGTGGTGCAACTTGGCTAGCTCCACCCCAAAAGACCCTAAACCGGTACCAAATAACTGGCTCGTCAAATTATGGCGCCAAATTGTTAAAGCATCGTGGCTAAACGCCACGCGCACGTTAGTTGACTCTGCCACATAGCCATTAAAGCGCGGCGCCGGCTGAGCTGAGGCGGGCAAAGCCACTGGCGCCGTCCGCTTCGGTAGCTTAATTTTATTAAGACTAAGTTGCTCCACCACTTTACTAGTCGTATCATACCAACTTACGTGGTACTGGCTAAGCTGCGCTGCCACGCACTGTAGCCCCAGCGACACAGTAAACGCCACGGTCAAATAGCCCACACTCACTAGCCCACGCCGCCACTGCCGATAATGCAGTACCAAAAGTACCATAAAGCCTAGCCCTAGCGCGTAAATAGCGCCGCGCGACAGTGTAAGAAAAATAATTACTATGTAAAGCAAACCCAAACCCACCTCAAGACGTCTCGCCCGCCGGTTGAGGTATCGCCACAATATTAGTAGACTTGGCAGCAACATTAAATTGCCCAAAAACTGCGGCTCAATCGCTAAGCCATTTGGACGTACAAAGCCAAATTGCGCCGCCGTACAACCAAGGCAAAGCCAGAGGTTTGGCTGGCCGTGGCACGTACTCCACCAAATGCCGCCCACTAATTGGCCGATAGCTAAAACCGCTACCACAGTTGCGCCAACCATTAAAAGTCGCCTTAGGCTTGGCAGCAGACGCTTCACCTCCGCTTGGCGCAGCTTCAACGCTATCACTACAGCCGCCAGTAACGCCGTCACACCCGCCACCAGCACACCGCGCAGGCGGTTGCTCGACCAAATAACGCTAACCGCGCTATATAGAGTAAATGCCGTAACTAAATAAACTAGCCAGTCGCCCTTGAGATGGCGCCGCTCGCGCCAGATTACACCCAAACTTATCACACCAAGCACTGCCACATAAATTAGTGCTAGTGATAGCTCAAGATTCATGCTGGCGTTGCGACCAAGGCGAATAATCGGCCGATACGAAAGCCATAATAACAGTGGTGACCGCAGCAGCACTCCGCCCCACGAGCTCGTCGGCCAAACCGGCAACAACCAGCGCCACTTCTGACGTGATTTAGCGTCTGGCATCATACACCACCTGCTTTAATCGCTCGATAAATTCCGTTTCGTCAAACTGCTGCACCGACCGCTTCACTCGACGCGTGTCATAGTCCGACCGGTGCCACTTCTTCAACGCGCGCGCTAGCGCCTCCACCGACTGGGCATTAAAGAAATCACCGTTCACGCCACGTTGCACAATATCAAGCGACCCGCCTTGGTTAAAGGCTAACACCGGTAAGCCGCAAGCCATCGCCTCCACGGGCGTGATACCAAAGGGCTCCTTGCTGCAAAAAATAAACCCTTCGGCGGCGCGAAAATAATTCGCCAGCCGCTCCGGCGTGTCGTAGCGCGGCAAAAACTTAATCCGCGGGCTATCACCAGCCAACTGCACTAACTTCTTATGCTCCGGCCCATCGCCCACTACGAGTAAGTTCACCTTTGCCTTTAAGCACGCCTTGATTGCCAAGTCAAACCGCTTCCAGTTCACCTGACGCCCCGCCACCACAAAAAATGGTTGGCCGTCAAACTTTGGATAAGGCTTGGCTTTTAACTTACTTAGCTGCCACACCGCCACCGGTGGCGGCAGTACCTCAGCCGTCCTCCGGTAATACTGCTTCACCTCTTGCGCCACATAAGTACTGTTCGCCACAATCAAATCTGGCCGCCGGCTCAGCATCAAATCACTCCACCGCATCGGGCGCACCAAAATCTTCAGCCCCAGACGCGCCAGCCAATCTAGCTTGCCAAACCCTGGGTGCTTGATGTACTCGTCATACATCCCCCAGTAGTACTGCACCGGCGGCCCCTGTAAGTAAGCGATATGGTAGCCATCCGTCTTAATCCCCTTCGCCTCCGAATTAACAATCGATAGCACCACATCATAGCCATTTAGTTTAAGATGACTAAAGTACAACGCACGCAAGGGCGCCATAAATTTACGTAGCTTCACTGGGAAAAGATTCAGCCACCCCGTATGCACCGTAGCGTCACGGAACCAATCAATCCGCCGCGGCCGATACTGCGAAGTGTAAATTGGTGCGTCAGGAAATGCCTTGTGTGCCATTAGTAGCACTCGCTCGGCGCCGCCGACCTCAGTTAACCAATCAATTACCAGCGCCACCTTCACCATAACATCACTCTTAGTAATTATCATTATACCATTTATGGTAAAATATAACTATAACTAGGAGGTAAATGGAGAATAAACCAAATGTATTAGTGGTGGGCGCTGGCATTTTTGGCTTGACCGTCGCTGAACGGCTTGCCGCACATGGCCAACACGTGCTAGTAATTGATAGCCGTAGCCACATCGGTGGCAACGCCTATTCAGAATTCGATGAAGAGACTGGAATTGAGTGCCACAAGTATGGCGCCCACCTCTTCCACACCTCAGATGAGCGCGTCTGGCAGTACGTTAATCGCTTCACGAAGTTCACTAATTACGTACACCGCGTCTACGCCACGCATCAGCGCGACGGCGCTAGCCGCCCTGAAGTCTTCCCGATGCCAGTCAACCTTGGTACCATCAATCAATTTTTTAAGGCCAACTACACACCAGACGAAGCTAAGGCGTTGATTAAAGAGCAAGCTGCCAACAACCCAGCCGCCAAGGAACACCGCGAACCAGCCAACCTTGAGGAGCAGGGTATTTCACTGATTGGCGAGCCACTATTTAACGCCTTTATCAAGAATTACACCGCGAAACAATGGAATACCCCAGCCAACCAGCTAGCGGCCTCAATTATCAAGCGCTTACCAGTACGCTACACTTACAACAACCGCTACTTCCGCGATAAGTATGAGGGTTTGCCAGTCAATGGCTACGAAGCTTGGTTTGAAGAAATGATTCGTCAATCCAACACCGGCGAAGGGTCACTTACCGTTAAGCTAAACGCTGACTACTTCACCGACCCTGAGATTCAGCCACTACGTAAATCCGGCATTACCACTATTTACACCGGCCCAATCGACCGCTTCTATGATTACCAATTTGGCGAATTGCAATGGCGCAGCCTCGACCTCAAAAAGGAGGTGCTAAACACCCACGACTTCCAAGGTTGCCCAGTAATGAATTATAACGACCTTGAGCCAAAATACACTCGCATTCACGAATTCAAGCACTTCCACCCAGAGCGCGCACTCGACCCAGAGCGCTGGCCAGGCTATGCCGACGATTACAACAAAACCGTCATCGTTAAGGAGTACTCAAAAGACTGGCACCGTGGCGAGGAACCATACTATCCAGTTCGCACTGCCGAAGACAAGGCGAAGCTTGCCCAGTATCAAGCATTGGCCGAACAGGACAAGGCACGTGGCATCTACTTTGGTGGCCGCCTCGGCGAATATGCTTACTACGACATGGATAAAACCTTCGCTAGCGCCCTACACCTCGCTGATGAATTAACTAAATAATGTTAACTAAAAAACAGGGTATCTAATCGATACCCTGTTTTATTTTGACTAACGTGGGATAAAGCGTCCGCCTTGAGCGAGCGAAAATTCAATTGTACCGTGTTCATACGTTTGCGTCCAAGTATTATTGCCGCGATAAACCTCTGGACCGGTTGGATAGCCAGCCTGACCACCCTGCCAGCCTAACTGGCCATAAGTATAGCGAATACCACCCTTTGATTCCCAGAAGCCAGTTTGCTTCGTACCAATAATGGCGCCGTTCTCGTAATTTTGCCACCAACCGTGACCATCCCAGACGATAGTGCTAGTTGGGTAACCCATTTCACCGCTCTGTAAGCCAAGCTGCTGGTAACGCTGTCTAATGGCGCCATATGATTCCCAAAAGCCATGCTGTAGTGTGCCTAAAATAGCACCTCTGTCGTAATTCTGCCACCAACCATGGCCATCCCAATGTTCACCACTAGTTGGATAACCCATTCGACCACCTTGCCAGCCAAGTTGACCATAACGCATTCTGATTCCGCCCTTTGATTCCCAGAAGCCAGTCTGCTTTTTACCAATAATGGCGCCGCCATCAAAGTTTTGCCACCAGCCAGTACCATCATAAACCACCGGTCCAGTTGGGTAACCAAGCTGACCGTAATGAAAATTCAGCTGACTATAGCGATAACCAATCGCACCCCTGACAACATTGACACCATGCGCGCCATCCCAATACATGACACCACGTTGAAACCCTTGCCAGTGGTGGCTACCTTCCACAACGTCTTTATTTAACGGCTCACCAATACTCTGTTTTAAATCATGCTTATTATAATAATCTTCGTACAGACTACTAATCACACTCGCCCGCGGGTCACCAAACCAATCATTGAAATATTTATAAAAATTATGATTACCGTAAGCGCCACAACGACTACCCCGCCCCGCTAAAACATCTGCGTTCGGCTGGTATGGTGTGTAACGATAGAGCACTGAGGTAGCACGATTCTTAATGTTAACCTCTGAACCGCCACAACTTTTATCTGGATTATACTGAATATAATTGTTGCCTACCGGATAATTACTCCAGCCACCATCAAGCACTTGACGGAACATCTTAGCTGCGTGGTCAAGCTGATTCCGCAAGCCAAAATACTGTGCATCACAACCAGCCCCCGTATCTGGGCAACCATAGCCAGTCGCCTTGCGATACTGATTATCGTTCGGCCAAGTATCAGTAATTAAGCCTTGCTCCTTCTGTAGTAACACCAAAAGTACTTGTGGATTAATCCGATACTTCTGTGCCACCGTATAGATGATATGCGCTGCACTCTCACCATTAAAATTCTCGTCCGCCATGCAAACATAATGACCATCCTTGATATTATACTGATAGCCACGCTGACGGTAACGTTCCGACTTATCTAAATTGCTGTCATTGCACGGATTTTTACTCTTTAAAAAGCTTTGAATCTGCGCCTCATCCATAGCATTAACCAGCGACATTTTTTCATCGCTAATAATATTACCAGGGTCAAATGGCGCCGTTGCCATGGAAATATGGTAATAGCTAACACCGGCGTAAATTGCGCCAGCCACTAGCACGACACTAAGGCCGAGCCAACGCACAAAATAATGCTTCTTATTAACTCTAATCTGCATTCTACCTCGTAATCTTGTCGTTTACTTCAGTGCCAACGACACGGCCGTCTTTATCAACCGCCTTAATCTTAATATTTACTTTCCATTCGCCACTCCAAAGTTTTTTGCTAGGGCTAATGCGCCGCAAAGGAATATCATAACCAAGACAAGTCGATGCCTGCGGGTCGTCCTGCAAATCAACCGTCTCGGTGTAAGTTAGTTTGTTTGGCCCAGTGAGGGTTAAAATACACGAACCCTTACGGCCATCCATATGCTGCGCCACTGTGGTACGAATCGTCAAAGTATCAACCGACCAGCTAAGCGTACTAATTAATGCACTCAGTTTATTTTTGTCATCCGCGTTAAAATCATTACCAAATTGCTGAACTTTTGGCTTATTAGTCGGCTTTTTGTTGGTTTTATCCGACTTATCATCCTTCGGGTAGCTACCATCATCACCAGCCGCCTTACTTACCTCCATGTCATGATTATCAGCCTGCTCTTGTTTGACAACCTTACCAGCAGTTTTCCGGTCGTGTTCAACCTGACGCGTAGTCATCAGCCAAGTTACACCAGTAGTCACTGCAACTAGCGCTGTAGCAACTAGTACCATAGCAACAACGAACTTATTGGTAGTTTGTTTTTTAATTTTCATTTTTCTCCTTCTTTAATCTTATTTTAACATAATCTATTTCAGTGTCAAACTGCCGTTCTGGGCGAGTAAACCCGCAACTTCCGTATCTTGGTTGGTGATTTTTACCGGCATCTCGTCGTTGTAACCCATTGTGCTGACATTTGAGTTACTTTCCTTATCTACCAAGGCTAGCACTAAGCGCAAATCACCCACCTGTAATTGATTAGTCTTAAAGCGATACGTTAAACAGTGTACCTGCTGGTCATTCGTCACGCCGCCCTTTAACTTCAGGCTATTAACTGAGGTAACATCGTAATTATTCACCTGCAACCCCGCCCGCACATACACTGGTCGTTCAGTCACTGATTTATACTCAATGTTTACCACCAATTCATCACCCCGCTTTAACACTGGTTCCGATTTAAATTCACCCTTAATATACGAAGCGCGATTCTTCTTCATCTCCTTCAAGGCACGGCGCGCGTCTGGGTCAGACGAAATATTCTCCAGTGAGTAGCTGTCTGCAACATCATCTGGGTCGCCCGAATCTACTATCTTGCCACCATCAATCATAATGGCGCTTGTGCAATAGCGGCGCACTGCCCCCATATCGTGTGTCACTAAAATAACCGTCTTATTTTTGTCTTGCTTGACGTGTTCAAAGAAGTTAGCACACTTGCGCTGGAAAGCTTCGTCGCCCACCGCCAAAACTTCATCAAGCACCAAAATGTCGCCTTGCGCTTTAATCGCCACGCTAAATGCCAAGCGCACCTGCATACCTGAGGAGTAGTTCTTTAACTTCTGGTTCATAAAGTCATGTAGCTCGGCAAAATCGACAATGTCATCATACATCTTATCAATCTCCGACTTCGAAAAGCCGAGCATCGCGCCATTGAGGTAGACGTTTTCGCGCCCCGTTAGTTCAGGGTTGAAGCCCACACCCAGTTCAATAAACGGTACTAACGAGCCATTAACTCGCACCGAACCCTTAGTCGGCAAATAAATCCCCGAAATAATCTTTAGTAGTGTTGACTTGCCCGAGCCGTTGCGCCCCACAATACCAATAAAGTCACCACGATGCACTTTAAGTGAGATATCCCTCAATACATGCTGTTCGGTATAACCCTTGATGCCACGGCACCAGTTAATAAAGGCCTGCTTGATACCGCTATAGCGCTCCGTCGGTAGGCGGAAGGTCTTCGCCACATGACTAATCTCTAGTACAACATCACGCTCTGTCATTACAATTCCTCCGTAAACGTCTTTGAGGCGCGCTTAAAGATTACCACGCCCAGCACAAAAATAGCTATTACTGATAACACCGGTATTAGCTTCAATAGACTCCACGGCCCACTACCAATTAGGCTCCAAACTGTATCGGTCTTACCGATTAAGGTATAGCGCGCATCTTGAATAATTTGCGCCATCGGGTTAAGCATAATAACCTTCGCAATAGTCGCCATCGCCGTCGTACCAGCATTGGCAATCATCGAAATCGGGTAAATAATTGGCGTCACATAAAACCACATCTGCATAAATACGTCCCAAATATGGCAAATGTCACGGAATTTTACGTACATTGAACTTAATATAAACGCCACACCTAATGAAAAGACATAAAGTTCGACCACAACAATTGGAAATATTAGCATCGTCCAGCGCAACGGCACACCATTGATTAACATGAAGAGAGCCACAATTACCAAACTAATAGCAAGGTTGATAAATGCTGATACCGAAGATGACACCACTACAATGTACTTTGGAAATTTAATTTTGCGAAGCAAATCACCCCGCCCAACAATCGCCATCATACCCTGACTAGCCGTCTCTTGGAAGAAGCCCCACAGCGTCTGTGCTAGTAACAGCGACACGGCAAAGTGTGGAATGTTAGCGCCGAACTTCAAGAAGCGTACAAACACGATGTACATAATGGCAAACAACATGAGCGGCTTTAATACCGACCACATCATACCAAGCACCGACCCCTGATAACGTAATTTAAAGTCAGTCCTCACTAACTCGCGTAGCAAGATTAACGAATAGCGATAGCGAGCATAGATTTTTTGCATCATAGTAATAGTTATTATACCACCGCAACCAGAGCGGCAGCAATAATTACGTTAACTAGTCTTGCGTAGTAGGCGCGAGAGCGACACGGAACGCATAGACACCGTTGATACTTTCAGTAATACCAGTACTCGAGTACAAGGCAAACACCCCAGCCTCTGATTCACTGCTCGCGTCGCCGCCCCGGCCAAGCCAAACATAAGTTGAACCCAAGGTATCGGTACGTTGATCATTCCAACCCGAGGTTTCATAAAGTGCTTGACCGCCACACACCTTAAAGTCACAACCAGTTGGCGCACCTAAGTTATAAGTATTGACGTATGGCGGATGAGCTTTAGCGCCAAAGAGATCACCATATTCATCACTTACGCCAGATTCGTTTAAATCAGTAGTGTAACTTGCTGCGGTATATTCATAAGCGCCACCAGACATATCATAAATGCCAGTTGGATTGTTGGTCGTACTGGCGAGCTGGCCAAGGGATCCATTATAGGCATGTTGTAGGTTGCTTTTACTACAGGCTTGTTGAGTGTCGAGCGCGCCACCGTCCTTGTAGGTACTGATATTGCCACTGGCTTGCGGACCACAACCTGTGACACTGTAGCTATCGTTTCGAGATTGGTTCTGACTGTTTATTTGGACGCCTTTATAGCCGACACCATATTTACTGGCAGATAAGTATGCGGCAGCACCCCAATCATTAGAGTTGACCATATGAGAACTAAACTTAGCCAGATGATGACTATTCTGTGGTGAACTGACTGATTTACCACCAACATTCTGCGGGTCGTTTACTCCGAGAGATTTAGCTACCGAGTAGAAGCTGCCAATGCCCTTAATTCCATCATAGTTACCAGATAGATGAAGACTATTTGGCAAGACAGTTGGACTATTGACGCCACCCGTAGTCTCAAACTTAGCAAACCAGATGCCATTGAACTCCTTGGTGCCAAAGATAAAGGCGGGATGAGTCGCCCAATCACCGTCATTGATTGGTACGGCTTTTGTAGAGCGCTTGTTTTCAAACTCAATCGTGAAATTTTGGGGTTCTTCCGGATCGTCATAAAAGTGTAGCATCTTATAGCGGTAACGTGGTATATAAACCCAGAAACCGAGAATATCAGCTTGGTCGACAACTTTACTAAAGCCACGGTATTTACTGAGGGCTTCTGGTTTGACGGTAATAGCATTCGCCCACTGCTTGTTGGCGTAATCATACCAGCCGCTATTGACTGCCTCTGGGTCAGCTACGCTAGTCCACTGGGCGTTAGTAGTGCTGCCGGTATATTTAACTGGAATCATGTTCTTATCAAGGTCGACCAAACAGGAGCTATTGGTGTTGCCAGCCTCACAAGTCTCAGATGGAGTAGTTTGGGCAGTGCGCTGACGCCAGCCATCTGACTTTGGCTTTGGTGTTAGCTTCGCGGTCGCGGTGTAAGTAACTTCGGTAGAATATTTACCAGCAGGAAGATTGGTAGAATCGAGAGAAGCGCCAAAGGTCATGTGCACTTCGCATTGCTTTTTGCCCTTGCAGCCAGCATTGTCGTATTCTGACGCCGTGTCAACAATCACGCTTGGCGCTTCATCACCAGCCGGAACATGCATAAACCCATTTGGCACAAACTTCGCACCATGGCTCTCTTTCAACCTATATCCCCATAAATTCGACTTCGCATTCATCCCCATCAATATCTCTTCCTTATCCATGCCTTTAATCCGGTAGCGACTATCTGAAGTATTAACTAAATCAGCATCTTTGGCGTGAATGGTAAGATCAAAGCCACTTAGCGGCGCCGGATCTACAGTTACTTTAGTGGTAGCCTCATATAGGTCACTAGTTGAGTCATACTTAAGTTCAACATCTTTCATATCAACAGTAAGCGAAATGCCATCTGCAGCATACGTTGGCACCGCTAAAACCAAAACCGCTCCATAAGTTGCAGCTAGAGTTACCGCAACACTACGCCAAAATTGGCGGTTATACCCTCGCACTACCTTCTTCATACTTCTATGATATATGGTTATGCTAAATCATGCAATAGTTACACACAGCGCGGCATTTGCTATAATAGAGGTAATGAAGCCAACCTTATCTATTATCATCCCTGTTTATAACGCCGCCGATAAAATTAACAATATCGTTGAGTCAGTAATGGCACAGAAGTATGACGACTTTGAGCTAATTTTAGTCAACGACTTTTCAACCGACAACACGCGCGCCGTGCTCGCCGACCTTAGTCGCTACCACAGTAAAATCAAAGCTATTAACCTCGCCCACAATCAAGGCGCCTCGGGGGCACGCAATGCTGGCCTCCGGCGTGCCAAGGGTACCTATATTATGTTTCTTGATGCCGATGACAACTTCCGCCGGCCGATGATAAAATCCATGGTGTCAGCTATAGCGCGCGGCGCCGACTTAGTCGCCTGTGGCTTTACTTATAATACATTTAAAGCCGGCCAACTAGTCTCAACCGAGCAAATTGGGCTTAATCCTTTGCCAGTGCAACCAAAAGACGAATCCTTCCCTGCCTACGTCGCTCACCTCTTAGGCGTCAGCCCGCTCTTATATCAAGTGTGGAATAAAATTTACCGCGCCGACATCATCCGCCAACACAAATTAGCCTTCCAGACAGGCCTCGACTTTGGCGAAGACCTTGAATTTAATTTAAGCTACCTCGCACATTGCCAAAAAATCAGCTTTATCCGTCAGGCGCTATATATCTACAACCTCGAAGACAGTGGTACCTACCAAAAATCCTCACTCGTCTTTGCGCACCGAGTGCATAATTACCGCGCGCTTTGTGAGTTTACGGCTAATTTCAATGATGCCAACCTACCCGACTACCTAGCTTGGATTCGGCACTACTGGTTCTATTCCTATTGTCTTGCTATCAGCCGATCTGCTTTGCCGCAAAAAACTAAAATCCAGCGCCTCAAGCAAGCACTTAGCATTGCTAACCTCGGCCATCTCGCACACCGCCGCGTTATCGGTAGTAAACGCTACCTTATGCAAGTCGCCTTACACTGGGCGGCCGCTTCGCCACGCCGTCTAGCACGCCTCATGACTTTTACTCACCAACTAAAAAGTTGCCACCTCACAACTTGGCTGTGGCAACTTTTACGGCACTAATTGCTAATTAAATTATTCCGCCTTGAGCTTCAGAACGATGTGGCGCTCGCGCCCTTCGCCCTCGCTGTCAGTCGATAGCTGGCCATAATCCGCTAGGGCATTATGCACCACGCGGCGCTCGGCAGCATTCATTGGCTTGAGTGCCATTGTTTCACCAGTCGCAATTACCTGCTTAGCCCAGCCTTCGGCTTCGCGTGCCAGCTGCTCATTGTGGCGCTTCTTGTAATCTGCGATATCAAGGCTAACACGAGTCAGGGCAGCGTTATGGTAATGTAATGCGGCGCGAATTAGCGTCTGAAAGCTACGCAAAGTCTCACCGTTACGGCCAATTAACAACTTCGATAGATAGGTTGTTGGTACGGACAATTCAATCACCTCTTCTTCGGCCGTGGCATACACTTCAACGTTAATGCCATAAAAGGACAACATATCTTCAGTGAACTTCTTGGCGAATAAAATTGATTCTTCTCGGTTCATCTTACCTCCTTATTTAGTCTTCCGCCGGATTACAGTCTTTACATGAGTTGGCTTGGTCTCCACCTCCTCTGCCAACTGCTTCCGCCGCACAATGGCTGGCTTCGCTTGCTTCAACCGCTCTTGGCTAATCGCCTTGAGCTCCGACTGACTATTGTTAAGAATAATGTGCTGCTGCAGTACAGCAAAAGCCGACGAAGCAGCATAGTAGAGCACCACCGCGCTCGGGAATGGCATCGAAATCATTAGGGTTATCAGTGGTGACATTAGCGCCATCTTGCGCCCTGCTGCCGCATTTATCTCTGACTGGTCGATTTTTTCACCGCCCGCCGCATCCTTCAAAATCTTCCGGATGCCTCGCGCGTCTTCATCTTTTGGTAAAATCTGCTTAGTCTGAATGTACTGAAACAACGCCGCGAGCAAGGCAATAATTAATGCTGGCGCGTACACCACCGCCGCCTTATCGAGGTCAATTACCCCAAATAACGTTACGTGCGGATTAGCCGTCAGTAGCTCTGGAATGCGACCGAAGTGGCGCAATGCTGGGTAAATGTAGTTTGCGGCATCAACATGAGTGTTGAAGTGGGTAATAATTCGCACTACGCTATACACTGCAAGCAGAATTGGCAACTGAATCAAGTTCGCTACAATGGAGGCTGCCGGCTTTACGCCACGCTCTTTATAGAGTGTCATCATCATGGTCGATTGTGCCATCTTATCCTTAGTTTGGCGGCGAATCTTACGTAGTTCTGGCTGCAGCTCGCGCATCAACTTCGACTGATGAAGTTGGCGGCGCATCACTGGCCACAGTAATAAGCGAATCATCACGGTAACAATAATAATAGACACACCGAAGTCGCCGACAAAGTTGTAAATAAACGCCAAAACGTTAAAAATTGGCTTAGTTAAAATCTCATCAAATAGGTTCATTACCTATATTTTAGCATATTTTAGTGGGTAATTTGTAGTTGCTTAAGGGCTGACACTAGTTGACGCTCTAATTCAGCGCTCGGCGCAGTCAAAATGTCCTTTGAGTAAAGAGTTACAGCAAGGTCGGTAGTAGTGGCGAGGTCGCCTAAGTGGTGACGTAACAGCTCATACATTCGGCGGCGGGCGCGATTTCGTGGCACGGCGTCATGCAATAGCTTTTTACTAACAATAACCGCCGCGCGTGAATGCTGACGACGCGGGTTCGCCACCACTCGCACACTAAAATACCGCGTGCGGGCTTGCGCACCGTGGCTGAAGAGATATTTAAGGCTGGCATGGCCGTGAAAACGATTAGTTTGACGTAACATAATAAATTAAATAATAACTATAAAATATAACGAGTCTAGCTCGTTATATTAAGTCGCTGGGGCTTAGCGTGCAATCTTGGCACGCTGCTTGTTGCGGCGGCGCTTTAGGACAAGCTGGCCTGCTCTCGTTGACATACGAGCACGGAAACCGTGTACGCGGGCGTTGTGTCGCTTCTTTGGTTGGTACGTTCTCTTTGGCATATAAGCTAGTATAACATATTATAGATTTTTTTCAACTGGAAATAGTTCTTTCCACAGCCTATACAAAGTTTTCCACAGGTTTTACAGTGGTGGTGCCCAGTTGTGGAAAACTATGTGGTTTGCCACAGCTACCTTTTTGCCTTGTGGAAAACTCTTATTTTTGGTATCATTTTAGTTAGTGAAGAGGGTAAATTGATGGAGCAAAACGAGACAAGTCTATCCGCCTTATGGCAATCAGTGCTGGCCGAGGTCAAGCTAGATAAGGCCGTCTCTGATATGAGCTTCAAGCTGTTTTGGCAAGACAATTCCGCCATCAAGCTTACCCGCCTCGACGGCGACACTTACCACTTTGAAGTTAAAAACTTCATGTATAAAACTCAGTTTGAAACTAAGTTTTACGACATCATCGTGACTCGGCTCGCCAAACTAAATCCAGCCGTCAGCAAACCAAAGCTAGTTTTTTCGATCCACAAGGGTAGTAATAAAAAATCTGCCGACCAAGAAGAAGTAGTAGTGATTAGTGATGATATTACCTCACGCCCGACTAAGACAGTGGCACACTTCGAGTCACACCTCAATAGTCGCTACACCTTTGACAATTTTATCGTCGGCTCGTGTAATCAATTCGCCTACACTGCCGCCCAAGCTGCCGCCAAACATCCCGGCGAACATTACAACCCCGTCTTTGTTTACGGCGGCGTTGGCCTCGGTAAAACTCACCTAATTCAGGCCATTGGTAACGCCATTTACCACGACGACCGCTCGCGCAAGGTACTCTACGCCACCACTGAAGAGTTCGTTAATGACTTTATTTATCACGTTCGCAATAAGACACCTGAGGCCTTTACGCGCAAGTATCGCGAGCTCGATGCGCTAATTATTGACGATATTCAGTTTATCGCCGGCAAGGGCAAAACCGAGGAGGCATTCTTTAATACCTTCAATGCCCTACATCAGGCCAACCGCCAGATTGTGATTAGCTCCGACCGACCGCCGGCTGAAATTCCAACCCTGACCGACCGCCTGCGCAGCCGCTTCCAGATGGGTATGATGGTGGATGTCAACCTGCCAGAATATGAGACCCGCGTCGCTATTATTGAGGCCAAGGCCGCGCTCAATAACACCATCGAGCTACCGCGCGAGACTGCCGAGTACATTGCCAAGACTGTTCGCACCAACGTTCGCGAGCTTGAAGGCGCGCTCAATCAGGTGATGGCTTACGCCGAGATGCAGAACAACACACCAACCGTCGAATTTGCCGCCGCCATTCTCTCTAGCGCCCGACCAAGTCCATCGCGTCACCTAACTTCACGCCAAGTTGTTGACAAGACGGCTCGTTTCTTCGAGATTAAAGTCTCAGAAATTAAATCTTCGTCGCGCAGCGCCAATATCGCCCTGCCGCGCCAAATCGCCATGTACCTCTTGCGTAGTGAGCTCCACCTCAGTTATCCGCAAATCGCGCATGAGCTCGGGCGCAACGACCACACCACGGCCATGCACTCCATTCAAAAAATCGAAACCCAGATTAAGCTCGACGTGGAGATTCGCAACAAGGTCGCCGCAATTAAGGAGGAACTCTATGCTTAGCGTCGCTTCACCTGTGGAAAACCCGTGGACAACTTGTGGTCTAGCCGCGGTAAAACTTGTGTATTATTTTGGCACATTGTGCATAACATTAACAGCTCAATTAACCCGCCGTGTAAAACTATTATGTAGCCCACAACTTTTACACTGCTTTCCACAATTTTTATCCACCGCGCAAAGTGTACTCTACCAGAGTTATCAACTGGTTTTCCACACTTTCCACAGGACTTATTATTATGATTATTATTTATTTAATAAAGGAGGTTTAAAATGAAGCTAACAGTTGCACAAAACGACCTAGCAAAAGCGTTAGGTAATGTATCACGAATTGCTATCGCACAGTCTGGTAACCCAATGCTTGGTAATGTTTTATTGCGAACAGACGAAAGTAAATTGATTGTCATCGCCACTAATCTAGAGGTTGTCATGGTCGATACTATCGCTGCTCAAGTGGAGGCTGAGGGCGCAATTGCGGTGCCAGCGCGAGTACTAACGGAATTTATCTGTAATTTACCAAACACCGAGGTTGAAATTGAAGTAAAAAACAACCTAATTTACATTAAGGCGGGCACTTACCAGTCAACCATTAATGCTGTCGACCCAGAGGACTACCCTGCTATTCCTGAGTCAGACGAAGCGAATTCGCTTGAACTGAGTGCTGAGGCACTAAAAGAAGTGGTAACACGCGTAGCGAATGTGGCTAGTACTGATGCTTCGCGTCCGATTTTAAATGGCGTTTATTTTAATACCGATGATGATGGTCTGTTGCACCTAGTTGCGACTGATGGCTATCGCATGGCGGAGCTAAAATTAATGAAGCTTGAGTATGAAGTAAAGATGATTGTCCCTTATCGTGCCCTACAGGATGCTACACGTATTGCGGCAGACAGCGATACGGTGTTAATTAAGTATAGCGACGACCAAGTTAGCTTCGTAGCAGCCAACGCTCGCGTGACCTCACGTTTAATTGATGGTAAATATATTAATTATGCCAGCTTAATTCCGAATGATACTAAATTTACGGTGACACTGAATCGCGCCGAATGGGTGAAGGCGGCGAAGATTGCGGAGCCGTTTTCGCGCCCAAATAACACCATTATTATTAAAGTTGAAGGTAATGTAATGAAAGTGCGTTCGGTGGCTGGCCAGATGGGTATCAACAGCTCAGAGCTGGCAGTGAAAGCCGAGGGTGGTGATGTGGCGTTTAATGTTAATTGTCGTTACCTTATTGAGGCGCTCAATTGCTTACACGGCGACGACGTAACAATTCACACGGATGGCGGTATGGCGCCAATTGTTTTAACTGGCGACCAGGATGATTACCTCCATCTAGTCATGCCGATGCGCAACTAATGAAGCTAGTAGTAAATAATTTTCGTTCCCACCAGCACTATCAGGTGGAATTCACTGCCGGGATGAATATCATCACCGGCCCGAATGGTAGTGGTAAGACAACACTGCTTGAGGCGATATATGTGGCGCTGATGGGTAAAAGCTGGCGCTCGAACTTTGATGAGATGGTACGCCAGCCGGCGGATGAATTTAACTGGTGGCGAATTGATTTGACGCGCGATGAGGCAGTGCGAACAGTAAAATACCAGGCGGGTGTAAAGACGTTTATTATCAACGACCACAGTTATCACCGTTTCCCTACTTCGCAGCGTGTGCCAGTGCTATTATTTGAGCCGAATGACATGCAAATGCTATACGGTTCGCCTTCGCGGCGGCGGGATTTCTTTGACCGCGCCATTAGTGTTTTAGACCCTGCGCATCAGACAGAGGTCAATAAATTTGCTCGGGTATTAAGGCAGCGCAACAGTTTACTAAAGCAAGATTATTGTGACCCGAGCGAGCTATTAGTTTGGGATATTCAATTCAGCCAGTTATCGGCGCAAATCTCAGCGCGCCGGCGGCGTTTGATGCAGTTAATTAATCAGTCAATTGCGGCGCGATATCAGTCGATTGCTGGGCGGTCGGATACGGTTGAATTGAAATTTCAAGCGGGCGCGCCCGTGACAGTGGAACACATTATGGCAGAATTAAGGCAGAGCTATGATGATGCTACTACCCCAGTGGGAGCGCAAAAGGACGACTTTGAGTTTCGATTTAACCATAAGGCGGCGAAGCTAAATGCTTCGCGTGGTGAGAATCGAACGATTTTATTCGCCCTGCTCGCGGTGATTGCGGATGTGGTGCGTCAGCACTACCCCGAAGCGGTGATACTACTGGACGATATTGATTCTGAACTTGATGCGGCGCATCGCGCCAACCTTTACGCGACGGATATTTTTCAATACAATACCATTGCCACTACTCTATCTTATAGTGGCGGCGATTATCATCATATTGAATTAAGTTAGTTGGCGGAGGGCGGAAATGACATCGCTTTTTGCGGCGCGCCATGCTGGATAGAGACCAAAGAAGATGCCGACCGCGATTGGTAAGACAAAGCCGAAGATAACGGCGTTGAGACTAAATACGAGGTTGAGTGAGAGATAAAAAGTAGTGATGTAAGCAATTAGATAAGCTAATACTAAGCCGACGACGCCACCATTAACTGAGATAATGAGTGATTCCATCAAAAATTGCATCAAAATATTGCCGTTGGTTGCACCCACTGCCTTACGGATGCCAATTTCGCGCCGCCGTTCGACTACACCAACTAACATAATATTCATGATACTAATGCCGCTAATTAGGAGTGACAATCCAGCAAAGGCGAAGATGAAGTATTGGATGACACGCAGGGTATGTTGCAATTGGCGTGTAACATCAGTGGTGTTCATGACAGAATATTCGCTTTTGTCGACATGCTGATTAGTAAGGATACTGAAGAGTGTTTGGCTGATGGTGGTGTTTTTATTGCTCGGATAAGCGATAATTTGGCTAATGCGTGTGGTATTAAAGAGGTTTTGCCCGCGTTGTAAGTGCATAAAGGCGGTTTGGTCGACGTTGTAGCCGAGAAGTGACAGCGGCTGTCCAACTCGCTTGAGGACACCAATTACAGTAAAGGCTTCGCCTTCGATATTGACGATTTGATTATGGGCAACACTAGTGCCAATGAGTCGTTGAGCTAAGTCGTAGCCCAAGACCAACCAGTTTTTATGAGTATCATTTTGGTCAAACCAGTTGCCGCTAGTGAGTTTGAGTCCTAGCGCTGATTGAAAATTGGCAGTTGTAGCAGCCAAGGTGACGCGGTCAATATGCTGCTTGCTAGTACTTAAGCCAGTGCGTAAGATGGAAGACGCTACGGTATAGCCAACCTCTGATGCGTGGTTGATTAATCTTAAATCATCATTAGTCAAAGTAGCGCTAGGAATTTTAGTGAGGCCAAATTGGTCTAGTGAATCGCCACCATTAACGATGGCGGTTTTGTCGTTGAACTGAGCAATTTGTCGTTCTACTCCGGCGCTGATACAGTCGCTAATAATTAAACTAAGTGAAATCATAAATACACCGACCATCACGCCAGTGGTGGCAAGCATACTGCGGAAGCGGTGGCTTTTGAGACTAGCCTTAGCTAATTTAACTGATAACATTATTTACTCCTCCGCTTCTGATATTTTCGCCCCTTTTCGCGACGGCGCGCATTGAGAGTACGCTTAGTGACCTTAAAGGCGGCGGTTTCAGTAAGCTCTTCGTCGCGGTCGATTTTACCATCCTTCATGTAGATGACGCGGCTGGCATACTTCAATAGCTCTGGGTTGTGTGTCACCATTAGAATAGTGTTGCCGGCGCGATGGAGGCGAGTTAATTCTTGCATGATGATATCACTATTCTTTGAGTCAAGGTTGCCGGTTGGCTCGTCGGCCAAAATAATTTTAGGGCTATTGATAAGTGCCCGAGCGATTGCGACGCGTTGCATTTGACCACCTGAAAGCTGGTCGGGCATGTAGTATTCGCGGAGGGCGAGACCAAATGTTTTTAGAAGTGCACTGGCACGCTCGAGGTTTTTATAGCTAAAGCCACGCCGGTAATTGAGTGGCAAGACAACATTGTCGAGCACAGTGAGGGTTGGCACCAGGTTGAAGTTCTGAAAAACGAAGCCAATTTCGCGGTTGCGAATGCGCGCCTTGCGGTTGCTACTGAAGCGTTCGATGTTTTTATTATTAAACAGATATTCACCACTAGTTGGTTTTTCTAGCAAGCCAATGTGCTGTAGTAACGTGGTTTTGCCACAGCCTGATGGCCCCATGATGGCGACAAACTCACCTGGTTGAATTTCAAGGTCGACGTGGTCGAGGGCATTTAACGCTTGGTCATCAAAACCAAAGGTCTTGGTTAGACCACGCAGCAAAATTAATGGCTTTAATTCGCCTTCAACCACATCACTCATTACTACTATCATAGCGGTTTTTGTGCTATGTGGCAAATAATGTAAATAATACAATATACTTACGCTTATTTAATATATGTTATAATAATGATATGGCAGAATATAAGGTGCCGCAGAACGTTGAAGCCGATGACAAGCTAATCGGCCCATTTAGTTTTAGGCAGTTTTGCTATTTAATGATTGCTTTTGGCGGCTGTGTCATGGCCTTTTTTCTTGGCAAGCAGGCGTTGCCGCTGATTATCATACCAGCACCAGTGATTCTTGTGTTTGGTGTGCTAGCTTTGCCGTTGCGCAAGGACCAGCCGATGGAAATTTATATGGCAGCAATGATTCGCTACTACATACTTAAACCAAAGGTGCGAATTTGGATTGCCGATGGCGAAGAGCCGAATGTGAAAATTGGCGCGCCAATAAATGAAGATGATATTCAAGAGAAAAGTCTTAAAGCTGAGGAAGTGTCGCAACGCCTTTCATTCCTAGCTAATATTACTGATACTAAGGGTTGGTCAACACGTGGCTTAGATGCCCCTGCTCCAATTAACCACAACTTAAACGAGGACTTTATGGCGTCGGCGCAAAATGCGCACGATATTATGGATGGTGATGATAGCAATGCAGAACACATTGACCATTTGTTAGGAAAATCATCTGAGGATATTCGCTCAAAGGCGATTAAAACAATGAAGGAATTAGAGAACAATCCGGCATCAGCAACCAAACAAAGTCAGACAGCGCCAGTGCAGACTGCGCCGCAAAATGCCAATGCGCAGCCTAACGGCCAACCTTTACCAATGCCACCTACCTATAATTATCAAAACGCGATGCCGCCAATGTACAACCCGGCGATGCCACCACAACCAATGTTTGCCCCAGCGCAGTTGCCAGGTTATAATTATGCGCCATCGACGCCACCTGCTCCAGAGGAGCCGGAAACAATTCAGGTTAATGGGGCGCAGCTTTCGGATGTTTATAATATGCCACAGAAAGAAGATAATAAACCTGCGCCGTCACAACAGCCTGCCCCAACGCCAGCGGAGCCAACTGGCTTATCAAAAGCCTCTAATTCTGTTATAATTAGTTCAGGTGTAGCGCCGCAGAACAATAGCGACGACATGATTAATATTAAACTACGTTAAGGTGGGCAATGTCAAAAAGTAATATTCAATTAACCAGCCAATCACAGCACCCTAATTCAACTCAAAACTCGTTACGATTTTCAGAGCTAAGAGATAATTTGGTGATTATGTCGGACAGCTCGTTTCGAGCAGTAATTGCGGCGCAGTCAATTAACTTTGATTTGATGAGTGCGCGCGAGCGCGAAAGTGTGGAGATTAACTACCAAGATTTTGTGAACTCCCTAAATTTCCCGATTCAGATTTACGTTAAGTCGGAAAAAGTTGATATTACCCCATATGTTAATAAGCTTAAGGCTCTTCGTACCAATCAAGAAAACATGTTACTAGGTGCCTTAATTGATGATTATATTGACTTTATTAATGCCCTGGCGCGTGAAGCTAATATTATGGACAAAAGTTTCTTTGTAGTAGTACCATATTCAATTGGTGAAGAACATAATAAGATTGGCTCAGATTCAAGTCAGCGCGGTGTTCTAAAAAATATCGTAAACGATACTTCTGGTACTAAAGCAAAGATTGAGGTGCCGGCTAATAAATATGAGGCCGCCAAAGACGAAATTAATTCACGTGTATCAGTGGTACTGGATGGCTTAAGGCAAGTTGGCGTACCGGCAGTGCGCCTTAAGACTAAAGAGCTAGGTGAGCTGTATTATAGTATTTATAATCCAGACCAAGCTTTACGTCAGTCGATTGGTGATTTTAGCCAATACACTGCTACTTATGTAGTTAAGGGTAAGGGTATTGCTAAAAATACGAATATAGGAGACATCAATGTTTAAAAAGAATAAAAAAGAATCTCTAGCAGCCCAGCGTGCGCGTGAAGCGAGCGAAGTTGAAGATATCTACCACAAGGGTGTGGTAACAATGCGCGACTTGGTCGCGCCAGCTAGCTTGGAATTTAACAGTAATTACTTTAAACTCGGCACACGCTATTGTCGGACAATTTATGTTTATGGCTACCCGCGCGTACTTTATACTGGTTGGCTATCTGGTATTGTCAACCTTGATGAGGTGATTGATATCTCAATGTTTATTTACCCAGTTGATTCGCAGGTGGTGATGAATAACCTGCGGCGCAAGGTGACACAGCTTGAAGCTTCGATGGAGGTTAATGCTGAACATGGTAAAATTCGTGATCCAGCACTCGAAGCAGCTTATCAGGATGCTGAGGAGCTGCGTGACAAGTTGCAGCTTGGGACGGAAAAGTTCTTCCGCCTTGGTCTTTATATTACGATTTCAGCTAACAATCTTGATGATTTGGCGTCAGTATCACACAAGGTTGAGACGGCGCTTGGCCAGCAGATGGTGTTAACTAAGGTTGCCTCAGCGCAGCAGGAGCAAGGCCTTAACTCAACTATCCCACAGTTTAGTGATGAATTAAAGATCCGTCGCAACATGGATACTGGTGCTCTATCAACCACCTTCCCATTCACTTCTTCCGACCTAACGCAAGATGATGGTATTTTGTATGGAATTAACTTACACAACTATGGTTTAATTATTTTCAACCGCTATCAGCTAGAAAACGCTAATATGGTAGTGTTTGCAAAGTCTGGTGCTGGTAAGTCGTTTACAGTGAAGCTAGAAGCACTTCGTTCAATGATGGTTGGTGTCGATATTATTATTATCGACCCAGAAGACGAGTATCGGCGTCTTTGCGATGCTGTGGGCGGTTCATATATTCACTTGTCGCTCAATAGCGATACACGAATTAACCCGTTTGATTTGCCACATACGGTTGATACCGACCAAGACCAAGATGCGTCAGATGTGCTGCGCTCCAACTTAATTACTTTGCACGGTTTATTGCGACAGATGCTTGGTACCTCAAATGTAGCTTCTAATGGCACGACAGTTAATACTTTGACGCCAAATGAGGAAGCTGACCTTGACCAAGCCTTAATTGATACTTATGCTCGCGTGGGCATTACCTCTGACCCTCTGACACATAACTCAGTGCCACCAGTTATGGCTGATTTGTATGATACTTTGGCACACATGGGCGGCACAGGCCCTGACCTAGCGCAGCGTTTGCGTCAGTATACTACAGGTACTTTTGCTGGTATTTTCTCACATCAGTCAAATGTTGAAATTGATAACCACATGGTAGTATTTAACATTCGTGACCTTGAGGATGAACTTCGTCCAGTGGCAATGTACATTGTTCTAAACCACATTTGGAATAAGGTGCGTGCCGATAAAACACACAAGCGCATGCTAATCGTCGATGAGGCATGGCAGCTCATGAAGTATCCGGATAGTGCTAACTTTATGTTTAGCCTTGCGAAGCGCGCTCGTAAATATTATCTTGGACTTACTACTATTACGCAGGATGTGGAAGACTTCATTTCTTCGCCGATGGGTCGTGCCATTGTGGCAAACTCGTCAATTCAGCTACTCTTGAAGCAATCCCCTTCTTCGGTTGATATGTTGGGCCAGGTATTTAAGCTGACTGAAGAGGAATTAAAGCGCCTTTCGAGCTTTCCGGTTGGGCAAGGTCTCTTCTTTGCTGGTCAAAACCATGTGTTGATTCAGATTATTGCTTCAGATACTGAGCAAACGCTAATTACTACTAATCCACAACAGTTGGCGCGACAAAGACAACAGCAGCAGCAACAGCAATAATAAAATGAAATTCAATCGCATTGTAGTAGTATTTTCACCAAAGTCGACACGGGCGTATGCTTATAAGCGAATCCGTCCTCTCTTAGTAGACTACCAAATGCGTTATAAAATAGGACTCAAGGAGGTGCGCTTAGTTGATACCCCCTATTTTGTGGGGCGTGATCTAATTAGCACAGAGCTAAAAGATGGTGATTTAGTGTTAGCCTGCGGCGGTGATGGCACGGCGCAAGTGACATTTGATGCGGTATATTGTTCGGGCGTAGATGCGACGTTTGCGACAGTACCACTAGGTAATAGTAATGACTTATCGGTGGCGTTAAATGGCAATCATCGCAACCCTAAACTAATTATGGCGCAATCGCCGCGTGAGATTAATCCGATTAATATTTACATCAACGGTAAGCGCCAGTTTGCGCTAGCAAGCTATATTACATTCGGCGCCACTACAGTATTGGTTGATTATTTAAATAATGCTGCCTCGCGTCAGCGACGGCGACAGTTTCGTGCTTTAAGCCCTGCTCTGTCTTTGCCGCTCACTAAATTGGGTGAGATTTCGCGCTGTATTAATGAACTAGAATTTACCGACTTTGAACGCGATGGTAAGATGTGGCGCGACGACTCAATTGGCTTCTTTGCAATTAACGCGGCACACAATATCTTGCGGCTGCCTAAAAATATCTTGACAGCGGATTCGGAGTTTTTCTTTCATCACGCCCTAACTAAAGGTCGTAACTTGGCGGGCAAAATTATTATGGCGGGCGCTTGGGCTGTGCGTTTTCCGGGTGAGTTCACTAATCTTGAGAAGCTTGTACTAAATGAGGCGACTGATTTAGTGGCTAATGTGGCGGGTGACAATATTGCGCTGAGCGCAGTAAAAAATATCGCTGCGGTCAGGAGTGAACGCAGCGTGAAAGTTTTATTGCACTAGTAAGTGCTTAAATTTTTCAACTAAAGGCACCGGTGTTGGGTCGATATTATTGGAAATAGCGAGATAAATACTCGTAAAGTCACCTAAGATAGCGCCACAGATAGCCTGTTTAATGTAGGTATCGCCCGTGAGCTGTACATTATGTGAATGTGGCCGCTTACCGGACAATAATTGTTCACTGAGGTCAAAGCGCTTGTTGACACGCTCACTATCGAGATTAGAGCGTAAGCTAACAACACAAAATGGTTTTTCGACTGGCTGCTCAGTCCAACCAATGAACTCATTGTGGTTGAACTCTGGAAACTCGTTGCACCAAATGATATTCTTAGCGTTCTCATTAAATGAAGTTTTCCACTTGTAGGCTAGTGGGTAGAACCAGCTACTTGCAAAGACTAACACGGTCTTACCAGTGCAGCTCAGTGCCAACTGTTTAGCGGCATTGCGGTCAAATGGAATGAGTGCGGTTAGCTTATTTGCATAATTTTTTACAAAGTCAGCGCTATCACTTAGCTCATCAAAGGCACCATGTAGGATGTTGTAATGTTCTAGTACCTTTGTAATGGCGCGCAGATGCATAAAGACGCCGTAGCGTGGCTGGCTAATTTTATCGAGTACAATGTATGGTAGTTGCTCACTTTGGGCACGCTCTAGCAGTTTGCCTCCGCTGGTAATGACGACGACATGAGCACGTTTACTAAGTGCATCGTCGAGTGAGCTTAGGGTCTCTTCGGTATTACCGCTGACACTAAAGATAATGACCAGTGATTTATTGTTGACATACTCCGGCACGGTGTATTCGCGGCTAACTTCAAATGGTAGATTGAGATTGTAATCGTGGCGTAGCCAACGATTGGCAATCAGGCCAGCGAGACACGAACCGCCCATACCACTTAAAACAATATTGGCTGGCTGAAAGTTGCCAGAATCAGCCTGTTGTAGTTCGGCTGGAAAATTTAATTGTGTGTAAGAATTGGCGATTACCCCAAGTGCGTCTTCGGGGTCGCGCCGACGAATAATTTCTAAACTATCTAATTGCATGATGCCCTCTCTTTTATGTGTCTATTATAGCAAATTTTTAGCAGAATCAGAAAAGGCCTCCCGAAGGAGGCCTTGAGCTGAGGCTACATCATACCCATGCCACCGCCCATGTTGGCGTTAGCATCTTTTTTCTCTGGCAAGTCAACTACGAGTGCACCCATCGTCATTGCCGTAGCAGCAATTGATACAGCGTTTTGGATGGCTTCGTGTGTGACGCGTGCTGGGTCAACTACACCGGACTTCTTAAGGTCGATTAGCTTGCCGTCATAGTGCATGACATCGACACTCTGCCCTGGCTTAGCGGCCTGAACTTGAGCCAACAAAGCTTCACTATTAAGGCCAGCGTTGCTGGTAATTTGCTTAAATGGCATTAATAAGGCGTTGCGCAAAATCTCAGCACCGGCGTCAGTAGTAGTAATTTTACTGGCGAGGTTGATTAAGGTTACACCGCCACCAGGGACAATACCACCATCAAGCGCTGCCTTAACTGCAGCCACGGCGTCGTCAACACGGTATTTCTTCTCGTCAATTTCAGTTTCAGTTGCACCACCAACTTTAATGACGGCAACTTTACCACTGAGTGACGCGGCGCGCTTGGCAATTTGCTCGCGGTCGTAGTCGCTGCGTGCGGTTTCCTTCTGAGCATTAATGAGCGCGATACGTTGTGCCACTTGCGCTTTGTCACCAGCGCCTTCGATAATAGTAGTACTATCCTTGGTAGAAATGACGCGGCGCGCTGAACCTACTACTTCAAGACCAACGTTATCGAACGACATACCCTGGTCGGCAGAAATGACGGTTGCACCAGTGAGGGTGGCGATATCCTGTAAGACTTCCTTACGGCGGTCACTAAATGATGGCGCCTTGATAGCCAAGGTATTGAGTACACCCTTGTATTTATTGAGAATCAGCACACCAAGTGCCTCACCGGTAACATCCTCGGCAATTAAGACAACGTCCTTCTTGCCGGCGGTTGCGACCTTCTCAATCAGTGGTAGGAATTCCTGAGCCGAGCTAATTTTCTTGTCGGTAATAATAATTGCTGGCTTGTCATAGGCAGCTTCCATACGATTCGGGTCAGTCACCATGTAGGCACTGATGTAGCCACGGTCGAAGGTAAAGCCTTCTACTACCTCTGATTCAAGATCAAGACCTTGCCCTGCTTCCACGCTAACGACGCCGTCGCGGCCGATTTTACTCATTACATCGGCAATGAGCTTGCCAATTTCTGGGTCGCCAGCCGAGATGCTAGCTACTTCAGCTACGAGGTCATCCTTACCTTTAACTGGCTCGGCCATGCTATCAAGTTCAGTAAGAATCGACTTTGCTGCCCGCTCGACGCCCTTACGGAGCTCCATTGGATTATGTCCGGCGGCAATTAAGCGGTTGGCTTCGCGCAATATTTCGTAAGTTAGCACTGTGACAGTAGTAGTGCCATCACCTGCAACTTTATTCATCTTTTTGGCGGCTTGCTTGATGAGCTCGGCGCCAATTTTTTCACCTAACATTTCATCGGTCTCTGGTAGATCGATTGATTCTGCTACGGTAACGCCATCATGAGTAACTGATGGACCACCGTAAGTCTTGCCAATTACTACATTGCGACCCTTTGGCCCCATAGTGGTTTTGACGGCGTCAGCTAGAGTTTTAGCACCAGCTAAAACTTTTTCGCGCGCTTCGTCACCATAAAAAACTTTTTTCGCCATAATTCTCCTTATGCCAACGTAGCAAGTACGTCTTCTTCCTTAACAATAAAATACTTCTTATTATTGACCTTAATTTCGGTAGTAGAGTATTCACGTACCACGATTCGGTCACCAACTTTTACATCCTTTACGTCTTTGCCGGTAGCTAGTACGGTTGCAACTTGTGACTTTTCTTTAGCATCTTCTGGTAAAAATAGTCCAGCTGCAGTACGAGCTTCAGATTCTTCGCGCTCGGCTACGATTCGGTCACCCAGCGGCTTTAAAGGAACATTCGACATTTCATCCTCCTTTGGTTACAATTACCATTATAACACAAAAATTGGCACTTGCAATGTTAGAGTGCCAATTTAGCTATTTTTAGAATTAATTAATATTATTAGATGTTTCGTAAATAGTTTGGTAATCTTGGTCGAATTTTAGTCTGACTGCAAAATAATACTTAAGTGAGCTATAAGTGTCAATAATTTGCAATGGAATCAGATCGCCCTTCCCATCTAATTGAATAGTAGTATTGTATATGCCGGTAGAAGTAGTGCCATTCCAGTCGCTTTTAATATCTTTTCCTATGCTGGCAATTCTAATATTCGTATTATTGGTAACATTTTGATGTTGATAATAGGCCATTAATATACTTTTAACCAACATCATCTTATTATAAGATAAACCATATTTTAATAAATTATCATGTCCCACTACAACGGGAGTTTTATTCGGTTCACTATAGTTAATAGAACCAATTGTACTGTCGTTATATAATTTATTGCCACTATGTTTATCGTCAAAAACGTTAGTTGGTGTTAATATTTGATTGTTGAAATGGGTTTGTATGATCTGAGGAATAGAAGCTAGTATCGCTAGTAAAACTAGTGAGCCAAATGCTACAATGACTATTTTTAATCGTACTGGTAAGTTATTGAATTTATCTATCATTGTTTAAATACTGCACTAATTGTGCCATTCCTTATGGTGTTAACTTTAGACATTAAACTAGCAGGATCATATTCATGGTCAGGGTCTTTACTTTCTGGATTTGAACTACCAGAGTCAAAGATTACCCATTTGCCACTATTAGTACGTCCACGAATGCCAATGCAGTGACCAGCTTTAGGGGTAAATGGCGCAGATCCTTTGCCGCAAACCCAAACCATGCCACCGCGGTCAAGTGCTTTATTTACACCATCAACACTGGCTGGTATTGCTTCCACCTTGGCACCAAATTTTGGCGCAACTTTTTCGGGAAGATCTGGTGGGCTGCCATCGCCAGTATTTAAATTTTGAGTGGCGTCTGCTACTGCGATTGGAGAAACATCCTTACCTGTTATGGCAGTTAAAATCATTGCCATAGCGCACACGCCGCAACCATGAGTACCGATAGTGCCATTTCCCCATTTGTGATTAATCCATTTTGCATCAGTCTGGCTATATATCTTAGCACCATTTTTAGCATATTTAGTTGCGCCAGCACTAGGAGCGTCTCCGGATGATGGGGAACAAGATCTATTTAATACTTGCGAATCGAGCGAAGAAGTTTTATTAGTTATATCGTTTTTGACTTGCTCGTAGATTTTTTTGTATTGATCTGAATTATAATGTACTCCCTCGGGATCGGTGTAAAAATTTTTAGGGAATTTACTATTAGTGTCTACAAACGATATATTGCTAATACCAGAAAGCTCGCTTTTTAATTTGTCATTAAAGGCTTTTATTGCAGCATTTTTAGCATTTTTGCTTTTAGCATCATCAACTGGGTTGACACTGACGATTACGATCTTATTACTTTTCCATTCACCACTAGCTAATCCCTTTAATCTATTAATATACTTATCGGCATTCCCTAAGTCATTGACACCCATGTTAAAGACAATAATCTCATTTGGTTTTAGTCCATTGCTTACTCCAGGAACTCCTTTGGTGTCAAACCAATTATAATTAGCTCCCGATTCTGCTACCCAACGATCTTTATCTCCATCTTTACCAACGGCAGTTTTCATGGCTACTGTTCTACTATCGCCTACCCAAACATATGGTCCGGAGCCATCACCGACATTGGCTCCAGCGTTTGGTCCATCTACTTTGCTGGCATACTTATTATAAAAATCAATAGCATTATTTTTTCTACCATTCCAGTTCTGGATAAAATTATTTGCTTCACCATCATTACCATCCCATTTTTCGTTTCCACCACCATTTCGAATTGCTACCTCATAATTTCTAGCAAATATGTACGCTGCTGCAACGGCATCATCTTTTGAATTACTTAAGTTAAAGAAGCCATTTTGCTCTAGTCTGTCATGCCAATATCCACTATCCATCTCTGCCTTTAGGTGTTGTAATTGTGGTTCTAATTTGCCTTCCCAATCATTGTTCCATCTGCCATCACCCCATTGTGCTAAACCGTGAAAACCATTACCGGTACTGTTAGTCTGAAAACCATGTTCTGCTTTGAGATTTCCCATAATGCCAGCAATTTGTGCGGCATTAAGTTTATGTCCGCCAAAAGTAGCAGTCCTAAGGAAATTAAAGACTTTTTCCTCATTATCATTACCAGAAATAGTGCCACTACTATTGTCTGCATTAGGCGCCATACCAGGTTCGCATTCAGCGGTGTTGTAGTATGGTATCTCTAAATTCAGCATAACGTCAGCTTGGTTGTCTGGGTCGATATGACCAAAATTAGCATCGTCAGATACTGGTATTTGGTTTTGTGGATTAGGTATTCCGTCGGGATTATTATCTGGTACTGCATATACGGGAGTTGTATATGGTACTAGAAGCATGGCAAATATCATTAATACATAAAATGACCGATATACAAAATTACGTAAAGATTGATGTTTCATTGTATCATAGTCCTATCTTTGCAGTTAAAATCATTATACATTACATCATTTCCAGTTGGACATAATACCCATTGAGTATCATCATATAAGTGAGAAGCGTATTGGGGTAACAATGAATAAATATCTTTTACGATGTAGCTTTGCTTCAAATCTGGTAAATTTACTGAAAATTTGATATTATAAGCCATTTGTTTATCATTGTATGTTTGTCTAAAGGATTCTTTTTCTATAATTACGGATGTTTCATTAATACCGCTAGTATTTAAAGAAATAGTGAATGCTAGTTGAGATAAAATATTATCGAGTTCTGATTTTGACATTGAGTCTAGTAAAGTATCAATATTGGATACATGTAGTGATAACTTATATTTATTATCATTATAATCATATATATTACTATTGTTTTTTAAGCTAGTATTACGGTAAGTATTGGTAACGGATTTTTTATTGATATCAACTATATGACCTGATTTATTAATACTTAACAGTATCAATAACAATATTACTGTTATTGCTACTATAGCAGGTATTATAACGCGTAAATTAAATTGTTTAATCATTATTTTGTATACCTTACTGCCCATACCCACGGGTTCCATTCCTGGAATGTCGTTACTTTTACGTTTTCGCCAGGTTGTGGCGCGTGGACATACTTACCGTTGCCAATATAAATAGCAACGTGACCTGGTTTCCATAAGATATCTCCTGGCTGAGCTTCACTAACGGGTATTGTTTTACCATCATTCTTCTGGCATAAGTCGTTGTGACAAATATTGATACCAGCGCCGTATTTATAAGCCCACTGGGTTAGACCCGAGCAGTCGAAGGTATTCGGTCCAGCGGCACCATAGACATATGGTTTGCCGACTTGCTTCAAGGCTTCTTCTACGATTTTACTTCCAGATGGGTTTAGTGTTGCGATATCGCTATCACTCAATGAACCAGTGTTTGGTCCACTACCTGGCCCTCCATTAGCGGGTTTATTAGTATTACTACTATCTCCATAATCTAGACCTGCACCAACGCAAGCTTGTTTAGCATAGGAATCATCTGGATTGGCTAAGCATTCAGTGGCGCGAGCACGTGATATATCTGGCCCTACATACATAGCGATGCGTGCCAATGTCTCATCATAATCTGGGCTATCCTTATCTAATTTGTTCGCACAATTATAGTTGATATAATCGCGATTTTCACTAGTACCATGAAGGTACATAAAGGTAAAACCACCATTTTCACTATTTGTTGAATCATCATCAGATACTACACCGTTACTACTAATATCCTTAGCTAAACAAGCGTGAGCTAAATCAGTATATGTATCCTTATTTGATTTCCAAGCTTTAAATTCAGCACCACTATCAGATTTACCCTGTTCACGTAGTTGCTTTTTTTCATCTTCTTCGCTATGAAAAATATTCATTACCTTTTCGGCGTTGCTGAGTTCGTCTTTATCGTCATCTTTGCCATTATCTCCATCTTCGGTAAATGCATCCAGTGTACTTGGCGGTATAGCAACTTCATCAACGTCATAATTATATTTTTGAGCACCACTAGCAGCTAAGGCAGTTTGTGCTGGTGAATTTACCGCTAACGAAACGGCAGTACTTGGAACAACAGCAAGTAGTTTAAAGGTATTAGAAATAGAGGCTAGAATAGTTTCTGGATTTGGGTTAAGCCGAGCGTTACGCGCCAATATACCTAATCCAGAACGATAGTCTGTTGGATCAAATAATTTCGCAAGGAGTGGTTTGTCATTCCATTCTTCAGCTAACCAAACATTTTTTTGGCGATTTACTTCTGCCGCCGCCTTAGCCGACAACACTGCACCGCCACTATCATGTAGACCGTTTTGTGATTGATTGAATTTTGAGCCATAAGCTGTAATATCACCAAATTGTGCAGGTAATTGATTAGTAATATCTAGTGGTACTCCGGTTAATACTGAGATACCTTGTTGTATTGCCCAACCTAGAGCCTCTCCCTTAACAAATGAAACGCCATTGTTTACTAGTGCGGTAGATAAAGTACCTGCAAGAGCTGTGGTACCGCCAGATAGAAAATCAACAGCTATATCCGCCGCATCAATTCCTAAATTAATAATAGGCATTTCAATAGCACCACATATACCATTTACTGCTGTTCTCCACCCACCGGCTACTGTAGCAAATAACAGACTTAGGAAGGTTCCGTCGGATGCTTTACGGACTTCGCTAGGAACCTTAGCATCTTTTGATGCATTAACATCTTGTCCTAGTTCAGCATTAACTGGTGCAGAATCCCACCAACTAGAAGAGGTAAATTTGCCTGGATGGTCAGGGTCTGGTATGTTATCGTCGTAGAATTGTTTGCGCGACATAACGCTAAGTTGCGCCATACTCATACGCCCAGCCATCATTTGCCCAGCCGTGGCGATAACTTCAATTGATAATTGAATAGCGGGCATTATATTATTAGTCCAACGTATTTTTTCCATCTGTTTATCTGCTTGTAATATCGAGCAAAAGGTTGATGCAATAAAACCTATAATGCCAATACCGTTTTTGAGTAAGCCTTTTGCTGAATCAACTTTATTTCTAAGCCCTGCTTCTTGGTCAGCTGTGTCTTTGACGAAACCATCAACAGCGGTATTTACGTTATTTTCAATTTCTTGTCCTTTTGAAGATTTTTTGAATTTTGATAATGCTAGCTTTATTCCTTTTGCGAACATACTCTTAAATAAAGTGCGAGTTTTGTTGTATAATTTTAAAGCTGCTCCATAAGTGCTTTTTCTGAACTTATTAGTTACTTTTGTTATTTTTTGTCCAATCTTAGTTTTACGGAATGCTCGTAAAATTAAACCTTCTATTGAGTCTATTGCTAATTGTTTAGCTTTTGCAAATGGATGAAAGCCATAAACTATATTGGTGGCTCTTGCAAAAGCACGTTGTCCTGACCAACGTGACCAAAAATTCATACCAGATTTTTTACCAAGGTTAGCAAAAAATTTTCTTAAGTTATGTTTTTTAAAAAGACCACCACTATTTCTAACTTCCTCTAAGTCTATTTCAATGGATTTACGTTTAGAATTTACTTTATAATCCTCTATTTTACCACCTAATTTATTAACCATTTGTTGAGCAACACAGTTTTGTCCACGACAAGCCCAATCAACCTCAAAATGCTTGTGGTCAATATACATTTTAATATCATTTTTGGTTACTTTAGTTATAATACCATTTTTATCCAAGTGATTGGCATATCTAGCGCTACTACGCTTGGATAGTAGTCCAACTTCACCGTATTTACTTAATAGAGCACTATCATCAAGATTAGTTCTTGGGCGGCGTAGAATAGATAACATATTTTTAGATTCGCGTAATGTTGCTTGCATCTCGCGCACTGTGTTATATGTATCTTGAATAAAGTGCATGATTTGAAGAAATTGGGCTGGGCCAGATAACAACATGCTTCCAGACATCATACCACCGAAGACAAATGTTCCAGAAAGACCAGTTAATACACCGCTTTTATGCTGACTCATAAAACCTTTAAAGCCACCACTATGTTTTCTACTTGATTTACTACCGGAATATTTAAAGCCACCCTCGCTGCTGCGTTCGCGCCTAGCTAGTGAGGAATTGGATCTTTTGTTTGAATTGGATCTACCGTAGTCGTGTTCAGCATCACGTAATTTATTCCGATTACTATCTTTATCATTTTTTTTGCTCTTGTTGCGATTTTCCTTTGACTCATTGTTGTCTTCGCTAGAATCATCGTCATCTATATTATCGCTTTGGTCGGCGCCATCATTATTATCAGAATTATCTTCTTGGTCTGGGGAGTAATCTTGATAGTTTGAATAATCCGGTGCATCATCGGAATAATCGTGTCCACTATCGGAATAATCGGTTTTGTTATTGTTGTTTGGTGTGAGTGAGCGCTTTAAAATAATGCGATAAGTTCGATCGCCTGCATTTGGGTTAAATCCTTTTTTAATGCTCACCTCTTATATTATCCCCTAATTACACTATTATTTTAACATAATTATTTTCAAAAATCCATGTTAAAACTTATTACCTTTATTGTCCCTGAAAGCATCTCCTGGAGCATATGGCACCCCATTGCGTGCATCCTTAATAAGCTTTTTAGTATGATTAAACTGATCTTTATCGACTTGCGTACCGTAGACTGAGACGTTTTTCTGTACTTTTCTGTTAACTTTTTCAACATTATCAATAATTGTGGTGTTGCCGCGTGAAATGCCACGGTCAACAATTAGTGCCCTTTGATGGGAATCCATATTTAGCCAACTAGTTTCATTTAAGCTACCAGTGTTGACCTGGATGGATTTATCGATGGCATTTTCTAGTTCATCATTACTCATACTGCTACCCTTCTTCCAAGCCTTGTCCTGCTTAACAAAGTCTTCCTTGCCTTTATCGCCCAAGACATATTGACCATATTTAGAATCAGCTACTGCCTTACGATCGAGCTCACTACCATTTTGCTGGACCTGAGCAAATACTTGTTGGTAATTATTCTCGTTAATTAAGTTTCGTCTATCAGCTTCTTCGATGGCGGCACTATATTCATATTGATCAACACTACTACCAGCCGAGGTTGCTTTGCCGGTTGTAACAATACTAGTTAATTCGGCGTCGCTCATATTATCAATCTTGTCGTGTGCCTTATTGATTTTAGCTTTGGTGTGGCTATCGTTAATATCGCTTACAGTACTATTAAAGGCTTCGTCGCGAGCAGTTTGAGCGCGTTCTTGTCTTGCTGCAGCTTTAGTGCCATTAAGATGTCCGAGTGCACTACCAGCAAATCTACCAAATTTACTATTACTGTTATTTAGTTTATTTTGTAGATTAATACTTCTAGATTGAATATTATTACTGATGCGTTTACGCCGTCGTGTATCGCGGTCTTTGGCAAATCGACTCATTCCAGTCTTGTTTGCGGCGGTTCGACCGAGTCCAGCCAATTTACCCATTAAGGCGCCGCTCATTTGGAAAATCGGCATAATCATTAAAAGTGGCGCAATTGATGCAACGGTTTCGATAACAATATTGGATTTCTTACTAGCACTTAAAATGTTACTAATTAGTCGTGAAGCGCCCCAGGCTGCAGTAAACATTGGGTAAACTAATAGTAATTTAAAGTAATAATTCCACCATTTTTTAAACCATTTTTCAGTATTAGGTAGTAAGTAACAAGCAATTGCGACTGGTGAAATTACAACTAGGCCAATCAAAGCGATTTGACGCATAGTTAAAACAGCTAAAATTATTACCGCAGTAGAAGCAATGGTGGAAAAATTAAGAATTGCTAGGGTTAGTAGGGCTATGGCACTCAATAGAAAACCAACAATGCCGCCTAAAGCTGCAATTAATCCACCATCTTTACCGATAACCATTTGCGCAGTAATTAGCTTATATATGCCATTGCCAAGAATATTTGAAACGTCAGCTAGTGCTGCACAAACATAAAGGGATATATTCATGGCAATAGCCACAATAACCAGACGGGACATCATGCTTTTTATGGTGTACATGCCAAGAGCACCGGTAGTATTCAAGGAATACACATACAAAGCAACAATGAATATTATGGCTAATATTATATCAGCAAAGGCGACTAGTTTTTGCCAAACATCAATAATGTGATTACTGCTGGAATCAGACAAGATAGTCCATTTAAGGCTATCGGCTACCATACCAGCAATACCATCAACCGCCTTACTAATAATATTTACTCCAGGACAGACAATCCAGCCAAAGTCGACTGAGTTATCTTGACATGTTTCCATATTTTGTATAGCTGGCGGTAAGTTTGATGTTGGCTTAAATAAATCGTTAATACTAGTTTTCCCGTCTGCGGCATCTTGAGATTTTTGTTTACATTTTGCGTTAGCAGTTTTATCGTCTTCTATCTTTTTATTGGCATCCTTACAATTAACAGTAGAATTATCTGGATTTTTTTTACAATAACCATTTTTTAAACAGAAAGATATTATGTCAACATTGGCATATGTTTTCAATGCTTCACTATATGATTTTCCATCCAAACCAGCGCACTGATATACTTTGCTTGCATCATCGCAATTAAGCCATTTATCCCAGGTAAAACTAAACATATCCCATGGATTACTTGTATCCCAGGCTGATTCCTCATGGCAGTATCCAGCATTAACACAGGCTGTGCCAATCGGTGACATAATATAGTGTCGGCGATTGTCATGATTAAAATAAGCGTAAGCATTAGTATTCCACTGCATATTAGCATTAGAACATACTTCTGCGTTGACACACTCAGTATTCCAATGCTCTGGTGCAAATTCGTCAAATAATAGCCGATCGCGTTTTTCATGACCACACCATGGGATATTAAAAATTGTTCTACTATAACAATTATAAGAGCTATTATCTTGTACGTCATCCCAAGATAATGCTACAATCCAATGTTCATTGATGCACATTAATACTGTATTATCGGTTACGTATGATATATCACCGTTTGGTATTATATATGATCGATACCCATCTGCTTTATCGAGAGGTAATTTATTGAATGCTTCGCGACACTGCTCTTTAGTTACTTTTGGTTTTTCTTTATCACTGGCATTCACGGAGTTAGATATAATGGTATTATGCATGCATGCTAATGCGATACATAACACTATTAGAATTACCCGTTTTACACTAATCATTTCCATGACCTCCATTTGCCATCATCTATCCCCTTGTTCCAGCCAGCAAGCGACCGCTTAATATTTTCGGTGTGCTTAAGTGTAATGGGGGGAAGTGATTTGACGTTTGAATAATCAGCGACTAAGTTATTAACTTTTACAATATTCTTAATACTGGTTACATCACGATTCTGTTTAGACTGCTCAATTAATGATACGCGTTGTTCTTGGTGTAGATTAACGTAAGTATCAACACCCATTGTATCAATAAATGACTTGCGTGCTTTATTTCGTGCTTCGACAACTTTATCAATACTGGTGAGATTTTCTTTACTGAAGTCACCGGTTTGTTCGATAAAGTCTTTTTGAGTTTTCTTATTGGCAAACAATGGCGTTTTATTATTCTTACTGTAATCAGTAATAAATTCATCACGCACTAATTTATCGCCATTCTTTTGAACGTTATAAAGCGCGGTGTTGAGCTCGGAATTATTTAGAATATTGTGCGCATTAGCGTAGCGAATGACTGATTGATAGGTTGTAGAATCAAGTTGCTTGCCACTGAGGTCTTTGCCGGTCATTGCCATATATTTAACCATCACACTACCAGCTAAGGTTGGTTTGCCTGTGCTGGTTGAAGTAATAATAGCTGGTGTTCCAACTGTATTGGCAACTTCGGCAACTTGACTATCGGCAATCTCGTTGTCAGTAGTAGCAGCTTGTGCGACGATATCGGGCATTTTTGCCGTTACATCGTCATCACGTTTTTCTTTGAGCTTCTTATCATAGGCTTTGTTAATTGATTTAGTTGCATCTTTCATTAACTTATCGCGCTTAACTTGTTCGCGTTGGTCAGCGGCTGCTGCGCGTGTACCATTGAGATGGCTAATAATAACACTCATACCACCAGCTATTACTCCAGCTCCTGTATTGCCGGCCGCTTTAGCGGCACTTGATTTCCTAGCCAAATTGTTTTGTAGAGCAATGCTTTTACGGCGCGCAAAGTTTTTGGCGCGTTGTCGCCTAGCTGCGTCATTTTTACTTGCTCTATCGGTTAAACCATGCTTTTTTGCACTACCCTGCAATCCAGATGTCATTTTACCCATAATACTACCACTTAGTTTAAATATTGGAATGATTGCTAATAGCGGCGCAACTGAAGCGAGTGCGGTTTTAATTAAATCGTTTTGTCCAATGTCCTGTAGAAGAGCCAGCATTAAACGAGATGATACCCATACTGCCATAAACATTGGGTAAACAATTAGTAGGCGGACATAGGCATCCCACCAATGTTTAAACCATTTTTCCGTATTTGGCAGAAGATAACAAGCAAATGCAATTGGCGATATGATAACTAGTACAACTAGGGCGATTTGGCGAAGTGAGATTAGGGCTAAAATAATCAATAATGCAAGTGATGCGGCCTGCAAACTCATTAATGCAATAGCGATTAATGCTGCGCCAACAATAACACCGGAAATCTCGTCCAGTAGATTGCCTTTGCTGTATAATCCGGTAGTGTCGCCGATAATTTTATTAATCAAGTCATAAATGCCAGTTCCAGCTAGATTAGATAAGTCGGCTAGGGCGGCGCAGATATAGAACGATAAGTTGACGGCAATTGTAACGATAATTAAACGAGACAATAATTTTTTAGCTGTATATGCTTTGAGTGCGTCGTTAGTATTAATAGCGTAGCTATACAACATTACTAAGAATAATACTGCAATTACTATATTGGCCACAGCAACCATCTTTTGCCATGAATTTATCAGTACGTCTTGTGCAGTACCAGATACCTTACTGGATGTTGAAGTATTGGCCAAAATGGTCCATTTTAAACCACCAGTAATAAGACCAATGAGGCTATCGAGTGTACCGGTTAAGATGGTTAGCCCAGGACACCAAAAGAAGCCAAATAAACCAGCGTTATCATAACATTTTTTCTGGTCAGAATCATCTGGTGGAGTTTTTTGTGAATCGTCATCGCTATCGGGGGTTATGTTATTATCATTTGCGTTAAAATTAAAGCCAATAGGTAATTTCCATTTTGTTCGAAGATTCTTATCTTTTTGAGCACAGGTGCCGATATCATTTAATGTAATTTTTCTATTTGGTGATTGTTTTTTTATATTATTAACACAATCATCAATTACATTATCTATATCGTTACCACACTCATCAATATTATCCTTGCCAACTAGACTCATGCAGAGAGATATTCGCAACAAATCTTTAGCTGATGCTACAACCGATCTATTGTTATCTTCTACACTTGTATTATCGCCATCAGAAAGGGGTTTTCTATCGGTGCCGTTTTTTATGTTATCTTTAGATGTTTGGCATGATAAAACATATGTTCTGTTTTCATCCAAACTACATAATCCCTTAGCTAGGCAGGTAGAAAGTGTAGCTAGCTTAAAAAACATCTTCTGGTCAAATGCTGCTGTTACTGAATCTATTGTAGTTTTTTCAAAATCTTTGCAGTCTTGGTCTGTAACGTTTGTATAGGCATTTTTACAGAAAAAGGGGTGTATTATCTTATTGTCAAATGACTGTCTATTCCAATCACTCGGCTTAGCCGTTATAAAAAGATTATTATATATATCGTTATTACTTTTATCTTTTAATACATCCGATAATTTTGAGCAATAGCCAAGAGAAACACATTTTGTGTATAAAGCATTTTGTTTATCAAGTAAATCACTACTAGTATACATACGATATGAAGCAAATTTAGCCCATGCGTCAGCCTGGCGACATTGTTTTGCCATGGAAATCACTCCGGGACTCATCATGTTGTCTGGTGTATATCTGGCGTCTGTAGCATGAACTGGATTAATATTGAACACACTAAATATCACTGCAGCTAGTATTACTGGGGTAAAAAATGGTTTATTGCGTATAACGTTCATCATCGCTTAATACTTTCCACCGTCTGACACATCATATTTATTGCCGGCGCGAGCAGCATTAATGCTATTAATCTGGTGATTAAATTGATTTACATCGGTTGGATCTGAATTGAGTATTGTCTGGTTTTGTAGAGCCTTTTTATTAATTGTATCGAGATTATCAACTAATGCAACGTTGCCGCGCGATAAAGCTCGGTCAGTAATCCTTGTTCTATCACCTACTGACATATCATTCCACCTCTGTACGGCAGCGTTACTATTCTTAGTGGAGTTCTGAAGTGATTTATCAATTGCACCTTGAACATCGGCTTTGTTATCAATATTCTTCCATTCGTTTTCCTGGTTAACAAAATTATCTTTAGCTTGTTGGTCCATTAGCCACGACTTACCATACTGTGATTCTGCGGCGGTGTTGCGTACAAATTTACTACCACTCTTTTGTGCGGCTAGCATAACATCTTCAGCGTCATCAGCGTTAAATACTCCGCGATTCTGTGCTGTTTCAATCGCTGCGGCTTGCTGAAATTCATCGAGCTGATTACCCTTGGCGTCCGTGCCAGTTTTAGCCATATTGACCACCTCTGCATCGGAAGTGTCTTTTAGTTTATCCTTGGCTTTATTGAACTTCTTCTTTGTATATGCTTCATTGATATTATCAACTGCACCATTGAAAGCATCATCGGTGGATTCTTGACTACGCTGATTAGCGGCTGCCGCTTTAGTACCATTGATATGTCCAATTGCACCGCCCGCAAGCCGAGCAAATTTATTATTGCTACCACTTAATTTGTTTTGTACTTTAATACTCGCACGCTTTAAATCGTTAGCACGGCGTTTACGACGCGCTGCATCGCGCTCTTTAGCGAATTTGGTAGCACCAGTTTTATCTGCGGCCATTTGGCCTAAACCAGCTACCCTGCCGGCGAGACCCCCACTCATTTTAAAAATTGGTATCAATAGGACTGGTGGCGCTACGGTAGCTAGTACGGCAATTACACCCTTAGCTAAATCATTAACTCCAGGCATGTCTGCTTCTGAGACAATATAGCCAACTAAACGACATCCTGCCCAAGCTGCGGTAAAGAATGGGAAGACGATTAGAAGACGCACATAAGCATCCCACCATTTTTTAAACCACTTTTCGGTATTTGGTAATAAATAGCAAGCAAAGGCGATTGGTGACATAATAACTAGCACAATTAGAGCAACTTGACGCAACGCCAAGGCTGCCAGCATGATTAAGATGGCTACTACGATAATATTTGCATTCAGATATGAAGTCATTAGAGTGCCGATGCCGGCCGCGATGGCTTTGGCACTATTCAATGCCGCTGAATACCAACCAGTGCTGCGACTGGTGAGCTGTGAATTAATTAATTCATAAACGCCACGCCCTGCCATATTAGAAATATCAGCAATTGCAGCGCAAATATAGAAGGATAGATTCATGGCGATTGCTACAATTAACAGTCGTGAGAGTAATTTTTTGGCGTCATAGGCTCTTAATGAATTAGAAGAATTAAGCGCATAGCTATAGAGCATAACCAAAAATGCAATAGCCAAGATAATATTGCCGATAGAAAGCATATTTTGCCATACTTCCAGAATGACATTTTGTGGCTGGTCTTTTAATCCATCAACTGGCTTAGTATTAGCTAAAATACTCCAATTTAAGGCATTTGCAATCATGGCTGCTATACCGTCAGCAGCGCGTGACATAGCATCAGTACCCGGACAGACAATCCAGCCGAAAGTTAATGCGCCCTTACGACATTTTTGGTCGTCTTGAGCTTGGGAATTTACGCCGCCCGATGAACTGCCACCTGAGCTGCTACCACCAGAACTGTCACCCGAACTACTACTGCCACCGCCAGACGCACCACCACCGGATGATCCACCAGAGCTACCGCCACCACCAGATCCACCATCTGGGGTACCGCCGTTATTTAGTAATGCTTTTGCCTTGCTACAATCAAGGTGATGGTCCTTCTTTACTGTACAAAAATCAGGGTCATTACATTTACGCATCACACTTTCAACATAAGTCTGGCCATCCCATTTGACACATATTTTAGCTTGGTCTTTTTTATTATTATTGATAATTGGATTCAGTCTAGAGTATGTATCAACAGCTTTTTTACATACGGACTTAGGTACTTTAGTATTCTGCAGCAATATAGGACGACCTTTATCTTTACCTGCGTCATCATCATATTGCTCCTTTGTCGTCATATTATTCCATGCTTTTTTAGCTGGTGGGCAAACCTCTATATCGCAGTCAGCTTTTGCCCAAGCGCACATACCTTGTTTAACGCACGTCTTTAACTCGGCTGGGATATCACCACCTATTATCTGATAAGGCGTACCTGAACTTACTTTGCTTCTAATAACGTTATGGTACTTCTTGCATTTTTCTGCAGTCTTAAAATCTTCTTGGTCCTTTTTACTAAGTGCATTCGCAATATTGCAAGTGTAAAAACTATTAATTATGAGAGAAATAACTAAGGTAAAAGTTAATACAAAAATGTATTTGTATATATTAGATAACCGTATATTTTTATAATTATTCGACATATTATACCTACCCACCAATCTTATTATCCATTTTACCACGTTTTAAACTTAGTATCCCACTTTCCTTTTCGCCAAGCATTAATAGAAGCCTCAATATTTCTAGCATGCAATAGTGTCATTGTAGAAGAATAATGTGGTGTTTGGATGGCTGTTTTACCGATTACACTACTAAACGGCCTCTTACTGCTAGTACCGGCAGCCTTTCTAGCTTTTTCGGCTAAAATTCTTGGTTGGGTAATCATTGAGTACACCTGATAATTAGCGATAAACTTATGGTTGACGTTTTTAATGTTATTAACACTAGCTATGTCGCCATCTTGAACGGAATTAGCGAGTAGCTCAGTCTTAACTGGAATGTCAATTTCGTCATAAGTGGCAACATCAAGTTTCTTCGTGAAGGTTTGACGGGACTCGCGAATAGCATTTTCGACATCTGTAACGGATCGAATTTTATCTTTAGAGAAGGTGCCGGTTTGCTCAATAAATGCTTTCTTGGTATCTTTGTCCATAAAAATGTGAGTTTTGTTATCGGCAACATAGTTTGCGTAGCTAGTGTAATTTTCACTATCGTCATATTTAGTGTAACTATCGATGAAGTGCTTTCGTACCAAAGTATCACCCTTGGTCTGAACGTTATAGATGGTCTCCATAAGTTCCTTATGATTAAGAATGTTGTTAGTTTGAGCATAATCTAGCACTGACTGATATTCGGTTTGGCTGAGATTCTTGCCGTATTGATTGGTGCCAGTCATTGCCTTATATTTAATTAACATTAAACCGTTGATATGATAGACTCTCTGTCCCTTATCATTAATAGTGAATGGTAAGTTTGGTAAACCTAAGACACTAGCAATGTGCGCGGCTTGAGCGTCGTCGATATCAAGCGAAATATCACTAGCTGTAGCCTCTGCACTGGTGTTTTTATTTTCCTTTTTAACCTTTTTCTTGCGACGGTCATCAGCGCGGTTATCCTTAGCATCTTGTTTAGCCTTGTTGATATCTTTTACAGCCTTATTGGTCAAGTCGTCAGTTTCATCTTGACTACGCTTATTAATGGCAGCAAGGTGGGTGCCATTTAGACTACTAATTATAGCTCCCATTCCTCTACCGATAATATTACCACTACCTAATTTGTGCTGTAAGTTAATACTTTTAGTCTGAACAATATTTTTAGCGAAAGTACGACGATTTTGGTCGTGGTTCTTGGCGTAGTCTGTTAAACCATGCTCACTTGCGGAGCGCTTTAGCCCACTAGCCATTTTGCCCATTAGTCCACTTGACATCTTAAAGATTGGTAGAATAGCAGCCAGTGGCGCAACGGCACAAAGTGGCGCAATAATAAAGCCCCAGCCGCCAGATATTGGTTCCATAATGTAAGCTACTAGATGAGCTCCTGCCCAAGCGGCAGTAAAGAAAGGATAGATAATGAGTAATTGAACATAGGTGTTAAACCATTTTTGATACCAGCGTTCAGTGTTTGGCAAGAGGTGACAGGCAATGGCGATTGGCGAGATGATTACTAATGTAACTAGTGCGACTTGGCGTAATGTAATCATGATTAGAATCATTAACGCTATCATGATAAAAATACCAAAGTTTAAGATGGCTACAATAATTAGTACCACAATGCCGACTATAGTGCCCATGCCAATTGCTAAACCTTCTGCACTAAACGGTCCAGCACCGGGGTCTTTGAGCTGATTCATAATGAGATCAAATATCCCTGAGCCTGCAATATTAGAAATATCAGCTAACGCGGCACAAGCGTAGAATGACAGATTCATAGCAATGGCGACTACGATGAGGCGCGATAACATAGATTTAGTATTGTAGGCTCTAACTGTATCTTGTGAGTTAAGCGCATAGCTATAGAGCATTACCATAAAGGCTATTGCAAGTATAATATTGGCAATGTTTAAAATGTTTTGCCATACGGCTTGGATCACAGCAGAAGGAGATGGGCTTCCAGCGGTTTGTGCTAGGATGGTCCACTTAATATTATCAGAAATTAATCCAGTGATTGAATCTACCATGGAGGCTAGTAAATTTAGTCCTGGGCAGACCATAAAGGCAAAAATGCCGGCGTGCTGCCTGCAAGATTGATCTTGTGGATCTTCCTTGGTATTTGTATCTGGGTCGGTATCAAAATTAAGTTTAACGGGAGGCCTTTCGTTGCCGGAATTGTCATCTGGTTTTTTGAGCTGTTGATTTTTATTCTTCATATCGACTGCCTTAGAACAATCGATTAATCCACCATTGGCGGGAATTGTACATGCACCGGCTTTTGCACAAGCTTTTGCAACCGGAGTTAATCGGCGAGCCTGAGTTTGACCGCTGTTATCCTTACCTTCTGGGTCATTATTGCCATCCCAATATGTTAGGCGACTTTCCCAATCGCCATCTTTAGCGTTTTCTAGTGCAGCACATATTTCGGTTGTTACCTCAGTAGTTGAACGGTAAGCGTTAACACAATAGAGTCGATAATCGTGATTTGATCTATTAAGCATCCGTTTTCCTAGAAACCAACGGTCAAGATCTTTTAATTCGCAGTACCCTGCGCTAATACAAGCTTTTTCTTTTTGGGGAAGTACTCTAAGGCATTCTGCTTTAATATAATCATTGTTATCGGCACTATCCCATTTAGACTCGATATCTTTTTTCTTCTTATCACTAGCGTCTTTTTCTATTAAACTCCTACAATCAATTGAGCGCGCTTGATCTGGACCACCGCCAGTCCAATTAATATTATCTAGATAGCATTGCTCTGGCTTCACACCAACTGAATCATTCGCTCTTGTTGTATTACTATTAAAAAGTGCTAAAAGTAGCGGCAGTAGTACTAATGCCGACAGGCTAAGTAGATATCCCCTTTTGACCACCATAATAAGCTTATGTAATAATATTAAATTATTGTAGAATTTTTTGCAATATGATATATATAAGATATGCTTAAGCGAAAAAATATTGCCACTAGCGTTGCTACACTATTATGCAACATATTGTTTGCTGGTACGGTAAATGCTTCTCAATGTGGTGGTACGGAAACTTACTTTGAGTGGAAATGCAATAATTCGAGTAACGTTCCAATGATGGGTGCAGTGGCTAATATCTTTAAGTGGTTAGCAGCTGGCATGACAGTAATTGTTTTGATAGCTATTGTCTATGGTGCAATTATTTATGCTACAGCTGGTACTGATAAACAAAAAGTTGAAACTGGCAAAAAGATTATTCGTAATGCAATTGGCGCTTTGATTGCTTATTTCTTTATGTATGCGTTATTGAATTTTGTGGTGCCAGGAGGGATGTTTAAATAATGAATAACAAAATTTTATCAAATAACAATGCTAGTAAAATGATGCATCTAAGGAATAGTGCTGGAGTTAAAAAACAAGTACTATGTATTTTTGTGTTACTATTGTCAATTGTTGCCACTTGTTTTTATACACATAATATCGTAAATGCAGTTAGCGCAAAGGACCAAGAAGATTTTAAGGCTGCAGAAAAATGCAGGAAGTATCATAACCTAGTCAGTAGTTGGGCAAACCCAAAGCGGGATTATAGAATAACGAATAAAGCTGACTGGACAGATGAAGAAAAATGGTGTTTAGCACATGATATGTGCGTTATTGGAAAAGCTCACTGTGATACAGAGGTTTGTCCACCCGCTAAAAAAGCATGGCGCGATATGCCGGAAGAGGAAAAACATAGTAATCTTTCGAACAAAGAACACCCTTTGTTGTTTGGGGGAACCGAGGTGGACAAGCTTATATGTAAAAAAGCTGTCGATACATACTTTAGGCTAAAACCCATTATCAATAATAATAAAAAAGACCAAGCTAAAATATGTATCAAATGGGATGGCCAGGCTTATGTTGAAAGTGTGATGCGTAAATGCAACAATCCTGATTTTTGTACAGTAAGGAAGGATAATAGTCACCTTAAATGTGATGGCGCGAGAGCAATTCTTGGTATGAGGGATGAAAAAAATAATTCAGGTAAGGGCTCGGGTCCAACGAAAAATTGCCAAGTGATAAATGGTGAATTAGTATGTACTGCTGGCGGCGGCAGCAACTCTGGTGGATCATCTGGTGGCGGCGCTTCTGGTGGCGGTGCATCCGGCGGTGGTTCTAGCTCCGGTAGCGGCTCGGGCGGTTCTAGCTCCGGTGGTTCTGGTTCTGGCGGTAGCAGTGGCTCAGGCGGTAGCTCATCTGGCGGCGGTGGTAGCTCAGACTCTGGCGGCGGTAGTAGTTCCGGTGGCGGTTCTGGCGGTTCCGGCTCTGGTGGTGGCTCTGGTGGATTAAGCGGTAGTGCTGGCAACTGTGGTGGCGGTGACTTCCTCGGCTTCCCTTCTTGGAGTCGCGGTCTCACCTGTAAAGGTGATACACCATTCTTGGAACCAGGTAAGGAACTCGGTATGTATATCACAATTATTCTTTTGAATATAGTGGATATACTATTACGTTTAGCGAGTATCGTAGCGTTTATTGTTATACTTTATGGTGGTATTAGATATGTAGTTGATGCGCACGCTGGTAAGTCATTAGCTGAGTCGGGCGCTAAGATGATTTTAGTAAATGGCGTAATTGGGTTGATTGTGGCTATTTCGGCGGCAGCAATTGTGACGTTTGTGGTGGGCAGTTTATCGGGAGGACACTAAATGATAGATATGCTTACAACACTAGCTGATTTAGTAAGTATTAAAAATTGCGATGGTTGCAATCAAGTAAATATTCCAGCAAAGAGTGGCGATGACTTACTGAGTGGCGTTATTACTGCTATGATGATTTTAACTGGTGTGATTGCAGTGATATCATTAATCATATGTGCCTATAAGATGATGATGTCGAATGGTGACCCTAAGGCGGTCTTGGCTGCAAAACATGGCATTATTGCTATTGTCGTTGGTGTTATTGTAGTATTGGCAGCTTTTGCTATTACTAAGACAATTGTTAGTGGCGCACAGGGCGATACATCTGGTGGTGCTGCTCTACCATCGAGGTTGGCAAAATGTCCTAATCTGCGATCTAGACGTAGCTATAATGTTTTGCCGAAGTTAGCTTGGAGAAAGAACCAATGAAACGATTACTACTCTGTTGCATGTTAATTGGTGTTTTGCTGGGGGCTGCACTATTGCCAGTTGGTGTGGCGATGGCTGATGAAGATTGCACTGTTAATCCAAGCGGCGATGGTTGTCCTTGTCATTACAACCCAGATGCTGCTGTTTGTCAGGATTTGGGCGACGTAAAGGCGCCACAGGAATCAAATTTAGTAGTTATAATCACCAATTATGTTAAATTAATGTTAGTTGGTGCTGGTATTTTTGCTACCGCTATAATAATTTATGGTGGGATTAAATATATGACATCGTCTGGTAATAAAAATAATATTGCCAGTGCTAAAACTATAATAATTTATGCTATTGCTGGCTTAATTTTAGCTATGAGCGCATATGCAGTGATTGAGTTTGTTGTTGGAAGGTTTAAAAAATAGGAGGATAAAATGGCCAATATGAAAAAAATAAGTAAAATGCTTGCTACTGGGATGAGTGCGGTTACACTAGGTTTTTTGTATAGTAAGAGTGTTCTTGCTAATAGTATAGATAATATAAATGAGGGGCTAAATAAGACCCAGGATGCCGCGGGTGGCATAGAAATGAATGATGTAATCAAGACTATTATCACCACTATGCTGTTTATTGTCGGCATTTTGGCTGTGATAATGATTATTTATGGCGGTATTCGTTATGTTACTGCACATGGTGACAAGACTCAGGTTGCATCAGCGAAGGATACAGTTGTCTATGCGGTGGTTGGACTAGTGGTAGCGATTGTTGCTTATGCGCTGGTTGACTGGGTTGTTAAAGCCTTCCAAGCTAAGGGCGGAAAGCCATAATGTTAATTTAGGTATTGCATTATAAATAGAATATTGTATAATTAAGTTAAAGTAGTTTAGATAAAGGAGGAAAACTCAAAATGAAAAGTATATTAAACAAACTACGCGTCGGTATAACCACTGCAGCTGTTGCAGCATTGGCTCTTGGGGCCTTTAATGTGTCTCCAGCTTTAGCTACCGAATGCGATACTTCCCAGGGTTTAACTGGTGCAGTAGCTGAAAACTGTTCAAAGGGTAATGGTCAGGCTAAAGACCTATTTACTGGTGATAAGCCAATTGTGACTACTGTGATTAATACCATGCTGTTTATTGTCGGTATTCTGTCAGTTGTGATGATTATTTTCGCTGGTATTCGTTACACTACTGCTCATGGCGACAAGAACCAAGTGACATCTGCTAAGGACACCTTGATTTACGCTGTGGTTGGTTTGATCGTGGCTATTATCGCCTACGCCGTGGTCAACTGGATTACCGGCCTATGGGGTGCTGATAGCGGTAGTAGTAAGTAGGAACTAGACTAATGTCGTTGTCACTACCGGATGTATTTAGCGGACCATACCGTGGAAAAGGTCAACCAACTGATCTATTTAATGGAGTGAACGCTGTTATTCCCCGCTTTATCAATATCTTGTTATTTGCGGTTGGCGTTCTGGCAATTTTTATGATTATCTATGGTGGTATTCGCTACGTATTATCTGGTGGTGATAGTGGTCGAGTGAAGGATGCAAAAAATACTATTCTCTACGCTATTGTTGGTCTAGTGGTGGCAATTCTTGGTTATGCTATTGTAAACTGGATATTCCAAACTCTTAGTACTAATGGCGGGGCTGGTGGCGTATCCGGCGCTCATGTTGGCTAGTAAGCAAAGTTTAAAAAATAGGGCTTTCGAGCCCTATTTTTAGTAGTAAATAATACTGGCGGAGGGATGGGGATTCGAACCCCAGATAGACGTCACCGCCTATACACGCTTTCCAAGCGTGCTCCTTCAACCGCTCGGACACCCCTCCCTGCCTACTATTTTAACATACTTAATGGCGATTCAGGCCAATAATGCCCTGCAAGGCATAGGCGGTATCTTGCCATTTGGTGACGGTAATGACATCGATTCCCATTTGTTTGACTGGGTAATCATTGCCGCCCGGTTGAGTCATATCGCCAAAGTAAAGAATGTCGGACTTCTGCAAATTTAATGCTTTCATTAGCTGATTCATACCGAAAGTCTTATTCATACCTGGCAAAAAGACATTAATACTTGTGGTGCCAGCAACTTCATAATCAAAGTCGGGCGCGAGTTCGCGGGCGCGGGTGACAATCTTATTGCGTTTGCTGTGGTCTGGGTCCCACTGATACTTATCAACCGGCGCGGCGGCTTGACCAAGGGCGCTAAAGGTGACCTGGCTGCTGCGGTTTTCGATAATTTCGCCAACTGGCTGCTCGCACCAATAACCTAGTTCACGCGCGGCTTGCTCAACAGCAGTGGCGATTTGGTTTACTTGTTCATTAGTGAGCGGATAAGAGTAGACTTCGCGCCAGCTTTCTGGCTGGAATGGATCACCTGACTGATAAACATAATACTGTGTCCCCTGCGCTACCATTAAATGGAGTCGCTTCATGCGCTCGGGAGTGGCTTCGTCGTTCAGTGGCAAAAGAATTTGGCGAATAAACTGGCCAAATTTTTGCCCAGAAATCACACAAACTGGATAATAGTCAAGGAGCTCAGCAAAAATGTGCGCCATCTCACCTGTCATTGGAGTTTTGGCTACGTTTAAGGTGTCGTCAATATCAAATGCGAGTAATTTCTTCATAATTCTATTATAATCCTTTTGGTTAATTTAACAGCGGCGTAAGAAGCGTTTTAGAAGTCGTAACGATTTACTGTCAGCGAGCATAGCGTCGGACGGGATGTCGGCCTCACTGTAAGTGTGAAGGTCGGCATGGACGCGGCGGTTAAACTCGGGCACTGTGACGTGATGATAGACTGGGTAAAATGCTCCGTGCGTAGCAGCTAAAGCCAAGCCAATACCGGCGACGATGAAGATGTATTGAATCGTCTTGTAGTAACCACGACGCGCCTTATACTCCATTTGATGCGAGCGGTCAACCAGTATCTGGAGTGAACTCGGGATGCTGTGGTGGGAAATGGTTTGACTTTTTGTTTTATTTTTCACTATGTCGGTATTTTAGCATATTATGCTAAAAATGTCAATAGCGGTAACGCTTAGCTCTGTTGCTGCCAGAGGTCGCGTAGGCCAGCGAAGTCATTGCTGACGTTGCTACGTTCCAGCTTGGTGAGTGCTTGACGTGTGGTGGTGAGCTTGGTGTTTAAGTCGGTGAGGTCGTTACTACCACTGTTAAAAGCTTGGTCGAACTGAGCTTGAAGTTGGTCGAGCTGGTGCTGGAGTTGGAGCTTGAATAGCGTATTGAGGCTAGCGAGCATTAAATTGGTGAAGTTGGGATGTGGTGGTAATTCAGCATCGCTAAACATTTCAAGCTTGGCAATTAAGTCGGTAGCTTCGCTGGTCGGGGTATCCTGCCCAAGTAAGTTTTGCTTGAGCTGAATAAATGGAGTGCTGAGGTAACTATCGGGAATTTTTGCGACGAGTGGCCGGTTAATTTGATTCTTTAACGCAATCGCGAAAATTAAATCGAGGTAATAGTCGGTAGTGTGGCGGTTAGCTGGCTTCAGAGTAGTTTTGACCGCGTGGCGCCGTGGTGGCGCAGTCGGCTCAGGTGTGCCGGCGAGTTTGCGGGATAAAGTTTCTACGCTAGTGTCGGTGAGTGTAGCAATTTTCTTGAGATAAAACTCAACTTCAACGGGGTCGGTGAGATTTTTGACGACGGCGAGGGCCTTTGAAGTGACGACTTTTTTGCCTTCGGCGGTTGAAAGGTTGTTTTGTGACTTATAACGCTCAAGCACCCAATCTACGGCTGGCGTATTAGTATTAGATAACTTCTCCCACGCGGCAACGTCCTTTTTAATTAGTTCGTCAGGGTCTTTCACTCCGGCTTTAGAATAATCAATGACGGATAAATTGAGGTTGAGCGGGCCGGCAAGCGCGATGGCGCGCTCGGTGGCTTTTACGCCTGCGGCGTCGGAATCAAAGCAGAAGCGAATGTCGCGAGTCAACCGCCCGAGGCTCTTGAGGTGATAAGTCGTCAAAGCAGTGCCGGCAACTGCTACGATATTACTGATGCCAGCTTGTGATGAAGTCATCACATCCATGTTGCCCTCTACTACAATAACGTAGCCCTTGGCGCGGATGGCGTCGCGTGCAAAGTTGAGGCCAAAGAGTTGGCGCCCCTTATCGTAAACGGCAGTGGCTGGGGTGTTGAGGTACTTTGGTTGGTGGTCGTCTAAAATGCGACCAGTGAAGCCCACCACCTGCCCTTGGCTATCACGTAGTGGAATCATGAGCCGGTTGCCGCCGTGGTAGCCTTCGCCTTCACCTTTGAAATTGTAGTCTTCAAAGATATTGAGGCCGGCCGCCTTGATGTCATCGCGTTGATAACCCTTGCTCATGAGGAGTGATTTGAGTTGATGACGTGGTGGCGCGTAGCCAATGCCCCACTTTAAGATGGTTTCGGGTGATAATTGACGTCGCTTACGGGCGTATTCTAGAGCCAGTTTACTGTTAATTAGTTGCCTCTGGAAGTAATTCATGGCGATAGTATTCATTTCGATTTGTTTAGCCTTTAGTTCTGCAAGGCCTTTGCGATGGCGAGTATCGTATTTACTGAGGTCGACGCCCGCCTTGCGTGCTAGAATTTCCATAGCCTCAGGAAAGCTAACGCCTTCGGCTAACATGACAAACTTAAAGATGTCGCCACCCTGCCCTGAGGAAAAGTCATGCCAAATGTTGCGGTCGGGGGTGACAATGAAGGATGGTGTATGTTCGTGGGTAAACGGGCTGAGCGCCTTGAAATAGCGCCCTGCGCGGCGCAGCTCGACATATTCGCCAATCACATCTTCGATGGCGAGCCGGTTTCTAATTTCTTCCCTAGCGTCGTTCACTACTATTATTATATAACAATTGTCAGTTCATGTTGTTTATGCTAAAATTTAGGTATGGTTAAGAGTTCGGGCAGTAGTACACCTAGTAGTGGCGCGTTGAAGAGTCCCCTCAAGAATACTCCCAAAAAGGCGTTGCCTAATAAGAATGCCAATAAGCCAGCTACTACTAATAGCACCAACGATAATGATAATGACAACAACAAGCTGAGTTATAATTCAGCGATGTTGACATCGCCCGACATCCCAACTTATAATGCGCCGAGCTTCAATGATCCAAATAGCCCAATGAGTAAAGTGCCAATGGCACTGGATGACTCAGTGGTAAATGATAATATTTACGGTTCAGCCCTGCCGAAGGGTGATTTTAAGAAACACCCTGGTAATATCATCCCGAAGCGAAACAATAAGCTTCTACAGGGGACTAACAATGGTACTATTATTGCGAGTGAATATTATGCTACTGGCCAGGTGCACACTCTAAAACCTGACCGACCTCAGTTTGATGCGCCAAGTACCTTTCAAATGGTTTTGCCACCGACGCAGCAACCAATCAACAATTACGCTGGGCAGCGATTGTCGTTTACTCCAGGTACACCGGATAGTGTTAATGCAGCCAATCAGAATATTCCGCCAATGCCGAGCTATCCACCACAGGCCTACGCTCAGTACCAACAATATCAGCAATATCAACAATACCAACAGCAATATCCAGGTCAAGGCCAGAATTACGCTTATCCGCCACAAGCTACTCCCGCTGCGCCAACCACCTTTATTGAAGGTGAGTCTCCAGAGCAGACTCATGCTACTCCTAAGCCAGCTCCGGCGCCAATTAATGGTAGCGTGGATTATTTGAATTATATCGCATCAGATTCGGCGAAAAATACCAGAAAGCCGCTGGATAGTAAGTTATTTGTGTACGCTGGTGTTGGTGTTACTGTTGTGATAACTATAGTGGCTATTGTGGCGGCGTTAAGTTCGCAAAATGATGGCCCGTTGGCGGGTTTAAATCGTGTTCAACTTAGCATTGCTAACATTCAAGCAGTGTTTAAGTATGCCAATCAGAGTCAGGTTGCTCTGTCGCGCGATGAGACATCAGCGCTCAGCGAAATTATTTTGACGATTAATACTCAAGAGAAGAATTTGGCTGGAATTGGCATGGGGGTTGGCGGTAATAACAAATATAAAGCCGCGAAGCCAAGTAAAGATATAAAGCAGAAGTTGGATGATTCACGCGCTCAGGGTAAACTTGACCAAGACTTGCCAGCTACTATGCGGCAGCACCTTAACCAGCTAATTGGCTCAATGAAAGCGATTAGTAATAAAATCCACAAGAAAAAGCAGCGTGAAGTAGTTGATGCGGCTTTGAAAGATATTTCAGCTGTCACTGACCGCTTGGACGCTAGTATTCAGCAAGTGCAATCATTAATGCGCTCAAATAGCGCGGCTGACGCGTCAACCATTGACCGCAATAACTCCAATAGCGACTAGCCTAGGGTAAATAAGAATTAGAATAGACCGCGTGGCGGTCTATTTTAGTCTAAGCGTTATCTGGTGTGCGGGCTTGCTCGTAAGCGTGGCGAATTTGGTCGATAATGTCCTCATCGGACAGCTGGCCGGTGAGGAGGATAGTAATCCACTGCTTGCTCAACCCCTGCCCTGGTAAAACTGACTCGTACTGCGATTCTAGGAGACGGCTGAGGTTGCGGTCGCACAGTAAACTGAGGGCGAGCGGGTTGGAGCCATGCTTTATAATGGCAAACATTTGACCATCCACCGTATAAATTAGCTGCTGCTCAGTGGTGCGGTCGTCAGCGGTGACGCGCGGTAAGCTGGTGATGGCGGCGATAACTTGGGCTTCGTTCATTAAAACTTCACCTTTTCAAGATAGAATTTAAGTTCGTTGATTGAGCCCTCAATATCGCTCATGGCGCGGTGGTCTTCTGGCTTACTAAATACGACGCCGTGATGTTCAAAGATAATCTTCCACGCGCTAACGTCGAGCTGGCGGTAGTTTAAGAGGTCGTTTAATTGCACCCATTCACGCGCAATAAACTTTTGGTCTTGGTGGATGGAGTTGCCTGCCAGATAAATTGGCTGGGTGAGGTCGAAATTATTCTTGACGAAGGCAATTAATTCTTGCTCAACTTTGGCGGCCGACTTGGCTTCAAGCGCGGTGCTATTTTTAATAAGCTGGTCGTGCGAAGCCTTGTGTTTGCGCCAAAAGTCGTTATTCATGCGCGACAGCATAAACTCACGGTCAACTTTGACGGCCGATTCGTAGCGTGCTACCTCATCAAATTCGAAATCGGTGGCGATGGCACCAATCTCACAAATCTTATCTACCGCTGGGTCAAGCCCCGTCATCTCGAGGTCAACCCACAACAAATTCGCCTTATTCATACTACTATTGTACTACATGCGATGTGGCACGGCGATGCCGAGCAAGTTTAGACAGTGGCTGAAGACGGCGGCCACGTGGCTGATGAGCATGAGGCGCGCCTGCTTGACTCCGGCTGGAACGTCGTCGGTGGCGATGCTGGTTTGCTCGTAGTAGCGATTCATTGTCTTGGCGAGTTCGTAGGCATAAGTTGCGAGACGATGTGGCTCAAGATTATTGGCGGCAAGGCGGACAATGCTCGGGTAGTCTAGAAGCTTGAGGATGACAGCGCGCTCGGCGTCGTAATCATAATTATGGTCAATCAAATCAGCTTGCAATGGGTGGTCGGCAAGAATTTTGTTAACGCGGACGGCGGCGTATTGTACATACGGCCCCGAGAAGCCAGTCAGGCTGAACATGGTGTCCCAGTTGAAGAGCATACCAGTACGGCGGTCGGCGGCAAAGTCGGAGAACTTGATGGCGCCCACGGCAATCTTTTTGATGTCGTCGTCGCTGATATCCTTCGCCTTGGCGTTTTCGCGGGCGCGATTTTCAGCCTCATTTAAGAGGTCTTCTAGTAGTACAACGCCCTTACGTGAAGACATTTTTTCACGCGTGCCATCTTCGTTGATTTGGTCAATGAGGCCGTACCACATATGAATCATTTCAGTCTTGAGCCCAATCTTCTTAGCCATGGCAAAGAGCTGCTCAAAGTAGAACTTCTGCTCGGAAGCCACACAGTAAATCACGCGGTCAACATGAAACTCGTGGTCGCGGTACAGCATGGTGGCAAGGTCGGTAGTGGCGTATAAAGCGGCGCCGTTGGACTTGAGGACTAGCATTGGTGTTTTAATGCCATATTCAGTGAGGTCAACAATGACGGAACCGTCGGGATTTTGGATGGCGAGCCCCTGTTCAAGCAGACGCTTGACGGCAGCCTTACCGCGTTCGGCGAAGAACTTTTCGCCCAGCTCGTAGTCGGTGCTGATACCCAGCCGCCGCATTACCTGATGGATGTGGTCGAGCGAGATTTGATTGAAGCGTTTCGAGAAGGCCACTGCCTCGGGGTCGCCCGCCTCTAGTTTAAGTAGCCAGCTTTGCGCAGTGTTGGCGAGGGTGTGTTGCCCTGCCTGCTCCTCGGCCTTCATTGCCGCCTTGGTCTTGATATAGATATCGCCTAATTCGTAGACGCCGCGTGCCTCGAGGCGTGCTTCATCGCTAAACTTTTTAAAGCCAGTAACCCAGATGCCGAACGGTGAACCGTAGTCGCCGAGGTGGTTGTCAGTAATAACCTGCCAGCCAGTGGCGCGCATCAGATTGCGCGCTGCCCAGCCTTGGTTGGCGGAACGGAGATGGCCGACAGAGAACGGCTTTGCCATGTTTGTGGAAGGATATTCTACTAGCACCTTTTTACCCTGCCCGTCGTTATTTTCACCAAACGGACGGTCGCCCTGGAAACCAGCATTTAAGTCCTGCATGAGGTCAGCAGCCTTGACTCGGAGGTTGATAAATCCGGGGCCAGCAATGGTGACTTCGCTAAATTGCGCAGTATCGGTCAATCGCTGTTGCAAAGTCTCAGCGATTTGGCGTGGCGCCTGATGGAGTTCGCGCGCGAGTTGCATAGCGATGTTGGTGGCATAGTCACCAAATTTAGGGTCGGGCCGAGTCAGCTCGACGGTAGGTTCAATTTGCCACTGCGCCTTGACGGCAGCGGCGATAATCTGGGCATACTTATTCATCTTGCCCTTATTATACCAAAAACCACCCCATTTGGGGTGGTTAAGAGTTCTATCTCACTTATAAATTACCCATTACGTTTTGCATCAACTGCGTGGTTTGCTGCTCTTCGGCGGTCATTTCGCGTTCCTCGCGGTACTTGGCGTTGTGGTCGATGTACTGGAAGCGAGCGGCGCGCTCATTTTCGGCGCGGCGGAAGGCATGTTCCTGCTCGGCTTCATGAGAGTTGTGTGACTTGGTGAAATCAAGCTTCTTTACATCTTCCAGGTTAGCTAGTTCGCGAGTGGCAGCGACGGCGAGGACACCAGCGGTGTTGCCAAGCGAGTCGTAGCGACGTTGCTTCTCAGCCTCTTGTTTTTCGTAGCGGTTGTGATGGTTAAATTTTTCGTTCATTTTTTGTTTTCCTTTCTAATCTTCTTGAACAATTATTATACTATCATAGTTATGCTAATTTGTCAATAGCTAGAATGTAAACTTGACATATTGTCTAGTAAATGAACGAAAAACAGTGGCTTGAACACTTAAATAGTAAAAACGTGGTGATTGAAGCTACTGTGCCACGTCAGATTGAACACATTAAAGTTTGAGCTGTGCGAGTGCATTGGGCAAGTCGCTAAAGTCGATGATACCCTGCCCGTCAGTCAAGCTAAGCAGCAGACCATAGAGAAAGGCGTTGTAGCTAAACGAGCGACGGTCGCCGGTTTCGGGGACGCTGGTGCGGCGGATGTCGCTGCTGAGCGCGATGAAATGCTTGTGCTCGGTAGGGTGCTGGTGGTTCCACTCCCAAATGGTGCCGATTTCGCAAAGTGAGCCGATGGCGTCTTGGCGGACGTTGCAAACGATGAGCTTGGCGCGGTGAATCTTAGCCATGTCGGCCGCCACGATGCGCTCGGAGAGATTGTCATTGTCGCAAGTTTGCTTGTCGTTAATCTCTTTGTTGCGCATTGGTGAATAATATGAGATGCCTGCTTTGGTTAGGGCGCGCTCAATATAAGCCACCTCTTGGCGCGTGCCATAGGTCATAATATCGCTCAAGATATAGGCGGTGGGACTAGCACTACTCATGTGCTACCTCTTTTGCGGCGGTAATGAAGGCAGTAAAGAGTGGGTGCGGCCGAGTTGGGCGCGACTTGAGCTCGGGGTGAGCTTGAGTGGCAATGAAGAAGTGACACTGCGGCGCCTCCACAAATTCCACTAGCTGATGGTCGGGCGAAGTACCCGAGACGGCCAAGCCACCCTGATTGATGGCGCTAAGCCAGTGTTGGTTGACTTCGTAGCGGTGGCGGTGGCGCTCTACGACACTGGTCGTACCGTAAATTTTGGCCGCCAGACTATCGGGCACCAGTTCGGCTGGGTAGTTTCCGAGGCGCATAGTGCCGCCGGTTGATTCCTTTCCTTCCTGCCCTGCCATAATGTAAATCACGTCGTGCTGAGCGGTTGGGTCGATTTCGGCACTCGTGGCATCGGCTAGCCCACCGCGGCGAGCGGCTGCTACCACTGCCATTTGTAAGCCAAGACAGAGGCCGAGATAAGGTTTGTTGTGGTCAAGGGCGTAAGTTGCGGCCATAATTTTGCCATCCAAGCCGCGCGAGCCGAAGCCGCCCGGCACCAAAATGCCATCCATCGCGGCAAGTTCGTCGGGCGTGACGGTTTCGGCGTTGAGCCAATGGAGGTCGAGGTTGACGCCAACTTGGAAGCAGGCGGCTTTGAGTGCCTCAGTAACTGAGATGTAAGTGTCTTGGTTATCAATGTACTTTGCGACTAAGCCAATCTTGACGGTCTGGTCGTAGTGCTGGCTGCTGCGCTCGGCGAGCAGCTGCCACTTGGTCATATCGGGTTGCATAGTGGCGCCGGTGAAGTGATTGAGCACATTCATCACGCCTGACTTTAAGACGTTGAGCGGCACCTCATAAACGGATTTAATATCTGGCAAGATAATTACGGCATCAGAGGAAACGCCGCTAAAGCGGGCAATCTTCTCGGCAATTTGGCGTGGGCACGGCCGCTCGACGCGAACAAAGACGAGGTCAGGAATGATGCCAAAGCCACGGAGGTCACGCAAGGCGTTTTGTGCCGGCTTGGTTTTAAATTCCTTACTGGTGTTGAGCCATGGCACGAAGACAACTGAGGCGTAAAGGCAATTTTCGCGGCCGACGATGCCGGCAAAGGAGCGAATTGCCTCCACGAAGGCGAGACCTTCGTAGTCACCCACAGTGCCGCCCAGCTCGACCACGTGGACATCGCTACCCTGACTGGCGCGCAAAATGGCTTGGTGAATCAGGTCGGTGACGTGTGGTACTAGCTGAACAGTTTTGCCGTGAAATTCGCCGGCGCGTTCCTTCGTAATGAGGTCACGGTAGATACTGCCCGAGAGCGTAATGGAGTTGCGCGTCATCTCTTCGTCAAGGAAGCGTTCGTAGTGCCCGAGGTCGAGGTCGGTCTCGGCGCCATCTTTCGTGACGTAGCATTCGCCGTGCTCGGCGGGGTTAAGTAAGCCAGCATCTACATTGAGGTACGGGTCGCACTTTTGCATGGTCACTTTTAGCCCCTGCCCCTTTAAAATCGTGGCGAGACTGGCTGCCGTGATGCCCTTGCCAACACCGGAAATGACGCCGCCCGTCACAAAGATATACTTTGTATTTGTTTTCATATTCCTCCTTCACTAACATTCTTATTGTAGCACACAAAGCAAAAGCGTAATAGATATAGTGTTAAAATTACACTATTCGACGCTAGATGTTGGGTATAAAAAGAGTGCCTCAAATTGAGACACTCGATTTTACAGTAGTAGGCTAGCCTAGTTGATTGGAATGCGGCGGGCCTGCTCTTGCTTGATTTTCTCAAAGCTGACCGTTAGTACACCATCCTTCAATACAGCTGACACTTGGTCTTCTTTGACAGCCACTGGTAACACCAAGGTGCGGCTAAATTCACCCCAGTAGCACTCTTGCATGTGCCAGTTGGTGGCGAGGTCGTCGTCACCACTATTCAATGTACCACTGATGTTTAGTACGCCATCGGCAATGCTGACATCAAGGTCGTTGCGGTTGACACCGGCGACGCGCGCCTTAATTACTAGCTTGTCGTCAGTCTCGTAGACATCGACAGCGAGCTGACCTGGGATGATATCGTAGTTATCGCCATCACCAGCCTTCTGCTGCTCAGCTGGTTGGCTAGCAGCTTGGGTTGCAGGTGCACTGTTATGTGCATTAGCGGGTTCGTCATCATCAAACAGTGCGGTTGTGAGATCGTTATTGATGCTATCCATCAATAAGTCATCATCTTGCTTTCTTGACATTCTCCTCCTTAATTCGCCTCTTTAAAGCTTTTATGTCATAATTATAACGAAATAAAAGGGTTACCGCAATAGATTTTAATGAAAAATGACGCTAAATTTACAATATTAAATTGGTTGGATTGGCTATTATTGCCCATAGCACCTCTGTTTTGTAAGGGTTGTGGGCGGCTAGGTAGCCCACTTTGTGAACGTTGTATTAATGACATTTTGCATCAACCTTGCCTAATTTGCTTACGTTGTCGAAAGCGACTTAACGGTGGTAATATGTGCGCCAAATGTCGAAAAAGTAGCGCGCAGCAACTAACGAACGCTTGGGTGGTGGGTTGGCGAACAGAGGCGCTGCGGCAACTAACAAACGACTATAAGTTCCATTCGGAACTAAATGCGGTGCCTGTCTTGGCACTATTATTGCAAAAAACACTACAACGCGCGGCGCCTGAACTAAGTTTTGACGCCATCGTCTATGTGCCGACGATTGCGCGTCATATTCGAGCGCGCGGCTTTGACCACATGGCGCTAGTGGCAAAGCAACTTGGTGCGCAACTTGGTGTGCCGGTGCTAACAGATATGCTGGTGCGACTAGATAATCACGTACAGCACGGCTCTAATCGACAGGAGCGTCGGCGCATTACCACTTCGCTTGGCGTGCGGTCTTGCGCGCAACCACCACGTAGTGTGTTACTAATTGATGATATTTGGACAACGGGCGCGACGATGCAAACAGCAGCTGCCCTGCTTCGCCGTGTTGGCGTGCGACGGGTGTATGGTCTGGTGGTGGCAGTGCAACCGCGAGCTGAAGAACTAGCGGCACTAAAAACAAAAATCCCCTTAGTAGGGGATGAATGATAGCTTGGCGGAAGGGGAGGGATTCGAACCCTCGAAGACGTTGCCGCCTTACCGCTTTTCGAGAGCGGCCAGATCAACCACTCCTGCACCCTTCCTCACCTCTTATTTTAGCAAATCGCCAGGTAATAGTCTACAAGCAGGTTAAAATTTAATGAGATTAAGAATCTTTTCAGTTGGGTCTTCACGGACTTCTTCAATTGGTAAATGAGCGCCGATAAAGTCAACAATGGTCTCACCCTTGTCTTCTGGGATAAAGATAGAGTCTTGAATGCCAAAGCGCTTGGTCGGGATGAGCACGATGCGCCAGAGGCTGCCAAGCTGTTGCACGCCAAAAGCGCGATATTCAGCAAAACTCTTTAGCGTGTCTTCAATCTTAATACCGGCTTCACTTAATTCATAATGAATTTCATTGGCCGGATGTCGCGCGAGAATGATGATGGCGGCATAAACGACTGTGGCGAGAAATACGGCGGAAATGGCGCCAAACAATGCCATCTTGAAGAAGAAAACTAGAATGCCAACTAGGACATAAATGGCGATTAGTGCACCGGTGATTGCCAGATACCAACCCTTTGAGTGGTCGCGTGTTACACTGTCGGCGGCACTCCAAGTGACGACTGGCTTGGTGGTGTCATCCTCGTCATCATCTTGTTTTTGATTTGTTTGTGTACGCGCAACAGCGGCGGCGATATCGCCCGTGCCAGATGTAATTGCGCCGGTCGGCTGCCCTAGCGTGCTTCCCTGATTACCCTGCTCTTCGTTCATATCTATATTATAGCATAAATAAAAATAAGCCCTTTCAAGGACTTATCATCATAACTTGGCGGAGGAGGGGAGATTCGAACTCCCGCACCAGCTTTCGCCGATCTAACGATTTAGCAAACCGTCCCCTTCAGCCACTTGGGTACTCCTCCAAGCTGATACTATTATAACAAACAATTTAAAATAGGCCAATATTTTTGGCGATTTGGGCGATTATGTTATAATAATTGATGGAAAGGTGACCGAGTGGTTTAAGGAGCCGGTCTTGAAAACCGGTGTGGGGAAACTCACCGAGGGTTCGAATCCCTCTCTTTCCGCCAAGAAATTATTACACCGCCAGTTGACTGGCGGTGTTTTTGCTCTAGTAGAGTTATTGCACCAAGAGGTCAACTTGGCTGTCGTTCGCTTTGAGCTGGCCAACGACGGCTTGACTGACGAGCGGTTGGGCTTGCTGAAAATTGCGGTTAATTGTGAGATATGGTGGTTGGTCGGCAAAATACGGTACGGTTAGCGCTTGGCTTGCTACCACTACACGGTTACCGGTGACGCTATTGATGCGGCCAGCGAGTTCACCGCGCTTGATGTGAACGGCTCGAATATCTTGTGGAAGAGCGTTTAAGAGGCGCTCGGCTAAATTAAATGCGTCGCCGTAACTGTGTTGGCTTAGTGACACAACTGCGCCAGTGATGGTGATATTATCAAGCTGTAACTGCCGCGCTAAAATTACACCATGGCCAGCTTCGTCATTAAAGCCGGTCTTACCGGCGAAGACATCGTGCTGGCCGAGGAGTTTGTTGGTGGTATGAATCTGCCCCACTACTGGTAAATTAGCGGTTGGATTAGATAGAATGCTGCGTAGTGCTGGATTCTCGGCGGCAAATAAGATTATTTTGCAGAGGTCTTCTGGGGTAGAAGTGGTGCTCGGGTCAAAACCGCTGGCATCCAGACCAACCGTGGTGTGATTGATGCCATGGTCCCTTAGCCATTGCTTGGCGGCCTGCTGATAGGCGGCATGTGAACCAAACGCCCAAGTGGCGATAGTGTCGGCTAAGTTGTTAGCGCTGCGTAGCATAATACCCTGAATCATTTGGCGTTCGGTGAGCTGCTCGCCATTAACGACTTGTAAGCGGCTACCACCACTGCGCGCGGCATTATTAAAGCGTTCGACGTCGGCGCTAGTGAGCGTAATGTTCGGCCCCTCCTGCCCCGCGGCTAGCGGCTTGTGTGCTAGAACGACTTGCACGGTAATAGTTTTAGCCAGCGACGCCGTAGCTTCTGGTGTGAGCTCGGTCTTGGGGTCGCCGACGTTACGGCAGACCGGTTGGTTAGAACTTGGGTCGAAATAGCCGATGGCACCACGCCGCAACTTAATCTTTTTAGTCTGCAGCTCTTGTGGTGTAAGCTGAGGGTGGATGAGAAATTCAGTTGTACTATTAGTGGTAGTGGGATGTAAGATAACATAAGAACTATAACAAGCCACGGCTAGAGGTATTATCAAAAAGCCAACCCACCACTTTTTCATAATCCAATTATACAATAATTGTTATAATATTTATATGGAAGAAAGCATTTTTACGAAAATTATTCGGGGCGACATCCCGTGCTACAAAGTTTATGAAGATGAGCGGACGTTTGCCTTTCTTGACATCAACCCACTAAGTGACGGCCATATTCTAGTGGTGCCGAAGTGCCAAGTGGATAAGATTTATCAGCTGCCAGAGGAATATTACACGGCGCTATTCCAGACGGTGCGGCGCGTAGCGCAACGCGTGGAAGATGTGCTGGGCGTGCGCGCTGGCTTGGTAGTGGAAGGCCTGGATGTGCCACACGCGCATGTACACGTGGTGCCAATGTACGACCGTGACGTTTTGAAGCTGCATCACGGTTATCCGGTGGATACCTCAGACGATAACATGAAACAGCTGGCGGCGAAGCTGAAGTTCGATGCTTAAAATTATTGCCGTTGGCAAAAAGACTGCCCCTGAACTAGTGGCGGCCATCCAAAACTACCAGCAGCGCCTGCGCGCGCCGTTTACGGTGGAGTGGGTGTTGCTGCCCTACTCGGCGCAGTCAGGTGACGTGGCACGCGACGAAGAATCGGCGGCCATTATGAAGCATCTGACGCCGCAAACGCGGGTGATTTTACTGGACGAGCGCGGCCAGCAGATGACCAGTCCTGAGTTTTCAACTGCCTTGCAACAGGGGTCGGCGACCTTGATTATCGGCGGCGCTTATGGGGTGAATGATGCTCTGCGGCAGCGTGCCGACGTGGTAGTAAGTCTCTCAAAGCTCGTTTTTCCGCACCAACTAGTGCGGCTGATTTTAATGGAACAGATTTATCGGGCGCAAGCGATTGCGTTGCACCATCCATATCATCATATTTAGCCTGTGGAAAATAGTAGAGTTTTCCACTAAAAATAAAAAGTTTTCCACAAGTGCAAAACCTGTGGAAAACTATGGAGTTTTAAACAGAATTACCTCTGCTACTTGTTGGCTTTCTTCTTTGCCTGATGCATGGCTAAAGCGATGGCTGTCTTGGCGGTCGCTAGCTCGTCCCATGGTTCGTCGGCCGTAGCGCGGGCGATGGTCTTTTCGTGCCCCTTACCCATCAAAACGACCACATCACCCTTCTGTGCGATAGACATGGCACGGTTGATGGCTTCGGTGCGGTCGTCGATAAAGAAGAGATTCTTACCCTCCACCTTGCCGGCTTCAATGGCACCCTTCGCGAGCTTCTCGGATTGCGCGCGCACTGGGCCACGTGGGTCATCTTCGGTAAGAATTACGATATCGGAATTCTCGGCAGCAATCTTACCCATATGAGGTAGCTTAGTCTGGTCGCGCTTGCCCGCACCGCCAAAGACGGTAATCACTCGCCCCTTAGCTAGCTTGTTAATCCCTGGTAGGAGCTTCTGATAGGCGTCAGGAGTATGGGCGAAGTCGATAATAACGTCGTAATCCTGACCAAGGTCAACGCGGTTCATACGGCCTTCTACGCCGTCCAGCGTGGCAATGCCCTGCTCGATTTGCTCTTTACTGAGGCCGAGGCTGATACCAACTGCGGTCGCGGCGAGTGAGTTATAAACGTTAAATTCACCGGGGATTTGCGTCTTAATATGATATAAGGTCTTGTCGTAGCGCGTGTAGTACTCTACGCCGGCAGTCGAAAGTTTAATGCGGGTCGCCTTGAGGTCACCGTTCTCGATGCCATAAGTAATTGGGTGTGGTACAAGCGGCTTGAAGTAGCCCACCGAAGGGTCGTCGGCGTTGGCAATGCCGACACCACGTCCACCCCGCTTGGCGTTGCTAGCGCAGAGCTTAAAGAGCTTCATTTTAGCTTCGCGGTAGCGCTTAAAGGTGCGGTGGTAATCGAGGTGTTCCTCAGTGACATTGGTCTCAACCACAACATCGTATGGCACGCCAAACACGCGGTGCTGTGCGAGAGCGTGCGAGCTGGTTTCAAGTACCAGATATTTAATGCCGGCTTCGCGCATCTTAGCGAGGCGCTTGTTGAGTGTTGCTGGGTCGGCTGTGGTCATATGCGCACTCTGCGTGGTAACCTCGTCGTTAATGGCGTTGGCCACGGTAGACATTAGTCCGACTTGGTAGCCAGCCTTTAACAACATATTGTAAATCATAAAACAAGTAGTGGTTTTACCGTTGGTGCCGGTGACACCAATTACCGTCATACCACTGGCAGGATAATCATATTTGGTGGCTTTCATAAAAGCCTGAATCGCATGAACTGGGACAAGCGCGGAGTTGCGAGCATCGCGAATAGTGTATTTCATAGTATTATTATACCACCCCCACAAATTGTGCTAAAATTTAAGTGAATGAATGTGTTAGGTGTTGAGAGTTCGTGTGACGAAACGGCTGCTGCTGTGGTGCGTGATGGGCGGCAGATTATCTCAAATGTAGTAAATACGCAGATTGATATTCATAAGGTGTACGGCGGCGTGGTGCCAGAGGTGGCGGCGCGGTCGCATCTTGAGGTTGTAGTGCCGGTGATTGAACAAGCTGTAACTGAGGCTGGTGGCTGGGATAAGGTTGATGCCGTGGCGGCGACGATGATGCCGGGGCTGATTGGCTCACTTCTGATGGGCTCGCTCACTGCGCGCACGCTAGCTTTAATGCACCACAAGCCATTCTATCCTTGTCATCACGTTGAAGGGCATGTTTATGCTAATTTTTTGATGGACAACCCGCCTGAATTTCCGTTTCTCGCGTTAATTGTCAGTGGTGGGCACTCGCAAATTGTGTTGTTCCGCGACCACGGTGATTACACTCTACTCGGTCAGACGGCGGACGATGCAGTGGGCGAGGCGTTTGATAAGGTGGCGAAGATTATTGGCCTGCCCTACCCTGGTGGCCCAGCAATTTCAAAGGCAGCCGAAAGTGGCGACCCGCACCGTTATCACTTGCCAAAAGCGCACATGCAGGGTAAGTATGACTTCTCATTCTCAGGGGTTAAGACAGCATTACTCCGGTCAGTACAAGATGCCGTGGGCGTGGACCACACCTTCCCTTCTACGCAGTTGGCGGCCAAGCTGACACCGCAGCAAGTGAGTGATTTTGCGGCCAGCTTTCAGTTTACCGCGGTAGACACTTTGGTGGAGAAACTAGTGGCGGCGACTCGTGAATATGCGCCAAAATCAGTGGTTATTGCTGGTGGTGTGGCGGCTAATACTGAGTTGCGACGCCAGCTAAGAGAGCGGTTGCCGATTGAGATTAACTTCCCATCCCCTGCCCTCTGTACCGATAACGGCGCGATGATTGCTGCGCTTGGCTACTACAAGGCGCAACGCATCAAGCCATCCGACCCACGCCGACTCGATGTCACCCCATCAATTTCGATGTCAAAGACAGTTTGGGGGTTGCGCTAAAGCTTAAAGTATGATATACTGAGGATGTACAATTTATGAATGAGGTGACAGGGAGTATCCTACAGAGCTCAGCCTGGCGGGTTTTTAATTCAATTTCTTATGAAACTGCTTATGAATCTGACCAGAGATGGCACTACGTCGCCATTCTTGAACACGGCCAGTTTAGTAATCGCTGGTATTGCCCTTATGGCCCAGTGGCGCAAGATGTGGCGTCTTTTCAGGATGCAATTGATAGCCTAAAGCGCTTAGGAAAGAATAAAAAGGTAGATTTTATTCGGATTGAGCCGTGTATTTCTGGTGTAACACCCGAGGTGCTGCGTAAAATGGGCTTTAAGCATAGCCGTCGTGACGTCCAACCGCCGCATACCGTAGTAAATGACGTGTCGGTAGGGGAAGAGGCAATTATGGCTGAGCTTTCGCAGACCGCACGGCGTTATGCGCGAAAGTGTGATAAGGACGGAATTACCTATAGTGTGAGCTATAACCCGAAGGACATTGACGATTTCATTAAGATGATTCATGACGTCAGCCAGCGCACGGGGATGAAACCTCATGACGACATGCATTATCGCTTGCTGGCCGAGCGATTATTCCCGCAAAAGGTGGCGGGACTACTGTTCGCCGAGTTAGCAGGGAAGCGTATCGCCTCAATTATCTTCTTTAATAATGGTGAAACCA
>CAMXXV010000002.1 GCA_947253285.1 uncultured Candidatus Saccharibacteria bacterium | reverse complement strand
GGTCGAGCTACCTACGGCGTCACGGCAGGAATTAAATAACGCAATTAAATACCAACTATCTTCTTATATCCCATTGAAAGTTGACGAATCAAAGGCTGACTGGGCAATTTTGGGCCAATCAGTTAATGATAGCTCTAAGACAGAGGTCTTAATTATGGCTGTCAAGAATGATTACACTGAGTCGCGACTAGAATTTATCGAATCGCTTGGCTTTAGTGTGGTTGCAATCGAGCCAGATTCACTGGCAATCGTGCGGTCGCTTTTGCCGGATGGTATCTCTGATGGTCGCCTCATTATTGATATGGGTGAATCAGCAACAGATATTATCGCCACCCTCGGTACAGCTCCGCGTTTGGTGCGTTCGATTCCGATTGGTTTAGCTACCTTGGTGCGGATGGCAAAGCAGAATCTTAACGTTGATGAAGCTCAGGCGCGTCAGTTGGTCTTGAAATTTGGCGTATCAGAGGCAAATCTTAACGGCCAGTTGTCACGTGCCTTGGAGCCAGCCCTACGTCAGTTTACTCTTGAGCTAACCAAGTCAGTAAACTACTTCTCAAGCCGTTACCAAAATTCAGTAATTTCTAGCGTACTGGTGAGCGGCTATACCTCAATTTTGACTGGTTTCCCAGAGTTTATTTCAAGCAAGATGAGTTTGCAAGTTCAGGTGGCTACGCCATGGCAGCATGTTAATGTACCATCAAATGCACAGACTAGCTTGGCTCCGATTAGCTCACAAATGGCAGTAACGGTTGGTTTAGCGGAGAGGCTTGGTATCTAAATGGCAACGACGCATCCAACTGTACCGCAAATTAACCTTTTGCCTGACGTTAAGATTAATTTGCTAAAAGCGCGCATGCAGCGCAACGTAATGATTAGTGTTAGCGTCTTGGTTACGGTGGTTTGTGGTCTTATCATGTTTATTTTAACCTCTACGTTGACGACTCTAGCGGTGGTTAAGACGGTAGCTGATGGTAAGATTAAAGATTACAGCACTAAGATTACGAAGGAGCAGAAGACTGGCGAACTGAATGAATACATGACCATTCAGAACCAGCTTGAGCAAATTAGTAAACTAAAAAAGACTCAAGAGCAGTTTTCATTATTGTTTGATTACCTCGCAAAGCTCAATCCAACTGGTAGCAATAACATGACTATTAATTCATTCCATGTTAATGGTCTAGTGCCGGGGCGAGCGTATGGTAGCAGCACTGCTAGTGGCACGATTATTATTCAGGGTAAAACTAGCAACTATGCTTCGCTTAATGTGATTCGTTTGACGATGGAAAAGGCAAAGCTTCATTACCGTATTACGGGTGATGATAAAGAGCATGTTGACCAGATGTTTAAGGAAGTTAGCGTCAGCAATGCTGCAGTTTCAAGCGACTATTCGGGTAGAGGTAGCCAAAGCAAGTCTATGGGTAGCTTGGCATTTACGCTTACCTTAAAGTACAACCCAATTATCTTTAGTTATAACATCAATAACACGTCGATTGAGGTGCCAACTGAAACGATTTCTGACTCACGTGATAACGCGCCGGGCTCAGATAAGCAACTGTTTGATGGTAAGGCTGACAAGCCAAATGGCAACAACAATAATAACTCTTCCGTGAGTAATACCAGTGATAGTAAGCAAAATAACGGTAAGGTGAGAATTACAATCAATGGCAAGCGTCAGAATAATAATGGCACTGGCACTACGGGTACTGCTGATGGCGCTGGTACAACTGGTACAACTGGTACGGTAAGCGGCAATAACGGTAATACTACGACTCATACTAGCGGTACTGGTGCCTTTAGTAATGAAGGTAACGGTAGTAGCACGCGCGGTAACGCTAATGTAAGTAGCACTGGCGGTAGTACATCATCTGTATTGGGAGATGGAGGTAATAGAGAATGAAATTTGATTTTAAGTCACTCTTATCAGGTTCTACGACTGGCAAGCGTCAGCAGATTGATAACGCACGCAAGCAGGTTGTGATGTGGTTATCATTCGCCGGTTGTGCTGTAGTAGTTACGGCGATTGTGGGTTGGAACTTCTGGAACAAGATTGTCTACCAGACCAAGGTTAACAATGAGATTAATGAGACGGAAGACATTTTAAGTCGTAACGTCAGTAAAATTAGTAAAATTAAGAGCAATGTTGATGCCCTAAAGGCAGATGAGTCATTAAACTTGACGCAAATTAAGGCCGATAATAAAGCGCCTTTGCAGGTGATTTTGGATGCTTTGCCAACCAAAAATGACTCTACTTCACTAGGCTCTTCTCTGCAGGATAGGGTGTTATCGCGCTCCGGAGCCACTATTCAGTCAATCGAAATTGATGACCATGACAACTTAGGTGGTAAGGTTAGTGTTTCATCGTCAACCGGTAAAACACTTGGCTTAGCGGCTAAACCAGTGCATTTTGCTATCACTCTTGCTGGCACGGCGCATGATATCCAGAATACGCTACGCGATATTGAAAATTCTATCCGTACTATCGTAGTAAACGATATTCAATTCGATGGTTCAGATAACCGCATGAATGCGCGTATTAGTGCGACCACGTATTATTCGCCGAAGGTGAATTATAAGTTAACAAAGAAGGAAGTAAAACCGTGAAAAAGTCTGATATTGCAATGGTGGTATTTGTCGTAGGTATCGTTGGCCTAGCAACGTACTTTTTGACTGATATATTTTTGTCGACACCAGAGAAGAGTCCACAGACTATCACTGCGGCAGAGCGCTTCTCGGATAATGTAGTAAAACCGGATCGTGCGGTATTTAATGATAGGGGTATTAACCCAACAGTGGAATCAAATATTGGTTCAACGGGTGGTAATTTGCCATTTAAAACAGGGGATGACTAATGGCGATTTTAACAGACGAAAATCGTCGTGACATTGAGCAGTATTTTATTGAGTCTGGCTTAGTCACGAGCGAAAAGCTTGACGAATTAAAGGTTGCTGCCGCTGACCACGAGCAACCTCTGATTACTTATATGATTAGTGAGGGGGTGATTGACGATGAGCAATTAACCCAAGCTATTTCGCATGTGACTCATGTGCCATACGCTAACTTGTCGCACGCCGCGATTCCATCAGAAGTGCTGGCGCTTTTGCCGATGGAAGTGGCGCAGCGTTTTATGGCGGTGCCACTTGGTGAGACTACTGAGGGCGGCGCGAAGCGTTTGGCTGTGGCAATGTTGGATGCTAACAACGTTCAGGCAATCGACTTTTTGTCAAATGAAATTAACCGACCTTTGAAGGTCTATTTGGCGTCTGAATCTGGCATTAATAACATTTTGTCACAGTACCACCTAGATGTGGATGAATCAGTAGCGGAGAAGGCGAGTAAAGAAGAGCGTATCTCAGCTAATGTTCAGGTGATTGCGCAGGACTCGCCAACTTCCAAAATTTTGACACAGCTACTGGAGTACGCCCAGCGTTCACGCGCATCTGATATTCATATTGAGCCACACGAAAATAAGCTGGTGGTACGAATGCGTATTGATGGCGTGTTGCGCGTGGTGATGGATTTGCCAAAGTCGTTCGAGGCGCCACTAATTTCGCGTATTAAAATTTTGGCTAATTTGAAGATTGATGAACACCGCCGACCACAGGATGGTCAGTTTGTGGTGAAGGTATCTGACCGTGAGGTTGACCTTCGTATTGCTATTTCGCCGGTGATTTGGGGTGAACAAGTGGTGATTCGTTTGCTTGATAAGTCTGGCTCTAGCTTTAAGCTGGAGGATATGGGCTATACGGGCCGCGCTCTGAGGACGATTCGTAAGGGTATTGCAAAGCCAAACGGTATGGTGCTAACCTCTGGTCCGACTGGTTCAGGTAAGTCTACTTCTTTGTATGCTTTGGTGCAGGAAATCTTTAGTGAAGAAATCAATATTATTACCCTAGAGGACCCAGTTGAGTACCGTATGAATGGCGTGAACCAGATTCAGGTGAACGCGGCGACGGGTCTAACGTTTGCTTCGGGTTTGCGCTCTATTTTGCGTCTTGACCCGGATGTTGTGCTCGTAGGTGAGATTCGTGATGCTGAGACGGCCAACTTGGCGGTGCAGGCTGCTTTGACAGGCCACTTGGTGTTTTCGACCCTTCACACGAACTCAGCTGCAGGTATTTTGCCGCGTTTGCTGGATATGGGCGTGGAACCATTCTTGATTGCCTCGACAATTAACACCGTGATTGGTCAGCGTTTGGTGCGACGTAATAGTTCAGACCGTGAATCCTATACTAGCAGTGAAGTTGAAACTGAAACGATTCGCAATACGGTAGGTAAGCTGTTGCCGCGCGACCAGTCGGAGATGAAGAAAGTCTGTGAGGACCTTGGTTATGATAAGCTGCCACTTGGCAATCAGCCGAACTTTGAATTATTCCGCGGTAAAGCGACCACTACTACACCGGGTGGATACAAGGGGCGCATGGGTCTTTATGAAGTGATTGAAGTGACCGAGGAAATTCAGCAGATGATTATTAAGCATGCTACTTCAAGTCAGATTCAAGAGGTGGCAGAGGCTCAAGGTATGATTCCGATGAAGGCAGATGGCTACTTGAAAGCGTTGGCTGGTGATACCACAATTGAAGAAGTTAATCGTGTAGCAGGTGGTATTGCTTAAAACATAAGTGTTATAATATAGGAAACAGGGAGGGATATGGATAATATACGGATTGAGATGCTGCTACAGGAGGTGATTAACCAACGCGCCTCTGACTTGCATTTGCAAGCTGGTCTACCACCGATTTTACGCGTGGATGGCGCCTTAACGCCGATTGCAAATGTGGTTAAACTGTCGCCAGATATGGTGGAAAAGTTGGTGTTTAGTGTGCTTGATGCCGACCAACAGCAGATTTTTATTAAGGATAAGGAATTCGATTTTTCATTTGCCTTTGGCGATTTAGGACGCTTCCGTGTTAACGCTTTTCACGAGCGGGGCAACGTAGCAGCCGCCTTCCGTTTGATTCCACATGAGATTCCGACAATTGATGAACTCGGTTTACCGGATAAAATCTCTGATTTCGCTAATTACCCACGTGGTTTAGTATTGGTGACTGGTCCAACTGGTTCAGGTAAGTCTACTACCTTGGCGGCAGTGATTAACAAGATTAACGAAGAGCAATCGAAGCATATTGTAACGATTGAGGACCCAATTGAGTTTACGCATGTCTCGAAGCGTTCGGTGATTGTGCAGCGTGAAGTTCACTATGATACCTATTCATTTAATGCCGCACTTCGTAGCGCCTTGCGCGAAGACCCAGATGTTGTGTTGATTGGTGAGATGCGCGACCTTGAGACAATTTCGGCGGCTATTACGATTGCAGAAACAGGCCACTTGGTGCTAGCTACCCTCCACACCAACTCAGCTTCGCAGTCAGTTGACCGTATTGTTAACGCCTTCCCGCCACACCAACAGCAGCAGGTGAAATTGCAGCTTGGTAACATTTTACAGGCAATTTGTGCACAGCGCTTGATTCCAGCGATTGGTGGCGGACGTGTAGTGGCGACGGAACTTTTGTTGGCCAACTCAGCAATACGTAATATTATTCGTGAAGGTAAGTCACATCAGATTGATGCGGTGATTCAAACTTCAAGTCGTGAAGGAATGCAGACGATGGATCGCACGTTGGCTAACTTCGTACAAGAGGGACGCATTACTTATGATGAGGCAAGAAATTATGCAGTTGATTTAGAAGAATTTGAAAGGATGATGAGGAATTAAATGGCATCATTTAGTTATAAGGCGCGTGACGCCAAAAGTGGTAAAATTGTACACTCTACAATTCAGGCAGACAATGAAAACGCTGCTGCTAAGTTGTTGATGGCGCAGAATGTTGTGCCGATTGAAATTCGGGCGTCGGACAATGGTTCAAATTTATTAGACAAGTTTAATCGTGTTACGAATAAAGACTTGGTGATTATGACTCGCCAGATGTCAACGATGTTGAACGCTGGTTTGCCGTTGGCGCAGGTTTTGGCGACAGTAGCCGAGCAATCGCAGTCGCGGGCACTAAAGAACATCATGAGCGACGTGCTATCAAAAGTGAATGGTGGCGGTGCATTTTCGGATGCTTTGGCAAAATACCCAGATGTGTTTAGCCAGTTCTATATTGCCATCGTGCGCGCCGGTGAAACTTCTGGTAAACTTGATACTTCATTGCAGCGCTTGGCTGACCAGCTGGAACATGATGCTGATATGTTAAGCAAGATTAAGGGTGCTATGGTGTACCCAGCGATTGTGTTGACTGTGATTGTCGGCGTGGTGGTCTATATGTTGGTGACATTGGTGCCACAGGTGAAGCACTTGTATGATGATATGCACAAGACGTTGCCGATTCAGACGCAGATTTTGCAGGCTGTGGCTGGGTTCTTGATGCAGTTTTGGTACATTACTTTGATTGCAATTGCCGTAGCCATCTTCTTCTTTGGCCGTTGGAAGAAAACTGATAGCGGGCGAAAGACAATAGATGCCTTAAAACTAAACATGCCGATGTTTAAAGAGTTGATTCGCAAGTTGTATATGGCACGATTTTCGCGCACGATGCAGACTTTGGTACAGGCTGGCGTGTCAATTCTAGAATCTCTAAAGATTTCAGCTGATTCCGTTAACAACGTGTTGGTGCATGATGACATCGTAGCGGCAATGGGGCCAGTGAAAAATGGTAAGTCTACCTCTGAGGCATTGTCAGGGCGTGATTATATCTTGCCATTTGTGCCACAGATGATTAAAATTGGTGAAAATTCCGGTAGTATTGATACCATGCTTGGTAAGGTGGCGGATTATTACGATAAGGAAGTTGATAACGCCATTAAGTCAATTTCAACCTTGATTGAGCCAGTGTTGATGGTGATAATGGCTTTGATGATTGGTTTTATCGTGGCTGCTGTGTTGTTGCCGATTTACCAGTTGTCTACCAGCTTCCAACATTAAACTATTGTAAATTAAAACGGTTGTGCTATAATTTTAAATGTAAGTTAAATAACAGAAAGGTAATTAAGATAAATGAAAAAGAGTCAGAAGGGCTTTACAATTATCGAAGTTGCACTTGTGCTTGCTGTCGGTGCGTTAATCTTCTTGGTAGTGTTCTTGGCAGTGCCTGCCTTGCAGCGTAACCAGCGTAACGATGCCCGTAAGCGTGACCAAGCGCAGGTTGTAGAGGCTATTACTAGCTATATCGCCAACAACCCAGCTTCTCCATTGGTTGATGCTGATGACGTGGTCTATAAAGACGGTAAGGGCCAAGGTAGTTCATACGGTAAGTACATCGATACTTTGTCTAACAACACCGAAATAGTCAAGGTAGTTGCTGGTGATATTCCAAAGGATACTGATACGAGTGTGCCGCCTCAGGAATTGCGCAAGACGATTTATGTGAAGAACCAGTATGTCTGTACTGATAACCACAAGGATGCAGTCAAGGGTTCAACTCGCCAAGCCGCAGTGTTTATTTACAACGAAACTGCACATGGCTTCGATCGCCTTTGCTCAAGTGCTAACTAGTTCTTAGGTAAATTAGCTTAAATACGGGTCCATTGGACCCGTATTTAAATTGGTTATGTTATAATAGTGTTATGTATACATGTATAGGCATTTTAAGCTGGGTGGTAGTATTTGTTTTGGGCACCTGCGCTGGGTCATTTGCGGCTTGCGTAGTGGACCGTTTGCATTCAAAGCGTGATTGGGTGAAGGGTCGGAGTGAATGCGACCATTGTAAGCATCCATTAAAGTCACTGGATTTAATCCCGATTCTATCTTGGCTTTGTTTGCGCGGTAAATGCCGCTATTGCAAGAAGCCAATTGGCTACCTGTCGCTAGCTCTTGAGGTGACATTGGGTCTACTGTTTATTGTATCTGCTTTTGGGCTAGCCCCATTACTTGAGACGACAGCACTGCATTTAATAACATTTAAAGAATTAGGCAAGACAGTGGTATTGTTTATTTGGTTTGTAGCATTAACGCTACTAGCTATTTTGGCGGTATATGATACAAAATATCATATTTTGCCAAATAAGATTGTTTATCCGTTGATAGTAGTGTCTGTACTATATGTATTATTCTTCAATTTATTGACTGGTTTGACGCTATATGTTGCTTGGTGGCAAAATGCCATCCTTGCTTTATTGCCAATGGCTGGCTTGTATGGTTTTCTGTGGCTAATTAGTGGTGGTAAGCTGATTGGTCTTGGCGATGTTAAGCTATGCGTGGCACTTGGTTTGTTGGTTGGTAGCTGGCAATACGCTTTAATCACACTCTTTATTGCCAATGTTCTATGTAGTTTGGCGGCTGTGCCACATTTAATGAATCATAAACTGAAAATTTCTAGTCGCGTGCCGTTTGGTCAGTGTCTGATAACGGCCACTATACTGATTGTTTTGACAATGTATTTGACAATGGGGCCGATTGCAAGGGTGTTTAGTTTAATGACGATGGTTTATTAATTTATTTAGCTTGTGCTATAATTTAGGTAAGCATGAAACGGGAAAGTGGGTACACGTTAATTGAAGTTGGACTAGCTCTGGCTATTTCAGGGTCGATGTTGTTTATGGTGGCCAGCTTACATAATATGAGCGTCCGACAGCGGTTTAATGATTCGATTAATGGTACTAAGACTTTTATTGAGCGTCAGTACAATGATGTACGCTTTGGTATTAACGCTCGGATGGGTGGTAATAAATTACCTGAAGGGCTAGAAGGTTGTTCATTCCATGGCACCGCCGATACAACTGGCAATAGCGATTGTTATGTGGTGGGGCGTTTACTAGAGTTTAAGCACGATAAAATATTAGTTAGTTATATTGTCGCTACACCAGATAAGTCTAAGCCAGAGGGGCGTGCTTGGGATAACCCAGATGGCATTAAGCTTTCGGCGGCGTATATTATCTATGCAGCAGCAAATCAAGGCTGGTTGAAAGTATTACCAGCTGGCTCTGCCGATGCCGATGCTGGTAGTCGCTCGACTCAGCGTTTGTATGGTAGTGAAAACGTTCTTGAGGGGGCATGGAACGTTGTTCGTGGTAGCGAACCGACGCAAATTAATAAAGATAACGTTGCGATAGCTATTTTGCATAATCCAATTGGCGGTGCGGTGATGGCGTACAACAATATAAAGTTAGAAGCAGATGCGACGGGTAAAATAGCGCGTGTGATGAAGTTTACTGACAGTGATGATATGTCGAAGATTGGCAGTTCAGTGGATGCTTTGAATAATACACTGGGCATTGTATTGTACCTTAAGAAAGAAGGAGCTAACGATAGCTATAGTGTAGCGTATTGCATTCCAACTCAAGGTACTTTGGCAGGTGTACAGTCAAATGCGCCGGCACCATTTAAATTAGATTTAAGTTTGCCGAATGATAGAAATAATTTAATTGGAGTATGTGATGAAACAGCGAAATCAAAGCGGTGATACGTTGATTGAGGTGGCGATTTCAATTGCCATGCTCGGTTTAGTGGTGACTACGGTATTTATGGCCGCTAACCGTAGTTTGGCTACTATTATGGATGCAACTGAGCGCACCGCGGTGCGTGCCTCGGTTAATTCGCAACTAGACATGATTGAGTACTTGCGTGACCATGACCAAGACGGGGAATGGAAGAAGATTGTAGAGCAGGCTAATATAGCTGACCCAAAGAAGTTAAGCAAGGAAGACTTAGCGTCGATTTATAACGATGATTGTGCAATGCGTATTGAGTCGAAGACTGGTAGTAGTATTTGGCTGGAATATAATCCTAACCCAGGTGCTGGCAGTAATAAATTTGTGGAAGTACATAAGTTTAAGGACCCGAGCGTAGGTATCAAAGAGCTTTGGGAGAGTACTTATCCTGGCATTACAAGTTATTCAGATTCTAAATTGTCGTTAGACAAGAAGGATACGCAGATTGGTATTGTACCAAGACCAGGGTATGGTATTTGGGTTGATATCGTACGTAGTAGCGCTAACTCTGGCGAAGTTGATGGCCGATATATTGAGGCAATCGTTCGTTCATGCTGGTCGCCGCTCGGTTCACGCGTAGCTGGTGAAGGCCGGATTAAGGTAACAAAGCGATTTAGCGTAGCGGAGGACAAAAAATGATAGTATCACGTAATAATACAACGGATAATTCAGAGGCTGGCTTCACGATGATTGAGGTCTCGATGTCGCTCGTGTTTATTGCTTTTATCGTGCTTTTCCTAACTGCCAGCTTAATGTCACTCTTTAGCACCTATAATAAGGGTGTTTGGCTAAGTAAAGTTGACCAAGCAGTGCGGCAGATGCGGCTTGATATTTCTGATTCAGTAAAATATGCTGGCCGGTCGATTGTTTTGGTTGATAGCGATAAAAAGCCTTATCGTTTATGTAGTAATGGTGTAAGCTATTTATGGAACACGGAGTCGCAATTGCGCAAGGCTAAGGGGGCTGGTGGCTATGATATTTTACTTAACCACTGGGATGGCCCTGATGGTAAGACAGTGCCGCTAAAATTGGTGCGTATTTTGGATATTACTGGTTCGTATTGTAAATCGAAGATTGATTCCTCAAAGAAGATCACTAAGGGCGATGAGTTGAGAGAACTAATTCAACCAAAGATTGATAACTCAAACGTGCAGCCAATGCTCAACACTGGTGTGGCGCTACAGTCATTTAATGTTGTGCAAGGCGAGCGGCCAGATTCAGTTGGTGGTAAAACAGTGCCAGAGCTGAAGCGTATCGTACCAATTCTATACATTGACGGAGCTATTTCTACAGAAGGCATTAATGCGCCAACGCGCGTTCTACCAGACGCATCAAAGCCAACAAAGTGGCGCGTATTAGCGGATGATGACGAGCGCGGTCGATGGCAGTGTGGTGACTGGATTGACAATAACGGCAATGGTGTGCGCGATGAGAATGATACGTTTAAGCCAAATAAAGGCCAGTTCTGTGCTAATACGCAATTTAATATGACGGTGTATGAGAGAGGAGTGATTAGATAATGAAGCGTCAAACTGAATCAGGCCAAGTAGCCATGCTAATGGTGGCGGTATTTACCGCGGTGTTTTCTGTGCTGACGGTAGGTTTATCTTATGTGATGGTTAATACGGTGCGTAATTCGAAGAACGATACTTTAAGTTACAATGCGCGCGCGGCAGCTGAATCAGGTATTGAAGATGCGAAGCGTTTCTTGAAATATTGCTACACGCATGACTTTGGCCACATTGATAAGAGCAAGGAGGCCTATAAGCATTGTGACGTACTATACGTCACCAATAAAACTATGGCTGCCAAGGACCAGAACTGTAATGCAGTGCTTCGGGAAATGATGAAGATTAAAGATGAGAACGGTGGCGCTGATTCGTTTAGAATTGATTTTTCAACTGTCAAGAATGCTAGCGGTGAAGATAATGTTTTGGTGCCAGTCGGTGGTAAACACAGTGACAATAATATTGGCACGATGGATCGCAATAAAGAAAACTTGCAATATTATCAGTGTCTAAGAATCAATACCTTAACGCGCAGCTATGAAGGTGTGTTGTCAGACCTTAGTACTGGTGGTCGTTCGGTAGTGATTCCAATGCGATTGGTAAACGATGACCGTGTACCAACTAAGGCTAAAACTGTTGTAATTTCGTGGCACAATACGGGTGATAAGCCAGAAGGCGATGGCAAGGTAAAGCCGACGCCGGATGGGGTAACATTCCCAACACGTGGCGAGTGGGCGAAGATTGACGGCGAGGATGGTAGTAGGCCGGCAGTAGTACGAGCACAGTTTGTGCCAGTGAACAAGACTAATATTAAGATTGATGATTTAGTAGGGGCTAGTCGCGCAATTACACTGCGCCCAACCTCAAGTAAGACGCTAGAGGGGGTTAGGTTGATAATGCCAACCGAGGAATTGGAGGACCATTTAGGTGTTGCTGACCCGCTAAACATTGAAGATTACAAGATGTCCGACCAGCCAAATAAGAGTAAAAATGTGCCATTGGCCGGTGTGATTTGTCCAAAGAGCGGACGGAAGGATGAGTATGCTTGCTCGGCAGCGTTTAACTTTATGGACGGGCATAGTACTTTATTTGATAATGATGTGCGTGATTGGTTCTTGCGTGTTAATTCAATTTACAGCAATACACATTTCCGTGTTACGGCTTATGATAAGGATGGTAATCAATTATGGTTTGATGGTGTTCAGCCATCAGTTGATGTGACTGGTAAATCAGCTGAGTCGTATGCACGTGTTCGAGCGCGCTTGGAGCCGGTCAATAAAGATAAGACTGGACTTGGCAACTGGTGGCCAGAATATGCCATCGATACCAGTGGCGATATTTGTAAGAATATTGTGGTTAAGCGTGACAGTGGCGAAATTAAATGTCCGAAGACTATTATTGATAGTAGTACAAAGTAGGTGATTAAAACACCCCCATGCAAGGGGGTGTTTTAATTTATGATATTAGATTTTATATCAATAAAACCCCTCTAGAAAGAGGGGTAATAAGTTCTTGGTAGCGGGGGTCAGATTTGAACTAACGACCTCTTGGTTATGAGCCAAGCGAGCTAACCAGGCTGCTCCACCCCGCGATATAACTATATTATAACATATAGTTGGTAAATTGTTAAACGCAATGCATTGGTGGCGCCGGCTGGGCTCGAACCAGCGACCCCGAGCTTATGAGTCTCGTGCTCTAACCAGCTGAGCTACGGAGCCAACTTACATGCTTAATTATTATAACAAACTGTCTGATATAATGCAAACAAAATGTGCTTAAAGGTGGGTGGGCTAGTGACATCGAGTAGCTAAGGCGCGGACAGCGATAGCCTGAGCGGCTTTGATTTCGGCGTAGATTTGGTCAATGTCGTCATTGGCTGGGTCGTGTTCAAGCTGTTGTAGTTGGCGGCTGACGAAGCGTCCGAAGCGGCGACGTGTCTTAGTGCTGATATTGTTGTTGGTGGTGGTTGGAAGGGTATCGATTAGTTGCATATTTTCTCTATTGTTTATTAACTTAATGGTTATATAGTAGCAAAAAATGGACAATTTGTCAAGACTGTTGCGTAATGGGGTGGTAAAATAGAGATATGAAATACGTGTTAGCCGTGTCGGGTGGGGTCGATTCAGTGGTACTGTTGGCGCGCGCGGCGCAAGCCAAGTGGCGTGCCCAGCATTTACCAGATGCAATTTGGCCGCGTGATTTTGTGGTGGCGCACTTTGACCATGGAATTCGAGGAGAGGCGTCACATAAGGATGCGCAGTTTGTGGCGCGTTTGGCACAGCAATATGGGGTGCGATTTTATTTAGCGACGGCGGATTTAACGCCACAGACGAGTGAAGCAGAGGCGCGGGCGCGGCGATATCAATTTTTACGGTCGGTTTGTGTTCAGGAGCATGCCGAGCTAGTGACAGCACATCACTTGAACGACTTAGTTGAGACGATGGTTATCAATTTGATACGAGGCACGGGGTGGCGGGGTATTGCGCCGCTCGGTGGGGCAGTGCGTCCCCTGCTCTCCTGCCCTAAATTTGAGCTAATTTGCGAGGCGCTGGAACGCGATTTGCCTTGGCATGAAGACCAGACTAACACTTCCCTGCACTATTTACGAAATCGTGTGCGTTACTGTCTAGTTGATTTAACCGTTGACCAGCGCCAAGCTTGGTTAAAACTTTATCGGCGGCAAGTTAAATTAAAGCAGGAGATTGAGCAGTTGGTAGCAGATTTGGTACATCGTTCTGTGTGTTATTGCGGCAAAGAATTGACGTTAAAGCGTTATGATTTAATTATGTGGTCGGACTTGGTAGCGTTGGAGGTGTTAAGGCAAATAACAGCGGTACAATTAACTCGCCCCCAGTTGATGGAGTTATTGCAATTTGCACGGACAGCTCAGCCCAATAAGTGCTACCAAGTGGGCAAAATTAGGGCGCGCGTAACCACAAGAGAACTGCAGTTGGTGATGCAGTAATTGGCGGTTTATGATAAGATAGAACTATGGATTCAAATAATAGAAAAGTGAACCTGACTAGGCGACCACGTCGTAGCAACAACAGTGGTGGCGCTGGGCGCTGGATTAAAACAATTATCTTTTGTTTGATTATAGCAGCACTAGCCGGGCTCGTTGTAAAGTCTCTAGGTACACACAAGAATGTGCAAGAGATTTCATTTACTGACCTAGTGCGGGCGGTGAATGACGGTAAAGTAGCAAAAATTAAAGAGCAGGGTACAGAGCTCTCGGTAATAATGCGCGGCAAGGATAATAAGCCGGAGTTGACGCCAAGTTTTCGTTCGCGTATTCCAACTGGCGCCTCTGCTTCGGAACAGGGCTTAGATATCAAGCGTGTACAGTATGAAGTAAAGCCAATGGATCATAGTGCTGATGCCCTATGGAATATTGCAATGCTTGTAGTGCCAACGCTAGTGGTGTTCATCTTCTTTGTGTGGATGATGCGCCAAGCTGGGGCACAGAATAACAATTCGCTTGGTTTTGGCAAGAGTCGTGCTAAGCTTTATGAGAGTAGTAAAGCGGATACACGGTTTAGTTCAATTGCGGGTAATGAGAACGCCAAGCAAGATTTAACTGAGGTTGTGGACTTTTTGCGCCACCCAAAGAAGTTCCGCCAAGTTGGTGCGCGGATTCCAAAGGGTGTACTATTGGTTGGCCCTCCAGGAACTGGTAAGACAATGCTAGCGCGCGCTGTAGCCGGTGAAGCAGGGGTGCCATTCTTCTCAATTTCTGGTTCAGAATTTGTGGAAATGTTTGTTGGTGTTGGTGCTTCGCGCGTGCGTGATTTGTTTGACAAGGCGAAGCGTAATGCTCCATGTATTATCTTTATCGATGAAATCGATGCCGTTGGCCGTCGGCGTGGTAGTGGCATGGGCGGTGGCCACGATGAACGCGAGCAGACCCTCAACCAGATATTGGTGGAGATGGACGGCTTTGATAAGGAGCAGAATGTAATTGTACTAGCAGCAACTAACCGTGTTGATGTACTAGACCCTGCCCTACTCCGCCCTGGTCGGTTTGACCGTCGGGTGAATATTACTTTGCCAGAACGGCGTGACCGCTTGGCTATTTTAAAGGTGCACTTTAAGAATAAGCCGACCGAAGACGACGTTGACCTTGATGCTTTGGCGGCTAAAACTACTGGTTCATCTGGTGCTGACTTAGCCAATATCGCAAACGAGGCAGCAATTCGGGCAGCACGTGAAAATCGGAAGAAGATTAGCAACGCTGACGTTACCGAGGCGTTTGAAAAGGTAGCAATTGGTCCAGAGCGCAAGAATCGCCCAATGTCAGAGAAAGATCGCATTATGACGGCTTATCATGAAGGTGGCCATGCGCTAGTGGCGCAAGTCTTGCCAGATAGCGATAATGTTCACAAGGTAACTATCATTCCGCGCGGTGGTACGGGCGGCGTGACCTGGACGTTACCGGCTGAAGATCGCCCATATACTTCGCTAGTGGAATATAAAGATAGCTTGGCGCGTGCTTTGGGCGGCCGTGTGGCAGAAAAGCTGATTTATGGCGCTAACCATATCACTACTGGTGCTGGTTCTGATCTAAGAGCTGCAACTGGCATGGCGCGTGAGATGATTATCGAGCAAGGTATGGGCACGAAGCTGCGTGACCAAGTTTTCCATGAAGATGAAGGTGGTCTCATGATGGACCGTTTGGGTCGTGAGCGACCATATTCAGAGCGGACGGCACAAGAGATTGACGACGAAGTGCGCGAGTTGATTGATGAAGCAGCGCATCGCGCTGAGCTAGTGTTGACGGAAAATCGTGAGTACCTTGAGAAGATTAAGGATGCTTTACTAGAGCATGAGACTTTAGACGCCGACCAAGTGGCCGAGTTATTTAAGGGCGCAAAGTTACCAGACGCCGCTAAGTTGTATTAGGGGCTTAGTAGTGTTCAACCGATTGCGAGAGTTATTAAAGCGGCGGGCGACGGCGAGTTATGAGCGCCGGCGCAACCGTGCCCTCGTAGCGATTGCTAAATCGAATCAAAAAATGGGGGTGCGCTTGGCGGCGCTCCTCCTTTCGAGTTCAACACTTATTTCGGCGTTGCTGGGTATTTATCGCGACCGCCTCTTAAACTCCATGTATCTTGATACTTATAAAGTGGGGATTGATGCCTACACAGTGGCTTTTAGTATCCCTGACTTTATGTATCTAATATTGGTGAGTGGCGCACTGTCGGTGACCTTTATTCCGGTATTCAACGCCCGTATGGCGAAGAATCAGCGTGAGAGCGCGTGGCAAATGAGTGCGTCGCTGATTAACTTTTTTGCCATTATGGCGCTGATTATCTCAGTGCTAATTATGATTTTTGCACCGTGGCTAGTGCGCTATGTGGTAGGACCGGGTCTATCGGAATCAGGACAGGTGTTGGCAACCAGTATGATGCGCGTGATTGCCATCAACCCGTTTCTTTTCTCAATTGCGAGTGTAATTGGGTCGATGCAGCAGGCGGTGGGGCGATTTGTGTTTTATGCCGTGTCGCCGATTGTATATAACATTGGTATTATTATTGGCGCGCTTTTCTTGACTGATGGCGTGACGATTTTTGGCCACCAGATATTTGGCGGTGGTATTATGGGCGTGGCAATTGGCGTGGTGATTGGTGCGGTGTTGCAACTGGTGATGGCAGTGTTTGGTTTGGCGGGCTTAGGCTTTGATTACCAATTTAAGATTTTTTGGAAGAATCATGGCTTCCGTAAGGTGCTGTCGCTCCTGCCAACTCGTTCAGCCGACCAAGGTTTGGACTATGTGAGCGCGATGATTGATACGAACCTTGCGAGCCGTATGGTGGATGGTACGATTCGCGCCTATCAGCAGGCGGGTACGCTGTACAATATGCCGATTAATTTGATTGGTGTGGCAATTTCAACTGCTGCCTTTCCGCAACTGAGTGATGATGCTGGCGCGGGTGACACTGACCGTTTTGCAAAGCAGCTGCGTTCGACATTGCGCACGATTGTGTGGCTGGCTTTGCCGACGGCAATCGGTATGTTCTTTGTGCGTGGCTACATTGTGTCAATTATCGACCGCGGTGGTAACAGTCTAATTGCGACTTTGTTAGGTATTCTCTGTATTGCAACCTTCCTGCGTTCGGTGTTTCACTTGGCGAGCCGTAGCTTTTATGCCTTTCAAGATACCAAGACACCGTTTCGAGTCTCTTTGGTGACACTTTCGATTTCAGTGGCGTTGGAATTATGGTTTGTATTTGGTTTACATAGTGGCATTATGGGCGTTGCATGGGCGCAGGTGATTTGGGCACTGCTAGAATTAGTAGCGTTGTTTGTGTTGATTTTGCGTAAGGTGCCTAACCTATTTACGCACAAATTCTGGTTGGCGATTTTTAAGATGGTGGCCGCTACGGTGGCAATGGGTGTAGTAACTTACCTGATGGTACGAATCTTTAATTTGCGCTTTGAAAATCAGAATATGCTAATGGTAATCTTCCCGTTGCTGCTAATCATGATGGTGTCGGGCGTGGTCTATGGCGCTGCGTCGTATCTATTACGCATTGAAGAGATTGTGCCGGTAATTCGTTATATCCGTAAGCTTTTGTTGAGAAGGATGTTGGTAAAATAATGGATTCGATTCGGAATTTTTGTATTATTGCCCATATCGACCACGGTAAGTCAACGTTAGCTGACCGGATGATGGAGCTCAGCGGCACGGTGAGTAAGCGTGACATGAAGTCGCAGCTGCTTGACTCAATGGATTTGGAGCGTGAGAAGGGTATTACAATTAAGTTGTCGCCGGTACGCATGCATTACAAAGGTTACGACCTTAATTTGATTGACACACCGGGGCACGTGGACTTTTCATACGAGGTGTCGCGTTCGCTCGCGGCAGTGGAAGGCGCGGTGTTGGTGGTGGATGCCACGCAGGGTGTGCAGGCGCAGACACTGACTAATGTTTATTTGGCAATGGATGCTGGGTTGACGATTATCCCAGTGCTAAATAAAATCGATCTGCCCGCCTCGGATGTACCAAAGGTGTCGGCAGAAATTGTTAATTTGCTCGGCTGCGACGAGTCGGATATTATCAAGGTGAGTGCCAAGACGGGCGAGAATGTAGCGGCGGTGATGGATGCCATTATTGCGCAGGTGCCGGCGCCAACTAGTCAGCCTGACCAGCCGTTGCGTGCTTTGATTTTTGATAGTTATTATGATGATTATCGTGGTGTAGTGCTTTACGTGCGCGTTGTGGACGGTAAGTTGCCGAAGTCGGCAGCAATTCATATGATGGCGACTGGAGCGAATGCTTTAGCACTAGAAGTAGGACACTTGGCGCCGGATATGAAGCCGGATGACGCCCTGAATACCAGTGAAATTGGTTATATTGTAACCAATTTAAAGACTACGCGCGAGGCGCGGGTTGGCGACACGGTGATACTGAAGTCTGAGGTAGTGGAAGAGCGGGGCGAGGTGAGTTGCCCGAATGTGACGCCGTTACCGGGCTACAAGGAAGTAAAGCCGTTTGTGTATGCCGGATTTTTCCCGACCTCAAATGAATATTATCAGGAGTTGAAGGATGACGTGGAAAAACTAGCGTTGAGTGACTCGGTACTTCGCTACACACCGGAGAACTCGCCAGTGTTGGGGTTTGGCTTGCGACTGGGCTTTCTTGGTTTGCTCCATATGGATATTGTGCGCGAACGTTTGGAGCGCGAATATAATCTTGATTTGATTGTTACGAACCCGTCGACAAATTATCATGTATTGCTTAATAATGGGGAAGAATTGGATATCGAGTCGGCTAGTGATTTGCCTGACCGGTCATTAGTGGCTGAGATTGCCGAGCCGTGGATTGGTGGTGAATTAGTGGCGCCCAAGGAATATGTGGGTACGATTATTCAGCTGGTGGTGCAGAAGCGCGGTTTGCAAAAGAACGTGAGCTATATCGGCGACCGAGCGGTGATTGACTTTGAGGCGCCAATGGCAAACTTGCTGACGGACTTTTATGACCAATTAAAGTCAGCGACGGCGGGCTATGGCACGTTTAATTATGATTTAATTGGCTACCGCACGGAAGACTTGGTGCGAGTGGACTTTTATGTGGCAGGTGAGATGATATCGGCGCTTAGCTTGATGTGTCATCGTAGTGAGTCGGCGCGCTTAGGGCGGGAAGTTTGTAAGAAGTTGAAGGAAGTAATTCCGCGACAGCAGTTTGCGGTGAGCTTACAAGCAGCAATTGGTGGTAAGTTTATTGCCCGTGAAGATTTGTCGTCGTATCGTAAAGATGTGACTGGTCCGTTGTACGGTGGTGATGTGTCGCGTAAAAAGAAATTACTAGCCAAGCAGGCTAGAGGTAAGAAGCGCATGAAGCGCTTCGGCAAGGTGGATATTCCTGCCGATGCGTTTATGGTGATGTTGAAGCGCGACGACGATTAGGCTTTGTGCACTAGACTAGTGGCTAGCGGCAAAAGCGGCGAGCTGCGCAATGGTGTCTTCAAGTACTTCTGGCTCGGGACGGTTGCTATTGATGTGGATGCTGATTCCGAGTCGGTCAAATTTATCGAGAACAGGCTGCGTTTTAGCGCTAAATTCATCAAGTCGGCGCTCTAAAGTGGCGATATTTTGGTCGTCGGCGCGGCCACCGTTACGCGGGTGTGCTTGCGCGTAGGCCCAGCGTTCGCGAATAATTGCTTCCGGCAAGTCAAGGATGATGACGGCCTTGAGTGGGTGATGTGATTCTTCGAGCGCCGCCATAACCGGAACCTCTTCGCCATACCAGCGGCCAACGGAACTTAAAATTAGTGGCTTGCCATCAAAATCGGTAGATTTGAGATAAGGGATGATTAATTCTTGGAATTCTTTAGTGGGAGTTAAAATACCTTGCGCATTAGTTTTAGCTGCTTCTTGAATTTTAGGGCTGTTATTATGTGCTGCGGCGGCGCGCACTAGGTCGCCACTACTAATGAATTGGGCGTTGAATAGGTTGGTGAGCTTAAGCCCGAGTGTATCTTTGCCAGCTAATGGTGCGCCGAAGATATTGATGGCGCCCGTGCCAAGCCAGCGAGTAATTTGGTCGTTCATAAAATTATTATACCCTAGTTTGCTTAGGTAACAAAAAACACCCATAACGGGTGAAAAAAGTTTGGTGGGTCGAGCGGGTCTCGAACCCGCGACACCAGGCTTAAAAGGCCCGTGCTCTACCAACTGAGCTATCGACCCAACAACTTAATTTTAGCGCAAGACTCTGGTGCTGTCAAGGTGGTAAAATAGGGGTATGAATTGGGCGGGCGAGCGAGTGCATGTGGTGTGGCAGGTGTTAGCGCTGGCTTGTGGTATACTGCTGGGCGCGTGGCTTGGTATTATAGTGAACTGGCGTTGGACGGCAGCGAGTTTTAATAACATTGGTGCGAGCTTGGTTGTAATAGGCGTGGCGCTATTTGCGCTGGTCGGTTGGCGGAGCTACCGCTATTTGGTGCCGGTGGCGTTGTTTGGTGGTATGCTGATTGGCGGCGGGCGTGGCTTAATCAGTCAAGGACAACTAACAGTGTGGCGGACTGTCGTGAAGCGCGTGGCGGTAGTGCAGGGCGTGGTGGCGACCGACCCAGACCAGCAAAGTGAGCAGACTAGCTTGACGCTAACCGAGGTACGACTGCGTGGCCGGTGGGTGGCGGGACGTGTTTATGTGGGGTTACCGGTAAATACAATAGTGCGGCGTGGCGACTTAATTGAGGTGAAGGGGCATGTGTTTCAGGGGTTTGGTGCTTATGCGGCGTCAATTAAGGGTAACTTAAATTGGCGACAAGAGCCGAAATGGAATTTAGTGAAGCTCCGTGACCAGTTTAGCGACCGATTGAAGCAGCTATTTTCACCTGACGAAGCGGCGTTGGCGGCTGGTATTTTGTTGGGTGAGCAGGCGGATTTGAGTGGTGAGCTAAAAAGTGCCTTTGTGATTGCGGCGCTAACGCATATTTTGGTGGCGAGTGGCTATAATTTGACGATTATTGTGCGTTTTGCGCGGCGGCTATTTGCGGAGCGACGGTTGCTATCGCTGCTGTTAGCCGGTGGGTTAATTATTTTATTTGATTTATTAGCGGGGCTCAACGCTTCGCTTTGGCGCGCCAGTTTGGTGGCGGGGTTGAGTTTGCTTGCGTGGTACGTGGGACGACGCTTTCATCCGGCGGTGATTTTGGCGCTGGTCGCGGCAATGACGGTGCTGGTTGATCCGTGGCAGCTACAAGACATTGGTTGGCAACTGTCGTTTTTGTCGTTTGGCGGCGTCTTACTTTTGGCGCCACTCGTTAATGCAGTGTTTAAAGAGGTGGTGGGGCGCTATCGTAAGTGGGCGCAGTCGCTTAGCCAAGTGGTAGTGGAGACACTTTGTGCTCAAGCTGTGACATTGCCGGTGATTTTATATCTTACTAATATTTTGCCATTGATGGGATTAGTTTCAAACATTTTAGTGGTGCCATTGATTCCGCTAGCGATGTTACTTGCGTTTACGGCGGGCGTAGCAGGCTTTATTTTGCCGCTGGCTATTGCGCAGTGGTTAGCTTGGCCAGCACATTGTCTCTTGAGCTGGGTTATTGGCGTAACTGATTGGTGCGCCAGTTTAGGCGGACAGATACACTTTAAGATGGATTTACTTTTGAGTGTAGCCTTTTATGTTGGACTGGTAGCGCTCGGCGCGTATCTTAAATACCTGACCAAACACAATTATTTTACCGACAATGTAGTGCAATAATTAGTGAATATAGACGAGCGAGCCAACGCTGAGCCAATCGAAGACCTTATGCGCTTCTTCTTTCAACATGTTGATACAACCGTGTGAAATGCGAGCGCGCGTGTTGCCGGCGCGAAGCCACCAAGCTTCGTGGAAGGCGTGACCTTGATTGGTGAAGTAGGTGACATAATTAATGTTGCAAAGTGGGTCTTTGGCTGGTGGGTTAGGCATGCACTTTGGCCCGCGTACCTTGTTGGTGACGTGAAAAATGCCAGTTGGGGTTGGACTATCTGGCTTGCCATGTGAAGTGCTATTGGTACTCCAAGCAACATTGGCACCATCATAGAGGCGAACTGTGTAGTCGCCCATCGTGGCTTCAGCCCAGTGCCCGCCCGGTGCAACAATGCCATCGGTTTGGAAGTCAGAATCTTGTGTAACAACGTCAAAGTTACGGTCTTTAATGTGGCCCTTGGCGGCAGCTTGAACACCACGAATGACGACATCGAGGTTGGTTGGTAATTGGCCGCGCTTGCCAGGGCTGATTATTTTGTAGACGTCGCCTGTTTCGCTTGTAATAGCTTTGGCATTAATCGGTCGCCCTGGTAAACGACCCGCAATATCATTTACCCAGTCAGCGATTTTTTTATCATCATACGATACATCGTAGGTGTGAAGTTCTTTATTCGGTGTTAATTTGACCCAATTGGCATAATCGCGTGGTGTAGTGGAGCGCAAAGTGCGACCGTCATTTGTAACATTAATGCGACTGGCGATAGCTTTATTTAATTTATCTACGACTGGTTTAACATTGGTGTCAAAAATTTGCGGCTTATCGTGATTGATGGTGAGCTGATAAGTAGCAGCGTGTGGCTGTTCAGCTAAAGTGAGAATTGCGCTATACAATGGTTTAAGTTGTACTGAACGGCCAACGCCGCCGGGAATTAGGTCATAGCGTCCAGCCTTGGCGTTAAATTTAATTGTGGTATCAACTGGATTGGTGCTTAATTCAGGAAAACTTTTGGTAATAAAGGCTTTAATGGCGTCTTTATTAATTTTACTGTCAAGACCGAAATTCTGCGGGCTAATTAAGCTGCCGAAGAGGTTGTGTCGGCCGGTTTGAACTGCTTTGTTGGCAATAGCGTTGGTATCTACTTGAATGCCAAAATCGCTGCTAGCGGAGTCGACTGACTTATTTTGGTAGTCAATACTTAAATGAAAATTTTTAATTAGACCATCGATTGTTTTAATGATTTGGTCGTGAGTCTGGCCACCGACGTTTTTGCCAGCGATAGTGGTTCCGGGAGCGGCTTTGTCGTTGTAATAAAAAACAAAAGAGGCAATCGATATCACAAAAACTGACATGATTGCTAGGCAAATCGAAATACCAACCAAGTGTTTCTTGGCATAGGTGTTAGTCTTAGTACTAAATTGGCGCAAATCGGCCAAGTGCTTTTTAGATATTTCCACCCTAAGTCTCAATTGTTTAAATAATTTCTTGTGGTCGGGGTGATCCGACTCGAACGGACGACCTCACGCTCCCAAAGCGCGCGCTCTAGCCAAACTGAGCTACACCCCGTTATGGACTGTTAGTTCACTGGTTTAATGAACCAACAATCCTATTATATCACACTTCTGCGACAATGTCAGCATTTGTGTGAATTTCTGTCACATCATCCATATCGTCGAGGGTATCAAGCAATTTAATGACCTTGCGAGCGACTTCAGGGTCACTGACGGTGACAGGTTCTTTGGCGACATACTTAAGACCAGCATCAGTTACTTCGAGGCCAGCATCAATTACAGCTTGACGTACCTTATGCAAATCCTTCATGTCGGTATAGGCGACAATTTCACCATCAACTTCTTGGGCGTCTTCGGCGCCGGCATCTAGTACGGTCATCAAATTATCGTCGCCCGTTGCGTTGATTTCAATCACACCCTTGTGGTCGAACTGGAATAGCACCGAACCCGGCGCAGCAATTGAACCACCGTTTTTATTAAGGGTGGTTTTAACATCTGGGAAGGTGCGGTTGCGGTTATCGGTGGCGGCTTCAATAATAATACCGGTGCCACCAGGACCGTAGGCCTCATAAACAACTTCCTCTAGTGCAGCAGCGTTTTTGTCGGCACCGCGCGCAATAGCACGCTGGATGGTTGACGCAGGCATGGAGGCGTGCTTGGCTTTATCGATGGCCATAGCGAGGCTTGGATTCATGCTTGGGTCAGAACCACCACGAGCGGCAATGGCAATCATGTTGCTTAGCTTGGTGAAGGCGGCGCCACGCTTTGCGTCTTCGGCAGCCTTCTGGCGTTTTGTGGTTTCCCACTTACTGTGTCCTGACATTAATTATTCTCCTTTTGCTCGTAATTATTTCTATTATACCACAATTTATCTAAATAATCTGCTATAATAAAAGCATGATCTTTATTGGGCTACTAAAATGGTGGTATGGCGCAGGCTGGCAGAGTGTACTTAATCGTCAGTTGCTAGGGCTGCGTGTGACAGCGGATTATTTTAGTATTGGCTTATTATTAAAGACGTTATTTTCACCATTTCGTCAGATTGGGTCAGATGAGACTAGCCGTGAAGCGGGTGGAAAATTTAATTTATTTATCGATAAATTAATCAGCCGCTCTATTGGTGCAGTGGTGCGCTTAATGACCATCATTGGTGGCACGGTTTGTTTATTATTTAGGCTAATCTTTGGCATAATTTGTTTGGCAATTTGGCCAATGTTGCCGTTATCGCCGGTGTTTGGTCTAATTCTAACTGTGGCAGTGGGGGCACCATGGAAGCTAATTTAGATTATCATTCAATTCGTAGTAATAAGGCTCGTTTTTATGAGCGTAATGGTGCGTGGCTAAAAATTGTCTCAATTGTGGCAACAGTATTGTTATGTTCTCTGGGCGTTCTACTGTTTTTGATGGGGCAGGCGGTAGCTTGGCTAGTGGAATCTTTGGGCTGGTGGGCACTAGTGCTAACCTTCTGGGTTTACTTTGATTTGATGCATATTAAAGTAAATCAGGGTGGACAAAGAGTTGACGATTACCTAAGCGCAGATATCCTTGGTAAATTAGGTAGTAATATAACACCACTAACGTTATATCAAGCAGCGCTTGAAGCACGGGGCGGCTACTTTATTTCAAGTCGTTTGGGGGTTGACCCAAAGTTATTACAGAGTTTGGTCAGCAATGACGCCGCTCAAATTGGAGTAGTGTACCAGACTATGGGTGACATTTGGCGAGGATTAAGTGAACATAGTGATGTTGTAACGGCGCCAGTAGCGATAGCGGCTATTTTATTGAATTCTCCCGGCGTAGAAGATATTTTACGGACGCATCATGTGGATTATCAAGATTTAAAGAAAGTAGTAGAGTGGTACGAACATGTTAGCTATTTAATTGAACAGCAAAAGAAACCACGCTTTACTGGGGGTGTGGCGCGTGACTGGTCATTTGGCTATATTCCGCTACTGCAGCACTTTGGTATGAACCTGAGCGCGCAATATAGTACGCACGGGTCGGGTAATTCAGAACTAGAGAGTAACCGGCAGATTATTGATAATATGCTAAGTAGTTTGTCGATGTCGGGGCGTCAAAATGTGGCACTAATCGGACCATTTGGTGCGGGCAAGTCGGCGATAGTAGATAAATTTGCCGATATTTTGATGGATGCCGGTGCTAAGGTGCCAAATAGCCTAAAGTTCAACCAAGTGTTTTCGCTAGACGCTTCCGCGATTCTTTCGGCGGCGTCGGGGCGGGGTGAAATTGAGAATCTCATCAATCACCTGTTAGTTGAGGCCTATCACGCAAAGAATATTATTTTATTCCTTGATAATGCTGAACTATTCTTCGAGGATGGCACAGGGTCGGTTGACATTAGTACTCTGTTGCAGCCAGCAATTGATGGTAGCGGCATAAAGTTGATTATGTCGATGAATCGTCAGCGCTTCTTGCAAATTGCTAAAGCTAAGCCGGCGTTCGCCAATTCATTAAACCGCATTGAGGTACAACCAGCTAGCGCCGAGGAAACTATGCGTGTTTTGGAAGATAATGCGGTACGGCTAGAATATCGTTCGCATGGAGTGATTATGTATCAGGCGTTAACTGAGGCAATCCGGCTTAGTGACCGTTATATTTATGATGTGGCACAGCCGCGTAAGTCGGTGCAGTTACTAGAACAGTCGATGCAGCAGGCGGTGAATGGCGTGGTGAGTGCTAAGTCGATTGCGGCAACGATTGAGAAAACTTTGGGTATTAAAGTGGGTGGTGATTTAACTTATGGTGATGACCAAGCTGAGCGTGAACGCCTGCTAAATCTAGAAGATCTAATTCACCAGCGGATGATTAACCAGAAAAATGCCGTGACGGCGGTGGCTTCAGCTTTGCGTCGGGCGCGTGCGGGCGTACGGAATGAAAACCGTCCAATTGGTACCTTCCTCTTCCTTGGTCCAACTGGTGTGGGTAAAACCGAGCTAGCGAAGTCGCTGGCAGCAGTTTATTTTGGTGGCGAAGACCACATGGTACGCATCGACTTGAACGAATACGTGCGCGCGGATGATGTAGCGCGCCTAATTGCCGATGGTGCGACGAATGTTAATTCGTTATCGGCGCAGGTACAAAAGAACCCGTTTAGTGTGGTGTTACTCGATGAAATTGAGAAGGCACATCCAAATGTACTCACCACCTTACTACAGGTGCTAGATGAAGGTGTATTACGTGATATTAATAACCGTGAAATTAGTTTTCGTGATACGATTGTGATTGCTACATCTAATGCTGGCGCGGATTTGATTCGTCAATATATTGAGGCGGGCTATCAAATTGAACAGTTCTCAAGTCAGATTCAAGACCAGATCATTAATTCTGGTGAGTTCAAGCCGGAATTCCTGAACCGTTTTGATGAAATTGCAGTCTTCCGCCCGCTAACTAAGGATGAGTTGTTGCAGGTGGTGAATTTGATTCTAAAGGGTATTAATAAGAATCTTGAGACGCAAAAAATTGCCGTAGCAGTAGACGAAGAAGGCCAGCGCTTGCTAGTTGACGCTGGCTATGACCCGCGTCTTGGTGCACGTCCGATGCGTCGTATTGTACAAAAGACTGTGGAAAACATTGTGGCGGAAAAGATGTTGACTGGTGAGTTGGTGCCTGGCGCTGGTATTATGCTACGGGCAGCGGATATTCAAGCCAGTCTTGATAAGACGCAGTAATTCTATGGTATAATTAGTATGACGCGGGTGTCGTATAACGGTTAATATACGAGTTTTCCAAACTTGCGACGAGAGTTCGACTCTCTCCACCCGCACCAATATTATTTGCCTCAGTAGCTCAGGGGATTAGAGCAGGTGGCTTCTATCCATCGTGTCGGGGGTTCGAATCCCTCCTGAGGTACCAGGTATTATTTTTTTGGGGGGGGTAAACATGAACGACGAACCGCAGTTAAAACAAAGTGATCCGAATCTAGATTCTAATTCTAATCCTAATCCGGTAAAGAAACACCGTAAGTTGTCGCGAAAAACTATCGTGTGGATTGTGGTGGCTGTGATAGTAATGGCTGCACTTGGCCAAAAGCAACAGCATACTAATGTTCAAAATACTACAAAAGCGCCAAATACTCAGGTAGCGCAGCGGTCAGATGTGAAGCCGAATTCTGATAATAATTCAAATCAGAACCAGAACCAAGCTCCGGCTAATCAACCAGATAACAAATCCGATAACAAGCCAGCCGATGATAAAGCTAGTAATCCAGCGAAACCGGATACTAAGCCTGCTGTGGCACCAGCTAAACCACCAGTAAATCATTCAGCTAAGCCAGCTAACCAGTCAAGTAATGGCGGTGGCTACCGCAGTTTACCACATTGCCGTGTTACTCATGTCTCCGATGGTGATACGTTGACGGTGGATTGTCTGCCAACGCGGGTGCGCTTGGTGGGTGTAGATACGCCAGAGAGCACTATTAAGAAACAATGTTATGGTAAAGAGGCGTCAAACTATACCAAGCAGCTGCTTGGCCAGAGCGTGTATGTGGAAACCGACCCAGCTTCGGGTGATTTAGACCGTTACGGCCGACCACTGCGCTACATTATCCTTGAGGATGGTACAAACTATAACCAGAAATTAATTGAGCTGGGTTATGGCATGCTCTATGTCTTTAATCACCAACAGTTTAAGTATAAGGATGCATTTGCGGCGGCTGAGCAGCGGGCACATGGCGCAAATCTTGGCCTCTGGGGCGCTTGCCAGACGGCAATCAATAAATACGGCAACTATCACGTAACTAATTAGCTAATCAATTGGCCAACTAAAATACCCTCCGTAAGGAGGGTAATAATTTCATGGGGCGTCTAACAGGACTCGAACCTACGACCTTCTGTGCCACAAACAGACGCTCTAACCAAGCTGAGCTACAGACGCCATCACTATTATAATATCAGATGCTGCGTAATATTTCAATATGCGCGCCAAGATTTTTTAGTTGATGATAAATTGGGCGATTTGCTGCATTGACTTGCCAATAATCGATAAATTTAGTTGGCGTATGCTGTGAGAGCGCAACCAAGACGGCGCCCAGACAACCTGCTGCAGTGGTGGTGTCAAACTGAGGTGTGATGGTAAGTGGCAAGCGAATCGCGAAATCGAGCTTAAACTGGTCTGGTGTAGTGCTGGGTTGTGGGCAGACTGCAACGCCGAGCTGGCTAGCTAAATTAAGCCAAGGCGCTAATTCATCAGTGCGAATTGGCTCTATAGTAATAGTGGTATCAATAATGCTGCCGCCCTGCAATTGCAAATCGAGGCGCGTTTTTGGCATGATGTTAAGTAATGAAGCATTGAGAATATCACTGAGGCGTGCAACGCAACGTAAACTGACGTTTTGCCTGCCTTGTTCAATGCGATTAACTGTTGATTGACTAGTGCCAAGCTGCATTGCGAGTTCTTTTTGCGTTAGACCGCAGCGCAAGCGGTGCCATTTAATTAGTTCACCCAGCCGAATTAAGTAGTCTGGTTGCATAAGCTTATTATACCACAGTTATTTGGGGTCTGGTGCTTTAAGTTTTGGCCAAAATAGAGCCACTAGAGTGACAAAAATACTCAAAATGGCGAGCCAGATGCCCCAACCAGCGTGCGGGCTGATTAAGCTATCGAGATTTGAGTTGGTTATAAAAATAATGAAGGCTATGACGAGAATGTGACAGACGATTGCCAGCCAAGCAATTGATTTAAAGCCAGTTACAGCGGCGAGCAATAAGATAACGCAAAGACCGGTAATAATATTGCTTAGTGTAACTTGGTTAAATAGGTCAACACTAATACTTACACCCGTATCATTAAATTTAATGCGTTGAATGAGTTGATTGAGATTAGAGGTAGCTGGGTTGATACTCAGCCAGATTTGTGCGGCACTGGCTAGGGTGATAAGTGCAGCTCCAAAGATAGTAAGTCGGCGAACAACTTTCATAGTCTAATTATAACACAAGCCGTATTTTACTGGCGACAAACAAAAAAGCGACCAAATGGTCGCATAAAATCTGGTGGGTTGAGAGGGGCTCGAACCCTCGACACCAGGCTTAAGAGGCCCGTGCTCTACCAACTGAGCTATCAACCCTTAACGACTACAATAGTATCACACTATTTTTGTTTTGTCTAGTGTTTTATTTTAAATTTCTCGCGCTATAATGGAAACATAATTATTTAAATAAAAATATTAAATCACATTGGAGTTATCATGAACCACGTTTTTCGATGGGCAGTCGCGGCGGTTAGTGTAATTATTTTGACGGTAGTTTTAGCGAGTAACGCGAAGGCGGCAGACAACGTAGGGTTGGAGTTAGAGCCTACAGTGCAGCTAAAGCATGTAGATGGTAATAAATATCAGGCGAGTAGTAAAATTACACCGAGGGGTGGGTGTCAGTATGGTTATCAACTGAGTTTGAAGCTAGAGAAACTTACTCTTGATAATAAACATCATATAGACCTAGCGACAGACAAGAACCAAACAAATAACGTTTGGGGCTATCTAGAGGGCAATAGTAATCAGCTGAAGAGCGAAGGCGTAATTAACAGTGAGACTAATCAGCCGGTGACGGTAAAGTACGAGGCTAGGCCAAAAGCTGATTTGCCGGCAGGCAATTATAGTGGCAAAGTACAGTATACAATTACTGCTAAGCCTGCGCCCGAGCCGGTAGTAGAAGATAAAATGAGTAGTTGGGAATATCGTGATGGCGATGATGTGCAGGCTAGCGTTAAGGGCGAGAATTTATTTGGTATTAAATCAGTTGAACTATTTGACCAGTCAGGTAAATCTATTGTTAGTCGCACTAAAGAAGAGAGTATAGGTGATAATAGTGACGGCACCAGTATAACATTTGATTTTGGTAATCTATCGGCGGGACGTTATTTTGCGACGGTATATTTTGCAAATAAGTCGTATAAAATTCCGAAGCCGCTGGTGATTTGGCCACAGGGTGATTGCGTGTCGGGTAATAGTGAATTTAATAAATGCAAAGTTGTCCTGCCGCAGTCGAATGATACGAAATTTATTCCCGTGATGCCGAGTAGTGAAGGCGCTTGGGCGGTAGTAGCTGATGACGCTAGCGATGATAGCCAATTTGGTGAGTGGTATGATTACGGTAAGAAGCACTGGGCAAATATAGTAGAGGTGCCAAGGGAAAAATATCGGATACTTAATCAGCCGGGTATAGTGCTTACTAAAAGCGATTACATTAGACATTGGTCGTATATTCCGCGGTATAATTACAAGGTGCAACGCCGTGACGCGGTAGATAAACCAATGTCACCTCATGGTAATAGCTATAGCTTCACAGTAGACTTTACGCAGAATGAGTTTAGAAAGCCGTCGCCAACTTGTTCTAACTCTAATGAGCCTAAAGATTACTTGAAGGATTGCAATCCAAAGCAGCCTTGGGCGACTCCACCAGCATTTTTGCAGCAAAGTACATTGTTTGATGGTATTTGGCTGAGTGACGATGTTTCGATTGGCGCTGGTGATTTAAATGATTTATACCGAGCGGCGCATAATTTTAAGATAAACCGGCATTGGCTTAACAATAATGATTGGGGAGCCATGCTTTACTTGGCAATGAGTCGTTATGGGGTGAATCAATTTAATAATCTTAAGCAACTACGTGCTAGCTGCTTGGCGGCAGACGATAATGGCTGTTGGGGTGCAAAATTGAGCGAGAGTGACGGTGATTATCTAGTGGCAGCGAAGTATAACATGGATTATGAGGGTATGCCATGGGCTAGTCATTATGATATCGATAATCATACAACCGACCAACAAAGTGCATTGATTACTAAGAATTTTATGAATAATTGTAACTTTGAGACTTGCGGTGGACAGGCATTACATGAATTATTGGCTAGCCAGAAATTCGGTAATAATGATGACATTATATACGATACACGCATTCTACGTAATAGTTGGATGATACGTCGGCGCGGTTGGCGTCTTAACAGTATGTACTCTATAGACAATAGTAATAATTATGGTGGTAAAAATACGCTTTGGGCTTGGCCGGTGGGTGGAAAGAATGTTGTGGTGCCGCTATTAACGGCTCCGCAGCGCTTGCAGCCCCAGCTCAAAGCAGCGCAGCCGAACCGGATTAGCGAGCAGGCTAGTAGCGTCAAATTGGAGACCAGCCAGCAAGTCAGTGGCGCTGAGGTTGCTAAGACTAGCGAGCGACCTACCGCGCGCCCGCTCGACCAGCAGCTCAGCCCCGCAGTTCGCAATCGCACAGAGGTTACCACTAATCACGCCGTAGTTGACGATGCCATCCCGCAAGTAAAACGTCAGCGTCAAGCTGTCACCGCAGGACCGGTGCTCCGCCCGAACAGTGCAGATGGTCAAACCAGCTTGGTTACTGGGCAGAGTCCGGTAGCTGGGGTGCTTGGAGCGGAACAAAATTTCGTCAAGCAAGGGCTGACTCACGCTAGCTCCTCGATTACGGCTGAGTAGGCGGCGTAAAATTGTGCTATTTCTTCACTAGTAGTGTAGATGCCAAATGAGGCGCGCACGACGCCGGATGGTAAATTGAGATGTTGTAAATAGAGGTCGTTACAGAGGTGACCACCGCGAGTGTTGATGTGGTAGTTATCACTCAGTAGCATGGTAATGTCGTGCGGACTGAGGTGTAGTTTTGCTAGGCTAAGCATTGTGCCGGAATACCCTACGCAGTAGCGCGCGAGGTCGTGCGCGGCGAGTTGTTCTCTTACGGTGTTTTTAAGCGTTTGAAAATGCGTAGTGATATTATCCCACCCGATATTATTGAGGTAATCGATGGCGGCGGCGAGACCGATGGCGCCGGCAATGTGGGGCGTGCCGGGTTCGAATTTGGCGGGTGTATCGAGTAAAGTGAATTGGTGGTGAACTGGGTCAAGTTGGCTAAAGGTTTCGCTGCCGAAGGCTACTGGCGTGAGCTTGGCTTGCAATTCACGTCGCACATAGAGTACACCAATACCAGTGGGCGCGTAGAGTTTGTGCCCGCTGAAGGCGAGAAAATCGCAGTCGAGTTGCTTGACGTCGACCGGATAATGGCCAATGGCTTGGCTGGCATCGATTGCTACCCAGCCACCTGCTTGATGGACGGCTTTGATAAATTGTGGAAAGTGATGTTGGCAGCCGGTTACATTGTCTGCCAAGGCATAGGAAAATAATTTAGTTTGTGGCGGGCAAGTTGGTTGGTCGTGCGCCAAAAAGTTTAATTTACAATCTGATGTGTGAGCTAAATGTGCCCAAGGTAAGTAATTGGAATTATGCTCGTAAGGTGTTAGCGCAATGGTATCTTGAGCGCCAACTATGGGCTGTAAAAAGTGCATAACGGTATTCAAACTGGCAGTGGCGGAGCTGGTGAAGATAATTTCATCGGGGCGGCAGTTAATTAAATGCGCCACAGTGGCACGAGCGGCAGTAAATTGCGCTGTCACCTCACCCGCCCTAGTATAATTGGAGCGGCCAATGTTGGCCGGGTCGGTGTAATAACTAGTGATAGCATCAATTACTACCGCGGGTTTGAGGCTAGTGGCTGCGCTGTCGAGGTAAATTGGGCGGGTTTTGGAAAAATAGGGGAAGTCGCTACGATTCATTTAATTTAATCCCCTCCTTGCGGTACGGCGCTGCGATACCATCGAGCATTAAATTCTCGGCCGCCGTGCGCGATAAACCACGACTCATGAGGTAAAACAATTCATCTTCTGAAATGTATTTTGTGCTGAGGGCATGGCCGGCTTTGACAGCGTCATTGTTGATTTCGAGATTCGGCGCGGCCTCTACGGTGGCGCGGTCGCGCGTGATAACGTGAATTTCAAGCCAAGCGTCGGAGTGGGGCGCGGTTGGCGTGATGGTGATGGTGGCGTCGGCACGCACTTTGGCTTCACCGCTCGCGATAATTAAAATTTGGATGCGCGAGCGCAGCCCCGGTTTTTTATGATAAAAGTTAAACTTAAAGGCGCAACTGGTGTCGGTCTCAATTAAATATTTTTGCGTGAAGTCGCGCGTAATAGATTTAGTGATATATTTCATCCCACCGAACCCTCCATACTGAGGTTAATTAGGCGATTTAGCTCCACAGCGTACTCCATTGGCAGGTTTTTGACAATTGGGTCGACAAAGCCGTTGACGATTAGCCCGGTGGCTTCATCTTCGTCGATGCCACGACTCATCATATAGAATAATTGTTCTTCGCTAACTTTGCTAACAGTGGCTTCGTGGGCGATTTGTGCGTCTGGCCGCTCAATAATATTTTTCGGAAAGGTATTAGATACACTTTGCGCATCCATCAGGAGGGCGTCGCATTTTGTGGAGGTTTTAGCGTCGGCGGCTGCTTGGTCAATATAAATTTTGCCGCGATATGAGCAAATGCCGCCACCCAGCGAGATTGATTTAGCGATAATAGTAGAAGAAGTGTGCGGTGCTAAGTGAATCGCTTTGCCGCCGTTGTCTTGATTCTGGCCAGTTTTAGCTACGCCTAGGGATAAGATGTCACCACGCGCCCCCGGCTCAAGTAAGACAACAGATGGATACTTCATAGTGATTTTGGAACCAATGTTGCCATCAATCCATTCGCCGAGGGCATCGCCGTAAATATGCATGCGCTGGGTGGTGAGATTGAGAACGTTGGTAGACCAGTTTTGAATGGTGGTGTAACGGACGCGTGAGCCAGCTAAAGCAACTACTTCTACCACAGCAGCGTGAAGCGAATCGGTTGTGTAAATTGGTGCGGTGCAGCCTTCGACGTATTGCACTTCGGCACCTTCGTCGGCAATAATTAAGGTGCGTTCGAATTGACCGAGATTAGCGATGTTGATGCGAAAGTAAGCTTGGAGTGGAATGGTTAATTTGACGTGCGGTGGGACATAAATAAAGCTACCACCACTCCAAACGGCAGTGTTGAGCGCGGCGAACTTGTTGTCGCTGGCGGGTATGACGGTGCCAAAATATTTTTTAAATAATTCCGGGTAACGTTGCAGGGCGGTGTCAGTGTCAAGAAAGACCACGCCCATGTTTTCCCACTCTGCCTTGAGGTTTTGGTAGACGATGGTGGAGTCGTATTGTGCGCCGAGCCCCGCGAGGTATTTCTGTTCAGCTTCAGGCAGGCCGATCTGGTCGTAAGTTTGACGGATATCAGAAGGCAAGTCTGACCAATCTGTGGTTGGTTTATCAGACTTGGTGGCGTAGTAGCAAATGCTGTCAAAATCGATGTCTAGTTTAGGGCCGAATTTCGGCATAGGCATTTTAATAAATTGACGGTAGGCGCGTAAGCGGCGGCGGAGCATCCATTGAGGTTCGTGCTTGAGAGCACTAATTTGGCGAACAGTGTCTTCACTGAGACCGTTAGGCAACCGCATTAAATTGCTCCATGTCGTAAGTGGTGGTTGGGTGTACGGCTGCTAAAAGTTGGTCGTGGTGTGAAATAATTACTAATGTAGTTGGATAGTCGAGCGCGCGTAAGCGGTCGCTTAAGTACTTGACGCTGATTTTATCGAGGCCCGAGTCTGGTTCGTCGAGGAAGGCGAAGCGTGGCTTTAAGATTAGCATCTGTAGAATCTCGGATTTCTTCTTTTCACCGCCGCTAAAGCCGACGTTTAGGTCGCGGTTGTAGTCGAAGTGCTGAAAGCCGAGGTTGGCTGCCTCAGTTTGTAACTGGTCTAACACTTCGAGAAAGTTAAACTGGTTATCGGTTAGTTTGGCGAGGCTGGTGCGCAAAAAGTTCGCATAACTTACGCCCGGAATTTCGGCTGGATACTGCATGGCGAGGAAGATGCCGCGCTTAGCGCGTTCGTCGGCCTTGAGGTGAGTGATGTCTTCGCCGTCAAGGATAATTTTGCCACCCGTGATTTGGTAGTGTGGGTGACCGGCGATGACATTAACTAGAGTGGATTTGCCGGAACCGTTGCGGCCCAGTAAGGCGTAGCGAGCGTTGTCTTGAAAATCGAGCGTGACGTCGCGAAAAATTGGCTTGCCTTCAACGGTTGCTACGCTTAGATGTTCAACTCTTAGCCCCTTCATATAGTTGTATTATGGCAGGGAAATTTTAAAATAGCAAACATAATTTCGATGCTATCACTATAATTCGTTGCAAATATTACACGCATAAGCATATTGACTACACCATATACAGTGTATTAAAATCATAAGTACACGCAAGATAAAGCGTGTGTAATATAATCAAAAGTCAAGAATGGGGGAATATGAAGGAAACTGTACAAGCAAAACCAAGGTGTGTGAAGCGGGTAGCACGAGAGACAACAGAGGTGAAAGAAGATAAATTTGTCGCTAATAATGAAGCTTATCAAATCAGTGCGCTAATTGTACAGTTAATGAAGGCCTATCGAACCATTGCCGGCTCGCTCGCTAAGGACTCAAGCAGTATCAAGCGCGAGAACGCGAATGTGAACGGCGATACAGCCATGGGTAAAATGTTGCAGTTTGGCCAGCAAGGCAGTAAAGCCTACGCTCGCGCTTGCCTCCTCCGACCTGCCCACGCCCATGCCCACGACGACGGCGACATCCACATTCATGACTTAGATTTTTATGCAACGGGCACCTTGACTTGTTGCCAGACCGACCCGCTCGTTTTGTTTGACCACGGCGGTTTCTCGACCGGCCACGGTTACTTGAGGACGCCAAATAGCATTGGTAGTTATGCGGCATTGTGTGCGATCATTCTACAGTCCAACCAAAACGAGCAGCACGGTGGTCAAGCTATCCCGAACTTTGATTACGCGATGGCGCCTGGGGTTAATAAGACTTATCGTAAGTCCATTAAGCGTATCTTAAATGAATATAATGATTTAACGGAACAGAACTTGACGGTGGCGGCTGATGAACTAGCCAAGCTAAATTATCCTGATGTCATCAAGGGTTTGCCAGCGAAAGTCTTTAAACTAGCTAAAGCGGATACGATTCGTCAGACTTATCAGGCGATGGAAGGGCTGGTGCATAACCTCAACACCATGCATAGCCGTGCCGGTGCGCAGGTGCCATTTACAAGTTTGAATTTTGGTACTGATACGACACCAGCTGGTCGGTTGGTAGTTGAGCAGTGGCTCAAGGCGACTGAGGCTGGCCTTGGTCACCACGAGACGCCAATTTTCCCAATCAGCATTTTTAAGGTGAAGGAGGGCGTGAATTATAACCCCGAAGACCCAAATTACGACTTGTTTAAATTGTCAATGAAGGTGTCGGCTAAGCGCTTGTTCCCGAACTTTGTGTTCTTGGATGCGCCATTTAATTTAAAGTGGTATCGGCCGAACGATTACCGTAGTGAAATTGCTACTATGGGTTGCCGCACGCGTGTGTTTGAGTCAATCTTCCCAGAGTCGAATGGTACGGCTTGTCAGCGTGGCAACTTGTCTTACACTTCAATTAACTTGCCACGGCTTGGCATTCGTCACGGTATTTGCCTTGGCGAGCGTAAGATGGCCGACTGGAAGGCATTTTATCATGATTTGGATAATTTGATGGATATGGTGGCGGAGCAGCTGATGGACCGCTATAACTTCCAGAAGGAAAAGCTGGTGCGCGAGTTCCCATTCCTCATGGGCGAAGGCAACTGGATGGGCAGCGATAAGCTGGGTATGGATGATAAGGTAGAGTCGGTCATCAAGCACGGTTCAATGACAATTGGCTTTATCGGGCTAGCCGAGACCTTGGTGGCGATGACAGGCCACCATCATGGTGAGTCGGATGCAATGGAGCAGAAGGGCTTAGAAATTGTGCGCCATATGCGCGACAAGTGTAATGAGTATGAAGATAAGTATCACCTCAACTTTAGTGTGTTTGCAACGCCAGCCGAGGGGCTATCGGGACGATTCACAAAAATGGATCAAAAGCGCTATGGCAAAATCAAGGGCGTAACTGACCGCGAGTTTTATACTAATTCGTTCCACGTGCCAGTGTATTACAAGATTAGTGCTTTTGATAAAATCGACAAGGAAGCGCCATTTCACGCGCTATGTCTAGGCGGGCATATCACTTACATTGAGCTTGATGGCGACCCAAGTCAGAATATCGAGGCCTTCGAAGCAGTGATTCGTCACATGAAGGAGAAGGGCGTGGGCTATGGCTCAGTCAACCATCCGGTTGATTCTGACCCAGTCTGTGGCTTTTCGGGTATTATCTCGGGTACAACTTGTCCATCTTGTGGCCGTGAGGAGTCGGATGGCCCAGTTGGCTTTGAGCGCTTGCGCCGGATTACGGGTTACTTGGTGGGTACGCTTGACCGCTGGAATGATGCGAAGCGCGCCGAGGAAGCTGCACGCGTCAAGCACACCGTTTCAACGAGCTTAAATGGCGTGTACACCAAGAGTCAGAAGGCTGACCGTGAACTAAAGAAGGCCACCAGCAGTCGTAACGACTTTAAGGTATAATTAAGTTATGGCAATTGAAGTAGCACCCGATGAAATATTACTAGCCGGCCCAATCCAGAGCGATTCAATCGTTGATGGTGCGGGCTTGCGCGCCGTGGTATGGTGTCAAGGGTGCTACCGCGCTTGTCCGGGTTGCCATAATCCGGAGTCATGGAGCGACCAAGCTGGTACGGTGGTAAAAATCGATTGGGTGAAGGAACAGCTTAAGAAAATGCGCGGTCAGACGGGCCTAACTTTTAGCGGCGGTGAACCGATGCTGCAGGCAAAGGCCTGTAAAGAAATCGCAGACTGGGCGCGACGCGAAATGGGCTGGAATATCTGGTCGTTTACGGGGTTTACTTATGAGAATATCAAATACCAGCGTGAATGGGCACGTCCAGAGATGTGGGAGTTTACTAAGTCGTTGGATGCGATGATTGACGGAATGTTTATCTTGCCGGAGCGTGATTTAACTTTGCGTTTTCGCGGGTCGCGTAACCAGCGTTTGTTACACCTTAAAGATGGTGAGATTACGGCAATTGAGTAGTCTGTAGTATAATGGGGTTATGCACCCGTAGCTCAGTGGATTAGAGCACTGGTTTCCGGTACCAGGTGTCGTAGGTTCGAATCCTATCGGGTGTACCATAATTTAATTACCCCTCATTTGAGGGGTGTTTTTAGTCACTAGCTAGGTTATCGAGTTTGGCGCACAGGCGCTTGACTGAACTAGTGTTAAGGGTGAGTTTTACCATGTGATTAACTACTAGGTGGTCGTAAATGATTGATAAAATATTACAAATTATAAAGACCGCCATGCTGGCAATGGTGAGAGCCAGCAGCCTAATGTAAGGGGCGTCGTTGACGGACAAGGTAGTTAATAGGTCGACTTTCTTCCATAAAGCATCGCGAATTACCATGCTGTCGCTAATAAGGTAGATGCCGAGTACTGATGTGCTGATTAATCTAGTAACCCTGCAGAAGATAGAGTTGGATAATATCGGTTTAATTCTGGTGAATAAGATAAAGATACCAGCGCCAACGAAGTTTTCTGCCGTTGCTACGCCAGAATTCATGGTCATTTCGGGCAGCCCGAGGTAGGCAAGAGCGCCACTGTGTGCTATTGGCAGGTTGGCGAGGTAGTGAATAAATAGATTCAACGCGCAGCCACCGCAAATTAATAGCCAAATCTGATAGGTCTTTAGCTTGATGGTGTGGCCATATAGTTTAATCCATGCACCAATGAGGTAAGTGGTGATCGAGACTATAAAAAATAGATACGGCTGTGGATTGGGTACAAAAGTGTACTTAATAAAATGCACAGCACTGAGTGTTAGAATGAGGTAGCCGAGTTGTTTGCGGTTGGAGTGCTGAATAAACTTATTGAGCATCGGCGATACTAACAATAAAATAAGATAGCTGATAATAAACCAGTGGCCATAAGATAAAATTGGCAAGATGCTGGATAATACAATACCCCAAGTATTGAGCTTATCGAAGGCGGTTTGTGCGATGTCGGGCAATAAGTTTAGTCTGCTGGCAGTCAAGAAGATAAATAGCATCATTATGGCATACCACCAGACATGCGTGAACGTTTTGATGATGTGTTTGGTACTAAATTGGCGTTGACAACAAAAATAGCCGGTCAGGATAAAAAAGATAGCTACTCCAACTTTGCCAATGTCTGATAGTGAACTAAAAGTAGCACTAATCAGAGCGCCCTTGGGGTGTGATAGGGCGGAGTTACTTAATGCATGGCAAAACACAACCATAAACATGGCGATAATGCGTAAAATTTCAAAACGTAGGTCGCGCGGTTTATTAGTTTCTTTGGGGCGATGGAAGACTTTTAAGATATTTAGCATTTATTAGCCACGTCTTATTAGCTTACGGTAAGTTTTTTCTATAACAGCGCGTCGCTTGCTACCGCGTGGTAGAAGTTTTTTGATAAATTCACGACGACGTGAACCGGTCGGTGCTAACTTATGGCGCCATGAGTAATGAATAACTGGTTTGGTTGGTTGGCCGGCGTGTGCAGCCAAGAAGAGTGGCCATAGTATGCTGGTCTGCATGGCGTGATAAAACTCTATCAAGAATGGCGAGCTAAAATCAGTAGTGAGGTTTGCTGGATAGAACTTGCCAATTTTATAATTGGTACTCATTGCTTTCCAGGCCTGCCCGAGGTCAACTGGCGCTAAAAAGTTAACGGTATGCACAACGCCCTCATTGGTTGGCAATTGGTAGTTCCAAGTGCTGTTAAGAAGGAGTGGTGATAACTTGAAACTGTTCATAATTACATTGTCGTTTTGGTTGGCTAGCTGACAACTAGTGCGGACAGTTTGATTGAGTGTGAGTTGGTTGCGGAGTTTGGCGAGGTCCAGCAACATGACACCAGTATTGAAGTAATGGTCGAGGTCTAGCTTAAGGTAAGCCAGTTTATTGGCGTTGCTAACTGGCTGGTTAGCGTTAATGTCGTAGAGATAACCATAGTCCATAATGTTTTGCGCTGCAGCCAAAGGATGGTCACCGAGGTCAATATTATTTAACTCGCCTAAGTCAGTTTTGACCCAAGTATGCCAATCGAGGACGATGGCGCGATTAAATTCTGGAAGAAAATACGGTAATACAGCTTTTAGGTTGGCGGTTGCTGCTTCACCGCGGATTTCTTGCAATTGGTCGATAAAGTCTGCGAAGTTAGCGAAACGAATTGATACATCACTGTTGGCGCTCTTTAGTAGCGATTGCTGAACAGATGATAGTAAATTATCTTTATAGGCAATTACAATGTCGTAACGTGAATGCTTGCGCTGGCTAATTAGTTGGCGCACAGTAGTTTCGAGGTAAAAAGATTGCTCTTTAGTGCCACTAGTGAAGTTAATGACAATTGGCACTGCTTTGGCGATTGGCTTTAGTGGTGTAATTGGGTCGGTCTTTAATGCGTAAATCATTTGTAAATGCTGTACCTTAAGTTGTGGGTTAGTTTTCATAATGTAATAGATATATGCGCTGGTTAAAATTTCAGCAAGGTAGCCGTAGATGCGGTTGCCATTAATACTACGATTTGGTAAATCGGGCGCAAGTAGTTCCTCCATCTTCCTGAGAATAGTAAATTCAAAGTCGCACATGGCCTTAAAGTAGCGTTTGCGCATAATAAACATGTTGTAGCCTAGGAAGGTATGGCCCTGCATGTAGGATTGAATATAAGGATAAACTTTAGGATAGAGCTGCTTAGTCACATCGAGCATTTGGTCGATATCACTAAGCTTAATAATAGTGCCGTCATGGAGCTTGTAATGTTCGTAGACTGTACTACCTGGTATGCCGACCGGAGTTGGGATGCCTCGTACTGGGCGAGCATCGTGAACGATTAGGTCGTTTGCTTCAATCAGTTGACGCATAGCTGCTTCGTCCTCTAGCCCATATTTGCAGAAGGTCTCCGGCGAGAGAATTTTAGCACGAATCATCATATGACCGTCGTTGCTAACAGGAAACTTTTTATCAGCAAATGAGTAAAAGCGACGGTAATGGAATAACCCATAATAATCAGCATCAAGATTTTTCCATGCCCAATAAATGGCGGTTAATTCACAATAGCCGGCATTTTTAGCTGAAATATTATCTTCACCATCGTCATCACGCTGTAAACCAAGCTTACGAGATGCTTTAGCGGCACCAACTTGCACCGGTAAAAATAGGTCGTTATGTGGTAGCTCACTTGGTTTGTGGCATGCTATTAGTATCTTGATTTTAGAACTCATCTATCCTCCATTTAGTCTCATATATTATAACATACTAATACTAAAGATTGTAGCTAAGCGTTGACTACGTTGTCGGTTTTGTCGCATAGCTGTTTAATAAACCTAAGCGACAATAATTTTTTGACAACTTGATTGACGAATAAATGATCACAGATGATAGCTATCACGGTACATGCGCTAAATAGAGCTATACCGACGCCAACTAACACCAGTAGCTTAAAGCTACCACGCCAAGTTTCGACAATGGGATTAATTAGGTGATTGATGTTATTGTAGATTGATAGTAATAAAAACTTATGTTCATGTAATAAATAAACGCTGAAAGTAGAAGCGCCAGCGATGCGGATAAATTTAGCCGTAATATTATTGTGTACCATTGGCTTTGCACGCATAAATAGTATAAAGAGACCCGCGCCAATTAGCCATTGGATTTGTTGGAGGCCATTGGTGTATAGCCAGCTGTGTAAAATATCTTTAAATGCAATTGGTGGATTTGGTAGGGCGGCTACATAGTTCACTAATATCATTAGTAGTACACCGAGTAAAATTAGTCCAATGATTTCTGTATTACCAAGCTTAATTTTATCGCCACATAGCTTAATCCAAGCGCCAATAAAGTACATAATAATACTTTTAGGTAGAATTTGACTAAGTGGGTCGCTGGCGAGAAATGCGCCTAGCAGAGATATAATAAGCAGAGTGGATACGCAGATAGTCAATTGGGTGCGCGAGAAACGTTTTATGGCATTGTTTAGAATCGGTGTGCAAATTAGCAACAAAATGTAGCTGGTTATAAACCAATAAGCATTATGCGAAATTGGTAAGATGGTGGTTAAAATGGTGTTGATACCATTACTAGAGTTGATAACTCCACTGGCTGTTGTTGGAGCTAGTTTGAAGTAGTATAAACTGAGATAGATGAGTGTAATGATTGCTGAATACAGCCAAGTATGGGCGGCGACATTGACGATTCTATTGAATTTAAAAGTTGATTTGCAGCAGAAATATCCGGTAATAATGAAGAATATAGCTACGCCAATTTGACCAGCGTCGGCTACGGTATGATACATGGCGGATATTGGTGTTGCATCGGTTAGTAAACCACGTGGAGTGCGCACGCCTAAACATTGGTCTAGATACATGCTAACGTGGCAGGTGACAATTAATAACATGGCGATGACCCGTAGCAACTCGAAACGGGCGTCGCGCGGCTTGTCTTGATTTTGTTTAAACTTACAGAGGAATTCTTTGATTGTTTTATACATAATTTTAATTGATATATATGATAAGTGTATAATAAATACATATGAAGCATCAACCTAAAATGTCGGTTATTGTTATTTGCCAAGACAACAAGCATCATTTAGATGAAACTCTTAGTAGCGTATTTACCCAGACGTTGGATAAGATAGAGGTTATTGTAGCTAGCTCTAGCGACGTCAAAGCAGAGGTAATTGCTTCGGCTAAACTGATTTATAGCGAAGGGTCTACTTACGGTGAACTAATCAACTTAGGTATTAAACGAGCTAGCGGCGAATATTTGGCTATCCTTGATGCGGGCGATTTGGTTGATGACAGTTTATTAGATAAATTATATCGGTTGGCAGTGAAGCATCGGGCGGATATTGTTCGTAGCTGTTACAGCTATTACTACGATGATTTAACTAATAGTAGCCCATTCTATAACGAAGCTATGGGTGGTGTGTGGTGTGAGCCGATGGCGCAGCTGGTACACACGCATGATGTAAATGGCTGGCCGTATGAAAAAGATTGTGATATGGCCATTGACCCGAGGGAGGAGGGTGGCAATAAGGTTTGGCCGTTTTTTGCCATTGCGCCGCACATCAATGGTATTTATCGTCGGCAGTGGTTAATTGATAATGAGATTGTAGCCTCTAATTCTAATAATAGCTATTGTTGCAATGTTGGTTTTTGGGAGAGTGCGGTCGCAGCGACACATGCCATAGTATTTAGTAATGAGTATGGTTGGCACTATCGGCAGGAGAGTGACAATCGCGCTGATATTATTGATATTAATAAAGAATTTTTGCGCACCGAAGCTAAAATAGACACCAATGATTCGAGCGACATTATGGCATTGCAAGCGATGAATGTTGCTAAAATGGACAGTTATTTTAAGGTGTTGCGTAAATTACGTGGTCGTCAACGCAAAGAATTTCTATGTGCGATGTCGCGTGAATTTAAGCAGATTCGGGATAATTTACGCCTTAATTGGTGGTGCGTCAACGAGACTGATACTTATATGCTAAACGAAATTATCGATAATCCACAGCTAGCATTACGGCGCTTTGATGTGGTGGATAAAGCTAAAATATCAGTAGTTGTACCGTTCTACAATGTCGGTAAGTATATTGGTAAATGTCTGGATTCAATCGTCAACCAGACTATGAAGGATTTGGAAATCATTTTAGTTAATGACGAAAGCCCGGATGATTCGATTATGACAGCTTTGGAATATTACAAGAAAGACCCGCGTATCACTATTTTATATCAAAAGAATAAGGGGCTGTCTGGTGCGCGCAACACTGGTTTATGGTATTCGCATGCGCCGTTTGTGTATTTTGCAGATAGCGACGATTACCTTTTCCCCAATACTTGCGAAGTATTGCATGATAATCTGATTAAATCTGGAGCGGATTTAACGGTTGGCGCAATCGAAAACGAGTATCATGCCGATTACAATTCAATGCGGGCGGAGCGTCTTGGCTGTATGCTGCGATATCATGGTCTGCAAAAATTAGATAATGATGTAATTTATACTAATATTGCGGTTTGGAATAAGCTATTTCGCCGTTCGGTGATTAATAAGTATGGGTTGCATTTTCCAGAGGGACTATGGTATGAAGACACTTACTTCGTGCTGGCTTATATGATGCTAAGTAATACGGTTTACTTTGTGCCTGACCCAGTTTATATGTATGTTCATCGCGCTGGTAGTATCACTAGTGCCACGCGGGAGCGTTATAGTTACAACCGTAAGGGCCTTGATAACATGAGAGTGACTGAGTGGCTATTTAATGACTATGTTAAAAAGTACGATTTACTGCCAAAATATAAAAGTTTCATGTCGCAATGGATTGTTTCGCGCTGCGATTGTGCTTTAATGTCGGCTGGGCCGGATTGCATTTCAGATGTCAACCAGATGTTTAAGTATTTTATTCTTCGACATAAGGATTACCTAGACAAAGTTGATCCGAGTTTGGTTGGCGCGTTATCTAAGGGCTATGCTAGTGTGCTAAAGCGGTTTATGATGGATCGAAAAATCCCTATGACTAGTGAAAAGAATCGCCGTAACTTTTCTGGCTACGCTAAAAGGGCCTTGGCGCGCGTGCCTTTGGTTAAGCCTGTGTTTAAAAAGTTAAAGCGGGTGGTTGGCAAGCGCTAGGCTTGATTTAAGAGTAGCGCAAAATTGTGCTACAATATTATCAGAGCACCCGTAGCTCAGCGGATTAGAGTACTTGGCTTCGAACCAAGTGGTCACAGGTTCGAACCCTGTCGGGTGTACCAGATATTATTTATGACAAAGCAGTCAAAGCAAGTTGGGCCGCGCGAGTTGAATGGGCGCGAGCTAGTTGGGTTTATTAAAGAGCGTCAGGCGCACCAAGTGCGTGGCTTGAGACAACATTTTAAAGTTGTGCCCAAGCTGGCGATTATTACCACGATTGATAGTCCGGTAATTGATTTATATGTGCGTTTGAAGTGCAATTATGCTGCAGATATTGCGGTGGAAACTGAGGTATATCGTACAACTAGTCAAGCGGCTGGTGATTTGTTGGCGCAGCTGAATGCCGACCAAAGCGTAAAAGGCATTATTGTGCAGTTACCGCTTGACGACCCAGCGCAGACCGATGCGGTGGTGAATTTAATTGCGCCAGAGAAGGACGTAGATGGCTTGGGCCAAAATGCGAAGTGGGATTCTGCTACGGCTACGGCCATCAACTGGTTGCTAGCTGGTTATAACGTCAATTTATCAGGCAAGCGGTTGGCCCTGGTGGGTAATGGTCGCTTGGTGGGCGCACCGTTACTTAAAATGTGGCGTAATTCTGGCTTGGATGTGACGGTGTATGATGAATCGACCACTGATAAATTGGCTACAGAGTTAATTAATTATGACGTTATCGTTTCAGCGGCTGGTGTGCCGGGACTGATTAAATCGGAAATGTTGCGCCCTGGCGCAGTGGTGGTAGACGCTGGTACGGCGAGCGAAGGTGGTAAAGTAGTGGGTGATTTAGACCCTGCGGCGCGTCAGCGGAGCGATTTGACCGTGACGCCTGAGAAGGGCGGCGTGGGGCCATTAACCATTGCGGCTCTGCTCGATAATGTGATTCGTGCTAGTTATTAGCGACAAAATGTTTGCATAAGACATAAAAATAGGTTATAATCTAACAAGATAGGGTCTCGTCGTCTAACGGTTAGGACATCAGGTTTTCATCCTGACAATTCGGGTTCGATTCCCGGCGAGATCACCAGATATTATAGCCACCTCTGTGTGAGGTGGTTTTGTGTTATAATAGAAGTAATGAAACAAGCGAAGAAGCGTAACAAAAAGTATCGCGGCGTTGACGCAGTTCGTAACGATGTGGTACGGGTTCATCGAGTAAAAGCGGTGACGCGTAGTCGGGCTGGCCAATTTATTCACGACAATGCCACCAAGCTAAAATATGGTGCAATTATCGTAGTAGCGATTGCCCTAGTAATACTCGGTATCATGAGTATCCGTTAATGTGTTAAAATAAGCGTATGAAGAATATTGCTATTATCGAAGACGACCAGCTAATTTCTCAGATGTATCGCATGAAGCTTGAGAGCGAAGGCTATAACGTAAATGTAGCGGCCAACGGTATGACTGGTATTGAGATGGTAGAAAATACTCAGCCAGATTTGATTTTGCTAGATTTGACATTACCAGATATTGATGGTGATGTGGTACTTGACGGTATCCGCCATATCGAAACCTCAGCAAATACCCCAGTAATCATTTTGACGAATTTAGATGACGTTGATGCACCAAAGCAGCTCGCCAAGTGGGATATTGATGATTACATCGTGAAGGCTAATTCAACGCCACGTCAAGTAGTGGCTCGTGTAGCCGAAATATTAAAGCGCCACGCTGCCAAGCGAAAGTCTTAAGCGCTTGCGCTTTTTGTGCTACAATAGTGCCAGATAGGAGAGATAAATAATGGCACATATTGATACAATTAAACGAACGAAAATTTTGGCCACGATTGGGCCAGCGGTAGATGACCCCGCGATGTTAGAAAAGATTATTCGCGCCGGCGTGAATGCTTGCCGGATGAATTTTAGTCATGGTACTGAAGAAGAGCGCTTGGGCGAAATTCGCCATATCCGTGAAATTGAGGCAAAGTTAGGTCGACACATTGCAATCGTACAAGATTTACAAGGGCCGAAGATTCGTTTTGGCGAGTTGAAGGACGATATGCGGTACGACATTAAGACCGGCGACGTGTTGGGATTGACTTATGGTATTACACATGATGGCGGTAATAATTTGCCTTCACAGTATGACTTAAGCGACAAATGTGAGCCAGGTGACGCGATTTATTTGTTCGATGGCAAAATCAAGACGATTGTTCAGTCGATTGAAGGTAAGACGGTATGGGTTAAGGCGCAGAACCCGGGCTACATCATCTCACACAAGGCGATTAATTTGCCAGATATGAAGGGCGGTAAAGCGCCAGTTTTGACGCCGAAGGATTTAGAAGACCTTGATTGGGGTTTGACACAAGATATTGATTACACGGCAATTTCATTTATTCACCATGCTGATGATGTGCGTAAATTGCGTGAAATTATTCGCTCAAAAGGGAGCGACCGTCCGATTATTGTTAAGCTAGAGACTAAATCGGGTGCTGACCCAGCTAATCTTGAGGATATCGTAAAGGAAGCTGACGGTATGATGGTAGCGCGCGGTGACCTTGCCGTGGAAGCTGGTATGGAAATTGTGCCGATTGTTGAACGCCGGATTATTGAGCTTTGCCAGAAGTACTGCAAGCCATGTATTGTGGCAACGCAGATGTTGGGCTCGATGGTAGAGAACCCAGAGCCAACGCGTGCTGAGGTTAATGACGTTGCGACGGCGGCAATTGAAGGCGCTGATGCAGTGATGCTATCTGATGAGACTGCGATGGGGCAATATCCACTTGAAGCTGTGACGGTGATGAATAAGGTATTGCAATATACACAACAGCACCAACCAGTGTACGACCTCTATGAGCGACGGGGCACTGACCCTGACCGTGATGCTATGGCACAGGCGGCGATTACTTTGGCGCGTGAAGCGCAGGCTGATGCAATTGTAGTTGAAACCGCTGATGGTGTAATGGCACGCAATGTGGCGGTGCATCGCCCAGAGACATTGATTATTGCTGTGGCGCCAACTAAGCGTATTGTGAATCGTACGAGCCTACTATTTAATACGCGAAGTTATCAAGGGCAGCGTGGCGAAGCGGAGCAACTTGCTCGTCGCTTGGTGCAAGAAGGCTTCTTTGGTAAAGAGCACGCCCGCGTGGTCTTGGTGCAGCAGTTGGTTAATGAGGCGCCATGCGCTGATGCAATTCGGTTACTAAATATTTAGGGGGGGTAAATGAGCGAAGTAACTTTTCCATATCAGACAGTTCGAGATATCGACGTCCAGGGCAAGCATGTGCTGGTGCGTGCGGATTATAACGTGCCACTGAACGAGCAGGGGCAAATTTCGGACGATTTTCGTATCGAGGCGTCGTTGCCGACTTTAAAATATTTGTTGGCGCGCCACGCTAAAGTGGTAGTTATGTCACACCTGGGGCGACCGAAGAGCGCGGCGGATAAGCAGTTTTCATTGGCGCCAGTTGCGCGCGCTTTGGCGGCAAAACTAGATATTACAGTGCGTTTCTTAAATGACTGTATTGGTGAAGAAGTACAGCAGGCGACCGCCAAACAGACTGAAGGTGAGATTATTTTACTAGAGAATCTGCGCTTTCATAAAGAAGAGAAGGCGAATGACCCAGCCTTTGCTAAGGCTTTGGCGACCGATACGCACGCCGAGGTGTTTGTGCAGGATGGTTTTGGTGTTGTGCACCGTGCCCATGCCTCAACGGCCTCAATTACCGAATACTTACCAGCGGTAGCAGGTTTGTTGCTTGAGCGCGAATATGTTGCAATTAAGCAGGCAGTTGACCAACCGCGGAGGCCAATGACGGCTATTATCGGCGGTGCTAAGATTAGCGACAAGATTCCACTAGTGAAGAAATTCATTGAAACGGCTGACAATGTGGTTGTTGGTGGTGCTCTAGCAAATAATTTTCTAAAGCACCTTGGTTACAACGTGGGTGCCAGCTTGGTGGAAGACGGCGTGGATGACATCGTGGCGGATATCTTGCAGCTGGCGCACGACAAGTATGGTGACGCGTTTGACGAAAAGTTTATTTTGCCGCGCGATGTGGCGATTGCGGAGCATGGTAGTTTAGATGACCCACGCCGCGAGGTTAGCTTAACTCAAGTAGTAGATGGGAATGTTATCTATGATTTGGGCGAGAAGACCATTAATGTAATTGACCGTTTAGTAGCTAGCAGTGGTACTGTAATTTGGAATGGTACGCTCGGCATGGCTGAGCGTCAGCAATTTGCTCATGGTTCAGCGCGCCTTGCGATGAGTCTAGTGCGTGACCCGAAAATTACTAGTGTCATCGGTGGTGGTGATACAGCAGATTTTGTGCGTAACTGGGATAGTAAGCATGGCGGTAGCTTCACTCATGTCTCGACCGGTGGTGGCGCCAGCTTGGAGCTAATGTCGGGTCAGACTTTGCCGGGTATTGCAGCGCTACTTTGGCGGCTATAGTTGTATTTTGTATTTTGAATAGTCTCGTGCTTATGTTAAAATAGTATTAATTAGGGGGCATATGAAGAAGTATATTATTGGTAATTGGAAGATGAACCTCAATGTGCACGAGGCTTCATTGTTTGTGGCTAAGTTGGCGCAAGTGGTACCGATTCGACGTGATGTTGAAACGGTGATTTGCCCAGGCTTTTTGGCACTTGAACCAGTCTCATTGCAAATCAATCACCGTCAGCTTAAGTTGGGCGCGCAGAATTGTTATTGGCGTGACGGCGGTGCTTTTACAGGTGAAGTTAGTGCAACACAGCTTCGTGGTTTGGCTCAATATGTGCTAATTGGTCATAGTGAGCGACGCAACATTTTTGATGAAGATGACCGCGATATCAGATTTAAAGTGCAAGCTGCGGTACGTAATGAATTATCACCGATTTTGTGTGTTGGTGAAACTGAGCTTGAACGCAATGATGGCGATACGCAACATGTGTTGAACGACCAAGTAGCGTCAGGGCTAATGAATATTAGTTCAGATGAATTGGACGGCGTGCTGATTGCTTACGAGCCAGTTTGGGCAATTGGTACGGGCTGCACACCACAGGTAAAAGATGTTGAAGAAGCGGTTAGTATCATTCGTGCTCAAGTGGCGCATATGTTTGGTCGTGCGGCTGCAGCTAAGGTGCCGGTGCTGTATGGTGGTAGTATTAGTAATATGAATGACCGTGATTATTTATCAGCTAAGGGTGTGAATGGCTTGCTAGTTGGGCACAATAGCTTGATTGCGCCAGAATTTGCGCACCTAGTTGACACAGCGGCTGAAGTTGCTAAACAGGAGAATTTAGCTAATGGCTGATTTTGATTTTGAGGAGCTTGACCGAGTAATCAAGGAGATGTCGGATGGTCTGACAGAGCCTGAACATCGACTAGAGGCCGATGATACGGTTAAGAATGTTCCTCAAACTCAAGAAAAAACTCCCGATAGTCCTCATGAGTCTCATACTGAACAAACCTCCGAGGTGAAGATTGTCAAAACTAAGGCAATGGATGTGGCCTCGGATAAGGTAATCAGTACGATTTCACCAGAGGACGCTCGAGCAATTGTGATGGCGCGGCGTAAAAAGTTGGCGGCAGAAATCAATCAGCGGATGATTGAAGAGCGCAAAATGCACCAAGCAGCTAAATTACGTAAGTTAGCCGAAGAAGCTAGTGCTGACGACAACAAAGAAGTGTCGCAGCAATCAGTTGAGGTAACTGATGAATCAGAGCCAACTAAAAAGAAGGTTGAATTAAAAGATGAACCAGCGGTCGATACTTCAGCAAATCAGTCAGTAAAAGCATTAGACGCTGAGGCTAAAAAATCTAAATCAGACCATGAATTAGATCGCGAAGCTAGTTCTAAATCAGATACCACTGATAAGTCTGAAGATAAGCCTGAAGTTGAGACTAAAGCCGAAGTTGAGTCTGAAGCAACAATAGTAAAGTCGGCAGTTGAAGAGGATAAAGTTGAGACTGAGACTGAAGTTAAAACCGAAGTCAAACCTGAGACCAACTCATCAGAGGATGTTAAGCCTAAGCCCGAGAATGAGAAAGGGGTTGCCGCGTCAGAAAAACCTCAAGAAGCTAAGCAAGATGAAAAGCTCGATGATAATCATAAGTCTAAATTAGCTACGGATGACGACGAAGACGAATCAGAGCGGCAAGAGCCAGATGAAGCAGAATTTGACGAGGATGACCAGTCCGTCAAGTCGAACCGTCGTTCAGTGCATTATAGCCAGCGTTTGTCACGTCATGCTTTGCGTCAACCTCGTCCGATGGAAGAAGTGGTGACTCCGCTAGCGGGGGATAGTCTACCAGATGAAAAGCCGTATGAATCGCCGTTTTTAGAGGGGGTGAAGGTTAAGAAGGCGCCGCTTGGCTTGGCAGGTGCTAGTAACCACACGAAAGCTGTTACTGTAGTGTCGCAGCCAGATGATGCATCAGAGGTAAAACATGTGCATACAAGCAATCAATCTAAACCAGCAAAACACAACGTGGCTGATACTAAGGATGGCTTTATCGATAGTTTTATTAGTGATATGCAAACTAGACGCGAGCAGCAACAGATGCTAGCAAAACACACTTTGCCACGCCGGCCAAAGGCGACATTGGATACGATGACGCGTACTATGCGCACTACTCGTCATAACTCTAGTCGTGATGATGACGAGGACATAAATTCGCCATTTGATGATTTGCAGCTGGTGGATAAGCATTCACGCTCAGCTTGGACTTGGATTGTGATTTGTTTAGTGGTGCTGGTTGTGCTTTCGGGTGTTGGCGTTTATTTGTATTTGACTGGTAATCTTGACCACCTAATTAACTCTTTAAAGTGATAAAATAGAGTCATGTTAGATGGTGCGGGCGATAGTGTCTTAGAGGGGTTAAATACCAAACAACGTGAAGCGGTGCAGTGTACTGAAGGGCCGCTTTTAGTGATTGCAGGTGCTGGCTCGGGTAAAACTAAGACCTTAACTCATCGCATCGCTTATATTTTATTGAATCATTTGGCGACTGAACAAGACGTTTTAGCGGTAACATTCACCAATAAGGCAGCGGGCGAGATGCGTGAGCGGTTGGCGACGCTGCTACATCAGCCAAACTACCGTTCATTTATGCCCTGGATGGGTACATTTCATTCCATTGCTGTAAAGTTATTGCGATTGTATGGCGAGGCGATTGATGTCCCGACTAATTTTGTAATTTTTGATGAAGCCGATAAAATAACGCTGATTCGGAATATTATGAAGGATTTTGCGATATCGGACAGGCAATTTACGCCGAAGTCGATTGCTTCTACTATCTCTAACAGTAAGAATGCAGGTGATAGCCTAGAGGACTACAATAAAAAAGCAAATAATCCTTACTGGCGGACTATTTATGAGGTTTATCGGCGTTACGAAGAACAACGCCGCAAGCAGCGTGCATTGGACTTTGATGACTTGTTGGTGGAGTCACATCGGTTGCTACACGATTCGCCAGAGGTGCGCAAGCGTCTGCGGGAGCAATTTAAGTATATTTTGGTTGACGAGTATCAGGACACTAACCATCTTCAGTACCAAATAATTAAGTTGCTGTTGAATGGTAAAAATAATATTTGTGTGGTGGGTGATGATTGGCAGTCGATTTATAGCTGGCGCGGTGCAGACTTTACGAATATTCTAAATTTTTCGCAGGATTTTTCTGGCGCTAAAGTAGTAAAGTTGGAGCAAAATTATCGTTCGACCGGCAATATTTTAAATGCGGCACATAATGTTATTGTGAAAAATACACAGCGAAGCGATAAGCAACTTTGGACAAAGGCGGGTGATGGCGAACCGGTGCAATTTATTGAGGCGTATAACGAGCTAAACGAAGCTGAGACGATTGGTTTGCAAATTCAGACGGCGCACGCCGTGGGAGCACGACAGTATAATGATTTTGCGATTCTTTACCGCACTAACGCTCAGTCGCGTGCCTTTGAGCAAATGTTTCGTAAATTAGCTCTGCCTTATAAAATCATTGGCGGGTTGCGCTTCTATGACCGCGCTGAAATCAAGGACTTACTGGCGTATTTACGTATTATTTATCAGCCGTATGATGGGGTTAGCTTTCGTCGCGTTGTCAATGTGCCGAAACGTGGCCTTGGCGAGGTATCGGTTGACCGATTTTTGAAGTGGCGTGCACAAACGGAGCAATCAGTGGTTGAGGCATTGCAGCAAGTAGATTTATGCAATGATTTGACACCGCGTGCTCGTAAGGAGCTGCAGGCACTGGGCGAGCTGTTTGGCAAATTGGTCGAACAAGCAGCACTGGTTACACCGGATCAACTATTAACGGATTTAATTGAGGCGACGAAGTACCGGGAATATTTGGATGACGGCACCGACCAAGGGCGCGCCAAAGTTGAGAATGTTGAGGAACTAGTGAGTGATGCTAAACAGTACGGTGATTTGGCGAGCTTTCTTGAGGAGGTGGCGCTAGTGTCGGGAGTGGATGATATTAATCATGACCATGCGGTAAACTTAATGACCATGCACGCTGCGAAGGGGTTGGAATTTCCAGTGGTTTATCTGGTGGGAATGGAGGATGGGCTATTTCCAAGTGCGCGAGACTTACTGACTGATTCGGCGCTTGAGGAGGCGCGTCGACTCTGTTATGTCGGTATGACACGTGCCAAGGAGGAGCTAACTCTTAGCTATGCGCGAAGCCGAGTGATGAATGGCCGAGTGCAGTACAATATGCCATCACAATTCTTAAGCGACATTAAGGGTGAGCCGGTGAAGCCGACATATAACAATTACGACCAGTATGATGATTATCGTCATGTTAGTGATAATACAGACTGGGCGATACGCCGTCCAGTGGATAATCAGGAGCCACATTATGAATATGAAAATGAGGCGCTTAATGTCGGTGACCGTGTGCGCCACCAGATGTTTGGTGATGGCACGGTGCTAGCGGTGAATGGTTCGACGGTGAAAGTGCAGTTTACCTCGCGTATTCGTAGCATTAATCTTGAGTACGCGCCGCTCGTAAAAATTAGCTAGATTGTTAAAGTGTGCTATAATAATATTACGTGATGATAAAAGTAATGCGCTCTTATCTGAATACTTGGCTGGGGGCGGTAGTCACTTTGCTGCCTGCATTATTTGCTATTAGTATTGCTTTGCCATTGCCGGCTTTGGCGGCGACGGCTAGTTTAGATAGTAAAACAGTGACTGCTTATGACAGTGGTGTAGAGCGAACAACGATTACACAGGCTAAGACGGTGGCGCAAGCCTTAAAAGACCTCAATATCAAGCTAAATAATGGCGATCAGACTGACCCGCCATTACAGTCGGAGCTGAAGGGTTCGGTAATTGTGATTAACGTGAAGCGGGCGCGGCCGGTTACAGTAGTGGAGGGTAACAAAAAATATCGTGTGGTGACTTCTAGTACTGACCAAGCAAAGATTGCCGGCAAGGCACAGGACTTGCGGCCGGGTGATAAAGTGCGTACTAAATTGGTACGTGATTTTGTGGCCAATGGCGGTGCGGGCGAACAAGTGGAAATTAAGCGAGCACATCAAGTACGGGTTTATCTTTACAGTAGTTTGATTAATATTTATACCACTAAGGCTACCGTGGGTGAGATGCTGCGTGAGGCGGGGATTTATTTGCAGGCGAGCGACCAAGTATCAGTGGATATCAATACGCGGCTTACGGACAATATGCCAGTTTTTAGCGTGATGCGGAAGGGCGAGTCGATTGTCGAGGAAACTGAAGACATTCCGATGGGTACTGAGACACGCCAAGATAACACTAAAAAGGTAGGTTACCACGAGGTGCTTGCAGGTGGCAATAATGGCAAAAAGACGGTGGTTTATCAGATTGTAATTGGACCAGATGGTACTAAGAATAAAGTAAAAATCAACGAAGTTGTTACGGTGCAGCCAACCAATCACGTTGAAGTGGTTGGCACGAAGGTAGAGTTGCCATCTGGCAGCCATACTGATTGGATGGCAGCGGCGGGGATTGACCCAAGCGACTATGGTTATGTTGACTACATTATGACGCATGAATCGGGTTGGAATCCAGCTTCGCGCAATCGAACTGGTAAATATGTGGGGCTTGGCCAGACTTCGCCAGCTAGCTTGTCGGCGAGCTGCCCAAACTGGCAGGTTGATCCGGTGTGTCAGTTGCGTCACTTTACCGGCTACGCCAATCAGCGGTATGGCGGTTGGCAAAATTCGTACAATAGATGGCGGCAGCAACACTGGTGGTAGGATGGATATTAAAGCAAATAAGGATTTAGGGCAGAATTTTCTATTTGATGACGCCGTGTTGCATCAGATAGCGGATTATGCGGCATTGACGCCTGCTGACCATGTGTTGGAAATTGGCCCAGGGCTTGGTACATTGACGACTAAGCTGTGCGATAAGGCGGGGCAAGTAACAGCAGTGGAGTTCGACCAGCGGTTGGCTGATAGCTTGCTTGATAATATTGCGAAGTGGCGCTTGGAATTTGATGACCTCAAAGTGCCGCCAAAAAATGTGACAGTGGTAAATCAGGATATTTTGCGCTTTGATTTAGCTAGTTTGCCACGTGACTATAAGGTGGTGGCTAATATTCCGTATAATTTGACAGCTAAAATTATTAAAAAGTTGCTTACCGCCGATAACGCACCGCAAACCATTGTGTTGTTGGTGCAAAAGGAAGTGGCGGAGCGGCTAGCGGCGCACCCTGGTAAACTATCGGTGATTGCAATTAGTGCCCAGTTATTTGCTGAGGTTGAACTTGGCATCGTCGTGCCGGCTGAACTTTTCATTCCCGCGCCAAAGGTAGATTCACAAGTGGTAATCATGCATCGTCGGGCGCAGCCACTGGTACCGAAGGCGCAGCAAGCAGAATTCTTTGCGCTGGTGAATGCTGGTTTTTGTGAGAAGCGAAAGAAACTTAAGTCGAGCCTAGCGGTTGGCTTGCATACTACCAAAGAGCGTGCCGAGCAGCTGCTGACGGCAGCGCAAATCGATCCGAATCGCCGTGCACAAGAACTCAGTATTGACGAGTGGCGTCGGCTGGCGAATTTATAGCGACAAGCACTTACTGGCGGTGAATAGGTGAATAATATTTACTGATTATTTTTTGTAAATTACAATGCAAAAAGGCGACTCATAACCGCGAACTATAGGTGCTCGCGACCATGAATCGTCTTATATGTTTACTATATTAAATAAAGTTATGAAAGTCAACTATTTTATGTAGCACAAAAAGGCGATTCAGTGACCGCAGCCAAACGAGGCCACGATCCTAAATCGCCTATATTTTTATTTTGTCAAACTTAGGTGAGAAAGTCAAACTTTTAACGAATTTCAACTGTCACCTCTATTAAAAAATACCAATTCTTATACTATAATAGTAGTATGACAAAGTTTTATTTAACGACCGCAATACCATATGCGAACGCTGCCCCGCATATCGGTACGGCGATGGATTATGTTTATGCTGACGCACTACTGCGTTATCATTTGCTGAAGGGTGATGACACTAAGCTATCGATTGGTACTGATGAGCATGGCACAAAGGTAGAGCAGAAGGCGCTTGCTAATGGCAAGACACCACAACAGTTTGTTGATGATTTGCAGCCGGAGTTTCAGAAGATGCGCGCGGCGTTAAATTTAGCTTTGGGGACAAGCTTAGACGAAGTGGCGCGGCCGCTTGACCAGCAAGATTTTACGAAGCAGCATATTTTGAATGTACGCACCTCTGATCCGACGCATTGTCGGCGCGTACAGGAAATTTGGCGTAAACTAGTGGCGGCAGGTGTAATTTACAAGGGTAAGTATGAGGGCTGGGCTTGTACAGGTTGCGAGGCGTTTGTAACTGACCAAGAGGCGAAGGATAACAGCTACATTTGTCCTGACCACAAGAAGCCATACGATAAACTCAGTGAAGAGAATTATTATCTCAAGGTGTCGCAGTTTACACCACAAATTAAGGAATTTATCAAGCGAGCCGTGGTACCAAGCTTTCGCGGTAAGGAGCTACTAGCGTTAATTGGCGACGAAGCCAAGGATGTTTCGGTGTCGCGCCCACGCGCCAAGCTTAACTGGGGTGTGCCAGTGCCGGATGATGACAGTCAAGTGATGTATGTTTGGGTAGATGCATTGTCGAACTATTTGACGGTGCTTGGCTATCCAGATAATTTCAAAGCCGATTATTGGCCAGCAGCAGTCGAGGTGGTTGGCAAGGATATTATTCGGTTCCATGCGATTATTTGGCCAGCGATTTTGTTGGCGCTGGGGCTAGAGCTACCACAGAAGCTGATGGTGCACGGTCATATTGGCGTGAACGGCACCAAGATGAGTAAGAGCTTGGGCAACGTGGTTAGTCCGCTAGCGGTGATTGACGAATACGGGGTGGATGCTTTTCGTTACTATCTAATTCGGCATATTCCGACCTTTGATGACGGCGATTATACACCAGAGAAGTTTGCGGCGGCCTATAACGGTGAGCTTGCTAATGATTTAGGCAATTTAGTGGCGCGCGTGGCAGCAATGTTGCGCAAGTATTTTGACGGTGACCTTAGTAAAATTACTGATTTTGACGAGCTAAAAGATGCGACTGAAACGATGACTAACAATTATCGCGTAAATATGGACGCACTCAACTTGGCAGCCGCGGCTGAAAGTGTGTTCAATTACATTCACGGGCTAAATCAGTACATTGAACAGGTGGCGCCGTGGCGTGTAGCTAAGCAAGATGAGCCGGCGCGTACCGACCGCTTGGTAGAGATTTTTTCAACGTTAGTGAATGATATCAATCGCGCGTCATTGGCGCTCAGGCCATTTATGCCTGGCACCGCGGATAAAATTCAGGCGGTTCTAGGTGGCGACTACGTGCCAGTTGAGACGCCAATTCTCTTCCCACGGTTGGAGGATGAACGTGCTAGCCGATAGCCACTGTCATATCCATGAGCCGGACTACGACTTACCCGCTGAAGGTGTACTGAAGGCTGCAGCTGAAGCGAATGTGCGCCGAATTATTACTTTGTCGGGCGAAATGTCTGATTTACAGTTAGCACTCGACTATGCCAAGCGCTATCACGACAGCTATGGTCTAAAAGTATATGCTTGTCTAGGGGTACATCCGCAAGAGGCGAGTAATTTACCGGATGACTTTATCGACCAGATTCGACGGCTAATTGAGCCGAACCGCGATGTGGTTTGTGGCGTGGGTGAAATTGGCTTGGATTATTACTATGATTTTGCTAGCCATGAACTGCAAATTAAAGCTTTAAAGGCGCAGCTTGAGCTAGCGCATGAGCTTAACTTGCCGGTATCAATGCACATTCGGTCGGGTGATGGCGGCAACGCTTTTGATGACCTAATGGCGACACTTGAGCAATTGCCATTTAAAATACACGGCGTGGTACACAGTTTTACCGATACCACCGAAAGCCTGTATCGTGTGCTAAATTATGGCTTGTACGTGGGTGTGAATGGCATCGCGACGTTTAATAAAGACCCAGAGCTAGCGGCGGCTTATGACCAGATGCCGCTAGAGCGGATTTTGCTTGAGACAGATTCGCCGTGGCTGACGCCAAAGCCGTATCGCGGTCAGACGAATCAGCCGGCGCGCATTAAAGATATTGCAGCGACTATCGCAGTGCGGCGTGGCTTAACGCTAGATGAAGTAGCGAAGCAGACGACATCAAACACAATTGCATTATACGATTTGGCGGCTTAGGTGGTAAAATAAAGGTAATGATTTATTTAGATCATGCTGCCGCTACCCCCGTTGACCCGCGGGTTTTAAAGGCAATGTTGCCTTACTTTAGTGATAACTTTTTTAATCCGGCGGCAGCTTATACGCCGGCACGTGAAGTAAAGGCTGACTTTGAAGAGGCGCGGCATCGCTTGGCGATGGTTATTGGCGCTCGCCCAGCGGAAATTGTCTTGACAGCTGGGGCGACTGAGTCAGATAACATTGCCTTACATGGCGTGACTGGCGAGGTTGTTACCACGGCAATTGAACATCCGGCGGTGCTAGCGTTGGCACGCGCCAGAGGTGGTAATATCTTGTCGGTAGATAGCGAGGGCCAAATCAACTTGGCGGAGCTAAAGGCGGCGATTACTGACCAGACTGAGCTAGTGTCGGTTTGCTATGTTAATAGTGAAACTGGTACGGTGGCAGACTTGAAGGCGATTAGTGAAGTGCTGTCAGAATGTCGCGCTGAGCGTCGCTCGCGCAATATTAAGCGCCAGCTACTGCTTCATACTGATGCTTCACAGGCTGTTGGCGTGTGTGATTTGAATGTGGCGCGTTTGGGCGTTGATTTAATGACGTTAAATGCTGGTAAATGCTACGGTCCAAAACAAACCGGACTGCTTTATGTGCGTGGTGGCGTGATATTGAGGCCGTTAATTTATGGCGGTGGCCAAGAGATGGGTTTGCGCGCCGGAACAGAGAATGTTGCTAACGCTGTAGGGTTTGCGGTGGCGCTTGAGCTAGCAGAACGTTTGCGAAAAAGTGAAACGAAGCGGCTAGGCGTAATGCGCCGTAAACTGGTGGCATATCTGCAGTCTGAACTACCTGATGCGCAAATTAACGGCAGTAAAGCGCATCAATCGCCAGCGATTTTGAATTTTTCAGTGCCGGGGTTGGATGGCGAGCGAGCAGTGTTTGCGCTTGACGAGCACGGCGTCATGGTGTCGACAGGGTCGGCTTGTGCGGCGAATCGCGGCACTAGGTCACATGTACTACTAGCGTTAGGCCTGTCGCCAGAGCTAGTAGACGGTTCGATCCGGTTGTCTTTGGGGCGCTTGGTGGATGATGCTAAATTAACTGAGCTGGAGCAAATATTGGCGCCGGTAATTAAAGAGCAATTGCAATTTGGGAGCGCGGTATGCATTTAGTGCTAAAAATTGTATTGTCAATCATAACCCCCCTACTGGTGTTGGCGGTCGCTTTTGTAATTGCGACTGACAAAGTACTAGTGACAGACGATTTGGCGGGCTGTCAGCAGCCGTCGGATATGGGGCGTTGTCAGAAAGCGGATGTCATTGTAGCAGTGAGTGGTGGTAATACGCTTGCTCGTGCCGAGCGTGCTGTTGATTTATATAAGAAAGGTTGGGCGCCGAAGGTAATATTTAGTGGCGCTGCGGCTGACCCGACTACAGCCTCTAATGCCGAGATGATGCGTCGTTATGCCATTAAGCAAGGTGTGCCAGAGGCAGCGTTGGTGGCGGAAGGCGGTAGTCGTAATACCAAGGAGAATGCTGCGAACAGTAGTAAATTATTGCACAGTTTGAAGGCGCAGCGGGCAATTTTGGTGAGCAGCCCTTACCATTTACATCGTGTGAAGTCTAACTTCGAGAAGATCGACCATAATATCAGTTATCGAACGACAGCGGCACATGACCGGTTGTGGCACCTTTGGTTTTTCAAGCCTAAGGGCTGGTCGACGGCTATTGTGGAATGGGGCGGCATCATGGAATTATCTGCAGGAGTGCATGTAAAATGACCAAGGTTTATGTTGGTATGTCGGGCGGCGTTGACTCGTCTTTATCGGCGGCTTTACTTCAAGAGCAGGGCTACGATGTGGTTGGTGTTTATATGAAGAACTGGACGGAGGACTTGCCGGGCATGCAATGTCCTTGGGCAGCCGATCTAGCTGACGCCAAGCGAGTGGCAGTACACCTTGGTATACCGTTTAAAGTGTTTGACTTTCAGACTGAGTACAAACAGCTAGTGGTTGATTATATGCTTGATGAGTACAAACAAGGTAGGACGCCAAATCCAGACATCATGTGTAACCAAAATGTCAAATTTGGTTTGTTTTTGCGCGCGGCTTTGGCTGATGGAGCGGATATGATTGCTACTGGTCATTATGCTGGCTCAGACGGTTCTCGCCTCTTGCGCGCGGCGGATGAAGCGAAGGACCAAACGTACTTTTTGTATCGTATTACGGGGCAGGCAGTTAGTAAAACGATTTTTCCACTGGCGCATTATCAGACCAAGCAACAAGTGCGCGCGGATGCCGCTCAGCGTGGTTTAGTGACGGCGCGGAAGCGTGATTCGCAAGGCATTTGCTTTGTGGGTACGGTAGGAATTAAGGATTTTTTGAGCCAGTATGTTGAGACGGCGCCAGGTAATGTTATTGAGCAAGAGACTGGTAAGGTATTAGGACGCCATGACGGGGCAATTTTTTACACCTTCGGTCAGCGTCACGGGTTAAACGTGGGTGGCGGCTTGCCTTATTATGTGGTGGGTAAAAATATGGAGCGCAATGAGGTTTACGTGAGCCGTAATTTGAATGCTGCTGGATTCTTTAAGGATGAAATATTATTGCATATGGTACATTGGATAAACGACGCGCCACGACCAGATAAAAAGTACCAGATTCGGGTGCGCCATCGGGCGCCACTAGTGCCAGCTAGCTTGCAGTATGTAGGTGATGGTTTGATTATTAAGCCGGATGAACCGGAGCGTGCGGTTGCTGCTGGGCAGTCGATTGTGATTTACGACGACCAAGAGTGTTTGGGCGGTGGTATTGTCCGCTAGTGTCCAGCTATGTGGTAAAATGGTACTATGAATGCTGAGGATATTAGACAAAAGTTTTTGGACTATGCCAAGAATAACGGTCACTATATTTTAGACCGCGCTAAGGTTGTGCCAGAGAATGACAAAACCACATTATTCACCGGCTCTGGTATGCAGCCACTTTTGAAGTATTTATTAGGTGAGCCGCATCCACATGGCACGCGCTTAGCTGATTCGCAGACTTGCGTGCGGGCGCAGGATATTGAAGAAGTGGGCGATAACCGCCACACAACCTTTTTTGAGATGTTAGGCAACTGGAGTTTGGGTGATTACTTCAAACGCGAGCAATTAACTTGGTTCTTTAATTTTCTAACCGAAGAGGTTGGTCTTGATCCGAATCGGCTGTATGTTACCTGTTTCCAGGGCGATCCAGAGAATAACGTGCCACGCGATACTGAGGCGGCGGAAATTTGGCAGGAATTATTTGCCTCTAAAGGTATTAAAGCTGAAATGTGTGACATGGGCTCAGAAGCGCATGGCGCTGAAGTTGGTATGCCGGAGAATGCACGTATTTTCTTCTATGACGGTAGTAAAAACTGGTGGAGTCGCAACGGTGGTCCAGCCACGACACCGCTAGGTGACCCGTGTGGCCCAGATAGCGAAGTGTTCTATGAATTTTCCGATATCCAGCATGACGCAAAGTTTGGCAAGCACTGTCACCCGAACTGCGATTGTGGTCGTTATATGGAAATTGGCAATCAGGTGTTTACGCAGTATGTAAAGCGCGAGCATGGGTTTGATTTATTACCAAAGAAGAATGTGGACTTTGGTGGTGGCTTGGAACGCATCGCGGCGGCTGCAATTGACTCCCCAGACGTCTTTAAGACTACCTTGTTTACTCCGATTATTACTCATTTGGAGCAGATTAGCGGCAAGTCTTATGCTGACCATCAGCAGTCGATGCGGGTGATTGCTGACCACTTGCGCGCTGCTACCTTCCTCGCGGTAGATGGGGTGCGGCCAAGTAATAAGCAACAAGGGTATGTGATGCGCCGATTGATTCGCCGCGCTGTGCGCTTTGCTTTTGACTTGGGCGTGGAGCAGAATTTCATGGAGGAGATTGTGCCGGTTATTGCTGGTATTTATGAAAAGTTCTTCCCAGAAGTTGAGGCGGCACGTGATGAAGTAATTGCGGTGATGGTGAAGGAAGAAAAGGCTTTCCGTCAGACTTTGCGTAAGGGTATCAAGGAGTTTAGTAAGTTATCGACTGATGGCTTAACGGGCGAAGAAATCTTTCGCTTGTATGATACTTACGGTTTCCCGGTGGAACTATCAGTGGAAGAGGCGGCTAAGCGTGGTATTACTATTCCTGATGACTGGCGTGAGCAGTTTGAGGCGCAGATGCGGCATCAGCGCGAGCTAAGCCAAGCGGCAACTAAGAAAAATAAGTTTTAGACTATCTTGACGGTTAGAACTTTAAAAGGGGCAATTGCCCCTTTTAGTGTTGACTACTATGGTGGTTGTGCTAAAATAATCATAAGGACAATTAAAAGTAAGGGTAGTAGTGGACAATAAAAATAAATCTAATTCTAATTCATACAATCCGAATGCTGACGCGTGGGCAAAGGGCCTTGGCAACCCAAATGACCCGTCAAAGTGGGCGTACACCTCAGCTAAAGCGGAAACTGATACTGAATCAGCTAAGCCACAGGCTTCGCCTTCAGAGCAAAAGTATGATCTTTATCATCCGAATACAGTTAATGGTATGAAAGTAACGTATACCACAGAGGAAACTTTAGGCGACGCTGTGTCGCGTGCTTCACACATGGGAGAAGGTGACCACGGTGCAAAGTTGGGTGATATTTTCTCAGACGATGAGCTGGCAGCGCTTCGTCGCGAAGTATTCAATCATCATTCTCATACTGAGGAGCCGTTACACTCTGATAATGAGCCTATTTCTGAGGAGTCGGTGCTAGGCAAGCCAACTACGTATGATGATTTCGACCAAGCCAGGGGTCAGAGTGATTATGAGTCGTACAAGCCGGGTCAGTATGAGACCGTGCGTTCGGAGAGTATTGACGAGCGTGATGCACGTCGCAAGGCTGAGCACAACAATGTTACTGCTGACGCTGCGTCAGAAACTAACCGCAATGCCGAGCAAAATACTAATTCCACTACCGATAATGATGCAGATTATGGCTTTGTTGCACACACTGATATTGACAATGCAATGGTTGAGCAGGCTGAAGAGGAAGGCAATCTTGATAACGTACCGTTTGATGTTAAGGCAAAATACGGTTTATTGACCCGCAAGGAGCGCAAGGCTATAAATGACGATATGGCCGCCAGCTATTCATTCTTTACTGGTTTACCATCATTTAATCAGGCAGTTAAGGCACGTAATAACATGTCGGATGCGATGCTTAAGTCTGAACGTAGTGGTGGCTGGAGTGAAAGTGACCAGAATAAGGCAGAGGAATATCGCAATGCAACCCAACAGCTAGCTAATGAGTACGGTAAATCGTTAGCTACTGCTGCGAAGGAATCTGGTGCGCCTCTAAATCAACATGATATTGATGCAGCAACGACTAATTTCTTTAAACAGTGGATTAAATCCGTTAAATTGAGGAAGGTTGAGCGCGCCAACGAGACTTTATGGGATAAGTTTGGCCGGTTTAAGGACAGGATTGTTGAGTCATTTCGCGGTAAGAAAGAACATAGTATTGGCCGTGCTGCGGTAGCGGCGACTTTGGTTGGTACCTTGATAGGTGGTGCTGCTGGTTTAGCGGTGGCTAATAGTGAAGGGTATATTCATGGCGATGTCAATACTATTACGTCAACACAAGGTGAGAGTAAACGTCATGTTGAAAAACACGAAAAGAAGCAGTCCAGCAAGGGTAATACGGCGAAGATTGATGTGGCGGATGTTAATCGGGCTGAAGTTCATTATACGGCAGATAATTTGCCAAAAGCTGACTATCACTTGTGGGGTATTGCTCGTGGTGATGGCACCTATGATGTAAGCCATAAGGTTAATTCAACTGCATTTAGCACGCCATTGCCGAATAGTTTGGATGGTTTTAAGTCATATTACCTTGAAGGTACAACTTCTAACCCTCAACAGCAAGCAATATACTCAGTTAATTTATTGAGTCAAGACCAGCTGAGCAAGCTAGGATTTACTGGGGAACGCACCGATGGGCGAGCGATTGACGCATTTGCCGCTCGTCTAGCTGGCGACAACCAATTGCGCGCCGATAGTATGAATGCTTTGGCAGACTTGATGAATGATGGTAAATTTGACATTGAATTTATTAAGTTGCCAGCTGGTGAGTATGAAAATTATGGTATTATGCAGAATTCCGATGGCACTAAGCATCTGGTATATGATACGATTCGTGTTTCTGATGGTAAATTAAGTGCAGTCAAAGTTGGTGATATGTTTATCAACATGGCTTGTGGTAATGTGCTGACGGGTATGCATTCGAAGTTGCAAGCGCCAGCCCCAACGCCAGCACCGATTACGCCAACGGTAATACCAAAGACACCTGCTCCTGAGCCAGCGCCAGCGCCGACACCTGAGACGCCATCAACTACCCCACCGGAGGTTAAAAAAGAAGTACCACCGGCAATTATTGGTGATACCCCTGAGACTCCAGCGGAACAACCACACAATGATGTTCCTGAGCCACAACCAGAGCCAAAGCCTGAACCGAAACCAGAGCCAAAGCCTGAACCGAAACCTGAGCCGGAACCAAAGCTTGAACCAAAGGTGATTTCAAAGATTCAGCGTCAGAATGCGCCAAGTGATTATACGGTAAATCACCAACCGGGTTCGGCAGAAAACCCAAATGGTGTTACTGAGCATATAACGACAAATACCGATAAAATAGCTCATCTGGACGATATAAAGAAGCCTGATAATTCTGGTGAGAAGCATGAGCAATCTAAAGCTAATGATATTAAGGAAGTTAAATTTGCTGACCGTGCATTTGCTAATAAGATGAACGATTTGGTGCGAAAAATTACAGTTATCACTAATTCCAATAATGTAACTGATAATGGCATCCAAGATGCTACTGTTACTAGCGGTGGTCCAAGTTATGAGGATATGAAGCACAATAGCGGTCCTACTACCGGTACGGACAACGCTACTGGCCAGCAATCTGATATCTCAAATGAAGTTAATTAATGGAGGGTAAAAAAATGAGATATAATTTTAAAAACATATTTTATAAATCAACGATGTTAGCTGCAGCTACAGCATTTGCAGTTGTATCAGCTAGTTCTGCAGTGTTTGCTTGGGGCCCAGAAAATCGTCCTACCTACACAATGAATAAGCCAGCACCGGTGATTACATTTAACTCAATTACAGATAGCAAGGGCTGGGGTGATGAGCGCAATTTTGTGCAGATTAAAGATATTACCGATACGTATAATGGTAATAATGATGTTGCCAAGATAGCTAAGAGTAGCGGTTTTAAAGATAAAGTTGAGTTAGCCGATGGCCATATATATATGGTGAAGGCTTTTGTGCATAATAATGCAGCTGCTAATCTGAACTTGGTTGCTACAAACACTAGAATTAAGCAAAATTCTGCCGAAGAAAAGGACGGTTCGCATTCTGAGCAAGTAACTATTTCCGCCGATAACTGTGGTGCTGATGGAAAATCAAATAAAGGCAAGCCTTGCTCAGTGTGGGACAGTGTTTATCTTGAGCGCAAGAAGGGTGATACTAATAAGTATGATATTTATAGTTTTGTAGATTCGGCCCACTATTTTAACAATAAGAGGGATTTTAATACCAATGGTTTTTTGCTAAGTAATGATATACGTTCTGCCGGGAATAAAGGTGCCTTACTTGGTTTTGATAAGATGGACGGCAATCTAAAGGGTTGTTTCGACTATTCAGGCTATGCCGTTTATGTAATACAGGCTAAGGTTTATCGACCAGAGTTACCTAACTTTACTTTGACCAAGACAGCAAAGGTGGTAGATAGTAAGACTGGTAAGTTTAAACCAGTTGACAAATCTGGTAATGTAGTTGGCAATGCTGGTGACACGGTTGAATACGAAGTTAAGTATAAGAATGTTTCTAGTGTTCAACAGAATTCAGTGATGGCGCACGATTATTTGCCGAATGGTATGACCTACATTGAGGATAGTCTAAATCTCTTTAATAAGAATCACCCTAAGGGTTTTGCATTTGATAAGACAACACAGGGACTATTTATTAGGGATAAGGGTAAGTTTGCTAATATTTCTAGCTATCGGCCAGGTTCAGAGGCAAGGCTCGTCTATCGTGCTAAATTGCCTAAATCCGATAAGCTAGAATGTGGTGAGAACCGGTTTGAGAATACAGTGATGCTTGGCACTAAGGATGTGAACAAGATAGCGACCAGTATCGTACGAGTATATAAGAAGTGTTCTGGCGGTGATAAGCCAAATAAGCCAGAGGAGCCAAACAAGCCAGATGATACAGATAAGCCTAAAGCTCCACGTGGTGGTACCACTAAGAATAATACGCCAAGGGGTGATGTGTGTCAGTACAATATCAATCTTAAAGCTAGCGATAGGCGCTGCGTTAAGCCTGGTGTACCACGTGCTGGCGTCAAGGTTGCAACCGCGACGGTTAGCCTGCTACTCTTCTTAACTCTAGCATCATTTATTACCTATAAATTAGCGCGAGTTAACAAGCACGCTAAGCAAACCAAGTAATTAATTGGCAGCATCGTTAAGCCCAGAGTTAGCTCTGGGCTTTTGGTGATATAGGCTTAATCATGTTAAAATAGAGGTATGATACCTGGTGTTTCGATTGACCAAGTAATAGTGGGCGGTGGCGTGCTAGCAGTGGCAGCTATTGTCTTTGCTGAGAGTGGTTTGTTGGTCGGTTTTTTCTTGCCGGGCGACAGTTTAATTTTTACGGCTGGTTTTCTAATTAGCCAACATGTATTCAAGTTTGATATTTGGTTGTTGTGTGCAATCCTATTTTTGGCAGCTATTCTTGGCGACACTGTGGGTTATGAATTTGGTAAACATTATGGGCGTAAACTTGAACGCCGCCCAGAGGGAAAGATATTTAAGCATGAACATCTGGTGCGAGCGGAAGAATTTTATACTAAGCATGGTAAAGCTGCGATTATTCTGGCGCGTTTTGTGCCAATTGTGCGTACTTTTGCGCCAATTGTGGCTGGTGCCTCAAGGATGACATACCATCATTTTATTGCTTCTAATATTATTGGTGCCGCGGGCTGGACATTTGGTATTACCTTTATAGGATATTTTTTAGGCAAGGAGTTTGAACGATTGGGCCTAAGTATCGATCAGGTATTAATACCGGTAGCCGCGGTGGTTATTCTCATCTCTTTTTTGCCGTTTGTGTGCCACTTATTGCTAGCTCAATACAAAAAGCGGCGTCAATCTACGGTAGTTGAATCTGATATTAAATTAGAAGATAAATAACCTATAAATAGTCCCATATTAAAGCAGGGAGGTATTTATCCTCCCTGCTTAACTTAATAATTGAGTTATTATTGGTGAACTTTGTTGTAGGCGTCGCTTAAGATTTGGGCGCTAGCGCGTAGTTTACCTTGTTCTTCGTCGGATAGATTCGGCGCAACTACTTTGAGTACACCGGTGCGGCCAACAACTGCTGGTAACGAGAGATAGACGTCATTGATGCCATACTCGCCGTTGAGCTTAACCGAGACAGGGATAATCGACTTTTCATCGCGGAGCAATGCTTCACAAATGCGCGCAGCACTAGCAGCGATGCCGTAATAAGTGGCACCCTTGCGGTCAATTACTTTATAGGCAGCATTCTTGACGTCGTCGGCGATGGTGAGATAATCCATATCTTGCATGATACCACCGAATTTATCACTAGCTTCGTTAATATTCATGCCAGCAATGTTGACTAGGCTCCAAGCGGCAAATTCACTATCGCCATGCTCGCCTAAGATGTAGCAGTGAACGTTGTGGCTGTCGATACCAAATTTTTCGCTTAAGATATGGCGGAAACGAGCTGAGTCAAGATTGGTGCCGGAACCGATAACACGCTCAGCTGGAAAACCAGAAACTTCTTGCGCGACGCGCGTCATAACGTCTACTGGGTTAGAAATAATTAACAGTAGAGCGTTTGGCGAATGTTTAGCCACCTCAGAAGCAACGTTGCGCATAATGCTGGCGTTGCGGGTGATTAAGTCCATGCGAGTTTCACCGGGGCGCTGGTTGGTACCAGCGGTAATAATCACAATATCAGAGTCAGCAGTATCGGCATAATCACCGGCTTGGATGTCAACTTCCTTGAGCGATGGCGAGCCGTGTTCGATATCCATTGCTTCGCCTTCGGCGCGCTTGTGGTCAATATCAACCAATACAATGCGACTTGCGGTGCCAAGTACACTTAGCGTGTAAGCAATCGTGCTACCCACTAGACCAGCGCCAACAATTGAAACTTTATTTGCTTTCATTTGTTCCTTTCTGTATGCTTAACTGGTTTTATTTTAGCACACAATTAACTTAAGTGCTATAATACAAATGTAAATTAAACAGAAAGGAATAGGGAGTAAAATATGGCAAAAATTCAGTCTATTAAAGCGCGCTGGATTTTGGATTCACGCGGCAATCCAACTGTTGAGGCGGAAGTCCGTCTTGAAGATGGTGCCTTTGGTCGCGCTGGCGTGCCGAGTGGCGCATCAACTGGCGCTGCTGAGGCTTTGGAATTGCGCGATGGTGGCGACTATTTCATGGGTAAAGGCGTCAACAAAGCGGTTAATAATGTTAATGGTGTTATCGCCCCTAATTTAATTGGTTATGAGGCATCCAACCAAGACGCCGTTGACCATGCTATGCTAAATATCGATGGCACTGACAATAAGAGTGAATTGGGAGCTAATGCTATTTTGGCGGTGAGTTTGGCAGTGGCTAAGGCCGAGGCTGATTCAGAGCATTTGCCGTTGTATCGTTATATTGCCAATATGGTAGGAAATGATGAGCTAACTTTGCCAATGCCGATGATGAATGTCATGAATGGTGGTGCACACGCCTCTTGGAGTACTGATATTCAGGAATTTATGATTATTCCGTTGTCGGCACCAGATTTTCCAACAGCGCTTGAGCGGTCATGCAATGTGTTCCATAATCTAGCTAAGGTATTGAAAGATTGCGATTATCCAACTACGGTTGGTGATGAGGGCGGCTATGCACCACGAGTCCAGAGTGGCAATGCTGAGCCATTGCACTTGATTGAACAAGCAATTAATCGCGCAGGCTATCGCTTAGGTGAAGATTTTGTCTTGGCGTTGGATGTAGCATCGAGTGAATTTTATCACGATGGCATTTATGACATGAAGGTTGAGGGCCGACAGCTCAATTCTGACCAGATGATTGAGTTTATCGAAGGTCTAGTCAGTAATAATCCAATTGTTAGTGTCGAAGATGGCTTAGCAGAGGAGGATTGGGACAACTGGACTAAACTCGAAGCTAAATTAGGCAACAAGATTCAGCTTGTTGGTGACGATTTGCTGGTGACAAACGTAAAACGGTTACAAAAGGCAATTGACCTGAAAGCGGCAAACTCGATTTTGATTAAGCCAAATCAGATTGGTTCGCTTTCTGAAACAATTCGCGCCGTGCAGTTAGCTAAAGCTAATGGCTTTACTACAGTGATGAGCCATCGCTCAGGCGAAACTGAAGATACGACGATTGCTCACTTAGCGGTTGGCCTGAACTGTCAGCAGATTAAGACGGGTTCGTTATCGCGTACTGACCGTGTGGCTAAGTATAATGAGCTACTCCGTATCTATAGTGATAGTGGTAGTACTCTACCGTTAGCTAACCCATTTAAGCATTAGTTGGACTAAGGCGTAGCCATGGCGGCGCTTGATCGAACAGTCCAGGTGTTGATGTTGTAAAAACGTCCACCAATGTCGGTCAAGTAGCCGCCATTTTGTAATGTGTTAATACCTTTCTGTACAACAAAATAGGCACTAGATTGATAAAGTGCTACTGCTGGAGTGTCAGTTAGCCATTGCTTGGCAAATGCTAGGTAACTAGATTCGCGCTTTTGTGCATTAATAGCGCTACGACCATTGGCTAGATAGACATCGGCGCGCTTAGACTTGTAATTAGCGTAGTTTAGACCAGTGTCACTGGCCTCTTTGCCGGCCCAATAAGAATATTGGTCAGGGTCGGCGCCCAAGTGGTATTGGTAGACTAAAACATCGTAATTACGGGGTGACAGTATGGACTGCTGTGCGGCACTAGCATCAATTTTGGTGACTTTGGCATCGACCCCGAGTTCGCGCCATGATTTAGCAATTATGTCGGCAACCTTGGCATAATTGGTCGATTTAATAGTAACGATATTAATAGTCAGGGACTGGTTGTTTTTGACGCGATAGTCGCTACCGTTTTGACGGAGCCAACCAGCCTTATCTAAGAAGTCTTCGGCTAGTTTACGATTAAATTCAGGCTGTTTTAGCTGGTCAACTGATTGATAAATGCCGTTAGCTAGAGGTGTTTCGAGGGCACGTACTGGTCTGATGTTAGCACCACTGTTAATTTGTTGGATGATTTGTTGACGATTAATACCAATTCGCAGTGCTGCGCGTAACTGTGGGTTATTGAGTGAGTCGCTGGTATTATTGAACAATGCAAAGACTCCGTCTGTGGTGTCTAGTTGGACAATTTGATGGCTATTACTAAACTGATTAATCTTATTGAGGCTGACATTATTAGCTGCGTTGACTTCCCCTTTCTTGAGGCCATCTAGCATGGCGTTTTGATTCGGGTAAACGCGAATTACAATTTGCTTTAAGAGTGGTTTAACGCCGTAGTAATATGGGTTGACAACAAATGACCATACGGGCTGTTTGTTGCGAGTTTCTACTGAATGAAGTTTAAACGCGCCACTACCAATGATTTTCTGCGGTGCTTTAGTTGACAGTGCTGTGATATCGGCGGCTGATTTATCGGCTAGAATATGTTTTGGTAGAATGCCGAAAGTTAAGGCGTTAGGCAACGATAGATAAGGCGTCGGTGTGGTTAGTTCTAGTGTAGTTGAGTCTTTGACTTTGATATCGACATTTTTCCAGTTATCAATTAAGGGTGAATTAATTTCAGGGTTTTTAACCAGATTTAGAGTGTAAGCAACATCGTCAGCAGTTAGTGGTGTATTATCACTCCATTTGAGTTTGTCGCGCAATTTTATCGTCCAAAGTTTGCCATCTGGGCTAACATACCAGTTGCTGGCTAATTTGCCGCGCAATTTACCAGTAGTATCGTAAGATAGTAGACTGCTATAGACTAGTGAACTGGCGGCTTTTTCGCTATCAGTGGTGGCATAAATTGGATTAATTGAAGTGATTTTATCGGTTACGCCTTCAGTATAAATACCTCCAGCAGCGGGTATGGCGATGATGTCGTTGCGCGATCCAATAATGGTTTGCACTACACTTAGAGTAATGAGACTGGAGATGATTAAAATCCAAATAACAACCGAAGACCGAGCATTAAGCAAATTGCTTCGGCGCTGCATAATAAAACGGTTGCAGTGTTTAATAATGGTACGGCCGACAGAATTAATCCGGTTGCGTGCTGTACGTAATCGGTGGTCTGTTTTAGCAGTGCCGGTTTTAGTGGCGGAATTACGCGATTTTTTCTGAGTCATTAAGAGATAACCAAGTTGATGAATAGGCTTAATACAAAGATGATAGCCAAAACGATAGTTGAATCGTAAAGGTTCTTCTCAAAGCCACGGCGAGTAGTAAAAAGCTCGCCACTTGCACCTGAACCAGCACCGAGCGATGCGCCACGTGCCTGCAATAGGATTGCTACCACCATCAATACCGAGCTAATTACGGTAATCGTGCCTAGAATGTCAGTTAGTTTCATTTATCCCCTCCTTTATTAACTTATTTGGCGTTAAGCTATTTATTAAATAGTTTAACAGACTTACGATTAAACTGCTAACCATTGCCCATAAAAAGGACATTTTTATTGGTGGTAACAGTACGATAGTGAGCCAGACCATGAATCCATTAATGACAATAGTAAATAGACCCATGGTGGCAAGCATAAACGGCAACGACATGACGGTGACGATTGGCTTGACGACGGCGTTGATAATAGAGAAAATGAGGCCGGCAATCAGAAAAATGCCGATATTGCCGAGTAAGTCGTGCAAGCTATTGTGACCAAATAACTCTACTGAAATGTAAAGCCCGGCCGAGCAGGATAGCCAACGAATGGCAAATAAAATATACCTCTGCATTACATTAATTATAACATATCCGAGTTGTTTTGTAATTTTGATTTAATGGCAGCGGCTAATTTTGCGCCAACTAAATTTGTTAGTTCGGTTTCGGGGGCGCCGGCAATTGCCTTAACTGAGCCAAAGTGGCGCAATAAAAGTTGACGGCGTTTTGGCCCGACACCTGGGATGTCATTTAAGATACTACTAACGCCGCGCTGACGTTTTACTACCTCATGATAAGCGACCGCAAAGCGGTGAGACTCGTCGCGTAGACGCTGAATGAGCTGTAGCAGGTCAGTGTAGCGATTGACGATATTGTGTCCGCGGAAGGTGAAGCTGTGACTGGCAGTATGTAGCATGCCGGCATGTAGGTTAATCTGGTAGTAACCTCCCTCTAGTGTAACGTTAACTCCAGCTAGTGGCTGTTGGATTAGACTGGCGATAACTTTGGTGTTGATGTGAGAATCGGCGGCGCTGACAATAATCAGGTCATTTTCCTTCGCGAGGCCGATTAACGGTATGCCATCTACCAGGGGTGCTACGGCACGGACTTGTGGGCCGCCGCCATCCACTACGATTAAGTCGGGACGGGGCCAATTCTTGTGGCGCGGCGAGAAGCGGCGTTGCATCACCTCGTCCATCGCGGCGTAGTCGTTGTTGCGTTGTTTAGAAATTTTAAATTTACGGTATGATTGTTTGTCGGCGACGCCATTAGTAAAGACCACCATTGAACCTACTACATCTTGTCCACCTTGATGGGAGATATCGTAGGCTTCGATGCGGCGCGGTGTTTCCGTTAGGCAAAATAATTGTTGGGCGCCGGTTAGCGCCTTATCCTTGCTGATATCCATAAATTCGGCGCGACCGAAAATAATTTGGCGCTTAAGTTCTTCGAGTGCGTGCAATCGGTTGCGGAGGCTGGCGGCCCGTTCGAAGTCTAGTTGTTTACTGGCGTCGAGCATAGCAGCCTTAACCTCGCGAGTGATTTTACTCCAGTCACCTTGCAGGTAGCGCACAAGCATATGGAGGTCGGATTTGTAATCAACACTAGTGCTGGCTGGTATTAGGTGAAGCTGTTGCATGAGCGCGGAGCCTTGCTCGCTTGCGCTGGTAAGATAGGGAAAGACGCGGCGGAGGCAATGTAAAGCTTTTTTGAGTGGTGTGGCGCTGTAAAATGGTCCGACATAAGTGGCGTCATCGCCGTTTGGTAGACGGGTGATGGTGAGGGTTGGCCATTCGGCGGAGAAATTAATGCGGACATAGCAGACGTTTTTGTTATCGCGAAGTAAGATGTTATAACGTGGCAAGTAGCGCTTAATCATCTCGTTTTCGAGGAATAACGCATCAATTTCTGAATCGGTTTCAATCCAGTCCGTCATAGCGATGTCAGCCACTAAAGCGCGAGTTTTTGCATCTGGGTGCTCACGATTAAAGTATTGCATGACGCGTCGTTTTAGGATGGACGCTTTGCCGACGTAAATTACTGCCCCGTTGGCGTCTTTATGGAAGTAGACACCAGGGCAATCAGGGAGGGTTTTGAGTTTGTCGGCTAGTAATTGATTCACTAAGTCTATTTTACCACAAAATAAAATAGCAATTATTGCAAGAATCTGGTAAAATAGGAGTATTATGTTTGCTGATACCGCAGAAGTATTTATTGAAGCCGGCCGTGGTGGTAACGGCGCGGTTAGTTTACGCCATGAAAAATACGTTGAAAAGGGCGGCCCAGACGGCGGTGATGGCGGTGATGGCGGCAATGTGGTGTTTGTAGCAGATAGCAACGTGAATACTCTAGCGGAATTCCGGTTTAAGCCAGAGCTAAAGGCGCAGGATGGCGGTGCGGGCGGCAAGCGCAAGATGCATGGTGCCAATGGTGCTGATAGGTTAGTTAAGGTGCCGCTTGGCACAATCGTGCGGCGCGATGGTGAAGTGATTGCTGATTTAACTGAGGTTGGTCAGCGGGCGATTGTGGCGCACGGTGGCGAGGGCGGCTTTGGTAATGCCCACTTTAAGTCATCGACTCGTCAGCTGCCACGAGTGGCAGAAGTCGGCACGAAAGGCGAGAAGTTTACTGCTCAGTTGGAGCTAAAAATGGTAGCAGATGTTGGTTTAGTAGGATTCCCTAACGCTGGTAAGTCGACTTTTCTGTCAGTAGTAAGTAACGCTCGTCCTGAGATTGCTAATTATGCGTTTACGACATTGACTCCGAATCTAGGCGTGGCTGATGTCGATGGTAAGTCGCTTTTAATTGCCGATATTCCAGGGTTGATTGAGGGTGCTAGCCAAGGCAAAGGACTGGGCGACGAGTTTTTGCGCCACGTTGAGCGCACGGCGGTGATTCTACATATGATTGATGTAATGTCAAATGACATTAGCGGTGATTATCGAAAGATTCGTAGCGAGCTGACGCAGTATTCAGCTGATTTGGCGGGCAAACCGGAGATTATCGCGATTACCAAGACTGATTTAGTTGATGATGAAATCGCTACTATGCAGTTGGATGAGCTGAGGCAAGTGACGGAGAGCCCAATTTATTTATTGTCGTCGCAGGCGCATCATGGTACCAAGGAATTGCTACGTAAATTGGCGGTAGTAGTTGCAGATGAGCGACAGGCGCAGGCTGAGCAGGCAGCAACGGAGGCTGAGGCGCTAGATGATACACCGGAAGTGATTGAGCTATCAAAGAAACAGCTAAATTCAACTTGGTGGGTGACGTGTGAAGAGCGTGAGAGCGGCACGGTATATGTGGTGACTGGTGACCGAATTGAAAAGTTTGCTGAGAAGACCGACTTTGATAATACTTTTGGGGTAAATCGTTTGCGCGATATTCTACAACGTAGTGGCATCGCGCGCGAGTTGGAGCATCAGGGTGCTAATGGTGAGTCAATTATTGAGATTGCTGGCCACCAATTTACTCTATTGGAACAGTGGAACGATTAGAGAAAAGTGCTATAATGAATGCAGGATATTAAATAAAAAGGAGTAATATGAGCGGTAAATTAGTATTGATGCGGCACGGTGAAAGCGAATGGAACTTACTCGGTAAGTGGACTGGCTGGACAGATGTTTCTTTGACTCCAAAGGGCGCCAGTGATGCCTTGAAGATGGGCGAGCTAGTTAAGGATATTAAGTTTGACGAAATTTACACAAGCAAGCTTAAGCGGTCGATTGAGACTATGCAGCAAGTCATGAAAGTGCAAGGTCAGGATAATCCAGCTTATACGGCAGTGTCTGAACTGAATGAGCGTGATTATGGTGACTACACTGGGCTAAACAAATGGGATGTTAAGGCTAAAGTTGGCGACGATAAGTTTAACGCTATTCGCCGTAATTTTGATGAGCCAATTCCAAATGGCGAAACATTGCATGATGTTTATAATCGTGTGGTGCCATGGTATCGCGAACAGATTATTAGTAAGTTGCAGCAGGGTGAAAATATCTTATTTGTAGCACATGGCAATTCAATCCGTGCACTAGTGAAGTATATTGACGGTATTTCTGATGCTGATATTGCTCATTTTGAGATGAAATTTGGTACAGTGCTTGAGTACCAGGTAGATGCTGAAGGTCGCGCAGTGTCACGTGAAGAAATGCACGCTGATATTGAGCAAACTCACGCTTAATTATGAAATTTGATATCGCCAAAGTAATCGCTCAACACCAGTTGGTGTCTGACCAAGTTAGCCCAGAGGAAATTAGGCTGATTTTGACGGCGTTGCAGCAGGTGATTGTGGCTGATGTAGCGGGCGATGTCGTTGAATTTGGCTGTTACAAAGGTACGACCAGTTTGTTTTTAATGCGTCTATTGCGCGCAGTTGCTCCGCAGCGTCAGCTGTATATCTATGATTCGTTTGATGGGTTACCAGATAAGACTGCGGCAGACCGCGCTGGGTTAGGGCAAGAATTTAAACGAGGCGAGCTAAAAGCCACGAAGCGCGAAGTAATAGAGAATTTCAAGCGCGCTGGGCTGCCTTTGCCGGAGATAAAGAAGGGCTGGTTTGCCGATTTAACGCCGAGCGATGTGCCGGAGCGGATTGCATTTGCTTACTTCGACGGTGATTTTTACGGCAGCATCAAAGATAGTTTTGCGGCTTGTGCTGGCCGTTGGATGCCAGGTGCTGCGATTGTTGTGGACGATTACGGCAATGAACATCTGCCGGGTGCGCGACAGGCAGTAGATGAATGGTGTAATGCGCACCGTAATTTAATTAAGTCTGGTCTGCGGTTGCAAGCCTCGCTGGCAATTATCCAACTAAAGTAGAGATTAAAAATCACCCCTTTGCAGGGGTGATTTTGATTTAGTCGGTGTTGGTTTCGACAATACCAACGTGAAGTTCTTTGAGCTGAGAGTCGAATACGGTATTCGGTGAACTCATCATGAGGTCGATGCCAGAACCATTCTTCGGGAAGGCGACGATATCACGGATATTGTCGGTGTTTTCCATGACCATGAAGATGCGGTCGATGCCGAAGGCACAACCTGCATGCGGCGGTGCGCCAAAGCGGAAGGCGTTGAGCATTGCGCCGAATTTTTGGTCGACGTATTCCTTGTTGTAGCCAAGCAGACCAAATACCTGATACATAATCTCAGGGTTGTGATTGCGGACTGCGCCCGAGCAAATTTCATAGCCATTCATTACCATATCATATTGGTCGGCGACAATTGCGAGCTTATCCGCGTCGGTCTTGGCGTCAGTAAGCGCCTTTAAGCCGCCACGTGGCATCGAGAATGGGTTGTGGCCGAAGTCAACTCGCTTATTAGCCTCGTCGTATTCATAGAATGGGAAGTCAGTAATCCAGCAGAGGGCAACTTCATCATCGTGCTTTAGACCTTGGTAGTCAGCGAATGCAATGCGGAGCTTGCCAAGTACCTTGTTGACTAAGTCGCGTTTGTCGGCGCCAAAGAAGACAATGTCGCCATCGGTAGCCTCGGTGCGTTTGGTAATCTCATCAAGCTCAGCTGGTGCGAGGAATTTAGCAATCGGACTCTTAATCTCGTTATTTTTGTAGGTCAAGTAGGCTAGACCACCAGCGCCATTTTTGCGTGCCATCTCAGTGAAGAGGTCGATTTGGCTGCGTGGCATTGCGGCGCCGCCCTTGACGCAAATTGCCTTGACGCATTCCGCCTTAGCAAAAACGCCAAAGCCAGTGTTTTTTAGGGCATCGGTTAGTTCAACTAGCGGCATGCCGTAACGTAAGTCAGGTTTATCGGTGCCGTATGTTTCCATTGCAACGGTGTATGGGATGCGCGGCACGTCGGTTGGTTTAGCGTAAGTAAAGTCGGCAGAGCGGTAAGTGTTGACTAGCTTTTTGCCACCAAAGTCTTGCGCAAGATTGAGAATTAACGGTTCGATAGTCTGACGAACTGTTTCACCTTCGTCAACGAAGCTCATCTCAAGGTCTAGCTGGTAGAATTCACCATAGAGGCGGTCGGCGCGTGGGTCTTCATCACGGAAGCAGGCGGCGATTTGGTAGTATTTTGGCACACCACCAACCATTAACAGCTGCTTAAATTGCTGCGGAGCCTGTGGCAAGGCGTAGAACTGACCAGGGCGAAGACGTGATGGAATCAAAAAGTCACGTGCGCCTTCTGGGCTAGAGTTAGCGAGAATTGGTGTGGCTACCTCGGTAAAGTCGTGGTCTTCCATATAGTGTCGAATTACACGATAGAAGCGGTCGCGTTCACTAATCATTTTTTGCATACTTGGACGACGGAGGTCGAGGAAGCGATATTTAAGCCGCATTTCCTCGCTTGATTGTTGACCTTCATCCTTAGTAGCTACTGGTAAAGGCTCAGAACGGTTTAAAATTTCTAATTTTTGAGCCACAACCTCCACTGTGCCAGTTGGAATATGCGGGTTTTCGAGCCCTGCGCCACGATTACGCACTAGACCTTCCGCGCTGATACAAAATTCGTCACGGAGGCTTTCGGCATCTTTAAACATAGCTGGGTCGTCCGGGTTGAAGACCAGCTGTACTAGACCAGTATGGTCGCGAAGGTCAACGAAGATAACGCCACCATGGTCGCGTCTTGTGTTGACCCAGCCGGCGACTTTGATGGTCTCGCCGACATGTTTAACACTCTCAATTGCTAGTGTTCTTTGCATTAAAATAATCCTTTCCTTGTAACTAGGTTATATTTTACCACATTTTAGGTTGGCGCAGACGGGATTGACAATACTATCCAGCGTTACTAGGCCAACAATTGTTTCATCGTGCTTTACAATAGCAATAGTTAGTTCGCTGGCGGCCATCTTGTTTATTACTGATTTAAGCGATTCGTCGGCTGTAACATAGAGTACGTCGTTTCGTAGATAGTCTGAAATAGACTTTTCGCTTTGCGCTACAATTGAGACGTCGCTGAGGTAGATTAATCCAGCAACCTCACTATTTTTTAGTACGGGGAAGACGCCCTGCTTGCTCTTAAAGAGGTCGTCTAGTGCCTTTGGTGTCAAGCGGTCGCGCTGTTTTAGTTTTACTACCTCTGTCCAAGGATGCATGCAGTCCTGAGCGGTTTGTTGGTTGTTTAGTAGTGTTTGGACTAGTTCTTGCTTGAGATCAATATTTAGTTTGCTGTCTTCAATGAGATGACTGAGTTCATCGGTTGAGGCAACACGTGGTTTTGGCGGTTCGACGGTTAGCGGACGCAAAAATTCGGTCCAACTAAAGTAGCGATTGACGAATTTAGATTGGTCAGCTAATAGTACAGTAGTGATAGGTGAAATTTTATTGCCAAGTAGTTCGGACAGAGTGATTAGTGCTCCCGCTAAAATTGAACCAGTGATGATACCGTAGCTACGGGCGGCAATACTGGTTAGGATAATAATTAAACAGATATGAATAAACTTTAAGAATAGATAGAACGTCGGGTAGACATGAATGAAGCGGGCGACGTCTTGATATTTCTTGTTAGTTTTGCCGAGCCGTTTGATTTCAAAATCGCTTAAGCTAGGGGCAAAGTTAACACTTGATAACGCAGTCGATAATATGGTAATCAAGATAATGAAGATAATAGACATAATATTATTATAGCATTTATGCTATACTAGTAATAATGTTATTTGGAGGATATTGTGAGAAGAGATAATGAATTAGGCAGCATGCGCCTAGCGTTTGTATTGATTGTGGTAGTGGTATTGGTATTTGTCGGTCTGTTTTGGTATAAGAGCTCGCAGCCGAAGCCAGGTGAAGGTCAGTTTGACGTTAAAGATACCTCTAATACTACGCGGCGTGTTGATATGAAGGCGTTAGCAGATAAGCTAGACCCACAGCACCCTATTACAGTAGATAAAGTAAAGGCGGCGTTTAAAGATTTGACCGGTAAAGAGATGGCACAAGATGAGGCTAATAAGGTCATCCCAGATCACATCAAGGGCAAATTGGATAGCAAAGTGACCGTAATTGAATACGAGGACTTTGCTTGTGTTCATTGTCAGGCGGTGCATAGCTATGTTGACAAGATTCATCAAGAATATGGTGACCGTGTGAGGTTTATTTATCGTAACTTCAGCTTGTCATATCCGAACTCTGATACGGTGCTAATTGCGGGTGAGACGGCCGCAAAACTGGGTGGCAATCAAGCATTTTGGAAGATGCATGACTTGCTGTTTCAGAACGATATGTGGGTAAGTTATGCGGTTGATTCAGCAACACGCAATAAGACTTTGACAGATTACGCAAGGCAATCGGGCTTGGATGCTGACAAATTTAATGCTGAGTTTGTTAATGCGCAGACAAATGGTGTAAAAGCAAAGATTGAGCGAGACTGCGCACTCGGTCGTCGCATGGGGGTAAATGGTACACCATCGGTGTATATTAATGGTAAGAAGCTAGATGGTGCCGTAAAGTATGAGACGTTGAAGAGCGCTTTAGACAAGGTATTGCTTGGTCTAAAAAAGTAGTATAATTAAGTGTAATAGTTGCCAGTCAACTAGGTAAAGAAAGGATAAAAATGGTAGAGTCCCGAGCTGCTGACAAGAGTGATGTTATCACTGTTAAGCATTTTAAAATGGATTTTGGCGACAAACATGTTATTAAGGATTTGTCGTTTGAGGTTAAGCGTGGCGAAGTATTTGGACTACTTGGTAGTAACGGTAGCGGTAAGACTACAACGTTGCGCGCACTGTTCGGCGTTTACAAACCAACTTCGGGAGAATTGTTGGTAGATGGTGCTCCATATAGGGTTGATAGCGGTATTAAATTGGGCTATTTGCCGGAGGAGCGGGGACTGTATCGTAAAGAGACGGTAGCTGATGCTATGCGATTTCTTGGTCAGCTAAAAGGTATGTCGCGTCAGGATGCCAATCAGTACATCAAGCAATATCTAGAGCGTGTTAAGATGACCGAGTATGCCAATACGCGTCTTGATAAATTGAGTGGTGGCCAGCAGCAAAAAATTCAGCTCGGCGTTGCTTTAATGAACGACCCAGAGTTATTAGTGCTAGATGAGCCGACTAAGGGTTTTGACCCAGTGAACTGCAAGCTGCTAATGCAACTTATTATGGAGAGCAGGGAACGCGGCGCTACCATTGTCATGATTAGCCACCAGATGGAAGATGTGGAACATCTTTGCGACCGTGTATTGTTATTAAAGAACGGCGTGGCCGAGGCCTATGGTACACCAGAGGAAGTTGAGCATAAATATGGCGAAAAGTCGCTTCGCGATGTATTTATTAAAGTTTACGAAGGAGACAAAGACGATGAGTAAGTTATTTGGCCATAATTTTGGTACAGTGTATCGTTTTGAGATGATACGCACCATGAAGAAAAAGATGTTTTGGCTTAGCATCCTAATTGTGCCAGCTATTATATTTATAATTGCGGGCATTTCAGTGTTTTCCCAGAAAACATCGCACGACAATATCGAAGCTGCTAGAAATGCATCGTACAAGATTGCGATAATTGATGATAGTGGTTTAATCAATAAAGACGATATTGCTGGTACGGGCGCACATTTGACGCGCGATTTGGCTGGTAGCGAGCGCGATTTAATGAGCAAGAAACTTGATGCCGTAATTCACTATCCTAAGAACCTCAGTAATATGCCGGTTACGATTGACCAAAACTATATTGGAATGATGGAAGGCGGCCGCTATGAGGATATTTCGAAGGATATTCTTTCAAAGAGTGCGAAGCGTCGTATGTCAGACAATTTGACAAGTATGACAAAGTCAACCGTGAGGTATAATACGCAGAATTATCGTGATGGCAAGCCAATCAACCCGATTGCTGAGATGATTGCTCCGGGGGCGTTGATTATTGTGTTCTATCTGATTTTGTCGGTTTACGGTAGTATGATGGTTAATTCGACCACCGAAGAAAAGGAGAATCGTGTTACCGAGATTATTCTAACTACGATTAATAGCCGGACTTTTATCTTAGCTAAAATTATGGCCTACATTTCATTGATATTTGTGCAGATTTTTGAGATGGTGGGCATATTGGTGTTAGTGTTTGCTGGACTACGCATTTTTAAGCCTGAATTTGCTGGTGGAATTATACCATTTATTTCACAGATTCCGCTTGATCCGGTAAGGCTTGGCGTAGGGTTTGGTATTTTTGTGCTTAGTTTAATGCTAATTTGTGGAGCACTAGTTGGTATGGGAGCGGTGTCGCCGACCGCGAAGGAAGCCAGCCAATATACTGGAATTGTAATGATGCTGGTGTTTATACCACTCTATGCGCTTAACATATATATTACAGCTAAGGCTGATTTAGTTGCACAGATTTTAATGTATTTTCCATTTACGGCGCCAATTCCGCTACTAGTACGTAATGCCATGGGCTATTTAACAATGCAGGATGCGGCCATTGTTTTCACTATTATGATAGTGTCGATTATAGTAGTGATGCTATTGGCTGCTAAGCTGTTCCAGATTGGGGCAATTTCGTACAATAAAAAGCTGTCACTCAAGAGTCTCGGCTTCGTTAAGAAGGTTTCTAAACTATTCGGTAAGGCATAAATAACCGAGTTTAGTGTTCGGGCACTGCTAGCATAGGGCAGTGCCCGATTATTTTTTTCATAGTGGCTTTTTCGGCAGCGGTTACCCATAGGTGGTAGCGGATTTTTACGGCAATCTGGCGTGCTACATAAGCGCAGCGGAATTTGATATTAGTGGGCAGCCATTGGTTGGCATCGCTACTAGACTTTTGTAAGTTACTTTTGCTACTGACGGCCAATAACTCCAAGTCATCATTGGCAAGTTCTTGCCGGCGTGCGGGCGATAGTTCTGCGGCGCCAGTTTGCCAAGCATTAGCAAGGGCGACAACATGATCAATTTGTACATTTTTGTGCATCTCAGCCTTGTTTTTTATGATCATAAAATTTCCGGTATAGAGGTCATATAATTTGCCAGCTATGACATGACAGCCATCAAGCGTCTTGTCTGTGAGGTCGCGCTGTAAAATTCGCTGTCTTGTATTGCACTTTCCCCACGGCTGCCAACCGTGGCCAAATTTTTTACGATCATATTTTTTGCTATTATCAAGCGGTTTTACGGGCAAATGCTCAAGTAAATTTTGCGCTGATAAGTCAAAACTTTTAGCATGATCATATTTATTAAAATCGGGCCAGTAGCTATAAATGAGCGCAAAAATTATGTACATAATAAGTATGGCAATGGCGACATACCAAATGCGCCGGCGTTGGTGATATTGGGCTGAATGTTGTTCCATGATTTTTATATAAACTGACAATTTTCTATATGTATTATATAATAGAAAATATGAAGCGAACGGCAATTTTATTAAGTATGTTTGTTGCGGCCTTGGCTGTAACCTTGATAACATTGCCAGTTGTGGCAGCGCCAAGCCAAGATGTGGTAAAAGTGAGCTGCACCTCAGCGCAGTCGATGCTGTCGCAGATTGAAAAAACCGATGCGGCGTTGAGAATTAACCGCGGGCGTGTCTACAACGAACTGAACGACCTATTTTTTGCGATGAATGCCCGTGTTTCGGTGAACCGTTTATCGTCAACCAAACTAGCGAGCATTACGGATGATTATAGTAACGAGCTGAAGGATTTTCGGTCACTATACAGCGATTATGATGGCGATTTAACTAATCTAGTTGGCATGGATTGCCGGTCTAATCCGGATGACTTTTATAGTAGTTTAACTAAACTGCGTGATAAGCGTAGTAAGTTAAAGCAAAGCGTAGATACGCTAGATAGGTTGTTTCATGATTATGTTGATGAGTTTAATGCGGTGCGAAAGAGGCTAGATGTTAAATAAAGTGCAAGCTTTGGTGGCGCGGCATCGTCTAAGCTGCTTTATCTTATTGTGCGTTGTTATTACGATAATAATGACCTCAATTAGTCTTCGGATATATCAGGTTAGTGGCGCAATTCAGCTTGACCTTAGCCGCCCAGGCTATGAGAAGGTGCGCTCGCAAGTAAAGAAGGAAGCGGACGACCATCCGTTTGGTTCGACTGGCGCGCTTGATGCGGCGGCGCTGAAAGATTTTGATGCGCGAATTGACAAATACCAACGTGAGCTAAAGAACCTAGGTAATTTTAATGCTGAACAGCTGGATGACGAGAACCTCGGCATTACTGATAGCGATAATAACGGCAGTAACGACGGTAGTTCGCAACCAGCACATAATTAATCTGGCACTCTTGACATTAGAGCGCCAAAGCATTATCATATAGGTATGATGACTGAGCGCCAAGCGCGGATTTTGAAAGCTATGGTGGAGCAGTACGCTGAGCTAGCTGTTCCAGTGGGCAGTGTGCTCCTAGCTAAGTTGTTTGATGTGTCGCCAGCTACCATGCGTAGCGAGATGGCGCAGTTAGAAAAGATGGGGTATCTCAAGCATACCCATACTTCTTCTGGGCGTATACCAACCGATAAGGGGTATCGTTTGTATGTTAATAGTATTGTTGAGACTGGCGCAATGGCGCGTAGCAACAATACAAAAGAGCAGCGTCAGGCTAAGGCGATTCGAGCGCGGGTTATGGCATCGCCCGACAGGGCTGATTTGGCAATTCGGGCGGCAGTAGATTCTCTGGTGGAAGCGACGCACAATTTGGGTCTAGCTACTATCGGCGAGCAATTGTACATGTCTGGTATCAGTAATTTATTCTCACAGCCAGAGTTTGAAAACGGCGACCATGTACGTTCAGTGGCGTCGCTACTAGATAATCTAGAACCATGGCTCAGGGAAACTGCCCCGAATGATGTACTGAATGTATTTATTGGGTCGGAGAATCCAATTGGTCGCGACAGCGGCTCGTCATTAATAATTAGTCGATTTAATTCGCCGTATTCAGACCATAGCTACATTGGCGTGCTAGGGCCTACGCGCCAAAGTTATGCGCGGGTGATGATGCTAGTTTTAGAGGCAGGGCGAATGCTGGAACATGTTTTACGGGAGGACAATAATGAAGCAAGATGATAAGCATAATGATATCAAGCAGTCGGAGCAATCGGCAAAAATAGCCGAGTTGACCAATGATTTGCAACGGACGCGGGCTGATTTCGAGAATTATCGTAAGCATACTGAGCAGGATATTGCTGCGGCGCAATTGCGGTCAGCAGAGCGTATACTAGGTAAATTATTGCCGACGATTGATATTATTGATAGCGCAACAGCACAAGTGCCGGCTGATTTAGCGGAAAATGAGTGGGTAAAGGGCGTGGCTGCGATGCGTGCTAAACTACTGAAGTCCTTGGGTGAACTTGGGGTAGAACCGATAACAGTGAAATCAGGTGATTTATTTGACCACAACCAGCATAACGCAATTCAGTTCGATGAGTCAGAAGGCGATACTGAGGTAGTGAAGGCGGTACTTCGCACGGGCTACCTCTATCATGGGCAAGTTTTACGCCCAGCTATGGTGAGTGTGACACGTAAATAGTGTTGACTATATTACTACAATTGGCACTCTTGACATACGAGTGCCAACGTACTACACTAGAGATAGTTGGCAGTTAGGTAAGCTGACTGCCAGGGTATTGTTCTAAGGAAAGGAGCATATGGGTACGATAATTGGAATTGATCTTGGTACAACTAACAGCGCAGTAGCGTATTTGCTAGCTGGTAAACCAGAAATTATTGCTAATAAAGAAGGTAATCGCACTACTCCATCGGTGGTAGCGATTAATAAGAAAGGTGAACGCCTAGTTGGTCAGGTGGCGCAGCGTCAGCGTGTAGTAAATGCTGAGAATACTATTTACGCTATTAAGCGTTTAATGGGTCGCCGCTTCACTGACAAGGAAGTCCAGAAGGACCTGGGCGTAATGCCATATAAGATTGTCAATAACAAGGGCAATGCTGCGGTTGAAATTAATGGCAAGGTGTATAGCCCAGAGGAAATTAGCGCAATGGTGCTAGCTAAAATCAAGGCTGATGCGGAAAGTTACTTGGGTCATCCAGTGACGGAAGCCGTTATTACGGTGCCAGCTTACTTTGATGATTCGCAGCGCCAAGCAACTAAGGATGCTGGTAAAATTGCTGGCCTTGAGGTGAAGCGTATTGTTAACGAACCGACTGCTGCTGCTTTGGCCTATGGTCTAGAGAAGAATGCTGATGAAAAAATTGTAGTATTTGACCTTGGTGGTGGTACGTTTGATGTGTCTATTTTGGAACTTGGCGACGGCGTGTTTGAAGTTAAGTCTACGAATGGTGATACTCACCTTGGTGGCGAGGACTTCGATAACCGGATTGTTCGTCACTTTATTGATGAATTTAAGAATGAAACTGGCATTGACTTGTCATCCGACAAGGCTGCTATGCAACGCTTGAAGGACGAAGCCGAAAAGGCAAAGAAGGAACTTAGCACTACTACGGAATATGAGGTAAGTCTACCATTTATTACGGCTGACGCCTCAGGTCCAAAGCACTTTGAGACTACATTGACGCGTGCTAAGCTTGAGGAATTGTGTGCTGATTTGCTTGACCGCTTGGCAATTCCGTGCCGTAAGGCAATGGATGACGCTGGTGTTAAACCAAGTGAGCTTGGTCACGTTGTCTTGGTTGGTGGCATGACTCGTATGCCAGCGGTGATTGAGAAGGCCAAGGAAATCTTCGGCAAGGAACCAATGGCTGGTGTAAATCCAGATGAAGTTGTTGCTGATGGCGCTGCAATTCAGGGTGGCGTGCTTGCTGGTGACGTAAAGGATGTCTTGTTACTTGATGTTACTCCATTGAGTCTTGGTATCGAAACTATGGGCGGTGTGTCAACTAAGTTAATTGACCGTAACTCAACTATTCCGACTAGCAAGTCGCAGGTCTTTTCAACTGCATCCGATAACCAACCTCAGGTAGAAATCAATGTTTTGCAGGGTGAACGTGAGTTTGCTGCGGATAATAAGTCGCTCGGTCGCTTTATTTTGGATGGTATTGCGCCAGCGCCACGTGGCATTCCGCAGATTGAAGTTACCTTTAATATCGATGCCAACGGCATTTTAAATGTCACCGCTAAGGACAAAGGTGCCGGCAAGGAGCAGTCGATTACGATTCAAAACAGTGGTAATCTGTCAAAGGAAGATATTGCTAAGGCACAGGCTGAAGCTGAAGCACACGCTTCAGAAGATAAGGAAAAGCGTGAAGCAATTGATGCCCGTAATCAGCTAGAGAATACGATTTATCAGGCAAAGAAGATGCCAGATGAGTTTAAGGACAAAATTTCTGAAGATGACAAGAAGGCGGTTGAAGCTGCTATTAAGGAAGCTGAAACCCATCTCAAGTCAGAAGATAAGAGCGAACTAGAGTCAGCTCAGAAGACTTTGTCGGAAGCGATTCAGAAGGTTGGCGCTAAGCTGTATCAGCAAGCTGCACAAGAGGCAAGCAAGAATAATAAGAAAGACGACGGCCCAGTAGAAGGCGAAGTTGTCGATAAGAAATAGTTAGTAAACTGCAATTAGCGCCCTAGTCGATTAGGGTGCTAATTGTATATAATGGAGGCATATGGCTGAAAAACGAGATTATTATGATGTATTGGGCGTGAGCAAATCAGCCTCTGCTGATGAAATTAAAAAGGCGTTTCGTAAATTGGCAATTAAATATCACCCAGACCGCAACCCTGGCGACAAGGAGGCGGAGGCGAAATTTAAGGAAGCAAACGAGGCCTATGAGGTATTGAAGGATGATACTAAGCGTCAACGATATGATCAGTTTGGTCATGCTGGCGTTAATGGTGGTGCTAGCGGTGGTAATCCATTCCAAGGATTTAGTGGGCAGAATGTTCACTTTGACTTTGGCGGGGGCGACTTTACTGACTTAAACGACTTGTTTGGCTCAATGTTCGGTGGAGGCGAACGGTCGCGTCAGTCATATCGCGGTCGTGATGTTAGTGTATCCATAACGTTGACATTTGAAGAAGCTGTGTTTGGCGCAGAAAAGAAGATAGAGCTAAACATTTTAGACGATTGTCCAGTTTGCCACGGTACGGCGGTGGCGCCAGGCTCGAAGTTGGTGCAATGTGAGTACTGTCATGGTTCAGGCCAAGAAGTGCGGACAATTAAGTCGTTTATTGGCGTGATGCAGCAAGCAGTGCCATGTAGCCATTGTGATGGTCGCGGCGAGCGTCCGGAACGACCGTGTTCGGCTTGCGCTGGTAAGGGCGTAATACGCCAGAAGAATAGTCTGGAAGCGAAGATACCAGCTGGCGTTGATGAAGGCTCGACAATTTGCGTACGTGGTCGCGGCGAGGCGGCGTTTAATGCGCCACATGGAGATTTGTACATTGATATTCATGTTAAACCACATAAGAAGTTTACGCGCGAAGGCGAGCTAATATTGAGCGAGGAATCGGTTTCGATGGCAGATGCTGCCTTGGGGTGCGAGATTGAGGTAGAAACGATTGATGGTCCGCTGATGATGAAAGTGCCAGCTGGCACGCAGTCAGGTACTGATTTTAAGCTATCTGGTCATGGTGTGCCACATCGTGGCGGTAAGACGCGCGGACCGCAGATTGTCACCATCAATGTTGTTACGCCAACACATTTATCGCGTAAGCAAAAAGAGTTGCTGCAAGAGTTGCGCGAAATCAGTTAATTTGGTTTAGCGGCGCGTTTACTGTGCTATAATTGTGATATGAAATTTAAATCCGGTATGCGGCGCCGCGCGCATGAATACGAAAAGGCTCTAGTTGAGCAGTGGAAGCGCAACGACACATTTCATAAGTCCGTTGAGCTACGAGATCCGGCGAACTCATATGTATTTTATGATGGTCCACCATTTATTACAGGTGTGCCACACCATGGTACGCTGCTGAGTTCGATTATTAAGGATGCCGTGCCGCGTTACTGGACAATGCAAGGTAAACGCGTGGAGCGTCGCTGGGGCTGGGACTGTCATGGTCTGCCAGCAGAGAATTTTGTAGAAAAGCAGTTGGGTATTACTGACCGACGGCAAATTATTGCCGATCCAAATCAAAAACCACCACTTGACCGCGATGGGAATACGTTGCCAACTATTACGCTAGAGAAGTATATTGAGACAGCACGCGATTCAATGATTGCCAATAGTGAAACTTGGGAAGGCGTGATTGACCGTGTTGGTCGTTGGGTAGATTTTAAGGGTGCGTACCGCACAATGAACCACGATTACATGGAGAGCGTGTGGTGGGCATTTAAGCAGCTTTATCAGGCCGGCAAGATTTATGAGGGCGAAAAGGTATTAATGTACGATACACGCTTTGCCACTCCAGTTTCGAAGGCTGAGGTGACGATGGACAACGACGCTTATCAGACGGTAACTGACCCGAGTGCCTTCGTGCGATTTAAATTGCGCACTGGCGAAGCTAGTAAGGCAGGACTACCAGATGATACGGCGATTCTAGCATGGACTACTACACCATGGACCTTACCAGCCAACCTAATGCTGGCAGTTAACCCAGAGATGACTTATTGTCTGGTTAACTGTGGTAATGAGCATTTTGTAGTGGCGAAGTCTTGCTTAGAGCAAACTTTCCAAGATGAAAAACATCAGCCAATTGCTTACACCGTGGCGCAGGAATTCACGGGCGATAAGCTAGTTGGCTTGAAGTATCAGCCACTTGACACCGGTTCGACTTGGCCGGATGACCCGAAGGTGCATCAGATTTACGCTGCCGACTTTGTTTCGTCTGATTCGGGTACTGGTATTGTGCATATTGCGCCGGCTTATGGTGAAGACGACTTTAAATTAGCACAGAGTCTGGGCATTAAGGCCTTCCATGTGATTGATGATAACGGCTATTACATGGATACCAATTATAAAGGTCGGGAAGTCTGGTCGAACAATAAATTTGTAGCCAAAGATTTAGCTGAGAAGGGCGTAATTTGGCAGATTCGTTACATCCAGCACGAATATCCGTTTAACCCGCGTTCAAAGCAGCGTATTATGTATCGCGCGATACCATCATGGTTCTTTGATGTGCAAGGTTCAAAGCCGGTCTTGTTTGAGCAGAATGAAAATATCAATTGGTTCCCTGCACACCTTAAGCACGGTCGTTTTATGAAGAATATTGAACAGGCGCCAGATTGGAATTTAAGTCGCGACCGCTTCTGGGCATCGGCTATGCCAGTTTGGAAGGGCGACCAAGGTACCGTGATTGTGGTTGGCTCATATGATGAGCTATACAAGCTTAGTGGTAAGCGTCTGAAGGATTATCACCGCCCGTGGATTGATCAGATAAAGATTTATGCTGATAAGTTGGATGAAAAAACGCGTCAGGCCTACGGAATGCATGACGGCGAAGTGTTTACTCGTATTGACAAGGTGCTAGACTGCTGGTTTGAATCTGGTTCGATGCCATTTGCTCAGCTACACTATCCATTTGAGAATAAAGACAAATTTGAGCGTAATTATCCGGCCGATTTTATCGTTGAATATATTGGTCAGGTACGTGCGTGGTTCTATTATGTTCACGTAGTTAACACCACATTGGCGGAAATTGGCGCGTTCGGTAAGGAGCGCCAGCAGAGTGACCATAAAAATGCTTACAAGAATGTCATTACCACTGGTGTTGTGGCTGGTAATGACGGTCGTAAGATGAGTAAGAGCCTTGGTAATTACACTGACCCTAACGTGTTGATGGACCAGTATAGTGCGGATTCATTGCGTTTCTTGCTCTTAAGTTCGCCGCTATTAAATGGCGAAGATTTTGCTTTGCTTGATAAGGATGTCTCGGATGTAGCGCGCAAGTTGGCTATGGTTTGGAATATGTACGATTTCTTTACGACCTATGCTTCGGTTGATGGCTGGGAGTATAACGGTGGTGCGGTGCCAGAAATTGATTTAGCTGCTTTGCAGAATCCACTTGACCGCTGGATTGTGTCGCGCGTACATGAATTGAGTGCTCACATTGAGGAGTTTATGAATGGTTATAACATACCAGACGCATTGAGCGTGGTGATGCCATTCCTTGATGATGCCTCGAACTGGTATGTGCGTCGTTCGCGCCGTCGCTTCTGGAAGAGCGAGGATGATACTGATAAGAATCAGGCTTACCAAACAATCCACTATGTCTTGGTGCGGCTCAGTATGGTATTGGCGCCATTTGTGCCATTCTTGGCAGACGAATTGTATCAGAAGCTTACTGGTGGTGAGTCTGTGCATTTGCTAGATTGGCCACACAATAACCCGGTAGATGACAAGGTACTGGCAGATATGGCGCGTACGCGTAATCTAATTAACCAGTGTTTGGCGCTAAGAATGCGTAAAAATGATACAACAGGCGAAGTTCAGGTGAAGATTCGTCAGCCATTAGCTTTTGTTAGCTACTCGGGCAAGCGTTTGGATTTGTATTATGAGCAGATTATGCGCGATGAGCTGAATGTAAAGCGTATTAATTGGATTGAGGATTTGCGTGATTACACTAGCGATGCTTGCGCTGTGCCAGTTAAGATAGACGACCCAGATTCACGTCAAGCTTGGGTGGAAATTAGTAAGGAATTAACTCCAGAGCTGAGGCGCGAAGGGCTAAGCCGCGAGGTGATTCGTGCTGTACAAAAGGCGCGTAAGGACGCAGGCCTTAATGTGGATGACCGCATTACACTTAATGTTACGACCAAAGATAGCGAGTTAGCGCAGGCTCTTGCGGAATGGCAGGCGGCGATTCAGAAAGAAACCTTGGCAACTAGCTGGAGCGAACAGACGGTTGATGGTTATAGTACTGATGCCAAGGCTAATGGTGTTGTCTTTAAGGTGAGTCTGACTAAGGCGGCAAAGCACTAAATATTTGCATAGATTTAAAATCTATGGTAATATGGGACATATGATTACTAAAGAGGAAAAGCTAGCTGCTATTAAGTTGACTCAGTTGCACGATGGTGACACTGGTTCTTCAGCTTCACAGGTGGCAATTCTAACTAAGCGCATTAATGGCTTGACTGAGCATATGAAAGCTAATAAGCATGATTTCATGACTCGTCGTGGCTTAATCCAATTAGTTGGTCGCCGCAAGAAGTTGTTGCGCGGTCTAGAGAAGAATGATTACGCTCTATATAAGAGTACAATCGAAGCTCTAGGGCTACGTAAATAATTGTATAAGCATAAAGCGCCCCGCTTTCGCGGGGTATTTTGTTTTTAGAAGACGATTTATCTGTTATAATGGTAGTGTAATAAAGTGTCGGCAGTGAAAGCTGCTTAGTTAAGCTAGCTGGCCAGCTTGCGCTACTGACACAGAAAGGGAAACTATGACTAAAGTCATTCAAACAGGTAAAGAATTAATCAAGGTCTCGACTAACTGGCTTGGGCGAGAACTAACAATGGAGGTGAATAAGGTTTGCTTCCGCACGCAAGCTTCAGTGTTGGTACGTTATGGCGATACCACGGTGCTTGGGTTAGCTCAAGTGGGTGAGGTAAATCAAGATTTAGACTACTTCCCATTGTCAATCGACTATGAGGAAAAGTATTATGCGGCCGGTAAAATGAGCAGCTCGCGCTTTATTAAGCGCGAAGGTAAGCCATCGGATGAGGCTGTGCTGGTGGGGCGTTTAATTGACCGCCCAATTCGGCCACTGTTCCCGAAGGGGTATAAAAATGAATGCCAAGTGGTATCGACTGTATTGTCAATGGATCCGAATTTCCGTCCGGATGCTATTGCTATGTTGGCGGCTTCAACGGCTTTGATGCTGACCGGCGCTCCATTTGATGGTCCGGTAGCTGGTTTGCGTATTGGTCTTACGGAAGATGGTGAATTTAAGGCCTTTATGAGTCGCGATGAGCTAGCTGCTGGCAAGCTTGATTTGTTTGTCGCTGGCGGTAAACATGGCATTATGATGGTAGAAGCAGGTGCCAAGGAAGTGTCGGAGGATACTTTGGTAGATGCCTTTGCTTGGGCAGAAGAGAATATTCAGCCGGCTTTGCAGCTTCAGGAAGAGCTCAAAGCAAAAGTTGCACCAGCTGAGTTGCCGTATGAACTAGAGAAGCCAGATGAAGCTATTCAAGCTGAAGTTGATGCCTATTTAAGCGATAAGCTTGGTGACAACCTCCATATGCCATATCCACAGCGCAATGAGAAGGTCAAGGCAATTAAAGATGAATTTGAAGCGCATTTTGCCGCCGAACACAGTGAAGACGAGTGGGCTGAGCTGGCGCCAGAATATCTCGAGGCGTTCAATACAGCGATTAAAAAAGATGTCCGAAAGTATATTGTTGAACAAGGAGTGCGCCCAGACGGCCGTGCTTTAACGGAGATTCGTCCGCTAACTTCAGAGGTAGCTGTCTTGCCGCGAGTGCATGGTTCGTCGCTGTTTACGCGCGGTTTGACTCAGGCAATGAATATTGTAACCTTGGCGCCACTATCATTTGCACAGCTGGTTGATACCATGGAGGTCACTGATGGTACGCGTCGTTACATTCATCATTACAATGCGCCAGGCTATACGGTAGGTGAAATTAAGCGAATGGGCACGCCGGGTCGTCGGGAAATCGGTCACGGTTACCTTGCGGAGCGTGCATTATTGCCAGTCTTGCCGAGTGAAGAGGAATTTCCGTATGCGATTCGTTCAGTAACAGAGATTATGTCACAAAACGGCTCAACTTCGATGGCGGCAACTTGCTCATCTTGTTTGGCTTTGATGGATGCTGGTGTGCCAATTAAGCGACCGGTGTCAGGTGTTGCAATGGGTCTGATGACTGATGGCGACAAACACTACATTTTGACTGATATGGCCGACCAAGAGGATTTCGCAGGCGATATGGACTTCAAGTGTACTGGTACGAGCGAAGGTGTTACTGCTCTACAGATGGATATCAAGGTGCACGGTCTCACGACTGAGATATTGCGTGAAGCTTTGATGCGTGCTAAGTCGGCTCGTGCGGAAATTCTTGCTAATATGTTGGCTACTTTGCCGGCACCACGTGAGAGCTTGTCGCCATACGCGCCACGAATTGAGAAGCTGATGATTAATCCAGATAAAATCGGTGCAGTTATTGGTAAAGGTGGCGAAACAATTAATAAAATTACAACTGAGACTGGCGTAGATGTTAACATTGCCGAGGATGGTTTAATTACGTTTGCATCTAACGATAGCGAAGCTATGCAGCGTGCAATGGATTGGGTACGTAGTCTGACAGAAGAGCCAGAAGTTGGCCATGTGTATCGTGGTACGGTAGCAACAATTAAAGATTTTGGCGCTTTTGTGACTATTTTGCCGGGCATTGATGGTATGTTGCATGTTAGCAAGATTGTTGATCGAAGAATCAAAGACCCGTCAGAAGTATTGAATGTAGGAGATAAGGTTAACGTTAAGCTAGTGGCGATTGACGACAAAGGTCGACTCAGTCTTACAATGTTAGGGATACCACAGGAGTAAATAGATGGCTTGGGCGGTAATTACTGGCGGTAGTTCTGGTATGGGCTTGGAATTTGCCCGCCAGCTTGCTGCTTCTGGGTGCGATTTATGCTTGGTTGCACGAGATAATGCTGGTTTGCAAACAGTTAGCAAAGAATTAAAACAGCAATATCATATTAAAGTTAAGACTTTAGCGATGGATTTAGCGGATAAAAAATCCGCGGATGAGGTGTTTAAACAAATCATTGGCACTGCGGATTTAGCTTATATGGTAAATAATGTGGGCTTTGGTTTGCATGCGCCGGTCGATGATGCTTCAGATGATACTATCGCAAAGCAATGCTGCGCAATGGACGTAATGGCAACTAACTTGATGCGGTTTAGTTTGGCGGCGGTGCGTGTGATGAAACAGCAGGGCTATGGCCATATTATCAATGTGTCGTCAACCGCTGCGTGGACCTTGCAAGGTAATTACTCAGCCATCAAGGGCTATGTGTTAACTTATACGCGTAGTTTGGCATTGGCGCTAAAGGGTAGCGGCGTAACAGCTACGGCAGTTTGCCCAGCTTGGATGCACACTAATTTTCATGCTGCGTTAGGATTGCCTGAGCCGTCAATTCCGGAGTGGGTTTACGTGAAGCCGCCCGAAGTAGTCCGTGAAGCTATTAAAGCTGCTAAGCGTGGTAAGAGCTGGATTATCCCAACCCGTCGCTGGCGTTTGGCAATTTGGTTTTTGCAACATGGGCCAGTGGCGCTTCGCTATAGTGTAACGCGTAAGTATATGAAGACGAAAAATTATCATGGTTGATAGTTCGGCAAAGCGATTAAATCGTTACCATTCAAAGGTATTGTACTGGCTCCGTCGTGGTGTTCAGGCGGTATTACTAAGACCGTTTTTGCGTCGTAATTTTACGGTAACAGTAAAGGGTGCTAGCTATTTAAAGCAGTTTAGTGACCCGGTGATTATGATGTCAAATCATCAGTCGCACCTTGATGCACTGTTGATTATTGGCAGTTTGCCGCATCAAATTGCAGCACGTACTGCGGTCGGTGCGGCGACAGACAACTTCTTTCGTAATTGGTTGCAGAGTAAGCCAACGCGCATTCTGCTAAACACCTATCCAATCGACCGCGATAAATCGGGACGACACCAAGGGGTATCGCGTCGGTTAATTGATGAAAAGATTTCAATTTTGGTATTTCCAGAAGGAACTAGAACTCGTTCTGGTAATCTAGGAAAATTCCATACCGGACTTGCGCGTATCGCATTGGATACCAACGCAAAAATCTTGCCAATTGCCATCAGTGGCGCATTTCAGGCGTGGCCGTATAGTAGTAAGCGGTGGCATAAAGGTAAGCCGCCGGTTGAAGTTAATTTTTTGCCGATGATAAAGCCGAAAGACAATGAGACGCCACAGGAGTTGACCGAGCGAGTCAAAAACATTATTAGTGAATCAACGCATAACATTTTATAGAAGCGCAATAATTTGCTAATATATAAACATAAACATATTAACAAGGACTGTTTTATATGAACGATAATTCATCTAATATTCAAGGCGAAGATAATTCGACATATCAAAATTATCAGCAGAATTTGCCGAATAATTATTATATGAATAATGTTCAATATCCTGCGCAATTTTATTCGCAGCAGCAAACGCAGGGCTCTGCGGGATATAATATGCAGCAAAATATAAATCAGTCTTCCGCTCAGGCTGGTTATTGGCAATATTATAATCAACAGCCACAGACGGAGCCTTATAATGCTCCGCCAGCGCAAACTAATAATAGTGCGTATGGCGGCTATTACGAGCGACAACCTCAGGCTGATAGTTATCAGTCAGTAGCGTGGCAACAGTCGGCTTATCAAAATATGCCATCACAGCAGGTTTACCAACAACCAACTATGCAACAATCTGCTATGTATGCTCAGAATGTCGCGCAAGAGCAAACTACTGCGTATCCTCAGCCATATAATTCGTATCAGCAGCCAGTACAACAACAATATCCTAATTACGCGCAGAATGCTCAGCAGGCCAGTATGAATGCATATCAGCAGCAATATAGCGGTAATAATGCCAATGGGTATGCGCCAAATATGGTTATGCAGCAAAATGCATATAATCAGCAGCCAGCGTCTGAACCATCTAGCTACAATAATATAAATATGCAACAACAAATGCAGCCAGATGCTTACGGGCAATCTATAGACCAACAAATAGACACTGATGTAAATATTCAGCCTTCGGGCCAACAGTATAGTGCGCCTTTCTACACTACTATAATTAATAACTTGCAATCAAACAAACTAATGCTGTATTTGGCGGTTGCTACAACCGTAGTCATAGTATTGGTCATTGGTATTGTTTTAGCTATGGGCCAGCTAAAAGGCAATAGCTATAAAGACGCCATAGCTGTTATTGATAGTGTTAAGGATGTAGCTTTAAAACATAATGCTCGACCTAGGAACGACTCAAGCGGTAAAGGTGGAGATTGGATTAATAGCGATAATGGTATAACGTTCTTTACTGGGACTAAATTAGCCCCCTCGGAAACGCTGTTTAAGTCGGTTAGTAGCCCAATGAATGGCATTGAAAGGTACGATGCTATGATAAATAAATTAACCAACAATGGGGCATTGCGAGGTGATAAGAAAATGTCAGATAGTTTAGATGAGCTCAAAAAGACATACGGTAATTTTAGAAAACATGCGATAGCATCAAATAAATTCTTTACGACATACATGCCTTATAGTAGCGGCATTAAGCGTATGAAAGAACCTAATATGCATTGGTCGAGTGACCAATTAAATGAGGCTTTGTCGAACATAAATAAGGCCAACGATGAGTTTAAGAAATTTAAGTCAGGCGATGACGATTTTGATAAGTTAGCGCGGTCAGTGATAGATGATAATAAGACAATTTTGGTATCATTTGTTAAGAATGCAAACAGCAAACCAAGTGGCGGCATGATGCCGGATATGAATGGTACATTTACTGCGTTGGCTAGAATCGACCAAGAATCGGCCCAGATGGATGCTTATTTTAACGATACGATTGATAGTCGAAACAAACTTGTTGATGTTCTAGGTAATCTAAAAAATGAGATAGTAGCCAAGACCACCAAATGATGTCTATTTATTGTAAAGTATGCTAAAATAAGCGTATACGTAAATTGATATCGTATTGGTTATATAAGAAATAAGGGTAGGTAATGCGAAATAATCAATCAGGCCAATCTAGTCAGCTGAATAATATAGCGCCCGATGCGCTGTTTCCTGCCAGCAACCATATTTCAAAGAAGATGTATAAGCAGTACGGGGGCGGAAATTCTCAGCCGCAACAGCATATTCAGATGCCACAATCTCAGAGCCGCAGCGTGCCTTTACAACAGCATATCCAGATACCTCAGGCTCAGAGTAATAGTATGCCGTTACAACAGCACCCGATGTCACAATATTATGCTCAGGCGAATCAAAATATGCCACCAAATTTGGCTCAGCCGATGTTTAATGGCGCGATGGGCGGTGTACCTCCATATAACAATAATTATGGCTATCCTCAGCCACAACAGTCCGATACAAAAAAGAAACAAGACCCTCAATTGTCAGTTCGTAATTTGATGATAGGCGGGCTGATTACTTTTGCTTTAATATTAATTATTTTTGCGGTAATTGTATTGCCACCAATGATGCGGCCAAGTAGTAAATCATATAGTGAATCTGCCCAGAATATTGAGTCGGTTATAAATACTGTTAAGGACACTGAGTTGTCAGATGTATTGCGTGGGCTAAATGAGTTTAAAGATAATATTACGGATGAAAAATTTACACAGGCGAGAAACGATTTAACGTCTTTGCGTAATTCGTTAAATTCAAGTATTGTATCAGTACAAGGTAGCTTAGCTATCAAAAATGATAGTGGGGCTAGTGCGCAGTTAAATAGCATTATTAGCAAGCATAGATTGTTTGATCAAGATTTGAGCGTAATCTCAAATATTTATGATGCCCTGTCACCGATTTTAGCTAATATTAGGTCTTTTAATGCTACGGTGGCGCTTCAAACGGCGGATGATAAAGTAATCAACAAGATGGATAATGATGCTGATACTATTGCCAATAAAATGTCTGGATTTAATACATCCGACCATGATGTTGATTTGGCCTTTAATCAACTAGCTCAGGCTTATAAAGAATTATCTAGCGCCACTAAAAAGCGATTTACTAGAGGATCTGATGCTACTGATGCGGTTAACGCGGCGAACAATGATATGCAGAAGTTTTCTTTGCAACGTCGTGGATTAGTAGAGCGCGTAGTGAAGCATCGGTCTGATTTACTGAAGGCGTTGCGTGATTTGTCTGGATATCTAGAAGACAAAGCTGGTCGTTAATGAACAAGACTGAAAAATTACGTGAGTTAGCCAATGAGATTGCGGCTCGCAAGGTGTGTAACGATTTAGCTAGTCAGGCCACTCAGCTGGTGATGGGGTTTGGCAATTCAAATGCCAAATTAGTATTAATCGGCGAGGCTCCTGGTGCGCATGAAGACCGCGAAGGACGTCCATTTATTGGTGCTGCTGGTAAGTTGCTGGATAAAATGCTTGATAATAGTGGTTTGGCACGAGAAGACATTTATATTACAAATATTGTAAAATATCGTCCGCCTAAAAATCGTGACCCATCGCCGCAGGAGAAAGCTGAGTTTTGGCCATATTTGTTGCGAGAGTTGGAGATTATTGATCCAGCAGTGATTGCTCCCATGGGGAGGCATGCTATGACATACTTTTTGCCAAATGCTAGTATCTCTGAGGCGCACGGTCAGTCGTTTATATATGATAAATGGAAGGTAATGCCGTTGTATCATCCTGCGGCAGCTCTATATAATGGTTCGTTGCGTCGGACGTTGTTTGACGATTTTGACAATTTGGTTCAACAACTAAATATGTCAAAACAATAAGCGTTATGCTATAATATTAATATGAAGTTATTCTCACGTAGCGGGAGTGCTGAGCGGTATCTAGCGGCGCTAGATATTGGTACTGAGTATACTAAGGTACTAATAGCTGAATTTATTGAAGATGATGACACTAATGATTTGCGAGTAATTGGTGTTGGTCGGGCGCGTCAGGAATTTGGCAATATGACTAGTGGCGCCATATCTGATATTACAGGTGTAATCAAGAGCTGCGAATCTGCCTTAATGATGGCCGAAGACCAAGCTGGCGTACGTGCTCGAAATGTAGTAGTCGGTATTGCCGGGGAATTTGTTAAAGGTATTACTTCTACAATTCGTTACCGACGTCCACAGCAGGATAGACCACTAGATTCCGCCGAAATGAGTTTAATTATTAACAAGATACAAGAGCGGGCTGCGGTTAAGGCGCAAAAACAGATAGGGTTTGAGACTGGTACTCCGGACGTTGACGTTAAATTGGTTAATTCGGCTATTGTCAGCATTCATATTGATGGTTATAAAGTATCTAATCCATTAGGGTTCACCGGTAAAGACGTTTCAATTCAGATTTATACAGCGTTTGCTCCGGCAATGCATATTAGTGCATTGGAGCGAACCGCTGATAGTTTAGACTTAGATTTATTGGCTGTTGCGGCTGAGCCGTTTGCTGTGGCGCGTGCAGTATTGGGCAATGAATCAGATCAAAACTATACGGCAATTTTATGCGATATTGGTGGTGGCAGCACTGATATTGCTGTAGTGAATGATGGTGGTGTAGAAGGAACTAAAATGTTTGGCGTTGCCGGTCGCTCATTTACAAAGACAATTAGTCATGATCTAGGAGTTAGCTACGAGGTTGCGGAGAAACTAAAGGTTAATTTATCTAACGCAAAGATTAAGCCGAAGGTTAAAGCCGTAATTGATAATGCAGTGAATAAAACAATGGAAGTTTGGTTGTCTGGCATACAGATTGCGCTAGAAGAGTTTGATACGATTGACCGGTTGCCAACGAAGTTTTTGCTTTGTGGTGGCGGTGCATCACTAGAGGCTTTAGTTGACAACCTAGAGACTACCGATTGGTATAAAGATTTACCGTTTGCACGTCGACCATTAGTGCAACATATTAGCCCTGATGATGTAGCTGGTATAAGCGATGCTACTGGCGATGTGCAAGGTTGTAATTTTGTAACCGCTTTAGGATTATTGCGTGTAGGATATGATACAATAAAGACAACAAGTGGTCATAATGAAGGTATAAAGGGTAAGCTAGATCGAATTTTGCGAATTTAGGAGGGTTAAATGGCTAAACTAGATACAATATCAAGCGAAAATGACAACATCAAGGTGAAACGTAGCACTGATGCTAACGCGCGACGTGTTCCAGATACAAAGGCAACATATCGCAGTCGTGCACATTATGCTGAGTCGCATGAAGATTCTACGAAGAGCAAGCCTACTGTTGATGCCAGTGCAGATGATGCGGCAGATTATAGCGAAAAGCCAACGCGAGAAGTGGAGCGAGAACATGTAGACAAAGTGGCGCAATCCACTAAGAATGAAGATATTCCAAAGTCTAGTTCGGACAATAGGAGTGTATCGCGTAGCGTTTCTACTCTGCGTGGTAGGGATACAGTGTATGTTGATAGTGATGACGATGTAACGTCTTTAATTGAGCGCGTGACTGCATCTGAACAATCAGTGGTGGCTTTGGTGCCTAGCGCAAAACGTGGGGTATTGAATAGCTTAGTTAATTTAAAACTAATTAGGCGTGCTGCCGAACGCTACCATAAAAAAATTACTATTATAACTACTGAGTCATCTTTAATTAGTATAGCGTCTAGTCTTAGTATTCCAGTAGCGAAGAGCATAAATGCGCAATCGACTATTTACACTGCTAAAGAGCAATCAACGCGTGTCGCTGAGCAGCCTAAGAGAGTAGAAAAAATAGAAAAAGTAGAAGATTTAGATAAATCTGAGCCACAAGATGAACCAGAAGAGGATGTAATTGACGGCATGGATGTTCCTGTAGGAGAGCTGGATGATATGGCTAAATCCGCTGACGATATTCCTGAAGATAAAGAAATTAGTGCTGCCGTTGCATCAATTGAGATAGATGATAAGCAACACAATGATCTAGATGCTAACGGTGTTAATGACGATAAAGAAAAACGTGATAGCGCAAAGCGTCGACGCGAGCGTTCTACCGTACCGAATTTTGGTGCGTTTAGGGCTAAGTTTATTAGTTTTTTGTTTGTTGTCGTAGTTGTGGGTGGTTTTGCAGCATGGGCTATTATGTTTGCTCCACATACAGATATTATTATTAAGGCGAAAACTATTCCAAAGGATGTTAAAGCTAATTTAAGCTTAATTCCTAATGCCAAGCTGGATGTCAAGCGTAGTGTGATGCCGGTAATAGTTAAGTCATTCAAGGCGTCTGACACGGTTCAGTTTGATGCAACTGGTACGCGCGACCAAGGTGACAAAGCTACTGGTGATATTACGATTTGTAATAAGAAGCCAATCATGTTGAGTCTCACTAGTTTGCAACAAAATGTTGTGAATATTAAGGCGGGCACACAGTTACGTAGTGCTAGTGGAAAAATTTACACTCTAGATGCTCCTGTGACGGTAAAGGGCTATAGTATTGGTAACGGCGCTGATGTGAAGCAAAATTGCGTATCCGCCAAGGCTACAGCGGCTAATATCGGTGATGAATTCAATGTAGAAGCTAGTACGAAGTTGTCGATATCCGGTTATAATGCAGATGCTGTCTCGGCTGTAGCTGCCAATGGATTTACTGGGGGTACAAAAAAGACGGTTAAGGTTGTGACGCGCCAAGATGTTGATAGCGCATTGGCTAAGTTAAAGGAACAGAATAATGCTGACGAGCAAAAGCGTAAATTAGAGGAGCAGCTAAAGGATGAAAAGGTTATTGAAGATAGCTTTACGCAGCAAGCCGGTGCGCCTAAATCTACGCCAGATATCAATCAAGTATCGGAAGATGGTAAAGCTAGCTTAACAGTTGAAGTTACATATAGTCTATTGGCAGTGAAGTCTGCTGATATGAAGGAATTTTTGAGCGCTAAGATCGAACCGGATAATAGCCAGCAGGTTTATGATACTGGGTTGTCTAAGTTAGAATTTAAACAGTTTAAAGCGGAACGCCGTGGCTATACTGTGAATGTTAGTACAGTGGGATATATTGGGCCAGTTATTAAGGAAGATGATATTAAAAGTAGGTCTGTAGGTAAGAAGCAGGCAGAGATTAAGCAAGAGCTGATGAAGATACCTGGCGTACAAGATGTTACGGTCAATATGTCACCGTTCTGGGTTTCAACGCCAAGTTCTGCTAATAAAATAGGGGTTAAATTCTCAATTAATCAATGATGCGACGAGTAATAGTAGGAATTGACTATGGCGACAAACACATTGGTCTAGCTAGAGGCGATACAGAAGTTAAACTAGCTAGTGAATTGGGTGTAATTATTAACAACGGTAATGACATTTGGCCACGCCTACTGAATGTAATTAAGTCAGAAAATGCTGCTGTAATAGTGGTGGGATTACCGCGCGATAATGAAGGTGCGGAGACGGCTCAGACTAGTAAGTGTAAGGCATTTGCTGATGCATTACGTGAGCATTTGGCGGATAGTAATATGGCGGTTGATGTTGTAATGCAGGATGAGAGCTTGACTTCAATAAAAGCCGAACAAGAATTGCGTTCAGAGCGACATTTTAATCCAATTATGTTGCGTAATGGAAAGCTAGATTCGCGAGCGGCGACTTTAATATTGAGTGATTATCTTGAGGGGTATTATGAGTAAGAGTGTATCAAAGATAAAACGCCGTCCGTCGGTAGAAATAGCACGTGAATACGTGGAGCTAGATTTTAAGGCCGTAATTGATGCTGAACGGTTAAAGGCTATGTCTCCGGAAGAGCGTAAGGCTATGGCCATTAAAGCTAAGCAAGCGTTGCGTAAAAAATTAAGTCCAAAGTATTGGCATATGTTGCGCGTGGCGTTTTGTGTTGCTGTTGTTCTAGTAATGATATGTAGTACTAGCGTTATGTGGTGGAATTCATCTACTGCTGCAGCCGACGTAAAGGATTCTACGGTGCGTCAATTTGTGGTGGATAAGGGCGCTTCTAGTATGTCAGTGGCTACTGCTTTGCAGCGTGCCGGATTTATTCGTAATGCGATAGCATTTTGTATTTACGTTAAATTGTATGGCGGCAGTGTGCAGGCTGGAACACATATGCTTAGCCCAAGTTTTACTTTGGCTAAAATTGCTCAGACGCTATCATCATCTAATGGCACTGAAATCAGTATACAGATACCGCCGGGATTAACCTTGGATAAGCTGAAGGACAATTTTAAAAAATACGATTATACCGAACAAGATGTTACGGCTGCTTTCAATAAAAAATATAAGAACCCTATTTTGGCCGATTTGCCAGCTGGTGCTACATTGGAAGGATACTTATACCCAGATACATATCGAGTACGTGCTGGCGATAAGCTAGATGTAGTGATTAATAAGGCGCTCAATCAATTCTATAAGGTAGCGAAAAGTAACGGTATTTTGGATGGCTTCAAGAAGCATAAGCTTAATATTCACAAGGGTATTACGTTGGCTTCAATTGTAACTAAGGAAGTAAAAAATCCGAGTGATCAGAAGAAAGTTGCGGGCGTGTTTTATAATCGTTTGAATCAGGGTTACAGTTTGGGCTCAGATGTGACGTTCAAGTATGCTTATTCACAGGGTCTGTGTGATAGCAATACTTCAAAATGCGATTCAGCCTACAATACGCGAATCAATAAAGGCTTACCGCCTGGACCTATTGCAAATCCATCACTCAGTGCTTTAAAGGCAGTAGCTAATCCAACTAATATGACAGCGATGTATTTTGTGGCAGGCGATGATGGTAAGACATACTTCTCAGACACGTTAGACCAGCACAATAAGGCTATTGCTGCGCATTGTACAGAGTTGTGTAAGTAATTTAAAAAATAGCAAATCAATTAATGCTATACTGTCTAAATTTGACATTAGCAATTTAAGTATGCTAATATAGTATTACTAGATAGAGTTATGAAAGATAACCACAATTTGGTCGAACGATTTAAGAAAGTATTAAAACGGGATAAGAAACGTGGCGGTCATAAGATAAGCTTTTATGTCTACGCGCCCGCTTTCCTGCTAGCTATGGTGATATTGACCATGAGCTATAGTTCGGCTGATGCTACTATTGTTACATTACCTGCAACTACGGCGACGGTTGGTGTAAATGGAATGCAAGGTCAAAATGCTGATATAGCTAATGTTAACACCGGTTTATCTGCTGCTAACAATCCTAGCAAGGTTATTAATAAGCCTGCTACTAAAACAGCCAATGATGTAAAAACTGTGAATATGGCGAGCGACGTAGCAACGGTATCAAACTTATCTTCAACTAACAGTGTGACATCGAATGCGGAGTCTACCAATACTTTGGCGGCATTGGCACAGGCAGAGGTTGGATCTGCTAGTAAACGACAGAACGCTAGTATATCGCGAATTGTGAAAGCTCTCAATACCTACCGCGTTAAAAGTGGAGACAACGTTCCGCTGGTGGCGGAGAAGTTTAGTATTTCGCCAGATACCTTGCGTAAGGCTAATAACATCAATGACGATACACTGGCGGCAGGTAGCTTGATTACTGTGCCGGCAACAGATGGTATTGTTTATACTGTGCAGTCGGGAGATAGCTTGGACAGTATCGGTGGTCGTTATCAGGTTAATCCAAGTGATATTTTGGCAATTAATAATGTCGACCAATCCAACATTAAAGATGGTATGCGTCTATTACTTCCTGATGCCGCTGGTGTTACACTGATAGCTAATAGTGTTGGTCGGCCAACGCCATTTACACCACGTGTTCGATTTGTTTCTGGCAATAACTACGCTTATGGATATTGTACTTGGTATGCTTATAACCGTCGTCGCGAGTTGGGTTTGCCAGTAGCTGGTGGCTGGGGGAATGCTAATACTTGGGATACGCGCGCTGCAATGAATGGCTATACAGTCGATCGTCATCCCGAAGCAGGTGCAATTTTCCAGACTAAAGCTGGTCCTTATGGCCATGTTGGTATCGTAGAACGAGTTAATCCTGATGGCTCAATCTTTATTTCAGAGATGAATTATTCCGGTTGGAACCGGCGTTCAACCCGAACCATTTCTGGTTCAGCATTAAATGGCTTGCGCTTTATCCACTAATTTACGGTTTTAGAGCATATGCGCTAAAATAGTAATAGATATGCCTGATACATTCTTCTTTTATGATTTAGAGACTACAGGTTTTAGCTCAAGCTATGACCGAATTATGCAATTCGCTGGCATTCGGACTAATATGCAACTAGAGCCAATTGGTGAACCGGTCAATATCTTAATTAAATTAAGTGATGATGTACTGCCATCCCCAGGCGCAATTCTCACGACTCATATTACACCACAGTCTACGCAGATGGACGGCATAACTGAGGCGGAGTTCTGCGATTATTTTCTAAAAGAAGTAATGTGTTATGGTACAACTATTTTGGGCTATAATAATATACATTTTGATGATGAGTTTATTCGTCATACGCTCTGGCGTAGCTTTCGTGACCCTTACGAGTGGTCATATACGCAGCATTGTTCACGATGGGATTTGCTTAATGTAGTGCGTATGGTGCGCGCCTTGCGCCCCGAGGGGATTGTCTGGCCAACCAAAGAAGTTGATGGCGAAATTAAGCCAACAGTTAATTTGGTAGATATGGCAAAGAGCAATGGGTTTGAGAATAAGCAAGCACATGATGCTTTAGCTGATGTAAAGGCTTTAATTAATTTAGCAAAATTAATTAAAGCGAAGCAACCGAAGTTATGGGATTACCTCTATCTACATCGCAATAAGGCGTCGTTATCTAGTGTGGTTAAGATAGGCGTGCCTTGTGTGCTGACTAGTGGTAGATTGCCGGCGGATACGCAATGTACGACTGTAGCATTGCCGCTTGGCAATGGTAAATATAGTGGTAGTTATATTTGTTGGGATTTGCGACACGACCCAAGTAGTTATTTTAGATATAATGATGACGATATCGCGACCAGCATTGTGGGTGAGCAGGCGGAGTTGGATAAACGTGGTCTAGCGCGTCTGCCGTTACTAACAATTAAAACTAATGCTTGCCCAGCAGTAGCGCCATTTGGCGTATTGGATGAAGCTAGCGAAGTGCGAGTTAAGCTGACCAAGCAACAAGCACAAGAGAACGCAAAGAAGCTGTTAGAACACAAAGAATTTATTGAAGCATTACTACGCCTATCATTAAATGCTGGCGCGATACCCCCTGCGACTGATGTTGACGGTACGATGTACGAGAGCTTTATCCCTGACGGCGACAAGGTACATTGTCGAATTGTAGCGCATATGGATGAGAATGCATTGGCTGATTGTCATCCACCATTTCATGACCCGCGCTTGCCGGCGTTATTGTTGCGTTATAAGGCACGTAATTATCCACGCAGTTTAAGCGAAAGTGAGCAGCTAAGCTGGGAAAAATATCGCGCCGCTAAACTAAAGCGCGAATTACCGGGATATCTTAAGGCTTTGAGTGAAGCGCAAGCGACAGGAGCGGATGAGTTTATTCTACAAGAATTACAGCTATGGGCAGAGTCAATTATGCCATTTGATATGGAAGAATAGGAGGTATTTATGGCAATATTAGTAACTGGTGGTGCCGGATACATTGGATCGCATACCGTGGTCGAGTTAATGTCGGCTGGCAAGGATGTTGTAGTGGTTGACGATTTTTCAAATAGTCGCCCTGATGTAATGGATCGCGTAGCGCAGATTGTCGGTAAGCGGCCAAAATTGTATCAAGCGAATATTTTAGATAAAGCAGCTTTGCGTGATATTTTCCAAAAAGAGAAGATTGATGCGGTAATTCATTTTGCAGCATTTAAGGCGGTTGGCGAATCGGTAGAAAAGCCACTAAAATACTATCATAATAACATTGGTGGGTTAATATCAGTTCTTGAAGTAATGACTGAATTTAAAGTTAAGAAAATCGTCTTTAGTTCAAGTGCTACGGTTTATGGCGCAATTAACCAACCACCGTTTACGGAAGATATGCCAGTGGGAACCGCAACTAATCCTTATGGTTCTACTAAAATTATGAACGAGCAGATTCTGCAAGATGTTTATACATCCGATAGTGACTGGTCGGTTATGCTACTGAGGTACTTTAATCCAATTGGGGCACATAAGTCGGGCTTAATTGGTGAGGATCCAAATGGTATACCAAACAATATCATGCCGTATATTACGCAGGTAGCATTAGGCAAGTTACCAAAGCTACACATCTTTGGTGATGATTACGATACACCAGATGGTACAGGTGTGCGCGATTATATACATGTAGTAGATTTGGCCCAAGGTCATGTAAAAGCAGTAGATTACCTTGAAAATCATACAGGTGTACAGAAAGTTAACTTGGGCACGGGCGAAGGTTATAGCGTGTTACAGTTAGTAAATACCTTTAAGCGAGTGAATAATATTGACGTGCCATATCAAATTGATGGTCGTCGTCCAGGCGATATTGCGACATGTTATGCTAATTGTGACTACGCCAAGAAATTGCTAGACTGGACTGCGCAGCATGATTTGGCTGACATGTGTCGTGATTCGTGGCGTTGGCAACAGTATTGCGGCAAGTAGATTGACATAACGGCTATAAGGTGTTATAATGCCCGAAGTGTCAGAGAGCTATATTAAAGTTATTGGTGCGCGGGTGCACAATCTCAAGAACGTGGACGTTACTATTCCACGTGATAAGTTAACAGTAATTACAGGACTATCTGGTTCAGGTAAGTCATCGTTGGCGTTTGATACGATTTACGCTGAAGGCCAGCGGCGTTACGTAGAATCACTATCTTCTTATGCACGAATGTTTTTGGGCCAAATGGATAAGCCGGATGTGGATCAAATCGAGGGCTTAAGCCCGGCAATTTCAATTGACCAGAAGTCTACTAGTCGTAATCCGCGTTCTACGGTGGCTACAGTGACTGAGACGTACGATTATTTGCGTTTATTGTTTGCTCGTTTGGGTGTGCCACATTGTCCAATTTGTGGTAAAGTTGTGGCAAAACGAACGGCGCAGTCGATTATTGACGAGATTATGAAACTCGGTCCGCGCCGCGTATATATTGATGCGCCACTCGCGCGACAGAAAAAAGGTGAATTTGCATTTATTCCAGATAAATATATGCAGCGTGGTTATGCACGGGCGCGGGTTGATGGCGTGGTATATGCTTTGGACGAGTGGCCTGAATTAGATAAAAAATTAAAGCATGATGTTGATTTAGTGGTAGACCGACTAGTACTAAATAACAATGACATTGCCCGAATCTCGCAGAGTATTGAACAGGCGTTACTAATTGGTGAAGGTACTGTGGTGATAATTGATGCAGATAGCAAACAGACACACACTTATTCGGAGCGTTATGCTTGTGTGGATCACCCTAGTGAGTTAATCCCCGCACTTGAGCCGCGTTTATTTAGCTTTAATGCGCCATTCGGAGCTTGTCCAACCTGTGGTGGTTTAGGTAGTCGGATGGAAATTGACCCTGATTTAGTGCTGAACCCTAATTTAACTATTATGGAAGGGGCGATTCGGCCATATAATCGTACTGGCGTGGGCGGCTGGTGGCAGAAGCGCTTGGCTGCCGTAGCTGAGCGTCATGGCTTTGACTTGCGTACCGAAGTAAAGGATTTGCCGCAGTCGGTAAAAGATATGATTTTATATGGCACTGGCGATGATACCTATACGATTCAGTTAGATGGAACAAAATCATTTCGTGCTAAGTACGAAGGCGTGATACCTGGACTAGAGAAGAAGTGGCAGGAGACGGATAGCGATTTTGTGCGGAAGGACATTGAGCGCTTTATGCATGAGCGTGAGTGCGCGGTTTGCCATGGTGCACGCCTAAAACCAGTAGTGCAGGCGATTACAGTTCACGACTTATCCATTGTTGATATTTGTAGCTTAAGCATTGATGATGCGATAGATGTGTTTAATGCAGTAGCGTGGACTGAGCAAGAAATGACAATCGGCCGACAGATTTTTAAGGAAATTAAGTCACGGCTGAGCTTTATGAAGGATGTTGGCTTAGGTTATCTGGAGTTAGGCCGTGCTGCAAACACCCTTTCGGGCGGCGAAGCGCAACGAATTCGTTTAGCTACGCAGATTGGCTCTGGGCTAAGGGGCGTGCTTTATGTACTAGATGAGCCGAGCATTGGATTACATCAGCGTGACAATGACCGATTGATTGCAACATTAAAGCATTTACGAGACCTCGGGAACACAGTTATTGTAGTGGAGCATGACGAAGATACGATTCGGTCGGCGGATTATTTGGTGGATGTAGGCCCTGGTGCTGGCGCAAATGGTGGACAGATTGTGGCGGCGGGAACGCCCGAAGAGGTGGCAGCCAACCCTAGTTCATTAACCGGCAGATTTTTATGTGGCAAGGAAAAAATCGCAGTGCCAACTAGCCGGCGACCTGTTGATTTAAAGCGGCAGTTGATTGTGCGTGGGGCTCGTGAGCACAATCTAAAGAATATTGATGTAGCGTTCCCGTTAGGTACTTTTACTGTAGTGAGTGGTGTATCTGGTTCCGGTAAATCGACGCTAGTGAATGATATTTTGAGCAAGGAACTGTCGGCTCGGTTAAATCGTTCAAAGTCGGTGGCAGGTGCTCATCAGCGTATTGATGGTATTAACTTATTAGATAAAGTAATTACAATCGACCAAAGTCCAATTGGCCGTACGCCACGTTCTAATCCAGCGACATACACTGGTGTCTTTGGCGCGATTCGTGATTTGTTTGCTGCTACTCCTGAAGCTAATATTAGAGGGTATCAAGCCGGTCGGTTTAGCTTTAATGTGCGTGGTGGACGTTGTGAACATTGTCAGGGCGACGGTACGATTAAGATTGAAATGCACTTTTTGCCAGACATTTATGTGACTTGCGAAGAATGTCATGGTGCTCGTTATAACAAAGAGGCGTTGGAGATTAAGTGGCACGATAAAAATATTTCTGAAGTTTTAAAGATGACGATTGATGAGGCTGCAGAGTTCTTCAGTTCGATTCCAGCAATTTATCGCAAGCTGAAGACACTGCAGGATGTTGGTCTAGGCTACATTAAACTTGGGCAGTCGGCTACGACATTTTCTGGTGGTGAAGCGCAGCGCATAAAGCTAGCGACTGAGCTGAGCCGTAAGGCAACCGGTAAGACACTTTATATTATGGATGAGCCGACTACAGGTCTACATTCGGCAGATGTGAGGCGTTTACTGGATGTGATTCAACAGCTAGTAGATGCAGGGAATAGCGTGCTAGTGATTGAGCATAATTTGGATGTAATTAAGAGCGCTGATTGGGTAATCGATATGGGTCCAGACGGTGGTTTGGATGGTGGGCGCGTAGTGGCGGCGGGAACGCCTGAGCAAGTTGCAGCTACTGGCCGTGGCTATACTGCAAAATATTTGCAGAAAATGCTAGATAAAAAATAAGTATAATACATAATAAATAAAACACCCCTCGTATGAGGGGGTGTTTTATTAGATACGCTTAGCGCGTTTGCGCTTAATTGGGTCTAGTTCGGCCTTGCGGAGACGAAGATTCTTCGGTGTAACCTCAAGTAGTTCGTCATTCTCAATGAAGTCGAGACATTGCTCGAGAGACATTTCAGTATAAGGTGTGAGCTGAATTGCGCCATCAGATGATTTACTGCGCATGTTGGTGAGCTGTTTACCCTTACAGACGTTAATTTCAAGATCTTCTTTACGCTTATTGAGACCGACGATTTGACCAGCATAGACTTCTACGCCAGGTCCAATGTACAATTCACCACGCGCTTCGGCGTTTGCTAGGGCGTAGGCGGTAGACGGACCAGTTTCAGCAGCAATTAATGCGCCGTTGCGCAAGCCAACCAGTGGCGCGCCAAGTGGCTGATAGCCATTTGGTAGAGAACTCATAATTACCGTGCCCTTAGTGGCAGTAAGTAGCAAGTTGTGTAAGCCGATGATGGCGCGAGAAGTGATTTTGTATGTCGAACGAATAGCACCTTGCGCTGAAGTTTCTTGTTTGATTAATTCGGCGTGGCGAGTGCCTAGTTCCTGTGCGACGGCGCCAACAAACTCAGGCGCTACTTCAATAAACAGTTCCTCAACTGGCTCCATAGTCTGTCCGTTCTCTTCTGACAAAACTACCTGTGGGCGACCAACTTCGAATTCATAGCCCTCGCGGCGCATTGCTTCAATAAGAACTGATAGATGAAGCTCACCACGACCACTAACCTTAAAGCCGATGCCATCTGGTTCGACGTGTAGTGAAACATTAGTTTCTAGTTCGCGATTGAGACGGTCAGCAATTTGACGTGATGTGTTAAATTCACCCTCGCGTCCCTTAAATGGTGATGTATTAGGCCCTAGATAGATTGAGATGGTTGGTTTTTCGACTTCGATACGAGGCAATGGCGTTGGGTCGCTTGGGTCGGCGATTGTTTCGCCAATTTTAGCATCACCAACTCCAGTAATAGCAACAATGTCACCGGCTAGGCCTTCCTTAATTTCTTGCTTTTCAAGACCTTCGTAAGTAAACAATTTATCAATCTTAGCTTGCTTAATATTGTCGTTGTAATCAATTAAGCAAATTGGCATACCAGCTTTAGCGGTACCGCGCTCGATGCGGCCGAGGGCGTATTTGCCAAGGAAGCTATCGTATTGCAAGGAAGTGACTAACATGCGAAATGGACCATCGGTGTCAACCTTTGGTGCTGGGATTTGTTTAATAATTGCTTCAAAAATTGGCTTTAAATCAGCTGGTTCACTTGGGTCATCTGGCATTTCATTCCATGACTTACCTTCGCGACCAATAGCATAGTAAATTGGGTATTCTAGCTGGTCATCGGTTGTGGCGAGTTCGAGGAACAAATCAGCAATTTCGTCTTTTACCGCTTCAATGCGACGTGCTGGTTTGTCAATTTTATTAATGATTACTAGTGGCTTAAGGCCGAGCTCAAGTGCCTTACTTAAAACGAATTTAGTTTGTGGCATTGGACCTTCGGCGGCGTCAACAATTAATAGAACACCGTCAGCCATCTGCAAAGTGCGCTCTACTTCGCCACCGAAGTCAGCATGTCCTGGGGTATCAATAATGTTAATTTTGTAATTATCATAATGAATCGCCGTAGTTTTGGCAGTAATAGTGATACCGCGCTCATGCTCCTGATCGCCACTATCCATAATTAAATGTTCGCCCATTTCTACGGAATTGTCGCGAAAAGTGTGGGATTGTTTTAATAAACCATCAAGCAAAGTGGTTTTGCCGTGGTCGACGTGTGCAATAATTGCAATATTACGAATTTTATCTGGTGTATACATAAAAATTTGCACCATATTAAGCAGGTGCTTCCTCGGCAGTTATTATAACACAAAATTAAAATGTTGCCAAAGATAATGCAGTGTGATAAACTAAGTTTTGTTGGGTCGCTAGCTCAGTTGGCTAGAGCACCTCGTTTACACCGAGGGGGTCAGGAGTTCGAGCCTCTTGCGACCCACCATTTGGGGCACTAGCTCATTTGGCTAGAGCGCTTCGCTGGCAGCGAAGAGGTGAGCGGTTCAAATCCGCTGTGCTCCACCAGTATTATTGCCAAGGCGATTGCCTTGGCTTTTTGATTTTGTAAAGCATAATAAAAATAAAAACACCCTATCGAAGTAGGGTGTAATAATATCTGGTGGGCTGGAAGAGACTTGAACTCCCGACCTCCACAGTGTGAATGTGGCGCTCTAGCCAGCTGAGCTACCAACCCATGGTGCGCGCGAGAAGACTTGAACTTCCACGTCGCTTGCGACACATGCACCTCAAGCATGCCTGTCTACCAATTCCAGCACGCGCGCGTACCTATACTATAGCAGATATAGCCCTAGCAATGCAACTAATTTTT
>CAMXXV010000001.1 GCA_947253285.1 uncultured Candidatus Saccharibacteria bacterium | reverse complement strand
CAGACCACCCGAAGGCTGAGCAGTTTATGCAAGTCATTCCAGCGACGGAAGAGGCGCCAATGGTTGACGAGCACGGCGATTATGTCGCGATGGGTGCTTATTCTGGTAACTGTATTTGGTGCCATGGCTCGCGCACTTGCCGCCACGCTAAAGCCTACGGAAAGGGTTTTGTAGCTGCTACACACCAGTATGCCGACCGTTGTGAGGCGCTGGCAAAGCAGCACAAACTTGACGCCGATGTAATTCATGCGCATGATTGGCTAACGATGGAGGCGGGTGTCCGCGTCAAGGCTGTAACTGGCAAGCCACTCGTAGTACATGTTCACGCCACGGAGTTCGACCGCGCAGGTGGTCATCGTGGCAACCCCCTAATTCATGATATTGAGTGCTATAGTTTGCAGATAGCTGACCGTATTTTTGCCGTTTCACAGATTACGAAGGATATCATTTGCCGCGAGTATGGTATTCCAGCCAGTAAAGTTGAGGTGATGCACAATGCCCTTGACCCAGCTGAGCTCTCGCGCACGACAGTAATGAGCAATAATTACACCTATATTCGCAAGATGCAAGAAATGGGTTATACGACGGTAGTTAGCATCGGGCGCCTGACCGTTCAAAAGGGCTTGGCTTATCTGATGCAGGCCGCGGCGTTGGCTATCAGTAAGAACCCAAAGCTATTATTTGTTATCAGTGGTAGCGGCGAGCAGCGCGACCAATTAATTGCAATGGCGGCGGATCTCGGCATTTCTGACCGTGTGATATTTACGGGATTTGTGCGCGGTGTGCAGTTCCGCGAGCTTTATGAGCTGGCCGACATGTTTGTAATGCCATCAGTCAGTGAGCCATTCGGTATTACGGCACTTGAGGCGGCATTTTATGATACTGCCCTACTCTTGTCGCGGACTTCGGGCGCGGGTGAGGTATTACACAGTATTATGCGGTTTGATTACTGGGATACACGTAAATTAGCCGACCAGATTGTGGGTATTTCGTTATCGGATGCTCTTAAGTCGGAACTAGTTGAAGGTGTTAAGCGTGAATACCTCAGTTATGACTGGGGTGATGTCGCCCGTCATATTACGAGCCAGTATGTTAAGTTAATTAAGGCCAAGCGGCCACGACGTAAAGGCAAGGAGGTGGAGTATGTCTAAGTCGATTCAGTTATATTTGCATGTGCATCAACCATGGCGTGTGCGCGAGTACACGGCATTTGATACGGGTAATAGTCATGATTATTTTGGTAGTAATAACCCGCGCATTTTGCGCAAGATTGCAGCCAAATCTTATTTGCCAACCAATGCTGTACTTAAGGATTTGCTCGACAAGTACCCTGAGTTTAAGCTTAGTATTTCAATTACCGGCACCTTTATTGAGCAGTGCGAACAATACGCACCAGAGGTGTTAGATAGCTTCCGTAGTCTAGTAAAGACTGGTCGCGTTGAAATAGTTGGTGAAACATACTACCATTCACTGTCCTTTTTCTATAACCGCGCCGAGTTTGACCGCCAGGTGGCACTCCACGCCAAGCGTGTTCAAGAATTGTTTGGCGTGACACCGACCGCTTTCCGCAATACTGAGCTAGCTTACAATAACGACCTTGGTAAATGGGCTGAAATACATGGTTATAAAGCCGTATTGGCTGAAGGATGGGATAAAATTCTCGGTTGGCGCAGCCCAAATTACGTCTATCAGCCGGAACATGCTACTAATATCCGCCTGCTTTTGAAGAATTATAAATTGAGCGACGATATCGCCTTCCGCTTCTCTGACCAATCTTGGAAGGAATATCCATTGACGGTTAATAAGTACATCAGCTGGCTTGATGCCGATAAAGACTCGCCATTAGTCAATCTCTTCCTCGACTATGAGACCTTTGGCGAACATCAGTGGGCTGATACCGGCATCTTTGACTTCTTACGTGAACTGCCAAAGCAATGGCTAGCTAAGCCAGGCCATAAGTTTATGACTATCACTGAGGCTGCCGAGAGTGAAAAGCCATCCGATACCTTAAGTGTGCCATATACGACCACTTGGGCGGATTCGGAGCGCGACCTTTCGGCTTGGCTTGGTAATCGTATGCAACAGGAATGTCAACATTACGTCTATTCACTTGCGCCAGCAGTGATGGCAACGGGAGACATCAAGCTAATTGGCGATTGGCGTCGTCTGACCACGTCTGACCACGTCTATTATATGAGTACAAAGTATTGGAAAGATGGCGATGTCCACGCTTACTTCTCGCCGTATAAGTCGCCATACGATGCGTTTCTCTATTACATGAATGCTTTGCGTGATATTCGTTATCGCTTGGTAGAATATCAATCTGCTAATCAAACTAGGAGATAGTATGGTAAGTAAAAACCTCCTCCTCTCGAACGGCAGTCTGGCGGTTAATTTAAATGAGTCTGGCGCCGTTTATGAACTATATTTTCCATTCGTAGGTGGTAACAATGCTTTAATGCGCAACGCCCTGCCACATAAGATTGGCCTATTTACTGGCGGCGCAATCCACTGGCTTGATGATGGTACATGGAATATCAAGCTATCGTACTATCCAGGGCGGCCAATTAGCCATGTGGTGGCGGATAATCCGTGGCTAAATTTTCGAATTGAAATTCAAGACTTTGTTGATTACGACCTAAATGTTTTAGTGCGCAATTTTCACGTCATCAACACAGCTAATCGTCCACGTCACGCCAAGCTCTACCTCTATCAATCGTTTGTGCTTAGTCAACATGACGATGATACGGTTGAGTACTTGCCGGTTGGTATGGTGCCACAGCTCAAGTTGCCGACAATTTGCCATTATGGGCAGCTAGCGGCTTATGCTGTGACTGGATATGTTTACAATCAGAAGGAAGCTGGTTGGTCGGGCTTTAGCGTGGGGCGCTTCGGTAATGATGCTGGCGGCCAGAATTATATGGCTGGCTCGTGGTGTGATGCTGATGACGGCAATCTTTGCGGCAACCCGATTGAGCACGGCTTGACTGATTCTATTATGGAATTTGAGCTTAATATTGGCGCACTGGCTTCCGCTAGAGTATGCTACGAATTAGCAGCTGGCGCTAACTACAACGCCGCTACCATTGAACTTGCTAAATTCGTGCGCGAGGATATTGCGTCGCGTCTAAGAAATACTAATGACCACTGGGCGGAATGGATTAAGCCGGCGTTGGGTGCCCTAAATACGCGTCAGCAAACAGCACAGTACCCAATTGATTTGGCAAAATATGTCAATGATTTAGTAGCGTTGAAGGCGGCAACCGATAATCACGGTGCGGTGATTTCGGATTTGTTGCGGCATGAGTGTGAAAATGGGAACCCATTAAAGCCTCTAGCCCACCCCGCTGGCTCTAATCAGCATTGTCAGGTGATGGCAGCGGCTTATGCGGCACCTTGTTATGCCTACTTAGGCTACACTAAAGAAGTTTTAGCATTGTACAATTATCTGGCGCGCGTCCGAGCAGATAGCGCGTACTTTAACGACCGTTATCGGGCTGATGGCGCACCAATTGGCAATCGCCACGCCTTAGTACAGCACGGTAAACTGGCGTCACCGGTAGAGTTAGATGTGGTGTCGATGCTAATTTTAGGATTCAATTTTGCGGTGCGGCAAGCTCTTAGAATGGGCGATAAGATAACTGAGTGGAAGACTATCTACAAGAAGCTAATCGCGCCTCTTGCTACAGATTTAGCCAACGCGGTTGACCACGATATGTTGCGCATCAGACCAACTTATCGGAGTTGGGGGCGTGATAACGACTGTTCATTTAGTGCCGAAGTCGATGCTATTGCTCAGCGAGCACTGTATGCTTTGGCTGATTTGGCGGATGAGCACTTTAAAGATGATGCTGGCTCAATTAGCTATCGTATGGCGGCTGAGGCAATCAATGTTGCCCCGACAGTTGACCGTTCGGGTCGGTCACCGTTTACACGTGCATTGGATATGTCGCTTGAAACTTTAGGGCACTCACCAATTGCCGAACTGAGTAATTTTTTGGGCATCCGCGTCGAGGAGACTAATGAAGTTTCGACCAAGTAGGTACGACCGTCCGGCCTTTGGCAAAATTGCCTCACAGTATGGGCTGGTGTATTATGGCACCGCAATTGCTGGGCGTGATGCTGATTATACGCCAGTGCGTGGCATCACTGCTTCGCCGGACCAGGTTGATGACAACTATACTACTGGCTACGCCGGTGGCCATCGGGTTCATTTACTGCAACGGACACATAATCTATACGGCATTAATGGCGATGTTAAGCGAACCTGGACGATTTGCCAAGTCGATATGGATCGAGCAATTATGCCGCACATTTATCTACACAGTCGCAATAATGACCAAGGGTATGGCGTGGCGCTGATTTCGTATTTGCCAATGTATGAACTTGACCCAGCTAGTCTTAATTGTCCGATGGTTGACGCTTTTGTGCGACAATTTGCGATTTACGTATTGCCAGAAGATATCGCGCGTCTTGAAAAAGTCTTAACTGTTGACGTGCAAAACATGATTACCGCGTATTTTCGCGATATCGATATGGAGTTTAACTTTAAAAAAGTTTATCTATACTCCTTGACGCAACCAACACAGCTAATAACGCTAGACAAGATGTTGCGCATTGGCGTGTGGCTAGCGAATAAGATTGATTTTATTGACTGGCATACATCTACAGAATAAATACCGCCCCAGAAGGAGCGGTATTTTAGAAGACAATTAGTGCTTCTTTGGTTTGACTTCGTTGCGGCCGAGGTTCTTCTTAGTTTCGGTGAAGACCTCATGCTGACGAGTCTTTGGATTGTACTTTTTAAGCGTCAATTTACCTTGGCTGCTGTTGGTACGATTCTGTGGGTTGACGGTCGTATAAAGACGGGTCTTACCATCCGGACTTACTAAGCCAATGAACTTGCGCTTTGACTTGCTATTACTCTTTGCCATATCAAATATATTTTACCACAAAATATCTATAATCACAAATAAAAGAGAGGCACTTAGTGCCTCTCGGGTGGTAATTATCTTACCTTAATTTGTTGAGAAGAATGGATGACATCTTTTATGGTTATGCAGGTAAAGCCTATTGTCACTGATACTAACCCTAACCGTATCGCGATTGATGTAAACCCATGCCGCATTGCGGTATGATTTGGTTAGTAAATAGTGGCTTCGCTTACCTCTAAAGATATCCAATATGCGTTGGCAGATGTCAATTAGTTGGTCGAGTCTACTATTACGCCAGAGGCGCGTGGTACTTGGCGTTAATTTTGCCCAATACACATCAGTAGCATGTTGAATTTTATCAACTAACCTTTCAAATAACCGCTTGGCGGCTAATGCCATGGCATGCAATTCGCTATATTCAGCGAGGGACGGCACATTTGCACCGCTTGGATTGAATCTGGAGTCCAGTGTCACGCTCATTTCGTGCCAAGTATCGACAACGGGTACTAAGGCAGAATAAACTTCGTCCTTTGGACTATCGTTTCTGCGCATAATGCCACTAATGATGTTGTCGTAATATCTGATATCTCCAGACAATCTAAAGATAGTGCGGATATCGGGCGACAATTCCTGCAACAACGGTTCATCTTCCACTACTAGTGTTACCATATCTATATCCTCTCATGTAATGTACACTCGGTATTCACCAAGTTTTTGTATTGTATCATGTTATTGCTAATTTGTCAATCAGTGCACATTAAAGAAAGAGGGGCGACTAATGTCGCCCCTGGGGGTTGGATATTGATATGGTAAGACTTAAAGATTTTTGCGGTACTTGGTGTAAGTACTATTGCGCTCAGCGCCATGATTAGTCGAACGAATTTCATCGTTGCGGTGATTAAATCGGTAAATTGATCGCCTATAAATCTCAGCAAATGATGTTTTCGAATCGCTAATTAGCTCTTTGATTGATACACAACAGTTTACTAGCGTAGAAAGCCAGCTATTGCGTTCAATCTGACAAGTAGAACTATAAATTATAGTCCAGCATGGGTCGTATGATTGAGCATTTTCAGCGTAATCGCCAAGCTTCTTTACCATACGATAAGCTTCTGCTGCATAAACTGCAATTGATTCTAATTGCTTGGCTGATGGAGCAACCTCTCCGTCATCTTCAGGATTGAAATATTGATCAATCCTTTGATATAGACCGGAGAAGCTGCGATGAGCTTCCTCAAGTACGGCTGGTACGACTTCACCGGCTTCTCTTTGGCGGTAATATGTGCCAGAGATACTGCTACGGTAAGGGCGCATTTTCTTAGCTGCGACGCAGAAACGAACGATATCGGCATTTGGCCTCATAGTTGTACCCGACGCAGACATGTTATTGTCGGCCATTTCAATCCTTTCATACAAGGTACATTACGGGGCTCCTGCCCAATAATACTTGTACTATATCATATAAAGGCTAAAATGTCAATAGAGTTAAGGATAAGCCAACACACGCTATAAATTAGCTAAGCCAGATACAGTATCGATTTGCGGCCAGTTATCGGCGTTCCACTGTTCGTAAACGGTGCCATCATTGCCAATGGCGATAAGAGCTGGGTAGCGCATGATATCATAGGTGCTGCAAAAGCTAACGGCAGCTGGGCTATCTGGGTCCATTACCTCAATATCACGGCCAGTACGTGATTGGTAATCGTGCAAAAATTCTTCGACCCAACGACGGTCTTCAGAGTGTTCACGGTAAACTAAAACGATTCTCATTGTTTCTCCTTTAGTAGACGCTCGCGTAGTTCGCATAATGTCTTAGCAAACTCGTCGGCATTATTAAACTTTTTATAAACCGAGGCAAACCGAACATAAGCCACCTCATTGCGATGCGCCAAGTCATCCATCACAAGGTCGCCGATGGTACTGGAGGGGTATTCGGTGTCGCCAAGTGCATAAAGTTGGTCTTCAACATGGGCGACAATCTCCTCCACCTCTGTTTCATTCTCGAGTGTTTTCCCCACTGAACGTTGTACAGCGTTATAAAGTTTCTGCCGGTCAAACAATACTTTCCGGCCGTCGCTCTTAATAACTGCTAGATTGGGGCGCTCAATGCGCTCATAAGTGGTGTAACGAGCGCCACATTTAAGACACTCGCGCCGGCGACGCACGGCACTACCGGCGTCGCGCGATTCAAGTACCTTGCTGTCTTCGAACTTGCATTTAGGACATTGCATGGCGGTTATTTCTTATGACCAAAGTGGAACTTGCGGCGCAAGAAGGCTGGTGTATCAAACATTGAGTCTTCCTTATCGTCATCTTCGTCATCGTCGTCATTTGGGCTTAAGATATTGCGCTGTGGCATTGGCTGTTCGTCAGATGTTGGCTGGTCTTCTTCTGTCTGATGCATTTCAGGCTGATGTTCAGGCTCATCTTCTGGCTGGTCATTTTGACTAGCAGGTTCTTGCTGTGTCCATGAAGCTTCATGGCCATTATCTGCCGTAAAATCTTCTGGCGTAACTGGTGTACTACTGGCATCATTATCGAGGTCAATGCCACCCAAGTCCATTTTACTAAAGTCGTCATTTGAATTAGTGTCATCTGTCTTAGCAGTGACTGCTTTTGTGGCACGACCCTGATTATCCTTGCCAGCAAAGTAGTTGGCATCGAAGCCCGTAGCAACTACGGTGATAATCAACTCGTCTTCCATTTCTGGCTTTAAGTTAGCACCAAAGATAATGTTGGCATCTGGTGCAACTGCAGCGGTAATAATGTCGGCTGCCTCTTGTACCTCAGACATTGACATATCGTAACCACCGGTGACATTCAAGAGGACGCCACGAGCACCATCAATACTAACTTCGATAAGTGGTGATTCGATAGCTTGATGTGCAGCCTTGACGGCGCGGTCGTCACCACTAGCGCGGCCAATGCCCATTAGGGCGCTACCGGCGTTACTCATAATAGCCTTAATATCGGCAAAGTCGAGGTTGATTAAGCCGCTTTGGGTGATAAGCTCAGAAATACCCTGCACGCCCTGGCGCAAGACATCGTCAGCAATCTTGAAGGTCTCAAGCAACGGTGTGCGGCGGTCGATAGTCTGCAATAAGCGGTCATTTGGAATAGTAATTAAAGTGTCTACTACTTTAGAAATGTTGGCAATACCAAGGTCGGCGTTTTGGCGGCGCTTTTGCCCCTCAAAGGTAAATGGTCGAGTAACCACACCAACAGTTAAGATACCAAGTTCGCGGGCGACTTCAGCGACGACTGGCGCAGCACCGGTACCAGTACCACCACCAGCACCAAAGGTAATGAACGCCATGTTAGCGCCCTCTAGCGCTTGCTTGATGTCGTCAATACTCTCGCGAGCAGCGGCTTCACCGACTGATGGGTCAGCGCCAGCGCCGAGACCACGAGTCGTATCGCGACCAATGTGGACTTTAACATCTGCTTTTGATGCCTGTAATGCTTGAGCATCAGTGTTAATGGCAATAAAACTAACTCCTTCAATCCCAGCATCACGCATGCGATTGACTGCTGCGCCACCGGCACCGCCAACGCCGACGACTTTAATGACAGCAGGTGCCTGAATATCTGTTGGCTTAACCTCTGGCATAAACCCTCCTAAAATAGTTTAATCTCACAATTACATTATACACATATTAACAACTAGTGGCAATAGTGGTTACGTTATTTACCGAAGTGGAATAACTTAGCGAAAATACCACCACCACCGCTACCGCCACGCCGGCGACCTTGCTCTGGCTCATTCATAACTTGTGCAAGGTCTTGCTCCATCAGACTAATTGCAGCTGAGAAGCTTGGGTCGGCGGCTAATTTAGACACCATTTGGTAATTCTGTGGCGCAAACACATGTGTATTGATTTGTAGCGCCATGCGCGAAAAGTCAGTAATACCGCGTAATTTCGCACCACCGCCAGTAAGCACTACGCCGCCCGGCAATGCTCCGGCGCGATGGATGCGCTTGAGCTCTTTATTGACCAGTTCAAATAACTCGGCAAGACGTGTTGCTACAATGGTATCTATTAGTTCCGTCTTAAAACCAATTTTGCGAGCAGAACCATCCGGCTGTGCCACCTTAATTGCCACCATTTCTTCGTTACCCCGTCGAAGCTGCGGTGCTGCTACGGCATGTTGCAATTTAACTTGCTCGGCAATGTCGAGGTCAGTTTGCAAACCAATTGCGAGGTCGCTGGTGATATTGTTAGAGCCTATTGGCAAAACTTTAATATCAACTATATCACCCTCATCATAAACCACCAGTGTAGTTGTGGAGTGGCCAATATCAAGCAATGCCGCACCGTTCTCCTTCTGCTGGTCGTTAAGCGCGATAGATGACGACGCAATACCCGCTGGAATACACGGGCCAGTCTGGTCAATATTGGAATTACTCGCCACACTGTCAATGTTGCGTAGTTGAGGTGACAATGCAGTAGTGACAAAGGCATCAACTTCCAGCCGAACACCCGTCATACCAATTGGATCACGAATACCATCTTGATTGTCTACTTTATAAGTGCGTGGTTTGGCGTTTAAAATAATTTGGTTGGGACCAAGCTTTACCACCTGAGCAGCTTTAATGGCGCGCTCGGTTTCATCCGGACCAATTGTCTGACGGTCGCCGTTAACCGCTACGACACCTCGCGACTGAATACCAGCAATTTTTGTGCCATTAACCGAAAATGTAGCGTGACGAATCTCTTGACCGCTCATCTGCTCAGCCTGCAGTAAGGCCTTATCTAACGCCCGAGAAACCTTAGTGATATCAGTAATTATACCCTTGCGCATACCAGCACTAGGCTGCACGCCAACACCAATAATATTTGGCAAGATAGACTCGCTGCTCTCGGCACTGTCGCGCGGGCAAACACCCACAACCACCTTAACTGAGCCGGTGCCAATATCGATACCTACGCCGTATCTATTATCATCCATATATTCTATTATAACACGCTCACGCTAAGATGGCACGTTAAATTTTGGTTGCGCTTACAATATAATTTGCGCTAAAATAATGTTAGTAAGATGCAAGATAAACAAGTTACCCCTATAACCCAAACGACGCAGTCGTTTCCTAGTTCTAATTTAACGGCGACGGCTCAGGCTGGCACTATGCAGAACAACAGTGCGACGCCAGCTGGCACAACAGTTACCAGCGAAAGCAGCCAGCAACAATACACCGATATATACAATAATCCGGTGACAAATTATTTAAAGCAGATTGGTGGTATTGAACCGTATCCGACTGCATCGTCAGACTACGTGCCAGATAGTTTTCGCCCATCTAAAGGCGCGGCTAATGCCACTAGCTCATCCGAGCAGCCCACTACCACTGCCAATCCCGTGTCTATCAATAATCCCGCTTCTGTTGTTAGCTCTACCTTGGTCCCCACCTCTGATGCTAATTCTAACAATAGCTCCAGTAAAACCATACTACTCGCAGCTGTGAAGCCTGGTAAACTGCCATCATTTGCACACCCGGTGGCGCAACCGACTAATAGCATACGCGATGTCTTCTGTGAAGCGTTGATTCCGATTTTTGCAAAAGGCTACCGAACGTCGCGCGCTACCTACAAACGCGCAAAGCGAATTGCAACTATTGCCTTCATGATTGCCGTAATACCAATATTTTTTCTAGTATTTTACAATATTTACCCTTGGTTCACCGTCCCGCCATTAATCCTCGTAAGTTTATATAGTATAATCTGCACTATGGCACTAAATCGTCGCCGGCTGTTTGATGCGGGCCAACCAACTTGGTATGCCTGGCTGTCATTTACTCCACTTCTATATCAAGCATTCACCGACGGCTTAGATTTTATACTCGATAATATTCCTGCCGCCACCGCACAAGATGAGCTCCCGCGCTACCTTACCTTCTTCCCTAAAAAGTAACTGTGCTCACTTTCTCCAGCTAATGGATTCTGCTATCATATAAGCATGAACACTATAATCGACCCGAGTAAAATACCGGAACTGGAACGACTAGGAGATGAATCTTATCAAACTTTGACAAAAATTAACACATTAAAAGTTAAGCTCCATAGTATTGGCCATAGTAGAATATGCGGAATAGGTGACGCTGTATTATTTACAGATTCAATTATGGGCAATGGGGGCGTCATTAATTTGGATGAAAAATTTACCATCACCGCCGGTATTGGTGACCACGTAGCGAGGACTACGGTTGAGGGTGGCGTCACAGACGAGCAGTATAGGGAGTTACTTAGCCGCATATACATTAACAGTGGCAATAACTTAGTGACAGGTGCATTAAACGGCTATTTTGATTCTAATGCTATACGAATTTTTGTGATCAGCGATAAATGCTGCATCCATGCACAATATCGGTCATCAGAAACAATTGAAAATGATGACCGCGACGATATTGAACAAAAGCTGTCGCTTCAGGAAGATTATTCAGATGATATAGGTCATATCGCTGATTTTATCAACGAAGTCAATAAAGCAGTACAAGAGTACGCAAAGAATAAGCCGATGTACGACGAGCAACGCCAGCAAATTCGCCAAGAGATAGACGCGCTTGAACAAAGCGGTACGCTTGAGCGCGATAAGGCACAGATGGATGAATTACTAAGTGGTTTGTCCGACCGAGAGCGCCATACGGTTGAAAACATGGCGATGTACGTTTCTAGTCTTCAGTTTTTAGGCAAGGCTAGCTTAGTACTTAGCGTTTTGCCTCTTCTGTCAACCATTGGCGGTATCGTGGCGATATTTTTCGTAAACAAGTATCTTCTTTATGGCCTATTCGCCGAGCAGCTAACTAAAGTTCGCCGCATCGCGGTCATGGCCATCATTATCAACATTCTAGCGATGGCGGCAGATATAGCTATTTATCTCTTCTTGATTAAAAAGTAACGCTAAAACTATTACTTTACACATAAATGCCACGATATAAACAGTGGCATTTTTAGTATGTGCCCTTATAAAAATTACACCCCGAGGGGTGTAATAAAATCATACTATGTGGAGCCGCCTTCGAGATTTGAACTCGAGACCCCTTCCTTACCATGGAAGTGCTCTACCACTGAGCTAAGGCGGCATAGAAGTAGCTAATCACTACTTTTTAGAGTATAGCAGACCTAAAATGGATTGTCAACATAAACACTAAGCTACGTTTGCTAAATAAAAAGCCCCCAAACGGGGGCAAAATATCTGGTGCTGGGGGAGGGATTTGAACCCCCGAACCCATAGGGAGCAGATTTACAGTCTGCCGTGTTTAACCGCTTCACTACCCCAGCAAATGTTGAAATGTGGAGCCAATTCTCGGATTCGAACCGAGGACCTGCTGTTTACAAAACAGCTGCTCTAACCAACTGAGCTAAATTGGCACTAAAAATATCATACCAAATCGTCACGCAGAATGCAACAGCTTAGTCGTTTAATCATGAGCTAAAATATCACCCTACGTGGCTGCTTGATGCGTGAGCGATTGCCAAGCTTACGCGTCTTTTCCATCAAGAGCCGTACTTTTTCAGCTTGCTCGTGTTCGTCGTTACGATCAAGCGCGTCAGCCAGCAAACCAAGTGACTGCGGGTTACGCTCGAGATTGACAGCAGTCTTTAACTCCTCAAGCATCTTTTTATTATTGCCCATTTTCTCAAGCACCTTGGCGTAGGCTACGTGACGCGAGGCAACATTAGACTCCTTGGATAGCGCCTGCTCAAACGCCTGCGCTGCCTTGTCGTACTGACCGACCTCATAATAAATCAGACCAACATTATGGAGAGCTGAGGCGCTTGGCGCTAAACTCTGCGTGATTTCAAAACATTCAATGGCGTCTTTGTACTGCCCCTGCTTAGCGTATAAAATGCCAAGACGATTGTAAGCGCGCGCATTACGGTCATCAACCCGCAAAATAGTCAACAGTGCCTTCTCGGCACGGACGTATTTTTTGTCGTGAATCGCCCCGAGCGAGATATCCCAAAGCTTATTAAGCTGCAACTCAATTCGTGACGGCTGGAGGTCGGCTTGGTCTTTTACCTCTGGCCAAAAGATAACTGCCACTGTGATAATAATTAAGACAAGCAAGGCATACATGCTACTATTATAGCAGTATTACAAATTAAGCGCCAGCTGAGTTAAGGCTAATTTTAAGTTGCAACTGGCAGCCAGATAGGTCATAACGTCATTTACGAGATTAAGTTGACGCACGAGACGCTCGGAATGTTCTGGGGTGCGCTGTGCAAAAAGCAGGAATTTAACTACTAGCTCGCAAAATTCAGTAGCAGCTGCGCGGTCCTTAATATCGGTAATTAAAACTAACCGCTCGCTAGTGTTGCTAGTAATAAATTGTTTAGCCAGCTTTGCCTGTGTAGTAACAGCAGTAAGTAGCTTTGGTTGGTGAATTAAACGATAAATTTGCGCTGGATAGGTCGCGGCCAAAAATTTAATTTGAGCCTGGCTAGCATCTGGCGCCTCAGCTAATAAGGTCGCGCAATCACTTGCCTCAGGCGCCGCGACTTCTATTTGCTGTGAGCGCGACATAATGGTTGCTGGCACAACCGCCGGGTGGTGCGTCGTAAAAATAAAGTAAACGTTCTTAACGGGCTCTTCGACAATTTTTAAAATGCGTTCCGAGACCCCTGGCGCCACTTGGTCGATATCGTCTATCACCACCACTAGCGATTCTTTACGCTTATCATAAATAATACTCGTCACGTAGGCAATGTCGTCGGCATTAATAATGGCAGTCTTTTGCGCCTTGTGTAGGCTCGGCCGCAGTAAAACGGTGTTGCCACCAGCTAGCTGATGCGCCAACGCCTCGGCAATAGTGTAAAGCCCCAACCCAGAAGCACCGGTTAGCATCAACGCTTGCGCCGGATGCGCTAAATAATTTGCTAATTGCCGACGCGTGCTGGCATTAATAATTAGCTGGTCAAGTTTAGCCACGATGGCGCTCCAGCTCGGCCGTAAAATCAGTCGGCAACGGCGCTTCAAACGTCATGCGCTCGTTACCCTGCTCGGTTGGCACGGTAATTTCTAGCGCAGCAGCATGCAACATTAGGCGGTCGCCAAATTGACCATTGCCATAAACCGGGTCGCCCACGATGGGGGCACCAATGTAACTTAGGTGTACGCGCAATTGGTGTGTGCGGCCGGTATGAGGCTTCAACTCCACTAGTGCAGTACCATCGTCGAACTGCTCTGTAACCCGATAATCAGTGATGGCGGGCTTACCCTTCGGGTCGACTTGAAAAGTAGCAGGCTTACGAACGTTGCGGGCAATCGGCAAATTAATTTGCGCAGCAAGCTGCTTTGGCGTGCGTTCTACGAGGGCGAAATAAGTTTTGTGCGCCTTACGGTCAGCAAACTGTCGCTGCAAATAATGCGCCGTGGTAAGATTCTTGGCGCAAATCAATAAGCCACTAGTAGCGCGGTCAAGGCGATGCACGATGCCCAAACGGTTATTGTCGGAATTTGCTGTACTCTCTGTCTGGTCAAATTTGCTGCGCACAAAATCAGCCACGGTAAATTCCTCGGCCATGGCACCCTTAGCGTGAGTTAGCATCCCTGCTGGCTTGTTGATTACCACCACGTTGGCGTTTTCAAAGATTACGCTAGCCGCAAACTGGCTACTATCTACGCTAAAATCTGGCGCGGTGGGTGGCGTGAATAACACAGTCTGCGTTTCCGCCACTTCATAAGACGGCTTAGTTATCACAACACTGTCAACGGTCGCTTGGCCTGACTTAATTAGCTTCTGTACGGTAGACCGTGAGAATTCCGGATATTTGTTGGCCAGCCAAGCATCAAGTCGCATCTAGTCTCCGTAATAATTAATGCCAATGGCATCCTTAACTTGTGTTAGGGTCTGGCTAGCGATGCAGGCCGCCTTTTGCGAGCCCTGATGCAACAGTTCATAAATGTAGGCTGGGTTTTCAGCCAGCTTGGCACGACGCTCACGAATTGGCGTCAAAACTTCGTTTAATACCTCAAAAAGATACTTTTTTACTACTACGTCGCCCAAGCCGCCCTTCTGATACTGCGCCTTCAATTCGGCAACTTTGGCTTGGTCGGTTGCAAATACATCAAGATAGGTAAACACCACGTTGCCCTCAATTTTACCAGGGTCACTGACGTGAATGTGATTTGGGTCAGTATACATGTTAAATACCTTGTCGTGTAAAGTTTTCTCGTCGTCAGATAGATAAATGCAGTTGCCTAGGCTCTTACTCATTTTGGCCTGACCATCTAGCCCTGGCAAACGGCGCGCTGTGTTGCTACTCGCAAGGATAGCTTCCGGCTCTACTAACACCTGCTCGCCATAAGTCTGATTGAACGACCGGACAATTTCACGAGTTTGCTCAATCATTGGCAGCTGGTCTTCGCCCACCGGTACGTACTTGGCCTTAAAGGCGGTAATGTCGGCGGCTTGTGAGATTGGGTAGGTTACAAACCCAGTTGGCACACCCTCGCCAAAATTCTTCTGCTTAATTTCACTCTTTACAGTTGGGTTGCGCTCAAGGCGGCTAATACTCACCAAATCCATGTAATACATGGTGAGTTCCGAGAGTGCTGGCACTTGCGACTGAATAAAAATTGTCGTTTTACGCGGGTCAAGGCCGGCAGCAAGGTAATCAAGCGCGACTTGTAAGACGTTGTCGCGTACCTTAGCAGGATTTTTGGCGTTATCAGTCAGCGCCTGCATATCAGCAATCATCACGAACGGGTCGTATTTGCCGCTCTCTTGTAACTTAACTCGCTCGCGAAGCGAGCCTACATAATGGCCGAGGTGGAGCTTGCCTGTCGGTCGATCACCAGTGAGAATAATGTCTTTCATAACTCCTATTATAGCATAATAAAAGAGGAGCCGTGCGGACTCCTCTTTTGTAGATATGTGGTATTAACGCTTTGAGAACTGCTCTTTGCGGCGTGCACCACGCAAACCGTACTTCTTGCGCTCGACTTCACGACTATCACGGCGGAGATAACCAGCCTTTGATAACGTGCCACGCAAGTCGTCGTTGATTGATGCTAGTGCCTTCGCAATAGCGAGCTTAGCGGCATCAACTTGACCAGCGGTACCACCACCCTTAGCGAGCAAAGTGACATCAAATTCAGCTTGCTTGCTGACTAGTGCCAATGGGTCGGTGATTTCAGCTAGTAAAGTGGTGTTGCCAGCGAAGTAATCCTTGGCTGACTTGCCATTAATGGTGATATCGCCCTTGCCCTTATAAAGACGTGCTGACACGCTTGAGCTCTTGCGACGACCAAGACCGTAAAAATATGTACCTGTGGCCATTACTTAACCTCCAATTTTACTGGTTGTTGTGCAGTGTTGCTGTGGTCAGCGCCGGCGTAAACACGCAAGCGAGCGACACGAGCATCACGCAACTTGTTCTTTGGTAACATGCCAGCAACTGAACGCTCTAGCATTTCGCTAAGGCTAACATCCTCAGCCTTGATTTCCTTCAAAGCACCTGGGAATTCACTGTGGCGATAGTACTTCTTAGTGCGACGGTCGCCATTGTAAACCATCTGGTCGGCATTGATAACTACAACGTTATCACCGGCATCCATGTGTGCAGTATAGGTTGGGTCATACTTACCCATTAGGCGATTAGCAACAAAGGTTGCAACACGACCAAGTGGCAAGTTGGCGGCGTCAACTAGCACCCACTTGTGCTCGACTTCACCGGCTTTCTTCTGGTAGGTCTTAGTGTTCATTACTTAGCCTCCTTCTTGTTAGCTACTTCAGCCTTGACTGGCTTGGCGACTGGCTTGATTTCGTCGACAAACTCAATCCGAGCCATTTCAGCGTTGTCGCCAACCCGGTTCTGATTTAGCTTGACGATGCGCAAGTAGCCACTTTCACGTTGCAACTGTGGTGCGACAACGTCAACTAGCTTGTTGGCAGCATCTAGATTGTTTAGCGCTGCGATGATAGCACGACGGCGAGCTAGGCCACCCTTACGTGCTTTTGTGATTAACTTTTCTGCGACTGGGCGAATATCTTTGGCCTTTTGTAGAGTGGTGACAATAGCGCCATGCTCAACCAAAGAAATCACAAGCCCACGACGCAAGGCACGACGTTGGTTGCGTTCGCGACCAAACTTGCGGCCCTTGTATCCATGCCTATGCATTGATTAAAACTCCAATTCTGCCACGCGGGCTTTAACTTCTTCTTTAGCCTTAGCACCAAAACCCTTGAGGTCTTCTAGCTCATCATCAGTCAACGATACGAGGTCGCCAACGGTGTTGATGTTGTTGCTAATCAAGGCATTAGTGGTGCGGGCGCTCATTCCGAGCTCTTCGATTGACATCGATAGCATGCCAGTTGCGTCATCAGATTCAGCAGCGGCGGCTGGCTCAGCGTCAGCTACCACGGTTTGACCAGCAATGGCCTTATACTGATTGACCAAGATGGCAGCGGCCTGTTCAAAGGCGTCGTTTGGCGTAATTGAACCGTCGGTGTCAACAGTAATAACTAGTTTATCAAGGTCAACGTTGTCGCCAACACGAGTCTTCTCAACGGCGTAGCGGACGCGGCGCACTGGTGAGAACGGTGCATCAACGGCAATCATGTCAGAGTGTAAGCGATGTGCGCTCGATTCTTCGATGGTTTGGTAACCGCGACCACGCTCAACCACGATGGTCAAAACTAGTTCATGATTTGGGTCATCGATAGTAGCGATGACTTGCGAGTCGTCTACTACGTCAAAATCGGCACTACCAGCCAAGTCGGCTGCAGTCAATACACCACCCTTCTTGCGAACAGTGTATTCAACTGGTTCATCCTTGTGGCTATCTAGTACAACGCTCTTGAGGTTAAGCATAATCTCAAGCACGTCTTCCTTAACGCCAGGAATGGTAGTAAATTCATGGCCAACACCGTCGATTTTAAAAGCGGTAATAGCTGAACCTTCAATTGACGATAGTAAGACACGGCGTAGTGAATTGCCAAGGGTCTGACCATAGCCGCTAGCAAGTGGCTCGATTGTCAGCACAGAGCTATTTTGAGCTAACTCCTTAACACTGGTTACTGCTGGCTTCAAAATTGTATTGCTCATTTGTCCTCCCTTATTTAGCGTGAGTAGAACTCAACGATTAGCTGTTCATTAATGCCAGGCTCAGCGTCTTCACGTGCTGGCAAACCGGTTACGGTGATAGTCATATTCTTGACATCAGACTTGAGCCAACCGGCTGGCTGACTTTGAGCGTCGCGATTAATCTCAGCTAAGCCCTTGAAGAAGGCGCTATTTTGAGAGTGTGGACGAACAGTAACTACGTCACCGGCCTTGAGGCGAATTGATGGAATATCAACACGACGACCGTTGAGTAGGAAGTGACCGTGAGTCACGAGCTGACGCGCTTGACGGCGTGATACAGCAAACCCAGCACGATAAACAGCGTTATCAAGACGGCGCTCCAAGAGCTCTAGCAACTTAACACCAGTCAAAGCCTGGTCCTTAGTAGCTTGCTTCATTAGAATGCGGAATTGCTTCTCTAGCACACCATAAATGCGGCGCACCTTCTGCTTTTCACGTAGCTGAGTCAAATATAGTGATGGCTTACCCTGACGTGACCCAGCGTGTTGGCCAGGAATGCCAGTCTTATGTGCCATGACCTTGACGGCCTTGCGATGTAGAGCGTAGCCTTCGCGGCGGCTCTGCTTAACAATTGGTGAATTATCTCGAGCCATAGTTTATGCTCTCCTTTCGCGCTTAGGACGTACACCGCCATGTGGCACGCTAGTCACATCGTTAATGCTTTCAATTTGCATTTCAGCAGCACTAATAGCACGTACTGCAGCATCACGACCGAGACCAACGCCCTTAACGAAGACGTCAACTTTAGTTAAACCGTACTGATTCTTGGCAACTTCGGCGGCCTTTTCCGTAGCGATTTGGGCGGCAAATGCGGTGCCCTTCTTGCTACCACGGAAGCCACAAGCACCAGCTGAGCTTGCGCTCAACGCGTTACCATGGTTGTCTGCAAATGTAATGATTGTATTGTTAAATGTCGCCTGAATATGGACTTGGCCGAGCGGAATGCTGCGCTTAGTGCGCTTTTTGCCCTTGGCGGTAGTCTTCTTTGACGCGGCAACAGATTTCTTGTCTGCCATAGATTCCTTTCCTTATTTACCTTCCTAACTCGACTATCCTAGGTCTTACTTGCTGCCTTTGGCTGGCTGCCACCAACGGCGATACGCTTACCACGCTTAGTACGGGCATTCGTACGAGTACGCTGACCGTGTACTGGTAGGTTGGCCTTGTGGCGTAGACCACGGTAAGAGTTAATATCCTTTAGGCGCTTAATGTTGCCAGCGACAATGCGGCGCAAATCACCTTCTACAGTGTAATTAGCGTCGATAATCTCGCGGAGCTTGCGCTCTTCTTCTGGCTTGAGATCCTTAGTGCGGGTCTCAGGCTTTACTTTAGCGGCTTTGACAATGTCACCAGCCAACTTTGGGCCGATGCCATAAATGTAGGTCAATGCCACTGCAATCTGCTTGTCAGCAGGAACCTCAACGTTAGCAAATCTTGCCATATCTCTCCTTAGCCTTGCCTCTGCTTATTACGTGGCTTCATCTTGTTGATGACGCGTAGGCGACCCTTACGACGCACTAACTTGTCATCTGGGCTGCGTTTCTTAACGCTAGCTGAGACTTTCATCTTCGGCTATGTCCTTTCTGACCGCTTCCCTGCGGTGCACTTAAATTTTTTTCCTCACGTAGTCGAAAGCTGATTCTTCCCCGCGTGAGATCGTATGGGGTCATCTCAACTTCAACCTTATCTCCCTGTACCAAACGAATGTAATGCTTGCGCATCTTGCCTGATATAATGGCGATAATAGTATGGCCATTTTCAAGTTCTACTCTAAATTTAGTACCAGGTAGGGCTTCCACCACGGTACCATTGATTTTGATTACTTCCTTGTCTACAGCCATAGTAACTACAATTTGTAATTATACACTATTTTTCAATTGAATGCAATAGGTTAATCTTAATATCGTGGCACCATCGCCGTAGCATAAACCGTTCGGTACTCCACGTCAGTACTATTAAAGATAATACTTGGCCACAGGAAGTTAGTTGGCGTATAAACAATAGTTTCACTCGGGTCCTTTGCCTTACTAGACACAATGTCAGACCCAGCAGTACGATGAAAATTAATGTCATAGCCACTCATGAGCGAACCAGTCACCGTTAGATGCTGATTGCATGGCCCCTTTTCGCCAAGCGTTGGATTCTTAAGTACATTTAGGCTAGGCTTTACCTCAGCACAAGTATAGATTTCCTTAGTTGCCATTAAATTAGCATATATTTGCTTAACTTTACCACTAATATTAATGTCGTCATGAGAAATTACGCTTAATGTCGGCAAATCGTACAAAGTTTTATACTGCATATTTTTCAACGATGTCGGTCTGCCACTATAGTCAGATAGCCCAATATCGCCAACAATATCAATTGACACGCCCTTAGGAACCTCAACAACAAGATGTGCGCCTGGCCGTAAATTGCCACTCAGCCGAAATACTTTACCACCACCAGTGTAGTGGTAGACAATATCACCACTAGGTGCAGTAGATAAATCTAAACTATCTTGAGCCACATCTTTGCTGTATTGATTGTTTATCAGTGGTAATCCAACAATACCCTCAACATCACTAATACCAAAATCCCCATTACCGCCTATATCACTATCAACGAAACAATAGTTATGGTATACGCCCCCATTAGAAAAGTCCAGGTAGCAACTCTTATAGCGATTACTTTTTAAAGGGTCTTTGTCATATTGAACCGTCGTAAAACCAGATGAACCAAAAAATTTAATACCCTTGCCAGCAAATAAGCCATATTGTGACCATGACCCGCGGTCGAAGTTGGTGCTATTATAGTCGCTATAACTACCGCCAAGAATATTTTTAGTAGAAATAGAATCACCACCCAAAATACGTATCTGCGGCAACTTAGCGATATCAATACATATCATGTTAGACACCATAATCGACGGCGCTATATCGCCATACACTGCCTGCCAATTATCAATCGCACTCCATGCGCAAACTTTGTCGCCCAACTTGGCGCCAGCAGAATCAAACCAGCTCTGATCTAGTATGTCGGGGCGGTATATTCCATCTAGTTTTCCAGGCTTAAGACCAACAAAATCCTTAACACATGGCGTACTTAGATCCCCAGGAACTTCGTGCACGCACAATGAATGACAAGATTTAATGTCTTTTTTCTTTAATCCGTGGGAGTATTTTGCGCTAGCATCACAGCCAGCATCATCCAAATTAGTCGTTGGATAGACAAGTGGACCATCTTGATTGTCATTATTCACCGCATCGCCTCGAACAATAGCCATGTAAAGTACGTGGTTATATCTTTTGGAATTAGTTTTACCGCCCATATGGTACACCCAACTCCAAAATTCAAAGTAATCACCAACCAAAACATGGTCAACGGTAGCAACACTATTAACGCGTAAACCAGCGCTGTAATCCCTTGGCAACCTATTGCCTGGGCAGTTACCGTAAAAAGTGCAGTCCTTTTGCGCCGGCATATGTGGCGACTCGCGCGTATAGTGGTAAGCAAATTTCACACAAACTTCATTAGAATTAGCGCCACCGCCAGATACTGACTCGCACATTGTTTCGCCCAAATCTTCGTCCTTTACCTTAAATGGGTCATTATACTTATAGTACCCCTCATGCAGTAGCCCACTGCTGGACGATAGTGTAGTACTACGATCCTCTGATTTATATGTGTTGTGTAATTCAAAATTAAAGCCCGACGATGAACCGCTTGAATTAGCTGTATGTCGCCACCAAACTGTGTCACCGGGGAATGCAACCAAACCAGGCCGATCGGTGTATTTACCAGTATTAACCTTTGCTTCAGTATGAAGGCTGGAATCACTAAGCTTAGCTATAATAGCAGTGCAGACTATGTTGCCATCTAAACCCTTGCTACCCCATAAAGATTTAGCAATAATACAAATCGTTTCCCCTTCCTTAGTCGTACCAGGATATTTCTTCTGTCCCAAAGTAATTTCATCGCCAGCCTTAATTACGGTACCCTTAGCCCAAGTAGCAATTAAGTCGGCACTGTCTGGCTTATATTTTTCAATGATATCAGCAAAATCTTTGTCACTTACAGACTTAAATTTCCTAATTGTAGCATAAAATTTCACGTCAGTCGTAAGTGTGCGCTTTTCTCCAGATGCTGGTTTCTTATGCACCCAACGGTGAATCGTGGAATCATTATCAACCTTATTGCTAAAATTTTGATCATACAAACTAGCGATCACGTCATACGACAATGGTTCGCCCGCGATAGCAGTATTAAACTGAGCATCATCCCCACTGAGACGCATATTCATCTGGAATGTCCAAGCATTTATATCATTCGTATCGACACTAATAGAAATAGCTTTACGACCGTAAACGCAGCAGATTGCCAGCAACGCTACCAAAACAACACCTAGCGACATTAACTTGCGCAATGTGCATTTATTCGCCCCATGCATTCTCGTCTTAAATACTGCCACAGCTTATGTTATCTATTGTTTATAAATACTCAAAATCCCCCGCGCAACACAACACTTCGTATTCCGCTTAAGACTTATTATACCATATTAGACATAACCTATATCACACCAATTTTAATGCTACGCCATTAGTACCTCGGTGCCATATCTTTAACGTAAGTGGTAACATAGTCAGAGCCCTCGCTATTAAGCCCAATGTTTGGCAATAAGAAGTTAGTCGGCACATAAACTATAGTCTCACTTGGAGTCTTTGCTTTGCTAGACACCAAATCAGACCCAAAAGTGCGATAAAAATTGACTGCCCCACCACTCATTAATGAGCCATACACGGTTAGTCCCTTATTGCAAGGCCCAATTTCACCAAGCGCTGGATTTTCAACTGACTTTTTTAATCCCGCTTTAGCTTCAGCGCAAGTGTAAATGTGTTGTTTTGCCACCAAATTACCGAACACCTGCTTTACGCTGCCATTAATAGTAATATCGTCATGCGCAATCAAACTAAGTGTCGGCAAATCGCCGAGAAACTTATATTGCATATCTTTTGGCAACACTGGACGACCAGCATTGTCCATTAATCCAATATCACCAGTGATTTCAACTGCCACATCTTTGGGTATTTCAATGGCAGTATGAACACCCGGCCGTAAATTACCATGTAATCGAAATACTTTACTCGTACCAGTATAACGGTAGATTCTTTCACCACTATTAACGGATGATAAATCAAAGTCGTCTTGCGTAATTTTCTCAACAAAACGGTTATTTATTACCGGCATATTTACATTACTATCATCTGCCTTAATGCCAAATTTTCCGAGTAAAACCGCCCCAACATCACAGTCGTTACTACTAGATGCTTTACCATTAGCAAAATCTAGATAGCAGCTTTTGAATCGATTACTAAACAACGGGTTAGAATCTTTATGAACTACAGTAAATCCAGCCGAACCAAAATAACGAATGTTATCACCGGCAAATAAACCGTATTGTGACCAAGAGCCACGATCGAAGTTAGTATTGTTGCCCTCGCCATAGTTACTACCAATAATACTTTTACTAGAAATAGTATCACCGCCTAAGATACGAATCTGGGGCATCTTGGCGATATCAATACATATCATATTAGACACCATGACAGATGGGGCAATGTCACCATTAACTGCCTGCCAATTAGTAATCGCACTCCATTCACAAATTTTATCACCCAATTTGGCACCAGCGGAATCAAACCAGCTCTGATCTAGTATATCTTCATGATATATACCATCCATACCGCCCGGTTTAATGCTAGGCCGGCTCTTAACACATGGCGTACTTGGGTCATTAATATCTTCGTGCACACACAGAGAAATACAAGACTTAATATCATCTTTCTTTAGTCCATGCCGATATTTAGAATTCGGCATACAACCAACATCAAATATATTAGTTGTAGGATAAACCAATGGTCCAGTCTGGTTACCATCATTCACAGACGAACCTTTAACAATAGACAGAAACCCTCTATGATCATACTCCTTCGATTTCGTTCTACCACCCAAGTGATGCACCCAATCAGTAAATCGAAATCGGTCACCTACTAGAACGTGGTCGACATCTGATTGCGTATTGACACGCAACGCAGCATTATAATCATTGGGAAGTTTATTGCCTGGACAAGTACCATAGAAGGTGCAATCCTTTTGTGCCGGCATGTGTGGCGACTCGCGCGTATAATGATAAGCAAACTGCACGCAAACTTCATTGGAATCAATATCGCTTACCTTATCATGTAATTGACAAGTACAAGTTGCTTTTTTAATTTCATCTTCAGTTGGCGACGTACGCACGGCGCCAAGGCCAGTCACCGATTCGCACATTTTACTTCCCAACATATCGTCCGTAACTAGTAGTGGCGTAGAATACACATAATAGCCTTCATGGAGTAAAGTATTACCGCTAACAGAGCTACCTGATTTCCATGAAGTTAGCATTGTATCTCGAAATTGTGACTTGTAAGTATTGTGTAGTTGAAAGCTAACGTCCGAAGAAAGTGATGAACCACTAAAATTCGCCGTATGCCGCCACCACACTCGGTCTCCGGGGAATGCCATTTGTATTGGGCTATTACTATAAGCACCATTGTTTATCTTAGCTTCGGTATGAATATCGGTGCTAAAACTATTCGACACTAACGCGCATATACTATTCCTATCAATGCCGCCTGACCACTTAGAAACAAAAAAGATACATATCGAGTCATCAGCACTGGTGGGACCAGTGTAATCTTTGCTACCCATACCAACACGCTCACCGGCCTTTAACACAGTGCCACTTTTCCAAGTAGCAAACAAATCCTCTTTGGTTGGATTATAATTATTGATATTATCCTGCATCTGCTTTGGAGTTAACTTTCCGGAGAACTTTTGAATTTTAGCGTAAAAATTAATATCCGTATCAAGCGTATATTCTTTACCGGAGCCCTTAGGTTCAAAATCCGGCACCCCGTCAACGTGCTGGTCGGTTAACCAAGCAGATAGGTCAAATCCTACTGGCTCGCCAACATTTACTAGAAATGTTTTTGACTTTCTATCCACGCCAGCAGAAATCCACCAAGGATACATACTGCCACCATGCGGAACAGTATTGTAGTGATCTGTAATGGTGCCAAAACCAACTTTTTTAATATGATTAATGTTAGTTGATTCAAATGGATTAATTGGCCTAGCAAAACAAACATACGAAGCAAGGACGACGACAGACATTGCAATGACAATCATAGATACATTTCGTAAAATTTTGTTCCTCGTCATCTAAATCTACTTCTTTAGCTCCCATTACTCTCTAAAATATTATTTACCAATCCTAATATAGATCTAGTACTAACCATAAACTTATTATATATATTATATCACAATGCCAGACCTAGTACCGCGCAACTAAGTCTTCCGCATGGATAATTCTATAATCAAATGCTGAGCTGTCGAGATTAGAGCTCGGCATCAAAAAACTAGTTGGCGTATAAATAATAGTCTCGCTCGCATCCTTTGCTTTATCTGACGTTGGGCTAGAACCGGCAGTACGATGCAATTCAACGCCCTCGGAACTTATCAATGAACCATATACGGTTAGCTGTTGATTACATGCGCTTGCGCCGCCAAGCGCTGGATTTTCGGTAACATTTAGCCCAGGCTTTGACTCAGCGCAAGTATAAATTTTCTTACGTGCCACCAAATTACCATATATTTGCTTAACATTACCATTAATCATAATATTGCCATGTGCAATAATATTTAATGTTGGGACATCACCTAATTGTCGATACTTCATGTCTTTAAAAGCCACCGGGTTACCATTATAATCAGACAAACCAATATCACCACTAATAATTACATCTACCCCATCGGGTACCTCAAGCACTATATTGACTCCTGGGGCTAAAATACCCTGTACTGAAAATGTTTTCTCTGAACCCACATAGCGGTGCACTAGCTCACGCCTGCTTTTAGCATATTTATCCCTATCATCGACAACGTACCGAATATCATTACGCGTGGTCGTAAGAATCGCTGCATCATTAACCACCGGTATTCTCACAACGTCAGAATCTTTATCGATACCAAAATGCCCCAACAAATCAGCTCCCGTGTCACATTCGCTACCATCAATTGCTCCCTTATTAGCAAAATTCAAGAAACAACTACGGTATCTATTACTAAGCAACGGATTAGGATTATCTTGCATAATCGTAAAGCCAGCTGAACCGAAATTTCTGATACTATCACCGGCAAATAAACCATATTGCGACCAAGAACCGCGGTCAATATTAGCATCGTTGCTAGCATTGTATCTTGCACCGAAGATACCGCCCGTAGCAATAGAATCACCACCTAAAATACGCATCTGCGGTATTTTTGCGATATCGATACAAGCCATATTCGACGCCATAATTGACGGGGCAGAATCGCCGCTGACCACCTGCCAATCAGTAATGGCGCCCCATTCACATACTTTGTCACCCAATTCTACATGCGCCGAATCAAACAATCTCCTTGTAAGATATCCATCATACCAATATGGCCGCTTACCACCAGGCTTAAGCCCGGGCACCGTATCAACGCATGGCGTCTTAGGGTCGTTATCTACTACATGTTTACATAATACTTCGCAATATTTGATATTCTTGCTGTCAACACCATGTTTATATTTAGAGTTAGCCTCACATCCAAGTTCATCGAAGTTAGTTGTTGGATAAATAATCGGCCCAGCCTGATTATCTTTATTGACGCCCGCACCCTTAATTATCACCAAATACCCACGAATCCGAAAATCCTTTGACTTGGTTCGACCACCGCGATGCTCCACTACGTTATAAAAATGGTACTTATCACCCACCATTATATAATCGGTATCAGCGTGGGTCTTAATATATAAACCGGCAGCATAGTCATCAGGCAGCTTATTATCTGGGCATTTGCCGTAGAATGTACAGTCCTTTTGCGCCGGCATATGTGGCGACTCACGCGTATATTGATAAGGAAACTTAACGCACATTTTATTTGATTCAGCATTTTTAGTTTTAACATGAGATAGCACTTCGCTAACACTATTTGAACTATTTAATTCCGCATCAGTAGGAGTCTCGCGTGCAACGTTAATTCCAGTCACGGATTCACACATCGTTTGCCCTACCGAATCGTCCGTCACTACAAACGGGTTAGTGTATATATAATGCCCTTCATGTAATAACAACTGCGTTCCAGTCGAACCAAAAGGACTCCCCGATGACAACATGGTATCGCGTAGCTGAGATTGATATGTGTTGTGTAACTGAAATTTAGCATCTTTCACCAATGGATTACCATTAAAATCCGCCGTATGCCGCCACCACACTCGGTCTCCCGGAAACGCCACTAGATCGGGCTTATCACTATAAGCTCCAGTGTTTACTTTAGCTTCGCTATGTAATGCCGATTCATAAGTATTCATTACTAGTGCACACATTCGTGCTTTTTCACCACGACCCGCTCTAGAATAAGTTACTACTGTAATGCAAACAAATTCCCCCTCCTGAGTTTTGTCTGGCCATTCTATATGCTTAACAAGCTCACCCTTACCAAACGTAATACTAGTACCCTTATTCCACGTAGCAATTAAATTACTATCGTCTGGGCGATCTGGGATATCGGCAAAACTATTGATATCAGCAAGCGTAGTAGATGGTGGATATTTACGTAAAATCGCATAAATATTTACATCATCCGGTAGCACATAGCCCCCACCCGAGCCTTCTGGAGTAAAATTTGGGTCATCAGAAGTAGATAAATCATTCAACCATGCAAAGACATCAAACGCTATCTTTTCGCCAGGATTAAAATAAAACTTGTCCGGCGACCGGCGCATAGCAACTTCAGCGCGCCACGAACCACTAACAGCACCCGTGCTACGCGTTCTAAGCGACCTCGAGGTGCTACGTATACGCCTGACGCCATTAGCTCTAGGAGTAGCAGTAAACGACACGGCACGATTAGTAGAAAGCCCGCAAATAGCAATCGCCACTATTACTACACTAGTAATCAACGCTACAGCTATTCGCCGCTTTCTAAAACCGTTATTTGTCACCTTTTATATATCCCTAGTACCTTGGCAAAATATTATTCGCTGTTCTGATAACAAACGTAGTATTATCACCAAACTTATAGCTTGAGTAATATGGCAAGAGGAACGTATTTGGCGTGTAGTCAATCTCTTCACTCGGCAACGAACGTGTCGCTAGGTCAAAGTTTCTAGAACCATACGTACGGTGGAAGACGATATTATCTGCCGAAACCAACGCACCTTGCACGCGTAGCATATGTTTATTACATTTATCAGTAACGCCCAACTTACTCGATTCACCCTTATCCGCATCGCTCTTGGCATCAGCGCAAGTATAAATGTGCCCCTTGGATGAGATGTAGTTACCAAAGATGTTTTCAACGTTATCATTAATGTTGATGTCGTTACTAGAAATCACCGTAAGCGAAGGAACATCGCTCAATGATTTAAATTCATTATGCTCTGGCATCACATCGCCAGTAATATTTACTTGTACGCCGTTTGCCACATATACTACCACTCGGGCACCGTCAGGAAGTTTGCCATGGATGTTTAAGTCCTTGGCGCCTTCATATGACAGGGCTACCTCTTTATTACCAGACTTAAACCCACTTGCACCAAAGTCAATCTCACTATCGGTGTATTTGTTTAGCTTAGTCGGGTCAACCACTGGCACCTTTGGCGCATAGCCCTTATCACCATCACTATACATACCAAATTTACCAAGCCGAGATTTATCAGATACTTCGCATTTACCGGGGGATAGACCTAAACGGTTAGAGTAAGCTAGAGTACAGCCCTTAAATTGATTACCTTCCCACGCGACTGAGAATCCAGCAGTACCAAAATCCCTAATCTTGCCGTTCGAAAACAGTCCATACTGTGACCAAGAGCCACGGTCATCATTGATTGGATTAACCGGGTTATAGTACGCCCCTGCAATGTTACCATTAGCAATAGTGTCACCACCAATAATCTTCATCTGCGGCTGCTTGGCGATGTCAATACACTCCATATTGGACACTAACGTAGAATTAGCTGACACGTCATCAATCGCCGACCAGTCAGCAATTGCTACCCAATAGCAAATCTTATCACCTGGCTGAGGTTCCTTAGCTTCGTCGAACATCTCCTTATCATATTTATGATCTCGATAAGTAGTCGTTACACTTTCACCAACCGGAATCGAAGGACGAGCATCAACACACGGTTTGGTCGCATCATTATCAACGTGAATACATAGGCTGTGGCAATATTTAATTGCACCACGGTCAACCTTATGCGGGTTACCATTTAGCCCTGGCATACAGTTAATATTACCATTTCTAAAATCTCTACCCGGATAAATCAAAGACCCTTTCTGATTATTTGCATTAACAGCATCGCCCCTAAAGATGGCAATATATGATTCGTATTGATATGGCTTTGATTTAGTTCTGCCGCCATTATGCGTTGTAACGTCGCTAAACTCAAATCCGTCACCCAATAAGACGTGATCGACATTCTTTGATACGCTAACCTTTAAACCACCGTTATAATCATCTGGTACTTTATTATCTGGACATGTACCATTAAAAGTACAATCTGGTTTAACTTTACCGTACGGCGGATTCTCGTGGACATAGTGATACGGGAAGTGTACACAGGCATCATTTGATCGATGCTCCCACTCAGTAGTATTACCACCCAATGGATCATCAGGAATCATACTACCAACAAAGTTGCTTGGGTGAGACGTAATATGCTCACACATCGTCGTATCAACATTGTCCTGCGTAACTGGCATATGTTGGAAGAAATTCTTAACGTAACCTTCCACTATAGGCGGACGATTTTCTTCTGGCAATACACCAATCGGCCAAGAACCACCATCGACATTTCTACTGCCCAACAGATTATTATGATCAACGAAGTCTATCTGCTTATTAGTCTTTGTGTATAGTGTATTACTAGTTCTGTCTGTAAGATTTATATGGTCTAGCGAAATATGGTCTGGAATAGGTTTAAAGTAGAGCTTCAGCTTGCCTGTATGCTTAAACGTAACGAAGTCTAGCGGATAAGCGTTAACTGTTTCAGTACCATATGGCTTTGGTTCATTCCAATGTGGCGATTCCACTTTACGTTCACTCTTTAGCTGAATATCCCAGTTATAGTGAACCGTAGCATGAGCATATTTATATTCTGTAACACATGGTAATCCTGGTTTAGGGCCGCTTCTAGAGCGATATGGCTCAACACAGCGCCAGTTAGCTGGACTAGCCTTAACCTTACCAACTATATTAGTACCAACATCGCTTTGGTTCACTATGTGAGAAACAATCCATTCCATATGTCTTGTATGTGGCGGTAATGTAAATTGATGCTTCTCACCTACAGTATCTGTATCCACAGTAATAACACCACTATAATCCGTCGTTGCATGATTAGCTACATAAGTTCTAGTAGCTCCACCGCCGCCACAAGTCCTAGCAGAAGATTCCTTATCTTCTCCTACTAAATCTATACTGTATGTATAATTAACCACTTCGCCAGGGCGAGCCACTGGTTTATCCACTTTAACGTTAACTTCAGCAAACCAGTACTCCCTTGGATAGCCTCTAGAAATACATAGTGGCATTGGGCTAGTAGCGCAGGTATACTTTTCTGATGTACAATCTTCTTTTTTATAGTCTGGATCATCCTTAGGTTCATCCATAGTAACGGGTACTGGTTGACTACAATCGCTATAATCTTTATCTTTCGCATGTCTACTAAGGCATTCTTTATATGCTTCCTTCTCCGAGGCAAATCTTTCTTGTTCATCCCTATACGTATCCCTATTCACCAAATAAGTATTATGCGCATTACATCGTTTTTCCATTCCATCAAAAATTTCATCACAATTAAGCCCTTTATCGTAATCACACCCATACGCACCCTCGCCATGATTATGACAAGCATGAGCCTTCGGCATAGCTACCGTACAATCACCAGGATTAGTATTTAATCCAGCTGCAACGGTATTAATAAAAGCAGTAGGACCACCGTAAGGACCCACTACGCTATTTTTAACATTAGATTCTTGCGTTATACTTGTCCCCGAGAGCGTTAGAATATTCGTATCTTTTACATTAATCTCAACCAAGCCAAAATGTGTGCTCCCAGAATTATTAGAATAACTAGCGGCTAATAACGTATCAGTAGTTTTATCGTCATTATATGGCACAACCTTGCAGCCTAATACTTCATCTGAGCCAGCTAGAAAAAATTCTGACATCACCCACCCACTAGGAGTATTATTTTCCAAATCATGTCTTATAACAGCCGGGACAACTCCAATAGCACGAGCAGTATTTGTAGTACTGCATAACAATACAAATACAAACAACGCTATAGCCAGGCATCCTGCATAGCAATGATATTTTTTCATATTGCGAAACATACGGAACACTACCTATTGCTTCTTAAACTGATTAATCAACTTCTTCATGTCATCCAACGACTGGCGATAAATTACTCGGTCGCTGACAGAAGAACCCTTCTTGCTGAGTTCAGACATTGCTTGTACCGATTTTTTCATTGTGTCGACATCATTGTCATATAGAGCAGATTGGAAGATAAAGTATTGGCAGGTGGAGTCCTTCTCGTAATTTGGCCGCTTTTTAATGTCGTACACGATACCTTTAACCTCAGGAATCGGGTTAAAATTCTGCCCCGTATGCGCATCAAAATCATAAATGTTGTTCCAGCGCTTAATGACATCGTCGGTACATACATTGTAAATTTCAGCCACTCGCTTACCATTAAGTGTAGCAACTAGCTTAAGGCCATTAAACTTCATCATAATGGCCACCGTCACTATCGCAATCGTCTCTAATGCGACTACTACACCTAGTACAATAGTGCATACCTTATAGACATTAGTCTTGGAATTAGCCTGCTTCGCCTCCGGTCCGGCCGGCGCTTGTGATGTCTCTGCGACAACCTGCGGCGCGGGCTGCTCCGTTTTATCCGTTAACTTAGTATCCATCTCCACCTCCTTCATATGATATGCACTATTATAGCACTAGCGTAATAGATTATGCAACAATGCTACATTTTTTCTGTATATACGACCACACGCTGGTCCATACTACGTATACCACGAGTATCTTTCATGCTCCAAGTACCAGCACAAGTAATCAAGTTCAACCCCGCCTTACCATTGGTAATTGGGCGCATCAACTTATCGATATCAAAGTCCTGCAATCTGACTTTCTCTACTGCGACAACCTTATAGCTAATGATTTTATTATCGCCCATAGTCAAATCAACCTTATCACCCGCCTTAAGCTGGTCAATGTGGTCAAATACACACCCGCGACCAAAACAACTGTGACCATCAATCACTACTGCATTTTGCGTATCATTATCCTCTGGATAAGCTGTCTTATCGCAAGTGTTCTGCCTGTCATTAATCTTGCAGTTAAACCAACCAGCATCATGAATGCCCTTTGGCGCATCAATCTGCTGCTCGCCGTTACGATTTGGATTAGTCAAACCTAGTTCAAGCACGCGCACACGATCCAATTTAATCTTTGGTACGCTAATATAACGTGGCTTATTCGGCGCAGTATGATATTTATCACGCATTTCCGGCGTAACCGGCGCCGTACTCAAACGTGCTTCTTTAGCATGCTGATCCCAAACTTGCTTGTTATGATTGTCATCAAGACGGCTCTTGAGCAAGAACCCTGCCGCAACAATCAATGCCACGCCCACTATAATTAATATTACTGCAATACGAATTGATTTATTTTTTACTGATTTACGATTAGCGATATTCATCATAAGTTACCATTAATGCCCTTGAATTAGTTTGGCGCAAGCACTCGAGTGCGCCAGTTACCACAATTAAAAGTCCCGTGCCGCCGAGTGACAAAGTTGATGCGGCCGCTGCCATACCAGCATGAATCATAATATACTCGCCTAAGAATGGCAAAACTGAAATGATACCGAGCGCAATTGAGCCAAATAGCGTCAAACGATTAACCACTTGGCTGATGTAGCGCTCTGTACGTTTGCCAGGGCGAATCCCATCAATAAATCCACCTTGATTTTGCAAACCTTCAGCTAGTTCACGCGTATTCAAAACGATCGAAGTATAGAAGTAGGTAAATGCTACCACCAAGAAGAAGTAGGTTACTGGGTAGATTAGCTGCGTCCAGCCTGATAGTACAGCACTATTGTTACGCTGGAACCACAACACTAAGTTGCGACCAATATCGGCATGAAAGTTACCAGCAATCATAATCTGCCCCACAAACGCCGGCAAAGCCAAGAACGCCACGGCAAAAATCACTGGAATCACACCTGCGGTAATTAGCTTGATTGGTAAAATCGAAGTAACACCACCATACTGACTGTTACCATGTACACGGCGCGCATAATTGACAGTCAGCACACGCTGTCCTTCGTTAATTTTCACCAGCATGTATAAAATAAACAGCATAGCCAACACTACAGCAAGCGACATCCATGTTGCCGTATTGTTCAAACCACTGATAGTGAACCAGTTAAATAGATGGAATGGGTTGCCGTTTACGTTAGTCATAGCAGACCAAAGCGACACAAAGGTCTGAGGCATCTGCGATAAAATACCGATTACAATCAATAGTGTAATACCACCGCCAAGACCTTTCTCAGTCATAATTTCGCCAATCCACATTAGTAGCATAGCACCGGCCGTCATGGCTGTTACTGCCATAAACCATTGACCAAGCGTCATAGCCTGCAGAGTTGGGCTTTGCGCCGCAACACTCTGGCGCAAAATAAAGATATATGCAATCGACTGCAAAATAGCTAGTGGGAATGACAACAGACGAGTCCACTGGTTAATGCGACGACGGCCGCTTTCACCATCTTTATTCATCTCCTCAACTCGCGGCACAGCCTTGGTCAACATCTGAGTAAACACTGATGCTGTAATGTATGGGCTTAAACCGACCAGCATAATCGAGAAGCTAGCTAACGCGCCTCCCGTCAATAAATTAAGGAATCCACCAAATGAGTTTGATGAAATTGCATGCGATATAACATCTTTTAGTGCAGTTGGCTCGGCTAATGGTACCGGGATGTGCGCTAGAAAGCGATATACCACAATCAAACCTAAGACCGCACCGATACGCGTTAGCATGTCACGGCTCTTAAGCGATTTGAAGATTATTTTCCAATTCACTCTCCTACCCTTCTTTAATTACAATGCTTATTTTACCGAAACAATAACGTTCCGTCAACCCTCGCAAATTGGTATATAATAATAGTATGACTAACATTCGTACACGTTTTGCGCCAAGCCCTACCGGCTATATTCATGTCGGCAATGTACGCTCGGCACTCTACCCTTATTTTATTGCTCGCCAAAATCATGGTCAATTTATCCTTCGCATCGAAGATACCGACCAAAGCCGCTTCGTTGCTGGCGCCGAAGATTTAATTATTGACGTTTTAAAGTGGCTCGGTCTGGATTGGGATGAAGGCCCAAGCGGTGATGGCCAAGAAAAAGGCAACTTTGGCCCCTATCATCAAACCAATCGCCGAGCGATTTATCATGAATGGGCGCAGAAGCTAGTTGATGCTGGTTTAGCCTATGTTGATCCACGCTCCCACGACGAGCTAGAAACGCTCAAGCAAGCAGCCGTCAGTAACCACCAATTGTTTTTATATCGCGAACATCGACCGGAAGTTACCCCAACTTGGACCGGTTACGAAGCACTCCGATTTAAAGTGCCCGAAGCTAAAAGTTACCACTGGCACGACGAGGTAATGGGTGACCTCTCGGCAGGCGCCGAGGCCGTAGATGACTTTATTATCATGAAGTCAGATGGCCTGCCAACCTACAATTTCGCCCACATCGTAGACGACAACTTAATGCAAGTAACACACGTCATCCGTGGCCAAGAATACATTAGTTCAATGCCAAAATATCTTGCACTGTATGACGCTCTCGGAATAAAACGGCCAATTTTCGCCCACTTGCCACACATCCTTGCGCCTGACGGCCACAAAAAGCTCGGCAAACGCGACGGCGCTAAGTCAGTTACTGAATATCGCGACGAGGGCTATTTGCCAGAAGCGATGCTAAACTTTCTTGCCTGCCTTGGTTGGAATGACGGCACTGAGCAAGATATCTTTACTCTTGATGAATTAATCAGCAAGTTCAGTTTTGCCCATGTCCAACGCTCTGGCGCGCGCTTTGATGAAAAGCGCTTGCTTTGGATGAACGCACAGTGGATTAAGCGCCTAACCGTGGCTGATTTAGCTACTCGCGTTACTAAATTCTGGGGCGAGGCTGGCAGCACGGCTACTCCTGAACGCCAGCTTGCCGTATTGGCTGTAGTGCAAGACCGTCTCAAGACTCTCGCTGACTTACCGGCGCTTTCAGAATATTTCTTCAAACGGCCGACACCAGATTGGACAATGATAACTAGCAACAAGCAACTTAAAAAGCTTGAAACTTCTGAACTGATTAATTTATTGACTGCCACTAAAGATGCCTTGAAAGACGCTGACTTTACCGATGAAACTGCTTTGCAAGACCGCCTCAATCAGCTGCTAATCGAAACTAGCCAAAAGCCGATGGTATTGTTTGGCATCATCCGCTTTGCGCTAACTTGGGCGCCATTTAGTCCTGGCCTACCAGAAACAATGCGCTTGCTCGGTCGCGACGAAACTATTAGCCGAATCGAGGCAGCGGTCCTAGCTGCTAGCTAATAAAAATCAGCATTTTATTGACAATAAATATTACGTTTATGCTAAAATAATAACAAATGAAGCAACAGCATGATATTGGTTATGCGCGCATCGCTCATCACGTGCGATTGTATACTTCAACATTGTTTATTGTATCCCAGCTAGCTGTCAGCGTAGCTATCTATTTTATATCCAAGGCAGTCACGGAACATAAAATAACTCTCACTGCACCGACGCTAGCTCTCATGCTAGTTGGGCTAATTGTCTTTGAGACGCTAATTGGCCTATATTCATTAATTATTGTGGCATTACCGTTTAAATTTATCTGTCAAATCCTATCACGCAAATCAGAATTAGAAGGACTAGGCGGATGGACTACATTCTGCGTTAAAATATGTCCATTCTATATCAAGTCAGAGCTTGCGAAGCTCAATACTCTATTATCGGGCGACATCAGACGACGTAACAATGAAAGGCAAGGCTTGGTTAGTCTCTCAGATGCCATGTTAAAGGATGATATTTTATCTATCGTTCCAGTCGGCATCATTATTTTAAATAGCAACCTCGACATTGTGTACAACAACGGCTCAGCGCCAATCGCCTTGGTTAATGGCAGCCCAACAATTCAGCTCGACTTTAGTAATGATACCTTAAATTTGCAAGACTGGATTCTCAAAATGCAAGCCGAACAAATTTACGGGCAAAGAGTTTGGTCGCATATCGCCAACGTATCGCCAGACAGTATTGAAGAACGCCACATTTATGATGTGGTTGTACAATACCAGCGCGATTCAATTGAAGGTATGGATATCGCAATCATCACCGTTGACCGCACTGATAAATACGTTGCCGAAGAATCAACTATGGATACCCTGACGCTTGCAGCGCACGAATTACGTGGACCAATTACTACTATGCGTGGCTACATCGATATTCTGAAAGACAATTTAAGCAGTAGTGACGCCAACAATCGCAAATTGCTTGACTTAGTAGACGTTTCATCACAACGCCTGTCGTCATATATTAATAATATTCTAAATGCTAGTCGCTACGACCACCGCGGGTTAAAGTTTAGACCACAAAAAATCACTATCTACGACATCTTAAGCGACATTAAAGATGACCTGGCGTTGCGTGCATCCACGACACAGCGCAAATTAACTTGGCAAATCGAAGATAATTTGCCAAGCATTTTCGCTGACCGCAGTTCGATTGGCGAAGTAATTAGCAACTTAGTAGACAATGCTATTAAATATACAAAAGAAAACGGCAGTATCCATGTAACCGCAAAAGTTGATGAGGAATTCTTGACGGTTAGCGTCCATGACAATGGCATCGGTATTACCTCCACAGCAATGCAAAATCTATTTAGTAAGTTCTACCGTAGCGGTCGCTCAAAACAGGCAATTGGCGGCTCTGGTCTGGGCCTCTACATTTCTCGTGCCATTATTAAGCAGCACAGTGGATTTATTGCCGCCGAATCAGTTGAAGGTAAAGGTACAACTTTCACTATTTGGCTTCCGTTATATAAGCCTGGTCAAGAAGAAACCGGCATTCAAACCGAGCTAGAACAGCCGCTAAGCCTCAAGGGCATGGCATTACTGCGAAATCACAATAAAATTATCCAATAATTATTTGCAATATTTTTTATAGTTTGGTAATATAATATAAGCGTGGCCTTGTCGTCTAGCGGCTAGGACATTGGGTTCTCATCCCAACAACCGGGGTTCGATTCCCCGCGAGGTCACCAGTAATATTATTACGAGGGTGGGAATTGTTCAATATTAGGTCAAATGAATTATCAGCGTCTTCTGCGGAAGATTTGCAAGTTAAGGCCAAAATAGTTATTGATAATATTTCCGACGGTATTTCATTTGTCGACAGCGCCGGAACTATTAAATTATTCAACCCCGCCGCCGAACGCTTACTAGCTTGGGCAGAAGCAGAGGCTAATCAGCTTAACCATAAGACAATCTTTCGCTTCGCCAACAGCGCTGGGCGACCAATTTCCGATACAGAAAATCCAATTGCTCGAGCTATGGCCACAAACAAGCCTCAAGCAAGCGATTCATTTTATCTACTGACCCACTCCGACCAGAAAATATCAATCTCGCTAAAGGTAACACCAATTACGATACAGAAAAACAACACCGCCGTTAATAATGGCGCAATCATCGTATTCCGAGATATCACCCACGAGCGTGCCGAACAGAACGCGCAAACCGATTTTATTTCCACAGCCAGCCACGAAATGCGCACGCCGGTAGCTATCATTGAGGGTTATTTGGGCATGATTCTCAATCCAGAAACTGCCACAATTGATAGTCGCGCGCGTATGTATGCACAAAAAGCTCATGACTCTGTCCGTAGACTCGGACGACTCTTCCAAGACCTGCTGGATGTCACAAAGGCCGACGACCATCGCATGGATAACGACCCTTGCCTATTAGACGCCAAACTAGTTGGTCGCCAGGTTGTGCATGACTTCAGCGAACGCGCCACTGCTAAGGGCTTGACCTTACAGTTTACTGATGGCAGTACGGCCGGACAAGGTGGTGAACAGCGCAGTGGTTTAGTACTCACCCCGCCAGCTATCGTTTATGCCGACCTAGACCAACTCACCGAAATTCTAGACAACATGGTAGAAAATGCCATTAAATACACCAAACAAGGTGGTGTGACTGTTAGTGTCAAAATCATTGACCGTATGGTACGGTTTGAAGTGACCGATACCGGCATTGGTATCCCAGAAGAAGATATTCCACACCTATTTCAAAAATTTTATCGGGTTGACAATAGCCAAACTCGCGAGATTGGTGGCACTGGACTAGGTCTCTATCTTATCAAACGCTTAGCCAATAATATTGGCGGCAACGTAGGTGTTAATAGCACTTATGGACAAGGGTCGACTTTTTGGCTTGAATTAGATAACTTAACGCACGAACAAGCAGTCCAAAAGGCTCATGAAATCCAAGCACGTAAGGCAGCCAAAAATCATGCCAACTAGTGTTGCCATAGGTAAGCATATGCGCTATAATATAACTATAATTTGAAGGGTAAGGGTTAATGACAAAAATTTTACTAGTAGAAGACGACAATAGCCTACGCGAAATCTATGGTGTCAGATTGCTAGCTGAAGGTTATTCCGTAGTCTCGGCCGACGACGGCGAAAAGGCCTTAGCACTTGCTATTAGCGAGAAGCCAGATTTAATCGTTTCGGATGTCATGATGCCACGCATTAGTGGCTTTGAAATGCTGGATTTATTGCGCGGCAATGAGTCTACTAAAAACGTTAAGGTAATTATGCTTACCGCATTAAGTTCAGAACACCAACGCGAACGTGGTGATGAACTCGGTGCCGACCGCTACCTAGTAAAATCGCAAGTTGGAATCGAAGATATTGTACGCACCGTGCATGAAGTTTTAAATGACCAATCTAGCCAGCGCACTGTAGAACAGATGGAAACTTCTGCTAGAGCAGCACATGATGCCCAAATTAATGCGCAAAAATCTCAAGAACAAGGTGCTGTTGTAGTCAATCAACCAAATAACACCAATCTGCCAGCTTCCGGGCAATCTTCATTCAACCCGCTCGCAGCGACCTCACCTAACATTGTTGCTGGCAAGCCACTACCTAATTTGCCAAATACCCCATTGCAGATTCCTGCCTATAATCAACCACCTGTACGCGATAGTGCCGCTTATTATCAAGGTAGTCCAACTTTATATAGTAACGAACAACAACCCAATGTCGATGCCGGTGCCAATGTCGCCAAGCAGCCAGCTACCGCAGTCACCCTAAACGCACAGCTAGCGCAACGACACATTCTGAATGACCAATTACCTCGGCCAGCCGTAAAATCAGCGCCTACTGCTAATAAGCCAGCGCAATCTTTGGCCCCGGTACCCGCACCAGCAATTACCACTCAGCCGCAAGCACAACCTCAGGCACCAGTGCCTACACCAGTGACATCAGCACCGATAGCCACAACTACTCCAGTAGAATCATCATCCATTACTGACAGTATTCAGCAAGCTCATTCGCTGCAAAGTATCTTTGGGCAGCCACAAGTAGAGTCAGAACCTCAAGTTCAAACTCAAGCCCAGCCATCACCTGCACCAGCCGCTACAGAACCCGAACCAGCTACAGTGAAGCCTTCACCGTTGCCAACACCTGCACCAGCACCAATGGCACAGACGCCAGAGCCAGCCATATTGCCAGACGCAGAATCAGGATTGCCACAGCAGCTACCTAGCCCAATGCAACCACAAGAAACACCAGTTTCATCAGCGCCAGACCCACGCATCAACCTCGCCACTCTTTTGGGAGAAACTAATAACCTAGGTGGCGTTGATGCAACATCAACAGCCAGCGCACCAACAATTAATACTAACTTCTTTCCTCAGCAATAGCTAACGTGTATAATAAGCTTAATGCGACTAAACAAGTTTATTGCTCATGCCAGCGGTGTATCACGCCGTGAGGCCGACCAGTTGATTGCGGCCGGCAAGGTTACCATTAACAGTGCACCAGTAACGATTGGTGTTGACGTATCGGATGGTGACGTCGTCAAGTTAAATGGCGCTATATTACATTTGCCCCAGACAAGCACAGTTCTAGCTTTTAATAAGCCCGTAGGCTATGTTTGCTCACGTAAAGCGCAGGCTAAAGACGTCGAAACTATTTATGCTATTCTACCAGAGAAATATCATAAACTGAAGACTATTGGTCGACTCGATAAAGATTCATCTGGCCTAATTCTCTTGACTGACGATGGCGACCTCGCATTCCATTTGACCCACCCTAAATTTGCCAAGACTAAAGAGTACTTAGTAACACTAGACCAGCCGTTACAACCCTTACATCAACAAATGATTGCTGATTTTGGCGTTAACTTACCAGACGGCAATAGTAAATTGGGCCTTGAACGACTCAATGATACCCGCACAGAATTTAAGGTTACTATGCACGAGGGGCGCAACCGACAAATTCGCCGCACTTTTGCCAGCCTCGGTTACACAGTGGTTAAGCTCCACCGCATTAACTTTGATGGCATTGCCCTAAGCGGACTAGCCTCGGGCGCATTTCTTGAACTAACGCCGCGCGAAGTTGCCCTTCTAAAGTAAAATAGCCCCTTAATATGGGGCTATTTTTAGGTCAAAAGAATACACCCTAGACAAGGGTGTATTCGGGAGCGGTCAGACTCTTATTATTCAGCTTTTTCTTGTGCAACTGGTAGAGGTACAGCTGTAGCCTCGAAATTACCGCCATTCTTAGCGAGAGCTTCACGCACAGAAGCACTCATAGCAGCAACCTTAACAGTAGCCTTGCTAGTCAATTCACCACGAGCAATAACCTTGACAGCATTGAACGGGGTGTTGATTAAACCGGCTTCATAAAGCGCATTGTTATCAATTACGGTTGCCTTGAGGTCGTTTAGCTGGTCAGCATAAACTACCTGTGCTGGCACGCGCTTGCTCTTGAAACCACGCTGCTTTGGCAGCTGACGCATACGAGAACGAGCACCAGTCATAATTTGAATAGTCTTGTTCTTACCGGTACGAGCCTTCTGGCCCTTAGTACCACGGCCAGCAGTCTTGCCATAGCCAGAGCTGATACCACGACCAACGCGCTTGCGATCAGGGGTAACAGTTGCATCTAGTTCATGATATTTTACCATTACTTTTCCTCCTTCTTCGCCTTGTTGCCAACCCATTCAGCGCGTGGCTTCAATTCAGACAACGCCTTAATGGTAGCATACGCCACGTTGACCTTGTTGGTTGAACCAATTGACTTAGAAACTAGGTTCTTGACGCTAGTGACACCGATGATAGTGCGAACTACGCCACCAGCGATAATACCAGTACCAGGAGCAGCAGGCTTTAGCAAAACGCGGCTAGCGCCATACTTTAGCTCCACTTCATGTGGCAAAGTATCATTCTCAACTGGGATAGTAATCATGGTCTTCTTTGCAATGTTAGTTGCCTTCTCAACAGCTTGCTGAACATCGCGGCCCTTTGATACACCGACACCAACCTTATTCTTGCGGTCACCGACCACTACTAGTGCCTTGAAGCGCAAACGGCGGCCACCCTTTACAGTACGAGACACGCGGTCAATTGAGACAGTCTGCTCGTCGAACAACTTCTCCTCTTGAGTGTGTTCGCGACGATTATTGCGACGATCATTACGACCACCGCGGCGGCGATCACGGCTAACGCTATCGCTGCTGAAGTTATTAGCTGAACCGAACTTGCGGCGTGGTGCTTCACCATTCTTCGCAGCAGCTGGTGCAGTATTCATCTTTGCATCTTCGTTCATTAGAACTTCAATCCTTTCTCCCGGGCGGCGTTAGCTAGGGCATGTAGACGACCAGCGTAAGCGCGACCGTTACGGTCAAACACAACAGCGGTAATCTTGGCAGCGGCGGCTTTGTCGGCAATTTCTGCACCAATCTTAGCAGCCTTCTCTGATAGAGAACCCTTTACATCTGACTTAACAGTAGTAGCATAAGCTAGAGTCTTACCAGCAGCATCATCAATAAGCTGAGCGGTGACATTCTTGTTCGAGATGAACACGCTAAGGCGTGGACGCTCGGCGGTACCGCTAACCTTTGAGCGGATACGGTTCTTACGCAAAGTTAGATTATTTAGACGTGACATTACTTACCTGCCTTTCCAGCCTTACGGATGATTACCTCGTCAGCATACTTAATGCCCTTACCCTTGTATGGTTCAGGCTTCTTGAGTGCGCGAATTTCAGCTGCAACCTGACCAACTTGCTGCTTGCTGATACCGCTCACAGTTAGTTCCATCTTGTTGCAGGTTAGAGTAATACCCTCAGGTGCAGTATAAACTACTGGGTGTGAGAAGCCTAACGCCATCTCGACTTCCTGTGGCCCCTTTGATTGTAGGCGGAAGCCAACGCCATTGATTTGTAGCTTCTTCTCAAAGCCCTTAGTTACACCGGTAACCATGTTATTGATTAAAGCGCGCATTAGGCCATGGCGGCTCTTCGCAATCTTTGAATCATCATGGCGTGTAACTACTACTTCGTTATCCGCTACGGTTACGTCTACCTCTGGGAGGGTGAACTGCTTTAGCTCACCCTTTGGCCCTTTAACGGTAATGAAATCTGGATCAACCGTGATTGTCACACCAGTTGGGATAGCAATTGGTAGTTTTCCGATTCGACTCATATCTTCCTTTCTTTAATTAATACACCTTGCAAATTAACTCACCACCGAGCTTTTGCTTCACTGCCTCAGCGCCAGTCATGACACCATGAGAGGTTGAAACAATCATGATACCGCGGCCGCTAGCGACACGTGGGATTTCGGTTGACTTAGCGTAAACACGACGACCTGGCTTACTAACACGAGTAATCTCAGTGATATTGGCGTTAGTGCCAGCCTGGTTGATGGTGATTACGAGCGTAGCACGTGGAGTGCCAGCCTCTTCCTTGACAGCGGCGAGATAGCCATGCTTAGCCAATACTTCAGCTACAACACGCTTCATCTTGCTTGATGGAACACGAACTTCGTTCTTACCGACGCTGATAGCGTTACGGATGCGGGTCAGCAAGTCGGCAATTGGGTCTGAACTTTGTAAACTCATGTCTTTTCCTTTCCTTTACCAACTTGCCTTAGTTACACCAGGGATTTCACCCTTTGACGCATGCTCGCGGAATGCGATGCGGCTGAGGCCGAAGCGACGCATGTAAGCATGTGGGCGACCGGTTTCAGTACAACGATTCTTGACGCGAACTGGACTAGAGTTGCGTGGTAGCTTCTGTAAACCTTCGCTATCACCAGCTTCCTTGAGCTCAGCACGCTTTGCGGCATACTTGGCAATCATTTTGGCACGCTTTGCGTTACGTGCGAGGGCTGATTTCTTTGCCATTACTTAACCTCCTTCTCAAATGGAAAACCAAACTTCTCTAGAAATACCTTTGATGCGGCTGGATTGCTATTTGCAATGGTAAATGTTACCTGTAAGCCGTGCAATGTCGTAGTTTCTTCAAAGGTTAGTTCTGGGAAAATCGACTGTTCTGCAATACCTAGGCTATAGTTACCTTGGCGGTCGAACGCCTTGGTGCTAACACCATGGAAGTCGCGAATGCGCGGCATTGCAACGTTGATTAGACGATCCATGAATTCCCACATACGGTCACCACGCAGTGTTACCACTACGCCAACTGGTGCACCCATACCCTTACGAATCTTAAAGGTGGCAATTGACTTCTTTGCAAGACGTGCCACTGGCTTTTGGCCGGTAATCTTTGTAAGGGTATTTACCACTACCTCCTGGTAGTGTTTGTTGTCCTTGTTGCGACCAGTACCAGAGGTAACCATGATTTTGACTAGCTTTGGCACGTTGTTGACGTTGTCAAGGTTTAAGTCCTTCTCAAGCTCTGATACGACGGTCTCTTTGTAAAGCTTCTTTAAGCGAGGCATGTAGGCTTCGCTCTTCTTCGCAGTAGCCATTACTTAACCTCCTTATTATTAACTTTAGCGACGCGAACCTTCTTGTCGTTCTTAGTCTCATAAGCCACCTTGGTAACTTGGTCTTTATCGACCACCACGGCTACATTTGAGACGTGAACTGGCTTCTGGATATCGCGCTTGCCACCTTGATTATATGCAGTGGCGCGGTAGTGACGCTCAATCTTATTAACGCCTTCAAGATAAACCTTGTCGCCATCGACGCGGGTTACCTCAGCAATCTTGCCCTTGTTGTCACCCGTCATAACTTTGACGGTCATGCCCTTAACAATACGCTTCATTATAGTACCTCCGGGGCCAAAGAGACAATCTTGGCATAGCCGAGGTCACGCAACTCGCGTGGAATCGGCCCAAAGACACGAGTGGCTTTTGGCGTTTTATCTGGGTTAATTAACACTACAGCATTGTCATCAAACTTGATGGTTGAGCCATCCTTACGGCGAATCTTCTCGCAAGTGCGGACAACTACGCATTTGACAACTGATTTCTTCTTGGTGTTGCCGTGCGGGTCGGCTTCCTTTACGCTAGCAGTGATAATATCACCGACACGAGCATAACGGCGCCGAGTAGCACCTAGGACACGAATACATAGCACTTCCTTAGCGCCACTGTTGTCGGCAACCCGTAAACGAGTTTCCTGTTGAATCATTATTCGCTCTCCTTACTATCCTCAGTTTCGGCACCCTTGGCCGCAGCCTCGAGTTCTTCCTCTACTTCAGTCTTTTTAACTTCAAGTCGCTCACGACCGCGCTCGACAACGTCCTTCAACGTCCAAACTACAGTCTTTGAAATCGGCTTGCTCTCCTCAATCACGACCTTGTCGCCAACCTTAGCGGTATTGGCTTCGTCGTGAGCATGGAACTTGCGGCTAGTGGTAAACTTCTTGCCGTATAGCGGATGTGTTTCACGCACGGTGCGAGTAACCACAATTGTCTTGTCGCCAGCCTTGCTGGTAACTACGCCGCTAATGGTACGCTTGCTCATTTAGCCTCCTTTGCGTTCTTCTTCTCGGTTGCAACAGCATGAATCCGTGCAATCTTTGCCTTCATAGTCTTGATTACGTGAGTTGCTGGCAATTCATTGGCGCGCAACAACTTTTGTGCCTGCTTGAGGTCGGCCTTTGCTTCCACTAGGGCCTTATCAAGCTCAGCAACAGTCATCTTGCGCAAGCTGGCTAATAGTTCAGCGTTAGCTGCTAGAGCCTTCACTTTCTTATCAGCAACCTTCTCAGCAGCCTTCGCTGGCTTCTTGGTAGTAGTCTTCTTGACAGTCGTCTTCTTTGCTTCAGCCATTATGCTTCCTCCCGCTTCACAAACTTAGTCTTGATTGGCAACTTGTTTGATGCTAGGCGTAAAGCTTCACGGGCGACGTCTTCGCTGACACCAGCCATCTCAAATAGCATTGTGCCTTTCTTGACTTTAGCTACGAAATATTCTGGAGCACCTTTACCACCACCCATCTTTAGACCAAGAGCCTTCTTGGTAACAGGGATTTGTGGGAAAATACGAATCCAGATTTTACCGCCACGAGCAGTTTTACCGGTAATAGCGCGACGTGCAGCCTCGATTTGGCGGCTAGTAACACGAGCGTTGCCCTGTGACTGCAAACCAAACTCACCAAATGCAATGTAATTACAGCTGGTAGCTACGCCATCATTACGACCCTTGAAAGCTTTGCGAAACTTTGTCTTCTTTGGTAGTAACAACATTTAGCGCCTCTCTCCCTTATTAATCCAAACCTTAATACCGATGGTACCAGCAGCAGTCTTTGAAACAGCTAGGTGGTAATCGATATTAGCACGAATCGTTTGTAGTGGCACTGAACCCTCGTTGAACTTTTCACGACGTGACATCTCAGCACCGTTCAAGCGACCACCGAGTTCAATACGAACACCCTTAGCGCCAGCAGCCATCACGCTTTGCACTGCACTCTTGCAGGCGCGGCGGAAGTTGATGCGGCGTTCCAACTGACGTGCAATATTTTCAGCTACAATCTTTGCAGCTAGTTCTGGGCGCTTTACTTCTTCGATGTTCAAGCGAATCGGCTCACCAGCAATCTTCTCTAGTTCAGCCTTTAGCTCTTGCACACCGGCACCACCACGACCAATCACCACACCAGCTTTGCTGGTCCAGATGTTGATAGTAGTTTGGTTAGCACTGCGCTCAATATCAATCTTGTTAATTACGGCTCGGGTTTCAAACCGTGACTCAATTGCCTTGCGCAACTTAATATCAGTTGCGAGCCAAGCAGCGAAGTCACGCTTGCTGTTAGCGAACCATTTGCTAGTCCAATTCTTGGTAGCTTGTACACGCAAGCTAATTGGGTTTACTTTCTGGCCCATTACTTGCTCTCCTTTTCTGGCTTAGCAGCAGGTTTTGCTTCTGCCTTGGCAGCCTTCGCTGGTTTAGCAGCTGGCTTCACCTCGCCACGTACCACTACCAAGATGTTTGAGGTCTTGCGCTGATATGGATGTGCCATACCACGTGATACTGGGCGATAGCGCTTCAAGCGAGCACCCGCCGTGACAGACAAGGTTTCAATTACCAAGCTGTCCGCCTTTAGGTTAAAGTTATTCATTGCGTTGGCCTTTGCACTAGCAATCACTTTGCTTAGTGGCTTCGCAGCACGCTTTGGAGTATGAGCTAAGATAACTAGCGCATCCTCTACATTGCGACCGCGAACCAAGCTAGCAACTAGTGATACCTTACGTGGAGCTAGGCGTAGCTCCTTTAGGTAGGCCTTGGTTGTTAATGACTCACTCATTATTTCTTACCTCCGTGCTTACGGAACTTGCGAGTCGGGGCAAATTCGCCGAGCTTGTGGCCAACCATGTTTTCTGTAATCAGAACTGGCACATGCACGCGACCGTTATGAACGGCAATCGTACGGTTAACCATTTCTGGGGTAATTACAGAAGCACGAGCCCAAGTCTTGATAACAGTTCTATCGTCTGCAGATAGAGCAGTCACCTTCTTGATCAGCTTGGCGTCGATATACGGCCCCTTCTTTAAGCTTCTACTCATTACTTCCTCCTCTTAGCTTCGTGACGACTACGAACAATCATCTTGTCGGTTTGCTTACGGTGACGAGTCTTAACGCCAAGCGTTAGCTTACCCCATGGGGTACGTGGCGCCTTACCAGTACCGTGCTGACCACCATCACCACCACCGTGTGGGTGATCGCAAGCGTTCATATGAGTACCACGAACATGTGGACGAATACCAAGCTTGCGGTGACGACCAGCATAACCTGACTTAACATTTTGGTGACCCTCATTACCAACTACACCAAGAGTAGCCATGCACTCTAGGCGGAACTTGCGAACTTCACCAGATGGCATCTTAACCATGGCAAAATCGCCTTCCTTAGCAGTAATCTGGGCGCTTGCGCCAGCAGCACGAACTACTTGTGCGCCACGACCAGCGGTCAATTCAATACTATTGATAACAGCACCAAGTGGCATATCGCGTAATGCCATCCGGTTACCGTTCTCAACACTAACTTGCTGTTCAGCTGAAGCAACCTTCACTACCTGACCTTGCGCCATGTCTTTGTTGGCAACAATGTAGTGTAGATTACCCTTCTGGTCACGGATGCGAGCAATGCGAGCGGAACGACCTGGATCGTACTCAATATGCTCAATAGTAGCAACCGTACCTGGCTCGAGATTGAAGTTAACGATGCGGATAAACCGCTTCACGCCACCACCACGGTGACGGCTCGTAATGCGACCCTGATTGTTACGGCCTGAATTCTGCTTGCGAACCACGAGTAGGCTCTTGACAGGCTTCTTGGTAGTAATTTGATCAAAATCAGCCGCAATTTGGTTACGACGACCGTTGGTAGTAGGCTTCATATTATTAGTTGCCATACTACTTCTCCTCACTTTCTTCTTGTTCCTTGAAGACTTCGATTGTGCCTTCCTTAACGGTGACATAAGCCTTCTTGGCGTCTTGGCGACGAGTTACACCTGGGCGAGCATGCTTGCCGCGATTTGCTGCCTTGGTTTTACCCTTGGTAACAACTAGGCGAACGTCTGCAACCTTGACATCTGGATATTCAGCAGCTAGTTCACGTAGAACTTCTGCCTTGTTAGCCTCCATTGGCACATCAAATACGTAAATGTTTTTCTTTGATAGACCATAGGCTTTTTCGGAAATACGTGGAGCAATAAACATTATTTATCCTCCTTTAGCCATTCAGTTGTAGCAGCTAAAGCCTCCTTTGTGAAGACGATAGCATCAGCATTTAAGATGTGGAAGACTGATAGATAAGTTGGGCTAACTAGTTCAACCTGTGGTAGGTTGGCTGTTGCGCGCAAGTTAAGTTCATTCTTGACATCAACTAGTAGAACACGACGCTTGTCGGCAAGATTTAGATCAGCTAATAGCTTGACGATTTCGCGAGTCTTACCAGTAGTTTTAACAGCATCAATTACGGTGATTTCACCGTCGCGGTTAGCTAGCGTCAATGCTTGGCGCAACGCTACACGCTTGGTGCTCTTAGCGAGTCGCTTGTTGTAGTTCTCAATGCCAAGTGGCCCGAACACAACACCACCACCACGCCAAATTGGGTTGCGTGATGAGCCAAAACGAGCACGACCCGTACCCTTCTGGCGCCATGGCTTCTTACCGCCACCACGGACTTCGCCACGAGTCTTGGTCGTAGCGCTGACCTGGCGATTAGCAGCCAAGTAGCTGTCATAGGCAAGTTTTAGGAGTTCATGGTTAGGAACTTCGACCTGAAAAACAGCATCAGATAGTTTAGCTTCAGCCATTACTTAGTCTCCTTTCCCTTGTGATTAAACTTGATAGCAGCGCTAATCATCACAGTGCCCTTCTTTGGCCCTGGCACGGCGCCCTTCACCCCAACGAGGTTCTTGGCGGCGTCGACATAAGCGACAGTCAAGTTTTTAACAGTTGTCTTTTCAGCGCCCATCTGGCCAGCCATTGGATGGCCCTTAAACACGCGCTGTGGGTACATACAGCCGATTGAGCCGACCTTGCGAGTGTTACCCTTACCACCATGCGTCTTGCGCTGACGGTTAAAGTTCCACCGCTTAATCGTGCCTGCCCAGCCTTTACCCTTGCTGACGCCACTGACGTCAACAGAATCGCCGACCTTAAACAGGTCTGCTGTTAGCACATCGCCGACCTTGGCTTCGCCGAGTTCTTCAACTCGTACTTCGCGCAAGACCTTTGGTGTGGCGCCGGATGCTTTTACGTGTCCGGCAACGGCATTGCTCAGGTTCTTACCCTTACCATAACCGAGCTGCACTGCGTTGTAGCCGTCCTTTTCGACAGACTTTACCTGAGTTACAGTGCAGGGGCCGGCTTGAATGATAGTGACAGGTATCACAACACCATTCTCCCCGAGGATTTGGGTCATTCCAAGTTTGGTACCGATTAAAGTATTCATACTTCCCTTTTCCACTTAAAACGCCTGAGAATTCGCAGTTTCCCACCAGTTATGGCAAGACTTGCAAACGCTCTCAGGGCGTTGGTCTAACATTAACAACACTATACTATCATATTTTTAGCAAAAATACAATAGTAAAAGCCCCTACATTTTGTAGGGGCTAGGGTTTAATTATAGTTATCATTAATTAGACTGTACCATCATTACTACGATAGACCATCATGTAAACGTCTTGGTTCAAGGCTTTTAAAATATTACGGCAGGCATCACCTACATCACTACCATAGCGTTCCACGTAAGGTATGATAATCTCACAGTCACGTGCTGCAACCTGGCAATTATGCAAAGTATTACGCAAGGCCTCTTGCGCGCACTCCACCGCTTTCTTATTTTCTTGAATCAAATGCGCTGTTATTTCAACACGACCGTCGCTCGGTACGTTATCTAAATTAGCCTTAGCATCACTCAATGACTCTACAGCCAAGCCAACTGCCTGTATGGCTTTGCTCAACTTTCTTATAGATTCCATCTGCTGTTCAAATGAATCATAGTGTTGAAGCAAATCATCCAGTGGTTTAACCATATTATCATAGCGTACAGCATAAGATGCCGTGGCATCATCCTGAGAATCTGGTATGTCTGCCAATGCTACATTATTATCAATCATAATAAATCCTCTCGGTCAATGGTCACAGCCTGCTGGCTGTAACTATAATCTCTTGATAATCAGTTGGGTTAATGTAAGTCCAATTGTATGACGGATTACTCCATAATTTACAGAGTAACTTTCGATCATCTTGTGTGAATTGGCCAACTTCCTCTATGGCATGCAATAAAATCGTAGCTTCTACACGCCACCCACAATCAATTTCCGTATTTAAGCTAATATTACGTAAATGATTAAGCCAGTGAATAGCATAATATTTGCTACAATCAACCATGATTGCTGCATAAAGCATGCCATAAAATCGATTAATGCGACTAGCGTCAGCCTTGCCGCGCGCCGGTACAGGCAAGCCACTATCATTGAGCTTCCAGCAATCAAGCGTCACCCTTGGATGCATTTCAGGAAACACCTTCGGCAATTTCCATCTAAAGGCCAGTGCCGGATCGGTATCTTCTACTTTAATAACCATTATCAACTCCTTTAATGTACATTGAGCAATTCGCCCAAGAGACTTTATAATACAACATAGTCCAAAATAAGTAAAGCCCCACCAGAGGTGGGGCAGTGTTAAATTAGTTATGTTGTGATTGACAATTTAATTTACACATGGTTTTAGTGATAATAACTAAATTGTTTTTTGCTAGCTCAATTATCTTTATAGTATTAGTATAAATTTTTTCGATATTGTCGCGCGTTTCAGCACGATTACGATAGACTTTCCTCAGTTGTTCAGTTTTAGCGTTATCAGTTTCAATTTGATGTGTCGTAAATAAATCAACCAACGCCTTATCGCAATTAGTACAAATATCTTGCTTGATATTTACGAGTTCTCTGTCGATGCCGCGCAACATTTTTGCTAATACGTCACGATATTGCTTCGCATTTGCTAAAGTTAATGACATATCGGTATACAAAGTTTCTAATTCATCACGACCCAGGGAACTCATGCTGTCTGCTGTAATCTCAGCAACATCACCCGGCTTATCTGCTACACTAATCACAATTTTCTCCTAACTCGAAATGTACATTACACCGATTGGTATAACTCTCATATTATAACATAAACGTATTATTTTTGCAACTAGTTTAAGGTCGTGTCAATCACCGCCAACTTACCCAACGTATTGATTTGGCTTGGATTATCCACTTGGCGCAATAGCTCACGCGCTCGCTGCTCACTGGCGCCAGCAATATGCACACCCTTGGCATCAGTACTCGAACCCACCAAATTCGGCAGACTGATATGTTTACGACGAGCATGGATTGACGGCAACAATTTTGCCAGCTGGTCAACATCTCCTGGGTTATTGCCGCTAGTACGCGCCTTGTAAATAATATGCGCCAGCTTGCCACAGCGCATCTCATCACGCGCCTGCTGTGTCACCATCTGGATTTCTACTGGAATATTGTCATAGCTAAATGTAACCTTAGCAAGGTGCAACCCTGCCGCGTCTCCCGCTGGCTTGCCATCCACTAAAATATGCAGTCGCTCCGCCGGATTGCGATTCGTGCCACCGCGCTGCGATAAATCAGCCAGTAACCGCTCAATATAGTCCTCAGTACCCGCAATATGTACTGGTGATATCTTACTATTAGCGGCTAACGGGTGGATACTATTGCAATTGTAGATGCCTGTTACTACCTGCGTAAAAATCTTCCGCTGCTCCGCTTCATCCTTAGCAATTAAAGTCATACCAAGCAAATCCATTGGCACATCCGACTGGTCCGGAGCAAACTCCTGAGCCTCATCGCGTTCAGCGTTATACAGTTTCATTGCCAAAGAGCCACGCGACTTCAAGCGGAACCGGCCAACCGTATTATCTTTTGCTGGTGTTAAATTAGACCGATGTCCTTGGTCAATAATCGTGCCGAAAATCGCCTCGTTATCACCCGTAGTCTCAATCGCCGGCTTTGCCACGAAGCTATGCGGCGCGCCAAACACGGCGCCCGTAATCTCTGATACCGCCCGCTCAACACACAAACGCTTATTATGTTCGCGGTCAAACGCACTAACGCAATTTAGCATATTATCGGCGCGGTCAAGTAAATCAGACCGGCCGGCATTGGTCAACCGCACCTCTTTACTACGCGAACTAAGCGCCATCGCAAGGCCATCAAAGCCAATCATCTCCGCCATCGGCTCCAAAATTTGCTCTGTAAATACCACCTCTTGCATTGTCGCTAGCGAGTTGCTGCAATTGTCGTTTAACTTTTGTAACGACTCCGCAGAGGCAATCAAGAGCGATTCTACATTGATTGTTTCCGCCGTCTTCGCTAGCACCTCTGGCTTGGCAAGGGCAGATTGCTGTAACCACTGCTCATCAGAAAACTGCCGTGGTTCCGTGCCTAGCGCAGCATTGGCAAACGTCTGCGCCCGCAAATTATCAATACAAGTCCGGTCACGCAGTAAACCTACCAGATAAATTTTCTTCTGTTTATCTCGCGCTGGGTCATCATCAAACTTCGTGCATTTAATGTAGTCTGACAGCACAGCCTGAATCTTCGGGTTAGTGATATTACCCTTATTATCGTGCGACTTATCGTAAATCTGCCCCATCACCACTGCCGCATAGCATTCCTGATTAATTTCGTTACGAGCGAACTCACGTACCGTTCGGTACTGGTCATTAAGAGACTTTAAGAAGTCACGACGATTCTTACCGTCCTGTAAATCTGGGTCAATATTAAGATATTTATCCAACGCCGGACGCGTATTGCGCGGCAACTCTGGATAGGGATAGTTATTGTTATCGAATGGACTGTAATTAAAGTTATTCATGGTCAACATCCTTCAAACGTCCATAACAAACTAAATGGTCACGCCAAGTCTCGCCCTCGTCGAGGGTATCGGAAAGATTATTATAATGCACACCCTCACTCGACGAAGCGCAGGCAATAAACCAGCCATCACCCACATAAAACCCGACATGGCTCAAATTTGCCTTGCGATAAGATGTGTCAAAGGTGCCGCCGAAGAAAATTAGGTCACCTGGTTGTTCACCGCCAATCTCAACCCGCTGGCATTTCTCATACAAGCCATCATAGAACACCCCTTGGCGTGTCGAGCCCGCCACCGGCAAGCGCACTTCACGCCCCGCAATTTGATTACGATAGCGATACCCCAACTGGTCTAAGATATAGTCAACAAATCCGCTGCAATCAAATGAGGTATCCGGGTTACTGCCACCCCACACATATGGATAACCAATAAACTGGTTCGCTACTTGAAGCACACGCTTCAAAAATGGATATTTCGCCAACGTCGCAGCTGGCACCTTATAAACACGCGGCTGTTTAAGCTCCGACGCAAACGGGTATTGGTCACGCGGGAATAACTCCGGTCGATTGCCGTGACTACGCAAGTACGCTGCATAGGCGCAAATCTCATCAGTATCTAATATACTATCGATTACGCAGTTTAAACTATAATTAGTCAACTTTACGTGTAAGGTATCGCCATCCGGCGTAAAAGTTAGCGTGTATTGACGACGCGGCTGGCGCAAAGTGTCCATTAGCTCACGTACTACTGGGTCAGTAGCCCTAAACTTGCCGGCGCGGGCGCTCACAATCGCCGCCAACACGTATGGGTCATGCCAAAACGGCGCTACTTGGTAATCATAGTGCTTAAATTCCGGATAATCTTGCGGCGCTTGAGCGATTTTTTGCTGTAAGTTATGCTCGAACTGCTGATATTCAGCCTCAACCGCCAGTAGTTCCGCATCGTCTGCTAGATAGGCCGCTGTCGTGTCGCGCGCCGTTAAGTGTTGATTTGTCATCCTTACTATTCTACCACATTAAAACACCCCTCGGGAGGGGTGTTTTAATTAACTATTGGCTTTAGTTAGAAGGTCAGATCAACCTTGACACCAGGGCCCATTGTAGTTGAAACACTGGTAGCCAAAACATACATACCCTTCAAACCAGCTGGCTTGACTGCCTTCAAGCTGTCAATAACCGCATTGGCGTTCTCTAGTAGTTTGTCAGCACCAAACGATACCTTACCGATACCAAGGTGAACAATACCCTGCTTATCAACACGATATTCAACCTTACCAGCCTTTGCCTGCTTTACAGCCTCTACTGGGTTAGCACTCACCGTGCCAGCCTTCGGGTTAGGCATTAAGCCACGTGGCCCAAGCAAGCGAGCGTATTTACCGAGCTTTGGCATGAACTGTGGTGCAGCAACCAAGACGGCAAAATCAAGATTTTCCTTCTCAAGCAATGCCTTGACTTCAGCTTCACCGGCATAAGCGGCGCCTGCAGCCTTTGCAGCCTCAACATCAGTGTCAGCGACCAACGCAGCTACCTTAACATCCTTACCGGTACCGTTAGGTAATACTACAGTCGAGCGAACATTCTGGTTAGCCTGCTTTGGATCAACACCAAGACGCATATGTAGCTCAACCGTGCTATCAAACTTGGTAGTACTGGTCTTCACAGCTAAATCTAATGCATCATGCAAGTTGTAAGCCTTACCAGCTTCAATTTGCTCAGCTACCTTGCGATACTTCTTGCCCTTGCGCTCAGCTAGAGTGCGAGTCTTTGGGGCTGGTCCCTTCTCGACGTTAGCAACCGCGCCATCTTGCGGTGTAGTGTCGCCTTCAGCCTTACGCTCTTGGCGCTCAGCCTCAGCCTCAGCGGCCTTAACTGACTTTTCGCTGCGCTTGCCAGCCTTAGCAAAACGCTCTTCAGTTTCAGCAGCCTCTGGCTTTGCCTCGGTAGCTTCTACTGGTGCAGTTTCTTTAACTTCTGCCATATTTCTCCTTCTGTGGTGCTAACGGCTTCCGCCTCCCACGGTTAATCATTAGTCTTCAACAACGACGCCCATTGAACGTGCCGTACCAGCTACAATCTTTGATGCAGCCTCGATATCGTTAGCATTCAAGAACTTCATTTTCTTCTCAGCAATCTCTGCAACCTGAGCCTTGGTAATCTTACCAACCTTATCAGCTTGTGGCTTGCCTGAACCCTTCTTGATACCAGCGGCCTCACGAATCAAATCGTCAACTGGCTGGCCAAGACAAGTCCAACGAAACTTACGACCTTCGAGCACCTGGAGGTGAACAATCACTTCCTTGCCCATCATATCTTTAGTCTGTTCGTTAAATGGATTAATAAAATCCATCATATTTAAACCCCACTGACCAAGCGTCGAGCCCACTGGAGGGCCTGCCGTTGCACGGCCAGCTGGAATGCGCAACTTTAAGTTGCCTAATACCTTCTCTTTTGCCATGAGTAACTTATCCTTCTTATAATTATAAGTGCGTAACGTCTAATATATTACCACTATTTAACATTTTTTACAACCACAAGTTAAATTTTCTTAACTTGTAGCACGTCGAGCTCAACTGAGGTATCACGACCAAACATACTGACCATCACCTTAATCTTGCCCTTTACGGAATCAACTTCGCACACGTTGCCCTCGAATCCCTTAAATGGCCCGTCAACAATGCTAACTACCTCACCAACTTGAAGGTCAATATCGTGCTTTGGCTCTTCGGCGCCCATGCGCTTCTTAATACTCTTGATTTCTGCGTCGCTAACTGGAGTTGGGTTAGTGCCGGCACCAACAAAACCAGTCACACCAGGGGTATTGCGGATAATAAACCAAGTCTCTTCATTTAGCTTCATCTCAACCAAGACGTAGCTCTGAAAAATCTTCTGGTCAACCACACGGCGCTTGCCGTTCTTGATTACAATCATCTTCTCTTTTGGCACCAAGACATTAAATATCTTATCTGCCATGTCGACACCCTGAATACGCTGCTTAATCTGGTCAGCTACTTGCTCCTCATAACCAGAATAGGTATGAATTGCGTACCACTGGCGCCTGTCGTCATAACGCTTTGCTTTTGCCATTAAATTAGACTCCTTACAATCCACTGTGACGCAAAATCACATAATGCCACTAATGCGCCAATAAATAAACTAAACGCCATCACTGCAAAGGTCAACTGCCAAGTTTCCTTGCGATTAGGCCACTCAACCTGCTTTAACTCACGCCAACTATCACGCACATAACGTCCTAGCGCAACAAATGGGCGGACCAACCAGACTGATTTAGTGCTTGTTTTAGCCTTTTTTGGCTGCTTTGCACTATCTTTCGCCATGCTTCACACTCCTTAACTTAAAAAGCTTGTATCATAATAATACAAGCTGTCAATGTCAAGTATAGCACAAAATGCTTACTTATCAAATAGCACGGCAAATTTGGCCTGCATTTGGTCGGCCATATCTTGGCCAGTCTTACCATATAGCCCTAGTGCCCAGCAATTTCCCGCAAAGAACTCCTTTGCCACTCGTACCATCTGCTCTACAGTTATTGCATTGAGTAACTCTGGTATCTCAGCATAATTGTTGATTTCACCCTTCAGAAAGTACGCCGATGACATTAACCCGACTAATTGGTCAACCGTTTGAATTCCCATCTGGTATCGCCCCAAGCGGTATGACTTCGCGGCATCTAGCTCATCAGTTGAAATATCCCCTGCACAAACACGTTTTAACTCGCGCACAATCAAATCCATTAACTCTGGCAATTTCGCCTCTGACACCTCAGTTGAAAAATTCCACCCACTCTCAAATAAATCACGGTAGGAACCAGAGGTGACATAGTAAGCCAATCCCCGACGGCGTGCATCACCATTAATGCGCGAACGCATCGTACTGGTCAAAATATGGTTCAAGAGCATCATCGCATAGTGGTCAGACTTGTTTAAAGCGTGGCGCAACCGCAATTTAATCTTCAAAACGATTTCTGGCACATTTTCACGATACACCAAGATAGCTGGCGCCGAATGAAGTTTGTCCGCCACGCGTTCAAAACGTTCACCTTCTGGCAACGTAAATGAGTTCATAATCTCTTCGGCCCGCGCCAAACGGTCACCCGTAAAATCGCCCGCCATAATAAAGCGCATGTTATTCATCATGTGAGTACGGCGCCAATGCTCACGGATGTCATCCACGGTAATATTATTTAGTGATTCCAAGCTCTCTGGCACAGTTTTGGTCTTATCACCTAGAGCTTGGCACATCAGTGGGTTGATTATCCAACCAGCCTCCGACAGGTAGCCCGACAACTCGCTTCTCACATTGCCCATCTCGCTCTTAAATTCTGCCTCAGTAAACTTTGGTGTACAAATCGACACCGCTTGCAGCTGTAAAATACGATCCCACTCAAAATCCGCGCAAAACGACTCGTAAGTCATACCGATATCGCCAGTGCCAGCGTTATGGTAGGCGCCATTTTTCGTAAAGACGGCTTCAAAGTCAGCCACCGATTTAAAATCACGGTTGGCGCCAAACGCCATATGCTCCATTAAATGCGCCGCCTCTGACTTATGCTCGTAATCTTTAACGTAATTACTACCAGCAATAAATTGAATCCGCGACGACATCACTGTCGCCCCCGGAACATTAATCATCAACCCCTTGCCGCCACGCTTTAGCTGGCATTCCGTTACGTTATACTTCATGTACCCCTTTACTAATTTAAACTATTAATATTTTAGTCAAACCAACGCCACGCTGTCAATAAAATACCCCCAAAGCGGGGGCATTTGTGCTTCAATGATAGACTATCGCCAGTTTAGCTATTAGCGCCGCGCAAAATCGCTTCACGGCTTGAGATAATCTCTTGCTTCAGCTCATCTAAAGTATTACGTACTACTTCCTGATAATCAGGACGATTCTTTTGTAACCACTTCAAAGCACCGAATTGGCTCATTAAAGCCTGCTCTGGAGCGTCTGGCTGACTAGCAGCTAACTGCTGATATTCAGCATCGTTACGAAAATTAGGCATATTAGCGGCAAACCACTTATTCATCCCATCTTCATCGCCATCCACAAAATAGCCAAATTCATCTAGCAATTCATCACTCATGCCATTGGTCAAACGGTCACCCACGCGCTGCTCCAGCTCGCGGCTAATGTGCTCGGCGAATTCGCGCTTTTCTTCTGGCTTCAAATCGGTTAATCCCAACTCGTCGACAAATTTTTCATCGATTGCGTACATTTCGATCCCATCCTTTCACTATCCTTTAGGTCTATATAACCTAATTATATCACATTTTATCATAAGCAACATAATTTAGCTAAAATAAAGCTTCATAATCGCCCGTGCTACTGCATCCGGATTATGACGAATTAGCGAACGCTGGTTGGCCAACGGGTCAACTTTAGAATTATTCTGCCAAATCTGGCGTGACAACAGTTTGGCCCCAATCGACTTGTAGTGCGCCTGCTTAAGCGCTGCCTCATCAATTTTAACCGGTCGCTCGCCCGCCTTGGCGTAGCAAGTAAGTAGTTCCTCTGATGGCTGACAAATATTATAAATCACGTAGTCGATAAACTTCGCACCAGCAATTCGCTCTAGCTCATTCGCATAGTCATGCACCGCAAAGCCTTCCGTCTGGCCAGGCTTGTTAACCAAATTTGCAATATAAACTTTGCGGGCTGGCGCACGTGATAGTAACTTGCCCATCTCGGGAATTGCCAAGGCCGGCGATAATGAACTATACAGGTTACCTGGAGCCACCACAATTAAATCGGCCCGTTCAATCGCTTCAACTACCGCAGGATTGATATGCACCCGACCATGCCCCACTCGCTTTTTAACCTTAATTAATGGCCTATTCGATAGCTGCGATTCAGTCAATAAATCTTCACCACAAATCACCCGCTTGCCGTCATGCGCTTCTAGCTCAATATCATCTAGTGTCACGGGCAAAACGGCGCCGTCCACGCGCAATACTTCTTCCGCCAAATTCACCGCGTCAGCAAAGCTACCAGTCATCTTTTCAAGCGCAGTCAAAAATAGGTTACCGAAAGCGTGTCCCGCCATAATGCCTTCGTCAAAGCGGTAGTTAAATAAGTCGCGCACTCGCGGACTGGCACTCAACGCCACCAAGCACTGGCGCACATCGCCCGGTGGCAGCACGCCATACTCATCGCGCAACTGACCCGTCGAACCACCATTATCTGCCATGCTAACTAGTGCAGTCAAATGCCGTGCATAACTCTTAAGCCCAGTCAAAACCACAAACGACCCTGTACCGCCACCAATTACCACAATTCGCGGGCCAACATTCATCGCTATTCTCCGTCGCCGCCTTCAAGCAGCTTTTTGCCCTTAACTTCGTACTTAAAACCAGTTAGCTCTGAGGTCATAAAGTCGTCGTTTAATAGGCTCACAAAAGTATCAAGGTCTTTGTTATCCATAATGATAATCGCGCCGCTATCGGTAGTCATCAAGTTGAGTGCCATATCCTCAGCATATTGCACTAGTTCCTCTTGGGTCTTAGTGCCGATATCCAACTTCTGTAGCTTATTAATTAGCTTAGTTTTACCAGCAATCATTGTGTTCAAATCTTGCCCATCTGGGAAGTTAAGGTCATAATGTGACAAAATCTGCTCCACTTTCTTGTCGGCAATCGACTGCTTTTTGAAGTTGTAGCCAAACATCGCTTCAAACTTTTTTGGCGCAAAAGCAAAGATGCGTTGGTTAGTGTCCTCACCCTCTGCTGCCGCATTACCGCAAATCAGCACTTGGTTGTCCGTCGGCACCTTAAAGGCTGTAGTTGCCTTAAATGTATCAAGCTTGCCGTTGTCATCAATCTGCCAAGCAGTGCGCTCGTTAAGGCTGCTTGCGCCAGCCAGCTGCTTCACTATATAAAATGGCTCGATATCCTTGTGTGTAAACCGCGCCACCACCATCTTGATGGTCTTAAACTCATGGTTATACTCGTCAAACGCCTCAATTGTTTCGCGCTCATGCTCAATAATATTTAGCACATGGTTTGCATTCGACACTTGCTTACGCGTGGAATACAGCAGTACACCAGGCTCTTGTTCCGACTTCTCGTAGGCTCGCACCTCCAAACCTAGTCCAGCACCCTTCTCAATGTCATTTAGTACACCCAATAAAAATACTGGTGCCACCTGCGGCAATAGTTCACTTGCGATTGGCAGTTGATAAACCGTATAGTGCTTATTGACTAAAAACAGCTCAATCTTAAGGTCATTCTTGATGCGCGATAGATTATTACCCCACGCAAAAATATCAAAGCTATTAGTGCGATTCAGTTCCTCTGGCCGCTCAGGCGCATGGTGCTCAACCTGTGGCGTAGTATCCACTGTCACCTCATCTTGGTTACGCGCAGCCTCTAGCTCAGCGTCATATTCCGGATTGACATCATTCGCCTCCGGGTTACCCTCTACTTGTTCATTATTCATACCTGCATTATAGCAGATATGGCTATTTACACTCAATTGAATCTGCCGGTACCGTGCCAACCACGCCAGCTTTGCGCGCTAAATTAGCCCACGTATCCGCCATCTCATTGTAAGTTGTGCCAACGTGTGCCCTAGTCCACTGCAAATCAGCCTGCGAAGCTTGATATAACTCGTAGAGCTTAATTACAATATCACGGTTCTTAATTTTATCTGGCCAACCCTTCGCCTGCCAGCCGCTAGCCCATTTTGTCAACACATTTAGCCAAAACTGACTATCAGTAGTAATACGACATGGTCGACCATCAGCATCAATTAGAGCCGCCATTAAAGCAAACCCCTCCATGCGAATGTTGGTAGTCTGCCGATTTGACACAGCGCTATCAACCGGTTCACTGCCGACTAGATAGGGCTGACCATTTTTAATGACCGCAAACCCACCGGGCCCAGGGTTACATGGCGCCGTGCTACCGTCTGTGTAATACGAGTCCATTTTACTTTAATGCAGCATCAATTTTACTGCGAATATCACTGTCGGTTGGTTTTGCCTGAATACCATTAACCAAAACTGTCGGCGTACCATTCACATTGGACTTTTCACCAAATTCACGGTCACGCGCTAGCTTACTATCAATCGTATTGTCCTTATGTGCCTTAAATACTGATAGTAGTTTATTGCCGTCAAGGCCGGCCTGCTTAGCCATATCAATTATCTTAGCATCAAGAGCAGGTGCCTCAATATAATCTGTCGTCATCCAATCACGATTGCTATATAGCACATCTGCCATCTTAAAGTAGCCAGCCTGGTCGCCAACAATGTAGGCCGCCTCTGCCGCACGTGCCGTAATTGTAGAGTAGGTATGACCTACGTTGTAAGAACGATAGACGAACAGTACTTTATCGCGATAATCCTCATTAATCTTCTTCATTGTGGCATGAATCTTCTGGCAATATGGACACGTAAAGTCGGCATACTCAATTACAGTAACTTTAGAACCAAGCTTACCATCAAAGTGATCTATTAGATGAGTACTTGAGGTGAGGTCCGTCACTGGCGTTAGTGCCTCTTTTGGAATAGTACTCTTTTTGCTATCTTCGTCTGCTCCGTTATCTTGTTTATCCTTGGCTGGTTCAGCCTTGGCGACTAAATTCTCATTACGTGAAGCATTAGTTTTACTGCCGCCATTAGATGCTGAATTATAAATAGCTATTGAAACTATAAAAATAATTGCAACAATCAACAAGCCGCCAATCATCAATACAGACGTCAACGCCTTAGAACGATTCGTAGCAACTAATTTAGCTTCTTTTGATTCTGGTTGATACTTAAACATTATAAAATCGCCTCCACTGCTGCCCACTCGGCATTAGGATTATCATCTGGTACAATTACTGATACTTGGTCGCCAATGTGGCCACGGAAAAACGTCACGGATGCTAGTAGCACACGATACTCGCGTGAACCAGCCTCTACATAATATGCACCATCATGCTGTACTAGCGTGCCAACCAATTGGCGACGCGGTACTGGCCCAATCTGCTTGTAAATAAACGAACCATCGTTTGCAATCGTTAGCTTTAGAATGTCACCCTCAACCAACTTTGACTTTGAAGCATAGTTGGCTGGCACTGGATAAGACTTGCCCTCATTATCATGCATTGTCTGGCCGTCAAAAACGCCTTCGATCACCTTACCGGTTACATCCGACGCCGTACGTGCTGGCATATCGTCATCACCGACAATTGAATAAAGTAGCTCTTTGGCCGCAGCCAAATTCTTTTCGGCCTCAATTAGTAAACTGCGTAACCGCTTGACTTGCTTATCTGGCAAGGTTGCTTCATCGAACTTATTCTCGCTCATAGTTCTCTCTTTCTTTTTCTTAATCCTCATCGGTTATTATATCGCAGAAATTACCCGCCGTCAACCTTAAAATTATCCACACAATTAACAGAGAACCCCATTGAAAGTGTTGTATTTTTTAGTAATACAACGCCAATTCCCGCAAATCCCATGCCTAAGTTTTGCCAAATTGTCAAAATAACCGCAACCATCTTGACAAAATTAGCATAATAGCTTATAATATAAATGGATTAATAAAATCAGCACCTTCCGGAGGATTATTATGAACGTTTTTAAACGTATGAAGCGTTTCTTCGCTTCGCTTATCTATAATGACCAGTTACACGACTCGCTGCGCGAAGCCGAAAAGAAACTAGCCAAACATCATGATAGCGACGAAGATATCGCAGAGTTCCGCGACGCGGTCATTCATTATATAAAATATTGTAATGAGAAGGATGGCAGAGCCATCGCCGAAAGCGAATTAGTTCGCCTAGCGCATTACATCGATGGGAATAGCTCTCTCTATTACTATACCAGTCTAATGATTTGGCAAGCTTGCGAAGAATAAATAAATCCTAACACCCCCCAATAATTTGGGGGGTATTTTATTACTCAGATTTAGAGCTGTCCGGCTTAGCTGGTCGCGCCGCACGACGAGCTGCTCGCTCTGCCTGCTTACGCTCCTTCTCGCGATTCGCCTGAATCTGCTTCTCGTCGCGAAAACTAAATTTAATCGCCGTACCCTCAAAGCCGCCAAAGCTTTCGCGCCACTGTGCCTCCAGATACCGCTTATATGACCAATGAAGATACTTTAAATTACTACCATAAATCACAAACCACGGTGGCGTCACATCCGTTTGCACTACATAACGCAACTTTGGATGTGTATTCTTCAACCCAGCCGGTTGATGGTGTAAAATACATTTCTTTAAGCAATCATTAAGCTTGCTAGTTGAAATGGTCTGACAACGGGTAGCAGCGATATCAGTAATTAAATCAAACAATTTGGTGACATTCTGACCAGTTACTGATGAAGTAAAGATGAGCGGCGCCCATGGAGCAAAATCAAAAGTACGTGCAATACTTGGGGCCAAAGCGTCCCTCGTATAGGCGTCCTTGCCCATCACTGAGTCCCATTTACTCACAACGATTATCAACCCCTTGCCGGCATCGATAATTTGCCCAGCCAACTTAGCATCCAACGCAGTATTAAGCTCGTTAACATCCATCAGCAACAAGCAAATATCCGATTCTTCAATCGCGCTCACTGTTCGTAACACGCTAAATTTCTCAATACCCTGCTCAATTTTACCGTTACGACGCACACCGGCCGTATCTAGTAGCTCAATCGTCTTACCGTGATAACGCACGCTAGTGCGATTAATGTCACGCGTCGTACCAGCCACATTTGCTACCACAGCTTGCTGCTTACCGACCAGCGTATTGAATAAATGTGATTTACCAGCATTTGGACGACCAATTAGGGCAACCTTGATTACCTCGTCGGCTTCGCGAGCGTGCACATGTGGAATATTTTGCATGATAGCATGCAACAGCTGCTCAATACCACGGTTGTGCTCAGCGCTGGTTAGAATAATATCCTCTGCCTTAATACCGAGGCGCAAATATTCCTCCACGCCGTAGTGCCCTTTAATGTCAGTCTTATTAAGTGCCAAAATTACCGGCTTCCCCGAGCGCAAAATATTCTTAGCAAGCGCGCGGTCATCTTGAGTGGCCGGCTCAGTGCAGTCTTTGACGAATAAAATCGCGTCCGCCGACTGAATAGCATCGTTCACTTGGTCTTGAATTGTCGCCTCAAATTCATCCGCTGGGGCATCCTTCAAACCAGCCGTATCAATTAAAATAAACGCCCCCTCTTTGTGTTCTACCCGCCGATAAACCGAGTCGCGCGTCGTACCCGCTTCGCGCGCTACGATAGCATCCATCGACCCAACCAAGCGGTTAAATAGCGAAGACTTGCCGGCATTAGTGCGGCCGACGATAGCAACGAGAGGTAGTTTGCGGTTTGACATATATCACATTATACCATAAATTACATTACTTATCCATCTCTAAGCTAGTCGTTAAAGTGTATCGTGCCAACACCATTCTCGTCGACTATCGGTGGTTCAGTGCCGTTGCGGCGTTTGAAGAAGTTCGCCCAGTATGGATTTTCTTTATCAAACAGCGCCTTTTGCTCTGGCGTAAAGTTCCACGGATAATCGCACCATAAATTAAGCATATTGTGCCGGTCAAAGGAAATTAGGAGTTCGCCCTCTATAACGCTAAGCTCACCCGTATCTGAATGTATTACATCATGATCTACCCAATATATCTTGTCGCCTTTATTTTCTTTGTAAAACGTATACACATTACGGCCTCGTCTAACTCTATATGGACGCATCACTTCTCCCTTCATTGCAATGATATTAATATTAATATACCCAATATGCTTACATAATGTAAGACTATCTAATATATCTTTTTAGCTTTGAGTAAATTATCAGTAATTGATTTCTCTGTCAAAGTTTGATAGAATAAAGGCATAAGACGATTCATGGTCGCGAGCACCTATAGTTTGCGGTGGATGAATCGTCTTTTTGGTACCAAACAAAACTTTATTGACTTTTTATTGTTATCTAATATAATAGAAATATAAAACGATTCATGGTTGTGGAATGCATATTCTGCAGTGGATGAATCGTTTTTTAGTAGTGCTAGCAGCTACTAAAGCCTTTTTATAAATCGTCTTTTTTGGCGTTCATAAAGCTACCCCAACGTCGGAAGAAGGCGATGATTAGCTTCATTGGCATCTCCACAAACATATCAAGGAAGCGCGACACTAAATTGATTTTTGCATAAGTTTCACTAAGGTGGCGGCCAACATTAACGAATGGCATATAAACAATATCACGCACGATTGTCATCGTTGTAGTAGCCTCATCTCCAATCTCAATCTCGCGAATATTACGGCTAATCCGAAAGCCTAAGAAGCTAGCCGTACTGATAAAGATGAAGAAGATAGCCAAGTGAATCCATTCGAACGCTGCGTAGGTGATCAAAAGCCACGACACACCAGCGAACACACCAATCACTACTAGATAATAGATAAAATTAAATATTTTCGAAAAATGTCGCTGTCGCAGCGACAAAAATGGCCGCTTTGGAATTGGCGTAAAGAAAATCCGCTCAATGTTCTTCGCTAGCGCCTTAGTGTTACGCGCATCAGGCATAATTAACGTCGCCCGCAAGAATGCCATGTATAGCGGCGGCAGCAGCAAATTAACCCCCAAAGCCAACCAAATCACCTGGTTATGCACCGCCATGTCATATGGCACCTCCATAGCAATCCCAATAATGAATTTAGTGATAATGAGAAAAATGATACTCCGAATTACACCACGGTTAATATTGTTATTGACATCAACATAGGTATTCAGCGTGGCCGTATTGACTGCACCTAATAAAGCTTTGTCTGAAGTAAGCTTTAACTCAAAATGGTCGTCCTTTTCGACGCAATGACCAATAATCCGCCATGTTGCACCATTGCGGTCAATTAAACGCAATAATTTTTTATATAATTCAGATTCGAAAATCTGGTCTAACTGTTCATTAAAATTAATAAACCCATTTACCGACGTAGGTGTAATACCGTAACGAACACCAAGATTATACCGGATAGCCGCATCAGCCGATTTAAGTAGCACCTTATGTACCGCAACATACAATGTAGCCTCATAATTGTCTGGATGCTGATTCCCATCGGTTATTTTTTCAATATCAATCGCCGACAAAAAATAATTATATGCCGCATTTGCCAACGCCTGTTCAGAGCGGTGGTCGCGTAAAATAGCTTCAATGTTAGCAGCCAATGGTTCCACAATCCAAGCATCAACATGACCATTCACCTTAGAGCCAATGCTACGCTTCACCGCAACGGCAGATTTTATCATCTCAGTAAACTGATCGATGGTCGACAAGCTAACGCTGTCGTTTGGCAAATAGCCCGCCAATGTCAATTCAATTACCAAATCTTCACCGCTACGCTTGCTCTGACGCTTCATACCATTGAAATAACGCGAAATAAATCGCGCGATAGCGTGCATTAAAAGTAAGTTTTCTTGGGCATTCTGGCTAGCGTTGCGAATATTTTCGTATATCTCACTAAAAATCGCCCCAGTCTCTTGCACATGCAACTTATCATCATCTTCAGACTTCGGCTTATCAGAAATTGCTTGGTTAATTTGCGCTAATTCATGCGCAAATGCCAAAGCCAAATTATTTGGCTGCTTCATACCCTATATTATACAATGATAAGTCAATTTAAGCCAACCTATTACTAGGCTGGCTTAAACAATCAACCGAACAGCAATTTACTTAACGCTATTGGCAATTTTAACAATTTGGTCGCTGGTTAGAAAATCGTTTGTATCCAAAGTGTAACGTACGCCATTCTTTACCCAAGAAGCCTTGTCGTTATAGCGATAAACGTTAACATCTCCAGCCTTTAAGCTATCAAAGCTATCTTTGCCCTTAATAGTAGCTTCATTTTTAACGTCAGCATCGGTAGCATTGCTGCGCTCTTGATTAATACGATAAGATGCATTGTTCTCACCACGATAATTGACTGCTAACTTACCTTCTCCCATTGCCACTGAGCCGCTAACTTTATAGCCGCTAGGAGCATAAAAATCTTTAGCATCAAGCCCAGCCTTAGACGCGGCAATGCGCAGTTGAACATTAGGATAAGCTAGATAGCCACCATATCCAAGTAATAATGCTACTGCAGTTACCGCAGCGGCAACAGCTGACAACTTAAATTTACGGCGTCCGCGCTTCGCTACTTGTTCTTTAGTATGCTCAGCTTCACGTTGCGCAACCTTAAGTAATGGAGCGGTATCCTTATCACGATGCTCTGTTTCAACATTGCGTGGTTGACTATTGCGCAGCTCATCCGCATGAATTAGCGCCGCCGTAAGCCTATCTGATACTTTATCTACAGCATCTTCCGCACTATGTGCACCCTCTAGCTGATGAGCGCTAACCATATGACCAACCGATTGTTCAGGCACTACTGCCTTTTGAATTGGTCGTGGATAAGGTACACGTTGCATACCAGATAACGACCGACCAGTATTTACCTTAGCCACTCTGTTTGGCGCAACATCCGTAGCACTAGTATTATTGCTGTGTGCTACATTCGAAGCATTATTAACGTGGGACACACCGGCAGTCTTCACAACGTTATTATTGGCCTTGTTCCTAGCAGCACGTAGTAATTCAGCGCGCTGAGCTTCAGCCAAACGAGCATTTCGCTCTGCCGCCAAAGCAGCGGCACGCATCGCGGCAACTTTCATAACAGTTTGCTGTGATACGGTACTAGTTGCTCGTTGCTGAACTGGTTGACTCTGTGGCTGTCGCACTGGCTGGCTCTGTGACTGCCGACTCTGCGACTGCTCTGTTGCCATTGCAATAGATTGAGCAGCTGCTACGGTAGCGGCCGTAGTAACGGCAGAGCGCGCATTGTGCAACTGAACCGCAGCCGATTGACGGCGAGTCAATACTGGCTTCACTGGAACGTCTGGCACCTTACTGTCAAACATCTTACGCATTGCTTTACTCTTGTGGTATTGGTCAATTGCAATTGATGGCGTGTAAACTTTGTCTCGAGCCTCTGAACTTGGCTTTCGAACATAACGGCGATTTAACGTCTGCGATACACCAGGCTGACGCTTCACGCTAATTGGCTGACGATTACGTAGCATAGCGCGGAAATCACGCTCCTGCTCAGTTACTGGCTGAATCTCCCGTGGTGCACCACCCTGAATATAGTTATTAATCCAATCCGGTGCAGCGCAATTATGCGCTCGTTCGACCACAGTTTTTGCAGCCGCTTCAACTTCATGCTTAATGCCACGCGGCGTAACTGGAGTAGCAGCATCGTTGGTATTAGATACTACATCCCCTAAAATAGCTCGACGTTCAGCATCAATTCGCGCCTTCGCATCACTTTCTGACTGTAAAGTTTTATTAGCTTCGCAATCAGCAAAATCGCTTCCTTCACTATTTAACGGTAATCCAGTGATTGCATCGTAAGTTTGTCCATTGATGATGACTGTACCCATATTTATTTGTCTCCTTTTGTCTCCTCCTATTCCTTGCTTCTAATTATAACGGTTATGCATCCATAATGCAAGTGCTTTTTGTTGATTTTTTAATTATTTTAATATAATATATAAATATCTAAAGAAGATAGATATATGGAAGATATTAAAAAACAGCGTAAAGAAACTGCTATCAGATTTTTCACCTACGGCGTTATGACTATTGCCATTATAGTCGGTGTTATCATCTGCGCCGCCCTCTCAATGGGCTATCGCTTTGATATTTGGTCAGGAAAAATATCTCAGGTAGCATTGTTACAATTTAACTCGTATCCGCGAGGCGCCACGGTTAGTATTAATAATGATGTACAACCTGGAAATACTCCTAACCGAGCCAACACCAGCATGGGCAATCAAACCATCAAAATGGAGTTAGCCAATTACCGCACTTGGCAAAAAACTTTGAGTATTGCGCCACGTACTGTCAAATGGCTTGACTACGTCCGTCTAATTCCCAACCATATTGTAACTAAACCAATTCAAAATATTGGCAAGGCATCTGATATGGTTGGATCACCTGACCGAAAATGGCTAGCAATACAACCGTCCAATAATAGTTGGGAAATGAGCGTCCTCGATGTAGCAGATGTCATTAGAGTTAAACAACATAATATCAAATTTGACGACACAGTTGTTACTCGCCCGCAGCCGAATACTTCAGAACAGTTCTCTATTATTGAGTGGGATTTTAGCTCACAATACCTATTAGTGCGTCACGATGTCAATAACCAGCCAGAATATCTTTTAATTGACTGCCGTAATAAAAAAGATATTAAGGTAACCAACATTAATAAACTGATGCCACCAGAATTTAATCAAATTACTAATGTGCGATTTAGCGGCACCAGTGGTGAAACATTTTACGCTATTAATAATAGCAAGCTATACCTAATCAATATTAAGTCGCAAGACAGCAATATATTACTAGCTGACAATGTTACCTCATATGCTATCTATGGCAACAATAAATTAGCTATTGTATCTAGGGTCACCGATTCATCAAATCCTAGCAAGGTCCACCAAACAGTTAGCTTATTTACCGATAGCCAACTCAAGCCAATACGCCACTACGAAGATAATCTCCCAACTAAAGCCGTAGTAACTAGCTACAATGGGCAGGACTATCTTTTTGTGGCACGCAATAACACCGTCGAAATTATTCCACGGCCACTCGACGAGCACCACGAGACTCCGACCCTTTCTCATAATGATTCCGAGGATGAGGGCGATAAACAATCCACTATAAAGCCAGCCCACTCTATGGTCGGCGATAAAACTTTAACTTGGCTGCAGCTTAGCCCAAATGGCCGCATGATCTATTCTGGCTACGACAACACTACCTTAGTATACGATACAGAAACTAAGCAAGTTTATCGCTTTGACCGAAAAAGTAATGGCACTAAATTAGCCTTCCTCGATGATTACCACATCTTTGACGCTGTGAATAACAACATTGATATTGTTGAATTTGATGGTACCAATCGTCAAACTATTACGTCTGGTCATCTGCCAGCAATGCTTTCTAGTAATAACAAATATATCTTTAGCCTGAGTGGTGATGGCGATAATGTGTCATTACAGCAATCCAAAATAATACTAGATTAAACTAATAAATTAAGAGTTAACTAACTTGCTCACCAATCACTAGTAAACGCTTAAGAGCTGTTCCTGGTGGGTCGCAAGTTACCAATGTAGCGTATGCTTTGTCAGCTCCCATATTTAACTGATTTAGTTGGTCAGGATTAATAACTTTTTTGTTAACTACTTTATAAGCATGGCGACGACCACCATAATCTAAGAAAAAGATATCGCCGGAATTTAGCTGGTTTAATTGAACAAAAATAAATTTATAGTTACCCGGTGCTATAAAACTGGCACTAGAATGCCCCAAAATAACCGTATTACCCTTCTGCCCCGGCAAGGACCGCGCATTGTCGGTTACTGGATAATTCACTGCACCATCTTGCAAGGCCCGTTGTACGATTCGTTCACTCACATCAGTTAATCCATAAACTACCGGCGCATCAACATTTAGCTTTGGAATAATCACCCTAGGCTCATTACTGATTGGCTGACCATAATTTCCGTCACCAATTAATGCCGTATTTGATTTGCTTAAAGCTGGCTGAGTAAAAGCTAGCCACTTTGCCTGCCAGATAGCGCTAAATTGTACAAACAATACAATTATTAGCACAGTCGTACCAGCGACTACCGGCCAAAACCAAACCTGCTTTCGCCAACGGCTAATCAACCCAGCCACTGGCGTCACCATGCTAGTAGCACGCTGTCGCACTTGTTCCTTTAGCTTAGCTTGCAACTCACGCTGTTCCAATATGCCATCAGCTTCGCGCTGGTCTTGCACTTGTGCTAATTGCTTAGCAAACTGTTCCTTTTGTTTCGCCAACTCAGCAATATAATAATTTTGATAATATTTCTGATAATATTGTTGCCACGCCTGATGATAACGTCGCTCCGCATCAGTCATCTCGCCCGATTTACTCTCCTTATTCTTTTGCTGTTGCTGATAAAATCTAGAGGTTGTTATTGGCTTTAAATCTAAAGTAGTATGAGTCAGCGTACCAGTAGTACGTGGTTTATCTGACACAAACACCCGTCGGATACTATTTTTGTCTATTTTCTGCTCCCCACTCATCTACTATTATTCTACTATTTATTACACATCTTGCCAAGAGCTATAATGTTTTGTATAATTATTTTAGTTCCGCGGGCGAATGGCGGAATTGGTAGACGCTGCAGACTTAAAATCTGCTGATAGTAATATCGTGAGGGTTCAAGTCCCTCTTCGCCCACCAATAATTATTACTCCCTGGTTTAACCAGGGAGTTTTGTATTATGTAACTTATAATCCAGCTTGTTTTAGTACCTGTCGTACCGCTTGAGTTGTAGTGCAATTATAAGCAGCTTCACGCACTTTCGCAGCCCCACTAAAACCATTAAGATAAATTTTAAAGAAATGTTTCAACGGATCAAACTTACGCGTAAACTTCTCATTAATTACCTGATATTCATCATACTGATCCAACTGATAACGCATCAGCTCAATCAATTCCTCCTGGGTATGCCCCTCTGGCAAATCAGCAAAGCAAAACGGATTCACAAACACCCCACGACCAATCATAAAGCCGTTGACACCCGGATGCGCCAACTTTAACTCACGCGCATGATTCCGGTCTCTAATATCACCGTTAATCGTCAATTTAGTCTGTGGCGCTATACTATCACGCAAAGCGCAAATCTCATCAATTAACTCATAGTGCGCCGGCACCTTGCTCATTTCTTTTCTGGTACGCAAATGAACCGTCAGATTAACAATATTTTGCTCTAGTAGAGCCGTCAACCATGGTCGCCATTCATCGGTGTGGCGTATACCAAGACGTGTCTTAACCGACACCGGCAAACCGCCAGATTTTGCTGCTTCAATTAACCTCGCCGCCAAATCCGTCTGACCGATTAATCCCGAGCCAGCGCCCGATTTAACCACATGCTTTGCTGGGCACCCCATATTTATATCAACACCATCAAATCCCTGCTCACACAAAGCTTGGCTCATTGCCGCAAACTGCTCTGGATTGGTGCCCCAAATTTGCGCCACTAGCGGGCTCTCACTACTATCGTGTGCTAAACGGCCCGCAGTCGCTAATCGACCAGCCTCACTGCAAAAACTCGCTGCATTAGTAAACTCGGTATAAAATACTTCTGGTCGACCAGCCTTAGCTACGGTATGCCGAAAAACAATATCCGTCACCTCTTCCATAGGCGCCAAAATTAGAAAGCCGTCAGGCAATTCATCCCAAAAGTTCATAGCTACTATTATACTACACTACTGTTTATACTCGCCATCATGACGCTGACCATCAAAAATCATCGTTGGAATCTTTTTGGTCTTAATTTTCGTCTTGATAGTTTGAGCAATATGCTCAACCGCCTTATTTGCCGCATCGGAATGTACAAACTTAACAATCTGCTGCACCTGTTCATCGTTGTAGCCAAATTCCTTGAGCCATGACTGTAGTGTTTGTTCGGCCTGCTCGGTTGAATAGCCAAAGTTAAAGGCTGTCTGATAATCGATACCATCCTTGTCTTTCTTAGTATACATCTGTTGCGCCATCTGCCAGATTACTGGGCGGCCACTATTTAATGGCTGCTGCACCGTAGCCAGCATATACTTTACTACTGTGCCAGAATTAGCAAACTTCGTACCGTGCTCACCTTCAATTGCGTATGGTAGCAAAGTCACGTTATACTTATCAAAGAATCCCGTTGCCAATTGGCGTTGGAACGACTTCTTACACACGATACAACCTGGGTCAAAAATATCTAGTGCAAGTGGCTTTTTACTGTCAAACTTATTGTAATATGGCGTCGGCTGCAACACATACTCTTGCGGATTCCAATGCTTCATCCGGTCAGGAATAGCTGCAATTGCTTCACCAAAATCGCCAAACCACTTACCAGTCCACTTTAATGGGTGTTGCCATATACTAATTGGCTTACTATCAATTGAGCACGCTTCAGCTTTCGCTAGTGAACAGGCCGATGGCTGCTCGATATCGCAAGTGCCATAAACATAGAGCGCCACCAGCGAACGTGTACCGACTAATAGCGACCAGACAGTTACAACAATAATCAATACCGAGCTAGCCTCTATAAGTCCAGACAGTGGTTTCACCCAATCGGGGTGTTTTAACACCACCTTACGTAGCAACGCGCCCTTTACATCATCTTTAAACGTCGAGTCGCACGCGCGCAACGTCACGTGACGTGTAAAGCAATAAACCGAGCGCTTAAACGCTTGCATGATACCAGCTGCCAATTTACGATTAAATAACCGTATAATCGGCACCGCCAACACGGCAACGGCCAAAATGATAAATGCAGCAATACAAATCACTTAGTCCACCCCTCAATTGCCTTAGCAAAACGGTCAACATCCGACTGGCGGTTATGCATGCCAAGCGACAAACGCACCAGTGGTGGATATTGCTTAACATGCTTCAAGTAATAATGCACGCAGAAGTAGCCACTTCGCGCCATAATACCAGCATCAGACAACGCCTCGGCAATCAAATGACCATCAATAGTATCATGATAGAAGCTAATAGTCGGTGTCACCTCAGTATTTAGTACATGCACGCCCGGCTTTGACTTTAGAAGCTCAATTACCTGACTAGCATAGTCTAAAGTATGGTCTGACTTATGGACCTCATCTATCCACTTGAAAGCCGCACCGAGACCAATAATTTCGGCATATAGCTGCAGACCAGCTTCAAATGCAGTATAGTCGTGCTCTTTATGCTCAGCCGACAACTGATAGCTATCTTGTTCTACATCGTCAACCATGCCGCCACCAATAAACCCAATTGACATATTTTGCAACAAGCTACGTCGCACCACCATTACACCCAAGCTTGGCCCGTACATCTTGTGTGACGAAAAACAAATCGCATCAGCCGGCACGCCGGCAATTAAGTCACGATAATGCGACATGGTCTGTGCTGCATCAATAATCATAATGCCACCCGCCGCATGAGTTCGTTTGGTAAGCTCGGCAATATTCTTTAGCTGGCGACCATCAATGTTGGAAACCGCGTTCATTACCACGATAGCACCATCAAGGTCTAGTTGGTCAATATCAACCGTACCATCATCATTACGCGGCACCACAATTCGTTTCAAGCCGGTGCGCTTGCTTAATGCCATTGTCGATAAAAACGTAGAGTTGTGCTCGATCTCACTCGTAATAATTCGCTTGAATTTAGTAGTATCTAGCTGACTCTGTAATAAATTAAGCCCATATGTGGTGTTAAGCGTAAAGCTTACGAAATAGTCGCGCTCCGATAGCTTTAGTGCCTTTAAAATTGTCTTGCGTACAGCAGTAACTTGTTGGTCAACCTTCAAACCCCACTCATAACGCACACGTTCACCGCAAGAATTGAACTCTTGATAATATTGGCGCATCGCATCAATGACAGGTTGCGGACGAAGACTCTGACAGGCCGAATCGAAATATACCGCGCCATCAGGTAGGTAGGCAAAATCATCCGCCGGATTATGTTGTGATTTCTTGAACACTAGTCCCTCCTTATTAATAGTACTATTATAGCACAAGCAAAACTCCCCTGACATCAGGGGAGTTCACTTTATTGAAGTGTTAATTACTTATTACGCTCTTCAATAATCTTCTGTGCTACGTTATTTGGCACTTCTTCGTACTTATCAAGCTCCATTGAAGAAGCAGCACGACCTTGTGACATCGAACGTAGGTCGGTAGTATAACCGAACAACTCACCTAGTGGAGCAAAGCCAACAATTTGTTTGGCGCCACCCATTAGGTCAGACATCGATTCAACTCGACCACGGCGCGAGTTCAAGTCGCCAATCACATCACCCATGAATTCCTCAGGGGTAACGATATTTAGCTTCATGATTGGCTCAAGTAGAACTGGCTTAGCCTGCTTGACACCATCACGTGTCGCCAGGGCACCGGCCATCTTAAACGCCATTTCAGAAGAGTCGACTTCGTGGTATGAACCATCGTACAGAGTAGCCTTTACGTCAACCACTGGATAACCGGCAATCACGCCGCCATCAAGCGTCTCAGTAATACCAGCCTTAACTGCTGGACGATACTCTTGTGGCACCACACCACCCTTAATCTGGTCAACAAACTCAAAGCCTTTACCTGGCTCATTTGGTTCAAATTTAACCCAAACATCACCATACTGACCACGACCACCAGACTGCTTGATGTACTTACCTTGTACCTCTGAAGTACCACGAATCGTCTCGCGGTAAGCCACCTGTGGTTTACCGGTATTAGCTTCAACGTTAAACTCACGATGCAAACGGTCAACGATAATCTCAAGGTGAAGCTCACCCATACCAGAAATAATGGTTTGACCAGTCTCTTCATCGGTGTGAACACGGAAAGTTGGGTCCTCTTCAGCTAGACGCTGCAAACCAATCGCCATCTTTTCCTGGTCAGCCTTAGTCTTTGGCTCAACTGCAATTGATACCGGTGGTTCAACGAAGTCAATTGACTCAAGGTGAATTGGGTTAGCTGGGTCGCACAACGTATTACCGGTAGTAGTGTGCTTAAGGCCAATCACGGCAGCGATATCGCCAGCCTTGACTTCCTTAATCTCATCACGCTTATCGGCAAACATGCGGACGATACGGCCAATGCGCTCTTTCTCGCCAGTATTGCTATTTAAGACATATGAACCAGATTCAAGCACACCAGAGTAAACGCGGACATAAATCAATTTACCAACAAATGGGTCAGTTGCCACCTTGAAGGCTAGTACTGATAGTGGCTCATGCTCATCTGGCTTACGGTCAACTTCGTCGCCAGTCTTCGGGTCGGTACCCTTAATGTTCGGGGTATCAGCCGGTGATGGCAAGTAGTCAACAACTAGGTCTAGTAACTTCTCCACAATCACACCGCGGCCATCACCACCGGTCACTAGGTAGAAGTCACCATTCACTACGAGCTTACGCAAGCAGCGAACCAGTTCTTCCTGAGTAATAGAATCCTCACCCTCAGCTAGGTAACGCTCAAATAGTGCATCGTCAGCTTCAACTGCCTTCTCAACTAGCTTAGTGCGATATTCCTTAGCCTTTTCAACCATATCGGCTGGAATCTCACTCTCAACCAACTTGTGGTCGTTGAATTCCTTGTAGGTGTAAGCCTTCATGTTGATAAGGTCAACCACGCCATTAATGGTCTTTTCGAAACCAATTGGTAGATGTACTGGCAAAGCATTTTTGCTCAAACGGTTGTGGACTGACTCAAGTGACTTATAGAAGTCACCACCGATTTGGTTAATCTTGTTGATGAAAATCAAACGTGGCACGCCGTACTTGTTGGCCTGGCGCCACACGGTTTCAGTCTGAGCTTCCACGCCCATCTTGCCGTCAAGCACACAAACTGCGCCATCGAGCACACGCAATGAGCGCTCCACCTCAGCGGTAAAGTCGATGTGCCCTGGGGTATCGATGATGTTAATGTGGCAGCCTTCCCAATAACAAGTAACAGCTGCACTAGCGATGGTAATACCGCGCTCACGCTCCTGCTCCATAAAGTCGGTAGTAGTGTCACCTTCGTGCACTTCACCAATTTTATGCACTAGACCAGTGCGGTATAGAATACCCTCAGTAGTGGTAGTCTTGCCAGCATCAATATGAGCAATAATACCAATATTGCGGAATTTCTCCATCGGAATCTTTTGTTCTGCCATTTTATCCTTCCTAAATTAATTAAGCACGCGCAAAGTGAGCAAAGGCGCGGTTAGCCTCAGCCATGCGATGCGTATCTTCCTTCTTCTTATAAGCTGCACCAGTTTGATTAACAGCATCAACAATCTCAGCAGCTAAACGGTCGGCATATGGCATACCCTTGCGAGCACGAGCAGACTGCACTAGCCACATAAAGGCAAAGTGCTCTTGGCGACGACCCTTAATTGGGAATGGAATCTGGTAGTTAGCACCACCAACACGGCGACTCTTCACCTCATATTCAGGTGAGATGTTCTTCATAGCAGTTTCGAGTACCTCTAGTGGGTTTTCACTCTTAACTTTCTTAGCAGCAGTCTCAAGCGCCTCATAAACCATCCGCTCAGCGGCTAGCTTCTTGCCGTCCAACATTGACTTGTTGATTAAACGTTGCACTAGTACGCTATTGTACTTACGGTCTGGATTGATTTGGCGTGCTAGAGACTTAGTTGTCTTACGTGGCATGATTATTTGTCTCCTTTCTTAGCACCATACTTACTGCGACCGCGCTTACGGCCATCAACACCCTGGAGGTCGAGCGCACCACGAACGATGTGGTAACGCACACCTGGCAAGTCAGGCACACGGCCACCGCGTACCAAAACTACGGCGTGTTCCTGTAGATTATGCTTTTCACCACCAATATAAGCCCAAACTTCCTGACCATTAGTCAAGCGAACACGAGCTACCTTACGCATAGCTGAGTTAGGCTTCTTTGGGGTCTTGGTAGTAACCTTTACGCAAACACCACGCTTCAATGGTGAATTCTGCTGATAAACCCGAGTCTTTAAAGTATTCTGAATCGTCTGCAAAGCAGGTGACTTTGATTTTTTGATCGCACGCTTACGAGGCTTGCGAACCAATTGATTAATTGTAGGCATTTAACTCCTCTTAACCTTAAATCTAACATTGTCGCCTCTCCATCTCAGCACAGATAAGAGGCATGAAACTCAACTTAGATATTAGCACATTTTTTAATAAAACTCAAGCGTTAGCAGGCACCCCAATGATTATTGCCAAGCGGGTGAATATAGGCGTTTAATTCCAGCATCGTCAACGCTGCCGTAAAGTCTGCCGGCGCTAAACCGGTTGACGCGCATAGTTTTTCGCCGTCAGTCTCGCCCGCTAAAATATGATCATAAATTAGCTGCGCCTCTGGAGAGTTAAAGCGTATTTTATGATCATCTTTTTTACTTACCTCTGTAGGCGTAATGCCCAAACGGTCGAGCACGTCTTGGCTACATAAAACCGGAGCAGCGCCTTGAGCAATCAAACGGTTGCACCCAACCGACAACGGCGAAGTGACATTTCCCGGCACCGCCATGACATCACGCCCTTGTTCTAAAGCATGCGCAGCAGTATTTAACGTCCCCGAGCGTTCACCAGCTTCTATAACAACCACTACGTCAGCCAAAGCGCTAATCAGACGATTACGCTGCAAGAACTGGTAACCTCGCACTGGCGTATCCGGTTCATACTCGCTAATTATCAATCCATGGTTCTCAACAATTCGCTGCGCTAGTGTATGATTAGTGTGTGGATGGATGTCTTTTAATCCATTGCCAATCACGGCAACCGTGATACCACCAGAGTCCAAAGCAGCTTTATGAGCCAAAGCATCGTGCCCCAAAGCAAGTCCACTCACAATAATTACACCATGTTTCACCAGCTGCGCCACCAACCGCGCACTAATTTCACGGCCATAGCTAGTCGGCTTCCGCGAACCAACGATTGCCACCGTTGGCGCCAGTTTAGGTAGCTCGCCTATATACCATAACTTTTTTGCTGGGTCGTCAATTATAGCGGTACGCTGTAATAATTCATTGTCTAGAGGTGATATTTGTTTGATATTTTCCATAATTTATTGTTAAATAGTTGACAAAAATATAAAAGAGTGCTATATTAATTAATGTTATCACGTGATGAGGTAAAAATCATGGCGTGACAAGCACCTTATACCCCCTATTTTAACACAATTAGTGTTAGACTACGCGCAGATGATAAAAGTACCTACCCTCCACTTTTGCTGCAATGCTCTATGCAGACCAGCAATCGGCGCGTATCTAACCCTCTTGACCGGCGGACCCCATGGAGTTTGTGAGGTGGGTCACGCTTGCCATATGGCTACCTACCAATGGGGCGTCGAGAGGCCAATAAACCCGCCAACTAGTAACGATGCCCACCCTTGTTACGTTGGCGGGTTTTTAGTTGGCTAATTAGTCATAATTAGTTATCAAGCTTATAAGTAGTTTGGGCCAATTCGCCCGCAACAAAATCAGTCACAAATTGGCGCACTACTGGACGTAGGGTCTCAAAAGTAGCCCGTTCCACCTGATTTAATCGCCCTAGTACATAGTCTCTTCTATCATGCACCGGCTGCGCGTCACCGTCATGTGTTGGCGTAAGCCCAGAACCAATCCGTACGCGACCAAATGATGCGCCAAGATGTAAAATTAGATTTTTAATGCCATTGTTACCCGCGTCCGAGCCGCCGACTCTAGTTCGTACCGTACCAAGTGGTAGCGCCATCTCGTCATGAATCACTAGAATATCATTCTCACTCAAGCGATAAAACTGCTTTACAGCTAGTGCCGCTTCGCCAACTAGATTGTAATATGTCGTTGGCTTTAAAAGAATCACGGCTTCACCGTTAATTGTACCCGTGGCGACATCACCCATGAATTTCTTTTTATTCTGCCACGGCGAAAAATGCTCCGCTTCAGCAATATAGTCAGCCATCATAAAGCCGAAATTGTGGCGCGTACCAACATACTCCGCCCCAGGATTACCTAAACCAATAATTAATTTCACTACAATTAATTATAACACCAATAAAAGCATTATGTTACATATGCAATATAATGCGCTAAATGGCCAAAGCTACAAGATTACCATTCTCGTTATTAAACATAAATGCAGCCATCTTGGTCTGGCTCTTTCAATATAGCAGATATACCCTCAAACATAGCTACAATGGCTGGGATGAATGTCCAGCAAAACAAAAGGTATACAATACCGATTGCTTTCCCTGCATAAAACTTATGTATACCAAATCCACCAACATAAAGCGCCGATAAAGCGTATGTTAAGCGATTCACTTTTTTGCCATGGTTATTATTGGAATTATTATTGGATTTTTCTACTTTTCTCACTATAACACTATTACCAGATTTATAGAACTCCACAATATCCCCTTCTTTAGGGATAAAGTCTAACGCCGAAGTGTCGACCTCTTCAAAAGAACCATCGTCTAAGCCAATTATAGTTTTACTTAAATTCACCTTTAAAACTTTCGTCATAATAGCATTGCTCCTTTCAGCTGACACAATATACTATGTATTTATATTATCATAGACCGTACAATTTATTAAGCCGAGTTTGTGCTAAAATATAATTATGATGGATCAAATGTTTGACGATGTAAATCTCGAGCGGCGCATCTACGCTCTATTCAAGCTCGACGTCAAAATTAAAGCTGTAATTGCCAGCAATATTCCAACTAGCCGCAGCGCCAATGCCACGGTTTTCTTAACTACTAGCAATCTACTTTTCTGCTTTATTGACTCCAAAATGCATCTCACCCTCGGCGATGTTCGCAAGATGGTCTCACGCATGAACCTAACTATCGAAAAAATTCTCGCACCAGACGCCGATGTCGATTATTTCGACAATATTGCCCGTGAAAAATTCAACGCCACCTTCCCAGGGCGCAATAGCGTATCAGATAGCGACTTGATGTTCTATCGCACACTAGCCCCATACTGCCCAGCGCTCATTCAAGTTGCCAGCGTCACTGGCAATGTTATTCGTCAATACGATTCTTCAGCCGTCGGTAGCTGGCGCCCAAGCGTTAAATTCTCTTATCGCCGCATGCGCACTAGCTAATTTAAGTATTGCTAAACATAAATAGCCCAGTCATTAAAACTGGGCTATTTGGCTACTTAATAAATATTATTTATCGCTCTTGCGCCTTACAACACGCTTTTTCGGCTTATCAACAGCCGACGATTCCGCGTCTTCTGTATCGAATTGCCTTACTGCGCGATGGATCGCCATCAAGCCAACTGCACCAATACCTAGTGAAATAGCACTGAGCAACATCAATGATACTGATACGTAGGCTAGCATATTACGGTCGCGAGTATTGTCACCCACGTTATTATTAGTTGGATGCTTAGTGCTGTAACGCACCGAGACACTTTCGCCAACTTTCAACCCACAATCAGCCTTATCTGGTGGCAAAAGCCACATTGAAACCCCTTCGTAATTACGATGGTCTGGCGTTTCAAATTTATAATACGCACGACAACTATGCATATTGCGATAGCCTGGGTCGCCATTTACTTCTAGTTTAGTCACATAAGCCGTAGCCTCACTCTTGCGATGGAGATAACCCTGATAATGTTCTAGAACACCAAATGCATAGTAAGCACCAAAGAGGCCAGCTACAACCAGCATCGTGCAAATCAAACGATAAGTAATTCTCGCACAGATATTGCTTTGCACATGACGCTTAATATTGTAATTACGCTTCATATACTATTATACTAGCACAGCAAATTACAAATTGCTAGTGCTAGATACACTCGATTGTTGCGTTTATGTCACTTATCCGTAAATCTAGTATATTTACAGAAAAACATTACACCAGCTAGCATCAGAGCGGCACCCACTCCAGTATAAAAGAATGCCACAAAAGTAGTCGGTAGCACACCTAAAATGCGCAGACTGACTCCGCCACTCATCATAACAGCCATAATAATATACGATTTAAGATCAAAGAAATGCCAAAATGGCCGCGTCGAACCAGAATACGCCTTAATTCTATTGGTGTGCTTCAGGCTAAGCCCATAAAACATCGCACCAAATAAGCCCATCACCACTAATGACAACAATAAATACAAATAATTAAATTCAGTTAGACTGAAGTATGCTATCACACCCATCCGGATAACATTAAGCCCCGCCAGCAGCCAAACACCACCGGCAATTGCGAGTAGCGTCCGCTTCTTAACATGAAACCACCTACTCATGAACCAACTCCTGTCGCATCGCATGATAGCCAATCAGCACCGTCCAAATATAAGCACAAGTCTTCGGTATCATCAGCATGCCAATCACCGGCCAAATGTGCACCAGCAGTACCACTGGCAGATAAAAGCCAAAACTCAATAAAATTGTCAGCCAAAGGTATCTAAAATCGCCGTCCTTATACTGCTTAGCTGCTTTATAGCACAGAATTAGCACTAATAAACCAAGCAAAGTAAACGGAATATTACGATAAATACCCCAGTCCAACGGCGGCATCATACTAAACCAATCATTTTGCGGCAATAGCGTTAGGATTATCCTACCCAGAGCCAATACCCAAACTACTATTGTCAGACCACGCCTACCACTGACATTATAACGTCGTCGCCATACATAATAGAGCAGTACATAGAATAGTGTCATCGTAATAGAGGTTATTAGTTTACCAACTCCTAACGCCACCGCATACGACGCTAGCCCGGTTGTAAGAAGTGCAACCATCCGCGGCACCAAATGAAAGGCGTCACCCAGCCCCAGTACCACGGCCATAACACCATAAAGCAGAAACTGCTTCGATGTTCTATCGGAGCTCATCTTCCGACTACCCAAAATCATCCTTACACCTAGGTATACCACTGTCAGTAGATACACTACGTCAAAAGCCGTCTCAAAAATCGCTTGCATTAGTCCTCCTTTGCCTTGTTAGCTTTATCAACCGTAAATAAAAACTCTTTGGAATATACTGTTCGCTTAACCACTTCAACTAATGTTACATAATTAAAATTCCGTTGCGACATCGCTGCCATGATTGACGCCAGAATAAAATCTACTAGTTGCTCCCGAGAAAAATCGCCCGTAAAAACCTCCGAATCAATCTGAGCATCACACTTCAGAATATCCAGCATCCGCGACCGCACTAGTGTTAAATACCGCTGCATCGATTCACAACCCTTGGCTCGTCCAGCCGATGATAAGCTCATAGCGTGTGATGTAAAAAAATTCGGGTATTTATTGATACCACATTTAATACGTACAGTCAGCCGAGTGATAAACTCCGCAAAATTCATTTGCGACGACGACAAATCATCCAATTTTAATATATCCGCCCAAACACTCTCGATTGTGGCAACCAACAAGTCGTCCTTAGATGGAAAGTAGTAATAGAGCGAGCCCAAAGCCACATGACAGTGCTCCGCCACCGTTCTCATATTAACTGCCGACAGCCCTTTGTCTGCGACTAGCTCTCTACAAACTGCCAAAATCTTTTCACGCGAGGTAACTACGGTATTCAACTTAGCCTTTCATTTAATATGAACAATGTTCAGTATTAATTATAACTAACTAAATACGGCGCGTCAACAGCCTGAAATAATGGGTAGACTACTACAAAGACATCACAACTAAGTTCTCAGTATGGATTGAGAGAACTCCTAGTATAGCTACACTTTTTTGAGTGCACACCATGGATATTGGGTGCATTTCTTAACGATAGAAAAGCTGCCATTAAAAGATTTAAGATTGGCTTGATAGCTTGATTTTTGAGTGAAAATATTACTACTTTTCCTTATAACCTATAGCAACATTACCTGCTTTATTAAGTCCTGGTACTTTAAGAATATCAGAACTTGACTTGTTTTTTAAATCAAATTTCCCAACTAAAAATAAAGCTTTAAGTCCTGGACTAGGCAAATTGAACGATGAGTCAACTAACTTAATATGCTTACCTCCAAGAGTGACTTTAGACAAATCATAATGAGAATCCAGAATATCCCGTGACACAAAGAGATACAATTCATCCTTATTTATATAATTTTCTGGTATATGAAACTCTTCCCGAGACACCGCCACTGTCTCCCAATGATACGACGCAAGTTCCGCCTTCTCATTATCATCAGCACATCCCGCAAGGAAAAAAAGAGAACCTAGCGACAGGAGCACAGCAAGACAACCTAGCGACAGAAGCACAGCAAGACAACTTTGAAAAATGTTTTTACGAAAGATAGTTTTACTTCTCATAACACTACTAGCCTCCTTTTCGTTAACACGACTCTGTATCAAATGATCATAAAACGGACTATTAAGTAAACAAGATCTACTATTCGCTCTGATTACTATAATAATATTAATAAGTGTATTATTTTTCTATTGATTTGTCTAGATTATCGACACTAATCTCTTCATTTACTAGCAAACTATACTATTTAATAAACAGCAAAATTCGCAGAGCCAGCGGAACCAACATAGTCGTGAGCGTTTAATGCTTCCAACAACACTCCCTCATAAACGAAGCAATCACCTGCAAATCTTCACCTTCATAATACCCAACAAGCAACTTATTAAACTCAGAAACTTTATCTTATGGAATAACCAACAAGCCACTACCGTGAGAAATCAAACAGTGTAGGGAACTTTTTCAATATTATTGCGACGATTTGTTCCCAAAAACATAAGCAATCTAATTAATAATCACTCGACTGAAAAATAGTAAACTGCGCTCAAAAAACACAAGAACCCAGCTTAAAGCCGCTTCGCATTAAACCTTTTAACGATAGTCCTCGCTAAGCCCTGCTACACAAAGGCAAATTGCACCCACCTATTAAGCCCTTGACATCGATACAACATTCTCAATGTGCGGTGTACGCGGGAAGAAGTTAAATGGAGTATGGCTCTCAATACGATAGCGTTCGCTAAGCCGCGCCACATCACGCGCTTGTGTTGCTGGATTACATGACAAATAAATCACTCGCGGCGGTAAGACCTCTAATATCCGGTCAACCACTTTAACATCTAAACCAGCGCGCGGCGGGTCGACAATAATTGTCGCGTCAGCCACAATATACTCTAGCGCATCTTCGCTCTTAGCATGTACCCCGCGCACGTTAGGACGACCAGCTAAATTATGCTCTAGCTCGGCATAGGCTGAATTATCAGTTTCCACTAACGTCAACGGACGCTCACCTGCCACCGACAAGCCAATCGTGCCAACACCCGAATACATATCTACTACCTTACCATCGCCCAAATGGCGCTTAATCTCATTCAACGCTAGTTCATACACCGGCAAATTAATCTGGAAAAAGCCATTAGGCGAATAATGATACGTCTGCCCTAACAAGCTATCGCTCAACGGACACATCTTTGGATGCTGTTCGCCGTTCTTAAACAACGCACTACTAACTTCGCCAGCTTGATTACAACGCACTAACAATGATTGGTAGTGCCGCGCCTCAGCTGCAGGGTCATTATTTAGCTGTTCAATTACACGCTGCGCCTCTGCCCAAATTTCTGACCGCTCAATTGAGCTAGTCTTGACTAGGATTTTCTGATGTGAACCACGTCGATGAAATGCTGGCCAAATCCGCGCCGTATCATGGTCATACCAAAGAGAATACTCCATTTTATTGCGATACTGCCAAAACTTACCGTCGGTTTGAATCGGCACCGATGGCAATTCAATATGTTCCTGCCGGAAAGTATCTACTACCAATTGTGACTTATACGCTAACTCCGCCGCCTCTGTCATAATTTGCCATGGTGAAGTCGCCAAATAACACTCGTCGCGTGGCGCAATGCGCGCACTATTTGGTTCTAGTACTTCAGTAACAAAGCCTTCAGCATAGCTTGACTTCAACTTAGTTAACTGAATTCGCACGGTTTCCTGTGGTAGTGCACCCCAAATAAACACCTTACGACCATCAGCTAGTTCTGCCATCGCCTGACCGCCAGGCACTAATTTAGTTGTCTTAATTGTCTCTTCAATTATCTGCTTCATTATATGCGCCAAGTATCATCCAGCCTACTTGATTAACCATCACATGGCCCTCTACGACGCGCGGTGATTTTTGCCACTGCCAAGTGTCAGTATCATCTGCTAGTACGCGCCACTTCCCGCTCGGCAAAATAATATCTTGGTCCTTTCGCTCCCTATTATAAACTATCAGTAGGCAAGGCGTAAGCATAACCGCATTATCGCCGCCACGATTATCCACCTTAAACCCAACTAAGCCGGGTGCCACCCAGTCGCTAGTAATGCGGCTACTAGCGGTAGTACTCTTATCACACAGCCCCGGCAAACGTTTACGCAGCGCAATCAAGCCACGATAATATTCAAACAAATCTTTAGCTCGCTCAACTGCACTCCAATCCAACTGATTCAGCTCAATTGGCGCATTATGTGAATTGTCATTGCCATCCTTAGTCCGCCAGAACGATTCACCGCTAAGCATTAATGGTCGCCCTAAACAAGTTAAATAAATCGCCACGGCCAACCGATATTGACGTCGTCGCAACGCTTCATCTGGAGTAGTTGAGGTCAGCTTATCCCACAGCGTCTGATTATCATGCACCGAAACATAATTAATTACCTGACTTGGTGCCTTAAAACTCGACCCATAAATGCACCATGCCCGTACTGCCGCAAGTAATCGGTGCTCACTATATGATTCGCCATTCACAAACCCCACCGCCTGATGATTGCTCGCCGAACCTTTAATGGTGTCCCTCGTATCGTCAGAGAACATACCGATATTTTCATCCAGCTGCCATAAATTACTTTTATCGGTTAGCGGTGCCATACTAGCGGTCAACGCAGCTGCCCACGGTTCGCCATAGATTAACTTCTCACCCCTGCCGTAAATCTGATCAAGCCGCTCCCGAATATCTTTCATTAAGTCCACATCAAGCAGCCCCATCAAATCAAAGCGAAAACCGTCAATGTGGTACTCACGCGCCCAATACAACACGCTATCAACGATAAATTTATGCGCCATCGGCCGCTCCGTGGCAATATCATTACCACAACCCGAGCCATTTGATAAATTACCGTTGGCATCCGTACGGTAATAATAGTACGGCATAGTCTGTTGCAGTGGATTGTCTAAATTGTACGTGTGATTATATACCACATCCATCACTACGCGAAATCCCTGCTGGTGCAAACTCTGTACCATCTGCTTCAATTCTGTAATGCGCACCTCGCCGTGATGCGGGTCAGTCGCGTAAGACCCTTCTGGCGTATTGTAGTTAACTGGGTCATAGCCCCAATTAAACTGGTGTCCATCGTCTTCGTCAACCGAACCGTAGTCATACATTGGCATAATCTGCACATGCGTAATACCCAGCTTCTTTAGATAGGCTACGCCCGTTGGTAATTCACCTTTACTATCCAAAGATGTCTCTGGATAAGTAAAAGCTAGATATTTGCCCCTCACTGCTTCAGGCCAGCCACCACGATTATGCGACGAAAATTCTTTAATGTGAATCTCATCAATGATAGTATCAGCTGGCGCAGCTGGCGCGCGGTCTAGTTCCCAGCCAACTGGATTAGTCTGTAACAAATCGACTATCATCGCCCGATGGCCATTAATGCCCGTGGTGCGAGCATAAGGGTCACCAGCCGATACAGTCTCACCATCAATCACTAACGAAAAGTCATAGTATATACCACTTAAATCTTCCGGACTACTATAAGACCAAATACCGTCCGACTGCATAATCATTGGCTCCGACCAATATGGCTTAGTATCTGGTTCACCGTCACGGTAAAGACGTAATGTTACTTGCTCAGCTACCGGCGACCATAACTTAATCTGCGTACCATGTTCATCACAGCGCATGCCTAAATCATTACCATTATATTGCAGTGGCAATAAATTAGTAGTCTGATAATAATTTGACCATTGCTGCGCCGTCTTCATAAGGATTATTTATCGCCCTTAAAGAGAAACTTCAGATAATCACGCACCATGCGCGTACCACTGATAATCGGTAAGTAAGCAGTTAACACGCGTGCTGCTTCGCCCGCCCAGCGCTTGTCATCACGTAAAATATCAGCAGCATGACGCATTTGCGTGTATAGCGACTGTACCTCATGATTATAATCATCACCGTGTACAATCAACGCCACTGATGGACTAACATCAGCAACACCACCATCGTTCGTAGAAACTAACAGCGTCAAGTTGCCCAAATCCTTCATAAATGAAGTGCCGCAGGCTTCCAGCCCGACGATTGGCACATTAATCGACACATCTGAACCCATACTCATCGCCTTCGATAACGGCTCGTCGTAATCAGTAATATAGTGCACGCGCTCACGTAGTACTGGGTCGGCAGCAATTTGCTTTAGCATGCCCTGTAAACGGTCATAGGTATCATCGCCTGCGCCAACGTTGCCCGCCATCATGCCCGCCATGATATAATGCGCATTATAAGTTAGCAAAATATCTTTCAACTCGGCAATATTCTCAAACGGCATCCACGGTCGCTTATAGGCCACAAACCGACGTTTGTAATCAAACAAAACAGCGTCTTCCGGAATTTGCACCACCTCGCCATACTGGTCACGACGATGTTTTAGCTCAGCATTCAGACGCTGGCGCCCCAGCCGCTTAAACTCACGAAGCTGTGCGACATTGTCGCGCAAAACATCCTCCGTGATGGTCTCGTAATTTTCACTCGGCATATTAAACTTATTGACAATGCCGTTAGCCTGATAAAACTGCAAAATTTCCGGTTCAATCCAGGTATTGAGGTCAATGCCGTTGGTAATTGCTGCAAAATGCACCTTCTCACCTGACAAATCATGGTAATCCGCTACCTTAGCATGAAGCTTAGCTACACAGTTCTTCGCCTCAGCAAGCTCAATCGTCAAACTACTCAGCTTCAGACGGCCATCTTTAAACAAACAGCCGATAAAATGGCGCAAAGCTGGTGATTTGATATTCGGAAAGACGAATTTTTCAAACTGCTGATAGCTAAACTCTGACTCAGCTGCCTGCACTAGTGTATGGTTGGTATATAAAGTATGCTTTCGTACGTACACAATCGACTCATACAAATCCATACCGTTATCGCACAGCTCATCTAGGCGCGCCACTGCAGCAAACACGGTCGCCGTTTCATTAAGCTGCATCACTGCTGGCTTGAGATGAAGCAACTTAAGCGCGGCATAGCCACCGAAGCCAAGGCTCACCATCTGATAAAGTCGGTGATCATCTGACGGGTTACCTTGATAAAGTGCGCCAAAATTTGGCTCGGTCATACAGACAAATCGTGTCGAACCGCATGTCTTAGTGTAAACATCCAGTACAGTCGACGGCTGGTCTTTAACACGCAGCATTGTCTCACCTGCTTTAGTAAAATCTTCCACCTCTGGAGTTTTGTCAATATATTCATAATGTGGCACAAAATTATCCATTCGCTGATGACCTTCGCGACGATAAAATGGCGTTAGCACTACAAACGGTATATCAAGTGCTTCAGCACAACGACGCGTATCTGCAGCTAGCACACCCAAACCGCCAGCACCACGTATGCCATTTTTAATATCGTATATTTCCATTGTCGTATAAACATACGGCCGGTCGTCACTGATTTTATGAATTAGAGAACGCCGATCGATTGCTTGATAGAATTCGGCGACTTCCTCGATAGAAGAATGATTGTTGTCTATTTGCCCACTCATGATATACTCCTATATTAACAAAAAACCATAACCATTTCAAATACTTGTGCTGTTAAACCGATAAAATAGACGTTTTAACAGCTCGATTACTACGAGATAACCAGCCACGATGCCAGCAATCGCTAAACTTAGATGCCATTCTGGAATAATAAAGCCAAACCAGCCGCCAATCGTCGTATAAACCACCGCAATTGCTAACGCAGCAATGCAGCCAATACTACCAATTAACGGTAGCGATGGACGACTACTGAGCGACCATTTGTGCGAACGGATAATAAACACTACTAATATTTGCGTCAACAACGATTCGATAAACCAACAAGTTTGAAACTGAGCTGCATCCGATTTAAATACCCCCAGCAAGATAGCAAAAGTAATAAAATCAAATAACGAGCTCGCGATACCAAACAGCCACATAAACTTCTTCAGTGACCTCAAATCCATACGACGCGGCTGGGCCAACTGCGCTCGGTCCACGTTGTCAGATGGAATAGCAAACTGTGAAGTATCATATAACAAGTTGTTGAGTAAAATCTGCGACGCCGTCATCGGTAAAAACGGCAACACCAATGATGCACCCGCCATTGAAAACATATTACCAAAGTTAGAGCTCAAACTCATTTTGAGATACTTCATCGTATTAGCAAAGGTGCGACGTCCTTCCACTACGCCATCATTAAGATAGCGCAAGCTCTTACCTAGTAAAATCAAATCGGCAGTTTGCTTTGCCACGTCCACTGCATTATTAACTGAGATACCAATATCAGCTATACGTAGCGCCGGCGCATCATTAATACCGTCTCCCATGTAGCCAACAACATGACCAGCATGTCGCAAAGCCTCAATCACCGCCAGCTTCTGACTTGGATTGACTCGCGCAAAAATCGTCGTTTTATCAACTCGACGACGCAACTTAACACTGTTTAGTTTACTAATTTGATCACCAGTTAATACGCCTTTTGCCGTTAGACCTAGACTCTCCGCAATCTTCGTTGCTACTAATGGGTCATCGCCCGTAACAATTTTCACCGCAATACCGTTCGAAGCTAGCGCTTTTAGTGATTTAGCAGCCGACGCCTTCGGCGGATCTTCAAATGCGATGAAACCCTCAAATACCATTTCCGATTCGTCTTCCAACGCAATGTCAGCTGTATTAAAATCCCGCGTCGCCACCATTAGAGTGCGATACCCCTGCCTGCTTAAATTAATGCAGTCCTGCATAAGTCCATCAAGACCAGCCTTAGTCAACCGGCGCGCCTCACCATTGTTATCCCGATAATATTTAACTATTTTTAGCATACTATCAGCTGCACCCTTAGTAATTAGCTGATAATCGCCACCATCCAACTTCGCTAGCACACTCTCACGACGCCGCTGAAAATCAAATGGTATTTCACGCTGCATTACGTAGCCGTCTAAATCAGCCGGTGCACACTTTACCACGGCGTCATCTAGCGGGCTATTAAACGAACGTGAATTATTACTCACAAATGCGGCTAGCTGCAGCAGCCTCGGAGCATCATTGCCATAGTAATTCTGCGTCTTCGCAACCGCAATTTTGCTCTCCGTCAAGGTACCAGTTTTATCGGTACAAAGAATATCCATGCTACCAAAATTCTGCATGGCCGATAGCTTTTTAACGATTACACCCTTCTTTGCCATGCGCAGCGAACCCTTAGTTAAATTAATAGTAATAATTAACGGTAGTAGCTCCGGTGTCATTCCCACAGCCAAGGCAATCGCAAACAGAATCGAACTTGTCATGTCGCGGTGAAAAATAATATTGATCACCACAATCATCAAAACTAAACCAAAGGTAATTCGCGTCAACATTACCGATAGTCTCGCAATCTCAATGTCAAATTCCGTTACTTTGCTTCGATTGAGTGACTTTGCAATCTGCGCAAACTCAGTATGGGTGCCGGTTTGCTGCAACAACACACAGCCGCTACCGCTCGTCACATTACTGCCCATCTTCACTTGGTCTTTGACAGATTTAATCACCGGGAATGATTCACCGGTAATTGCACTCTCATCCACTGCCATGCCGTCCGATTCTAGCACCACACCATCGGCTGGTATTAAACTACCCGCCGACACCATAACCACATCGCCTGGCACCAAATTAGCCACTGGCACCCTATGTGGCTTACCACTACGCAGCACCGTAGCACTCACCCGCACTGTACGCTGCAACGCCTGCGCGGCACGCTCTGAGCGAAATGTATTAATAAAGTCAAGCGTCGTAGAAATAAATACAATCACTAGTACCGTAACAGCGCTTGCTACCTCACCCATATAGAGCGACAAAATTGCTGCCACCACCAACACAATTACTAGCGGGTTTTTAAACCGCATTAAATATTCTTTAATACCACTCAAATGATGCACCGGCGCTGGCGTATTATAACCATACTTCAAGAGGCGTCGCTTTGCCTCGCCATTGGTTAATCCTAATTTATAGTCCCTCTCCACCCTCATGCTATTTCTATTTTAGTCGGTTATGTTTAAACCGTCAAATTTTTACCGGCGGCGCAAAAAATAAATACCTATCACCGCCGACACAACTGTCGAACCAAGTATAATTAGCCAGAAAGCCAATGGCGAATTTACATTGCCCGGCAAAGCCACATTCATACCAAAGATGCCAGCCACTACCGTAGGCACTGTCATCACTACAGTAATTACCGTCAAAATACGTAGCGTCTCGTTTAGTCTCGTATCCATCACCGCTCGGTAAGAATCACGTAGGTTAGTAATCGTGCGGAGTTGAGCCTTGCAACGCACAATCAGCTGCTCTAAATCAATTGACAAGTCCTCCACTAAATCAGGATCGTTATCAAATAAACTAAGCCACCGATTGCCGAGCATTTTCTCTAGTGCAATATTCATCGGAATTAAAGCATCTAGATAATCGTTAATCATTCGCTCATTCTTTGTAAACACTGCAATGTCGCATGACCGAATATTCGACACATCTAATGCAATCGCCCGCATCCGACGATTAATTACTGCTACTTGGCGCTCGTACTGCTCAATAATAACTGATATTAGTGCCAAAAATAGCTTACCGCGCTGAGTAGTTGGTACTTGCTTAATTGTCTTGGCGCTAGATAATGCCGGCAGGCGCTCACGACAAACTGTAATTAAATGGCGGTCCGAAATAGCAAATAGTAACGGCGTCGTAAAGCCACCCAAGTCATCATCTGAATCAGGGATACGCGCGATGAAGTAAGTATAGTCGTCATCAGTTTCAAGGCGTGGCACCTCATATGGGTCAAGTGTATCGTTCAAAATATCACGGTCAATGCCTAGGCTCGCCATGCGCTCAATATCGCGCTCGGATGGGCGCTCAACCAAAGCCCAGCCACCTGTAGACAGCTTGTTTTGTCGCTTCAACTCTGGATTGATTACAGTAGAACGATAATAGTTAATCATTACTTTTATCATAGCAGATTATGACGCCGAAATAAAATTAAAGCCCCTATATTAGGAGCTTTAATTGTTTGCTAGTTATAACTAAGCTTGTTGTTCTTCAGCGTAATCATGTTCGCTCAAGGCACCAGTACCAACTGGAATCTTGCGACCAATAATCACGTTTTCCTTTAGACCCTTCAAATGGTCAACGCGGCCAGAAGTAGCAGCGCCAATCAAGACACGAGTTGTATCCTGGAATGATGCACCAGAGAGGAACGAGTCACTGTTAACTGCTACCTTAGTAATACCAAGTAGCAATTGTGTAAACTCGGCAGGTTGCTTACCAGCGGCAATTAACTTCTTATTGGTGTCAACCGCCAAGGCCTTTGAGACAACATCGCCAGCAATAAATTGACTATCACCCGGTTCTTCAATCCGTACACGACTAAACATCTGACGGACAATCACCTCAAGGTGCTTCGGCGAGATATCCTGACCCTGTGCAGCGTAAATCTTCAACACATCATTAATGATATAGCGCTCAGTTTCAGCAATACCCTTGTACTTCATGAGTTCATGAAGCTCGATAGAACCAGTAGTGATGCGGTCGCCAGCCTTAACAGTATCGCCATCCGTCACCGCTAGAGTACGAGTATTAGGGATGCGATAAAGCTTTGGCTGTTGACGCTCAGCGGTAATACGAAGACCGTCATCGACATAAGTTACCACGCCATCAAATGGAGCAACTAGCGGCATACCATTGTGGTCGCTACTAGCCAAGATGTCGCCAGTGCGCACTACTGCGCCATCACGCACACGTGCTTCCTGATTGTCGGCAAACCGTAGGACTTCAGTACGACCGGCCAATGGAGTAACTGTTACTTCATACATATCACCCCGCTCTTCAACGCTCACTGTACCGTCGCTCTCGGCAACAATCGCACGACCCTTTGGCTCATGCGCCTCCAAAAGCTCGTCCACGCGCGGCAAACCTTGAGAAATGTTATCACCACCAACACCACCAGAGTGTTTCGTGTCCAAGGTCAGCTGAGTACCTGGCTCACCCACAGACTGAGCGGCGATTACACCAATTGGCTCTGACTCTGATACGAGGAAGCCAGTTGACATATCGATACCATAGCTCTTACGTGGAATACCAGATAATTCAGGGGTCGACAAGACTGACATAATCTTCACCGACTTAATATTCTCATCGCCTTGAATTGCTGAAGCAATATCGCTAGTAATCAAATCACCACGCTTTACATAGCCTTCAACATCTTCAGCGGCATAACGACCGGCAATGCGATCACAGAATTCAATCATAGTCTCTTCGGTCTCGTTACGATAGATTGTAAAGCCAGGGTCTTCTGCAGTACCTTCATCAGGTACGGTAAATACATCCTGTGACACATCAACCAAACGACGAGTCAAATAACCAGAGTCAGCGGTCTTCAAAGCTGTAGACACAGCACCGTAACGAGAACCACGTGTTACCACGAAGGCTTCAAGCGGTGTCATGCCATGTTTGTAAGAATTCTTCACTGGAAGTTCAATTTCACGACCAGAAGCATCCACCTGAACACCAATCATTGCCGAGGCCTGCTTAATGTTATCCACAGAACCACGCGCACCAGAGTTAGCGAGCACGGATACTGCTGAGTCAACCTTCTGGAGGTGTGCCTCAACTTCCTCGGTCACCTTCGCATCAACTTGACGCCAAGTCTGAACTGTTAGCTTATGGCGCTCTGAACCAGTAATCAAACCCTGGTCATACTGATCAGCAATCTGAGCCACCTTGTTGTCGCCTTCATCAGCAATATCCTTCACATTGTCAAGAGTAAAGTAATCATCCATGCCAGTAGAAATTGCTGAGCGAGTAGCGTGTTCCAATGCCAAACCCTTAATGTTATTGGCGGTCTTAGCAGTGGCCTCTGAACCGTAACGATTAAAGACACGCGCCAATACCTTACCAATAACCTTCTTGGTCAAAACATCGTTTACATACGGGAAGTCTTCTGGTAATACCTCATTAAACAAGACACGCCCAAGGGTAGTGTGCAATAGCTGGCCACGGAAGCGAACGATGATTGGTGTCTGATACTCAATCTCGTGTGCTTCATGCGCCATAATAGCTTCAGCCTCTGATGCATAAGCATGTGGCTGTTCGCCTGGCTTCAACTGAGTTGACTGCTTGTTATAGCTCAAGTAGTAACAACCAAGCACGATATCCTGATAAATTGAGAGCGTTGGCGAACCGTCAGAAGGCTTCAAGAGGTTATTTGATGCCGAAATCAAGTCACGTGCTTCAGCCTGCGCTTCATCCGACAAAGGTAGGTGTACTGACATCTGGTCGCCATCGAAGTCGGCATTAAAACCAGAAGTCACTAGCGGGCAAACCTGAATTGCCTGACCTTCAATTAGTCTTGGCTGGAAAGCCTGAATTGACAAGCGGTGCAACGTAGGGGCGCGGTTAAGTAATACATACTTACCCTTAATCGCCTCTTCAAGAGCATCCCAAATCACTGGCGCACCAGCATCAATTAAGCGCTGTGCAGTATGAATTGTATTAGCCTGCTCCCATTCAATCAACTTCGAGATAACAAATGGCTTAAACAATTCTAGTGCCATGGTCTTTGGCATACCACATTCATTAATGTTGAGATCCGGACCAGAAACAATTACTGAACGACCAGAGTAGTCAACACGCTTACCAAGCAAGTTCTGACGGAAGCGACCCTGCTTACCCTTCAAGAGGTCAGACAAGGACTTCAGACGACGGCGACCACCAGTAGCTTGCGCAGCACGTGTGCCACGAGCTGCTGAGTTGTCAATTAAAGCGTCAACCGCTTCCTGTAGCATACGCATTTCATTGCGCGTAATCACTTCAGGCGCATTTAATTCAGCCAATTTCTTCAAGCGATTATTGCGGTTGATAATACGGCGATACAAATCGTTCAAATCGGAGGTAGCAAAGCGACCACCGGCAAGTGATACCATCGGACGTAGATCTGGTGGAATCACCGGCAAAACTGTCAAACACATTGATTCTGGCTTGATACCAGCTGAGCGCATACCCTCAAGCATCTTGAGTCGCTTCTGAATCTTCTGGCGTGCCTGGCCCTTCTTCTTGTCAGCTACGGCAGTCAAATCCTCGATTAATTGGTTAAGGTCAATCTCGCAAAGCAAGCGATATAACGCTGCACCGCCCATGCCAACCTCGACCAAATCTTGATACTCCTCTGGTAAATTGCGATAAGCGCTCTCTGCCATCGTAGCACCCTTTACAAGGCTATCCAACATCGACTTTTTCTCTTGATACTCATCAGTTGCAGCAGTGATTTCAGCTGACATCTGCTTTGCTAGAGTCTTAGCATCTACTGGCGCCTCGCCTTCAGCAGCTGGCTCAGCCATAGCGCGGTCGTAACGATACTTAATAGCCGCACGTGAAGCGTTATACTGCTCTTCGTTTGCATTGCGTAATTCAGCAACCGCTTCGTCGTCGACTGCCAAAATAGCATATGACTGGAAGTAAGCAATACGCTCCAACTCCTTTACGGTTAAGTTGAGTAATAGTGACATCGCACTAGGCGTACCGCGCATAAACCAGATATGCGCTACTGGGGTAGCAAGTTTAATGTGCCCCATTCGCTCACGACGGGCCGAAGCGCGCGTAACTAGCTCACCGTTTTTATCAACAGCAGCTTCACGTGAGCGCACGCCCTTCAGCTTGGCATCATGCGGGTTAATATCCTTCTCTGGCCCAAAAATACGCTCGCAGAACAAACCGTCGCGCTCTGGCTTCTGTGTGCGATAGTTGATGGTTTCTGGCTTCAATACTTCACCATATGACCAAGACAAGATATCTTCTTCGCTAGCTACCGCTAGGCGCACTGCGTCAAAATCAGAGATTGACTTGTCGTCGTTAGACTTTGGTCGCATCATTATGCCTCCTCCTCTTCATTATTATCATCTTCATCGTTTTCATCGATATCGATCATGTCCTCTTCGTCATCATCTGGCATATCGGTGATATTATCATCTTCTTCGTCTAAGTCGTCTGGTGATACCGTCTGGCCAAGTTCATCTGGTGCGATGTCAAGGTCATCAAGTTTACCGCCAGTACCCTTCTCAGTGACAACATTCTCAGCATCTTCTAGCTCGTTGTCCTTTACGAGGTCAACGCGCAAGCCAAGACCCTGCAATTCCTTCACAAGAACCTTGAAGCCTTCTGGAATATCTGGTCCTTCAATCGGCTCACCCTTAATGATACTTTCATAGGCGCGAGCACGACCCTTTACGTCATCAGACTTAATGGTAATCATTTCCTGCAAAGTAGATGCAGCACCGTAAGCCTCAAGCGCCCAAACCTCCATTTCGCCGAAGCGCTGACCACCATTATGGGCACGACCACCAAGTGGCTGCTGTGTCACCATAGCATATGGACCAGTCGAACGAGCATGAATCTTGTCAAGCACCATGTGGTGAAGCTTAATCATGTACATCACACCAACTGTAGTTTGCTCCTGGAATGGTTCACCAGTGCGACCATCAAATAGTTGCATCTTACCATTGCGGTTGAAGCCAGCCTTTTCAAGTTGATCAGCGATGACTTCATTTGGTACGCCTCTAAAGGCCGGTGTAGCAACCTTGTAGCCAAGCTTGCGTGCCGCCATGCCAATATGCACCTCAAATAGCTGACCTAGGTTCATACGTGATGGCACACCCATCGGGTTCAAAATGATATCAACTGGGGTACCATCGGCCATAAATGGCATATCTTCCTCAGCCAAAATCTTTGCGACCACACCCTTGTTACCATAACGACCAGCTAGCTTATCGCCGACCTGAATCTTACGACTCTGGGCAATGAAAATTTCAATCTGCTGCAAAACGCCAGCTTTTAGCTCGTGGCCTGAATTGCGGTCGAAAATTCGGACTGCCACAACCTTACCGCCTTCACTACGGCCAACACGATGTGAAGTATCACGCACATCTTTTGCTTTCTCGCCAAAGATAGCACGCAACAAGCGCTCCTCAGAGCTGAGTTCCTGTTCACCACGTGGCGTAATCTTACCAACCAAGACATCACCCGGTCGTACCTCAGCACCAACAGTTACGATACCGTTAGCATCAAGGTTGCGCAAAGCATCTTCAGAAGCGTTTGGAATATCACGCGTCACCTGCTCTGGCCCAAGCTTTGTATCACGCACCTCAACCATTGAGCTCGTAATATTAACACTAGTTAAAGCATCATCTTCAACCAAACGACGACTAATAATAATCGAGTCATCCATGTTGTAGCCCTTCCAAGGCATGTAGGCCACAATTAGGTCACGACCAAGCGCAATTTCGCCATCAGCAACTGAGGCGCCTTCAACTAGTGGCTGACCCTTTACGACATGCTGACCGCGCACTACAACTGTACGCTCGTTAAACGAACGGTCCTCGTTTGACTTCACAAAGTGTGTTGGATGATATACGCCAGTCGTACCATCATCATACTTCACCTGAACTTCATCAGCATCAGCCTTGGTAACTTCGCCATCCTCGCGCGCCACTGTTAATGCTGGAGTATTCAAAGCCAAATCATGCTCAATGCCAGTACCGACAATCGGTGAAGTTGGCTTAATGAGCGGCACCGCCTGACGCTGCATGTTCGAACCCATCAAGTTGCGGTCGATACGACTCTTCTCAACAAATGGAATTAGTGCAGCCGTTGTACCAATCACCTGAGTAGAACAGGCATCCATATAAGTAACATCGCTAGCATCGACGGTTTCAGGGCGCAACTCGCGACGAGCATCAACACGCGCTTCCTTAAATGTACCATCGTCATTTAGCTCCACTGAGCTCTCAGCAATCGTCTCATGTGCTTCTTGTGCAGCATCCATGTAAACAACCTCATCGGTAACACGACCATCGACCACCTTGCGATACGGTGCCTCAAGGAATCCATACTCATTGATACGAGCATAAGATGCTAGGTAGAGTACCAAACCCACGTTGCCACCTTCTGGTGTTTCAATGATACAAACACGTGAATAATGCGTTGGGTGAATATCGCGCACCTCAATACCAGCACGCTCACGCGTCAAACCGCCAGGGCCCATTGAGCTCAAACGACGCTTGTGCGCCAGCTCTGATACTGGGTTGGCTTGGTCCATGAACTGAGATAGCTGAGACGAAGCGAAGAACTCACGTACGGCGGCGACGATTGGGCGAGCGTTGATTAGTGATGCTGGAGTAACATTCTCGAGGTCAGCCACACTCATGCGGTCACGCACGTTGCGATCAAGACGCAACAAACCAACACGGAACTGACGAGCAACTAGCTCACCGACCAAACGAACGCGGCGGTTATAGAAAGCATCGATATCGTCAGCTGGCTCTTGAGTATTATTCAAACGAATAATTTCCGCGATAATAGCCACTAAATCGTCGATTAGCAAGACACGATTCTCTGGGTTCTCGGTTAATTCAGGAGTTAGGCCTAGTTCGCGCTTAATAGCAGCGAGGCGCTGATTCATCTTATAACGACCAACACGGCTAATATCAAACCGCTTAAAGTCAAAGAAGGTGCGCTCAATCATACCCTTAGCGTTATCAACTGTCGCCAAATCACCTGGGCGAATCTTACGGAAGACCTCAATCAAGGCTTCGTTGGTGCCGCGGCTAGTATCCTTAGCAATGGTTGCATCGATGTAGCTCTGTTCGCCATTATCAACCTTTTCAAATGCCTCTTTTAGCTTAGTATTAGTGCTATAACCAAGTGCGCGCAGAAGAGTAGTAACTGGGAAGCGACGCTTACGGTCAATTTTTACATAAATAGCGTGGTCCTTCGAGGTCTCAAATTCAAACCAAACACCACGGCCCGGGATAATCTTAGCACCATAGCACTTGCGCCCATCAACTTCCTCATCAGCAGTAAAGAACACACCGGACGAACGAATTAACTGCGAAACCACTACGCGCTCGGAACCGTTAATAATAAACGTACCACGGTCAGTCATCCACGGATAATCACCAAGATAAAGCTCATCTTCGCGGACTTCACCAGTTACGCGATTAACCAATTCTACATTGGCGTACAATGGGGCTTCATAACTAGTATTATCACGAATTGCCTCACGGTCAGTAATCTTTGGTGAGCCAAAATGATAGTCTTTAAAGCTTAAACTTAACTTTTGACCAGTAAAGTCTTCGATTGGGCTAACTTCCTTAAACACATCAGCCAACTCGTGTTTAACCAAATCATCCCAAGACTTTTGTAAATGCCCAACCAAGTTAGGCAATTCCAGCACTTTGTGCTGTGGAGTGAAATAAGTACGCTTGGTGATACCGTTTTCCACCCATCCTTTAGTCGCATTCGCCACGAATGTTACTCCTCTTCTTTAAGTTACTCTCGCTGGCTTGAAGAATTCTGTTCTGTCTTTCTGTGCTATCCGACGCCACCAGTAGTGTAAAGTGGGTCCCACACAACAAACTCCACTGCTGCCAAAACAATGGACGTTCTAAACAGATTACACTACTTCATCAAAACTAATGTAGCACAAAAATATTTTTTTCGCAATAGCAAAATGTATTTATTCTCATCTAAGACAAGATAAATTGGAAACCAGCCAAGACCCCGTTAATAATTTCTAACATAACACGATTTAATGTTGTAGCAAACAAGCACACTATTAAAAATACTATCATTAATCCAATCGTATGCTCTATTATATCCATTGCTCGCTGCACAGATGGCGGCGCCACAGCATATAGCACACGTGAACCATCTAGTGGCGGAATTGGCAAGATGTTAAATGCAAAAAATCCTAAATTGACATATACGCTCATCACCAAAAATTCCATTAATGCTCCTGAGAAAGTAGTAACATTGATTAACTCAGGGATAATTAAAAATTTTTTCCCACCGATCAAAATAACTACGCAATAAGCTATGAATGATAATAATAGGTTGGTTATCGGGCCCATGATACCAACCAAAGCCGAGCCCCACTCTCTACCACGCACGCGCTCAGGGTTAAATGGGACCGGCTTAGCACCACCAAAAATTGGCCCGCCCGTTGCCGCCATTAATAGTGGCAGTAAAATAGTCATAATTGGATCAATATGCTTAATTGGGTTTAAAGTCAAACGACCTGCCTCTTTCGCAGTGTTATCGCCTAACCAATGTGCCGTTAGGCCATGCATCAGTTCATGAAGAATCATTGAAATTAAGGTTACACCAAGAATTATTCCAAGAATAATCCATGTACTAAGCTGACTAAAATCCATCTGAAACATACTACCATTATATCATAAGCAACAAAAACGCCCCTTATATGGGGCGTTACAACAACTACCTAACAAATTAATCAGTAGTAACTGGCTTGTCGCTAGTAAAGCCCTTCTTGCGTAGGGTCTTAATTGTGCTAGCAGCAATTAATAGGCGTACTTTATGGCCATTTACATAGAAAGTCTTCTTTTGTAGATTTGGCTTAAAGGTCCGCTTGGTGTGACGCATTGAGAAGCTGACATTGTTGCCGCTCATTGCACCCTTACCGGTGATTTCACATCGTGCCATCTTAAAATATCTCCTTTATCGGTTACTCTGCTCTATGATACCAAAATATCATAGCCTAGTCAATAGCATAAAAGCCTACGGCGAACCGTAGGCTTGGACAGCGCAATGAAACATCCCGTTATTTATAAGCTCTTGTTGACCTTTAAGATCAAAATCGATGCTCCTCCATAACTCCGAAATTCCACCACAGCAACTCCATTAGGAAGCTTCACACATTCTGCTGTCTGGTATGATAATATCATAAGCCCGTTATCATTTAAATAGTCCAACAAGCGCCAAACTGTGGAAAACTGAGGATTTTTGTAGGGTGGGTCAACAAAAATTAAGTCATACTTATCTGTAAAATCAGCATTTTTCATCCAATTGTCAACTGTTGTACAAATTACAGAAGAGCCCTTCTCCGCCCCAACCGTAGCAATATTTTGCTTAAGTACTGCCTGTGCTGTACGGTCGCGCTCAATAAAAGTCACCGCAGCCGCCCCACGGCTTAATGCTTCGAGACCAATCGCACCCGTACCGGCAAATGCATCTAATACTTTAGCTCCCACTAAAATTCCCTTTGCATTTAACATCGAAAAAATCGCACTTCTAGCACGTTCACTCATTGGATGCGTCGCATTACTAACATTAGCCGACAAACGTCGGCCACCCCATATCCCAGATATTAATCTAACTGTCGCCATGACGCCTAACCTTGGCCTGATAAGCACAAAAATACCACGCCATCAACACTGTATGTATTATCTCTGGCAGCAAAAAGTTCTTGGTCTCACGGGCTAACGACTCAGTCCAGCCACGCTTCAAAAATCGGTCATATATTTTATGTTGATGTACTCGTTGCACAGCAGCCATAAAAAATGGCTCTATGTCATCAGCAGCCCGCAGTTGTTCAATATCGTGCTTTGTCAAAACTACCCGCTTAAATCGTAATGGCGCCGTAGCAAATGCCACTCCCACCTCATATAAACCATGAGCCGTCATCAACCCGGTCGGCTTCCAATATTTCCAGTTATTTTCCACCTTAGCTCGCATTGTGTCGCCCGGCATAATCACCTTACGAAAAATAGTATCCTGTAGCTGCTCAGTATTACCTCTAATTTCCGCTAAGCGCTCCTCATACGGATAATGATGCGCTGGCGTCAACCCATCAACGATGGCGTGCGCCAACCATGCAGCCTCAAACGAAGCACGCTCACGATTACCGGTCATTAGTGCTTCAATCAAATTATTTTGATTGCCACGAATTAACTCTACTAAATGTCGGTCGTTTGGGTCGTCGGGATTAATAAAATGCCTCGGCTCATCATGTGCAGGCGATTTGCGTTTAATGCCGTCCGGACCATTCAGGCCTTCAAACCGCAATATCTCACGCGTCCGCGGGAACCACTGCCCTTCACCAAGATATCGGTGTAACTTTTTGCGCGCAACACGGTCAATCTTCTGATGCGTCCCCATCAGTCTGCCGCTACCGTGAGTAATAATAGTTCCACTATACATTAATTTAACGTTGTTATCTTCTGATACTTATTTACCATTTGTCTTAACTGGCTATATTTTACCAAATATTGCGCATCCTGTGAAATTGCCCGCGTCACCTTCGCTGCGCTGTCCGACGCTGCCCTCAGTAATTTAGTATCCGCTAGATTGGCCATACGAAAGTTAATATCACCGTGCTGCATCGTACCATAAATCTCTCCAGCACCACGCAACTCCAAATCTACTTGCGCCAAATAAAAGCCATCATTACTACGTTCGACTTCCTTTAGACGACGTGATGGCTGTTTAGTATCACTTTGGCATAAATAACAGTATGACTGGTATTTGCCGCGGCCGACACGCCCTCTCAGCTGATGCAACTGCGACAGCCCAAAATTTTCTGCGTCTTCAATTACCATTACTGTAGCATTTGGCACATCCACCCCGACTTCAATCACAGTAGTCGACACTAAAATGTCTAGTTGGTGCGCTGCGAATTGTTCCATCACCCGTTCTTTATCTGCCGCTGCCATTTTACCGTGCAAAATTCCCACGCGATATTCAGGATATAATTTCGTCACTGTCTTGTATAACGCTTCAGCACTCACGCGCTCCGATACATTGCTATCTTCAATCAAACCAGCTACATAATAAACTTGTCTGCCCGCAACTAATTCCGACCGCACACGTTCAATTAATTGCGAGCGCTCATTTGGTAGTACAATCTTCGTCTGAATTACTTGACGCCCCTGCGGCAATTGGTCTAGAGTTGACACATCGAGGTCACCAAAAATTGTTAGTTGTAATGAGCGTGGAATTGGCGTCGCCGTCATCGCTAATAAATGCGGTAAATGCTCGCTATCAGTCTTGGCGAGTAAATCCTGCCGTTGCTTTACACCAAAGCGATGTTGTTCATCAATTACCACAAAACCTAGTCGATTAAACTTCACCGTAGGCTGAAACAACGCATGTGTTCCAACCACAACTTGTGCTGCGCCACTAGCAATCTCTTTCAATGTCAATTCGCGCTCCCTACCTTTAGTTGAGCCAGTGAGCAAACAAACTTTCACGCCATATGGCTCTAACATTTTCTTTAACGTCGCCACATGCTGTTTTGCTAACACCTCAGTCGGTACCATTAATGCCGTTTGGTAACCACCAAGATATGCCTGATATGCCGCAACCGCCGCTACAACCGTCTTTCCTGAGCCAACGTCACCCTGCAGCAGACGGTTCATCGGCGTTACCCGCATAAAATCTTGGATGATTTCCCAGATAGAGCGCTTCTGTACTGGAGTCAATTGAAACGGCAAATCAGCCACAAATTGACTGATTTTTGGCTGATTAAACTCAATTTGAAATCCCTTCAACTGCTGATTTGACATTCGATTTAGCTTGGCAGCTAAAATCATTGTAAATACTTCCTCAAACCCCAAACGATGGCGCGCTAAAGCTAGCTGCTCGCGGTCAGCTGGAAAATGGATAGCACTGAGCGCCTGTGCACGGCTACACAAGTTATTATCACCCACCACCTCAGCCGGTAGTATCTCTGGCGCAAATTCTAAAAGCGGCCTGATTTGTTCCACGGCCTTACGAATTAAGCTTGGCTTTAATCCTGCTCGCATTGAATATACTGGCACAATTTTATTACTATCAATCGGCAAATCACTTGCCAATGTGCAAGTTGGCGTAGTGAGCTGGTAGCGTCCACGTTTCAGCTCAAACACACCAGAAAATAAGAATTCGTCACCCTTCGCTAACTGATTAACCCGATATGGCTGGTTGAACCACACCGCATTTATCTGGTCACCCGCCGAATCCTCTAGTATAGCAGTGGTGATAGTTAGCTTGCCGCGCACATGTCGGCTATTAACACTAACGGCACGAGCGCGCAATGCCACCTTCCCAGGAACTAAGTCGGAAATTCTTTGTGCACCAGTATAGTCTTCATAACTCCGCGGAAAATCCTCCATCAAATCGCCAACCGTACTGAGCCCAGCCGCCACAAACTGTGTTGCAGTCTTTGGCCCAATCCCCTTTAGTTCCGATACTTTGGTTAGCAAATTCATACCACTATTTTACAATCCGCCACTTCGGCACTTGTAATTTAGGCTTTATTGCATAACTTGACATATATAAAACAACATTAAACACTAACGCCAAGGAAATAGTCAACATTGGAATAAATGCAACATGTGGGTCGAATGCAATCCACGTAGATACCAAAGCTGATGCCCATAATATAACTGACATCATTTCATCAGCTATCGAACGCGATACATCAAACGAGTATTGAAACAGCCTAGATAAACGGTCAACTAACCAAAATCCGCCCAACGCGACTAGAACCATGAGTGCAACCGGAGACATTAACAAGAAAAATCGCGATAGTGGGTCAAGGTTATCTATCAACCAACTCATAAAAAATTTTGTACCTAAAGAAATTTCAAACAACGGCTTAACGCTCAATCCAGATGATAAGTTATACATGTAGCCATTAAACTGCGGCCATAAACCAAACAATGACACAAATACAATCATCAAAAGAACGCCAATCGCACAAAACTGCATCAACTGCGCTAAGCGATACAGCGTAGCACTAAAAATGCCAAGAGCACGGCGCTTCCTAACTTGATGGCGAGCAAAGCGACGAGAATTAATTGAGCGTATTACCGCTTTACCATACTTCCGCTTTCGACTAGATTTCATCCCACCCGCCTAACTTATCTAACTAGCATAAATTGATTTTTACCGCGGCGTAACAAGCATGGCGCAGTAGGATGATAATCTAGGCCAACTTTAGCGCCATTAGCTGAAATAGCATTCTGCTCGATTAAACGACGTGCTTCAGATTTACTACCAGCCAAGCTGCCAGCCAATAATAAATCGATTAATGACTGTTCGCCAAGCTCTACTGTTGTTATTTCTTGAGCTAAAACCGCCAAGTCAGCGTCACTTAAATCAGCAACATTTGCACCACTAAATAAAGTATCTGTCACGCGCTTCACTGACTCCATAGCCTCCTTGCCGTGCACTAGCTCTGTCACTGCTTCGGCTAGCCGGTGTTGCGCCAAGCGGGCACCCGGATTAGCCTGTTGTTCAGCCTCCAGCTGCTCGATCTCACCTTTATCAAGGAAAGTGTAGATTTTTAAGTAATCAATCACACCAGCATCATCAACATTAAGCCAGAACTGGTAAAACTTAAACACGCTGGTATACTTTGGCTCTAGCCAAACTGCACCCGCCTCTGATTTACCAAACTTTTTGCCAGTAGACTTGTTGATTACCAACGGCATACCGAACACATTAACCTGCGCGCCTTCTAACTTACGAATTAGCTGCATGCCGCAAGCACAGTTCCCAAACTGGTCGACAGCACAAAGCTCTAGTTCAGCATGTTTGGTACGATATAAGTGCAAATAATCATAGCCCTGCATTAGCATATAAGAAAATTCCGCATAATTAATGCCTTTGCCGCCTTCGCCAATGCGATTCTTTACAAATTCACGGTCGAGCAATTGGGTCATTGAAAATTGCCAGCCAATGTTACGTAAAAAGTCAACAAAATTGATATCTTTAAACCAATCATAATTATTCACAATCTCAACATCGGCATCACGAAAAATGCGCGCAAACTGGCCACGAATCCCCGCCACGTTATGCTCAATTGTTTCTAATGTCATTTTTGAGCGCGTCTCATCTTTACCGTCTGGGTCACCGCCAGCCATGCCAGTTGCACCGCCAGCCAAAATGATCCCCTTCCAACCCGCCTTAATAAAGCGTAAGCAAAGAATCATAGCAGCTAAATTGCCAATTGTCATACTGTCACGACTTGGGTCAGCGCCGAAATAAAACGTTTTTCCTGGTTTATCTAGTTCACTTAAGTCAGAAACCGTCGTCTGGCCGACTAATCCACGCCACTTCAATTCTTCACTCAATTTCATACCTATATATTAGCACAAAAATGTTGAGTTTGGATGCCGTGCGTGTTAAAATGGTAATGTTAAGCGAGAAAAGCGGGGGTAAGATTCATGACCAAAAGACCAGCTCACGATGATTTAGATAGCAGCCGCAAGTTTACGACCTACTCTAATTTAGCGCATGAGCAAAATAAAAGCAGCCGAGCAATTCGGCGCGAACGTCGCAGCCGAGCCAAGGCTGAATATTTAGCTACATTACCAAAAAATCCAATTAAACGATTCTTTACGCATTTTTCACCAAAACGCGTGTTTAAGTATTGGTTCTCACTCGATGGTCTTAAAATGATTGGCAAAATATTTGGTGGAACCTTTGCTATTATTGCAATTATCCTCGTAGTATCATTCTTCTATTTTCGCGGTGAGCTCAAATCACTCCAGCCGTCCGAACTCAATAAACGCGTTCAAACTACTGTTACTAAGTATTACGACCGCAACAATCAACTTCTTTGGGAAGATAAAGGCTCCGGCGAGTATCGCTTAGTGGTTGATTCTGATAAAATCAGTAAATATATTAAAGACGCTACAGTTGCTATTGAGGATAAAAACTTCTATAAGCATGGCGGTGTTTCAATTTCCGGTACTCTCCGCGCTATTGTTAATAACATTTTTAAAAAATCTCGCAATACACAGGGTGGTTCTACATTAACTCAGCAGTTAATCAAACAGGTCTTCTTTGCCGACCAAGCCAATAACCGTGGTATCACCGGTATCCCGCGTAAAATTAAGGAAGCCATTCTCGCTTTTGAAGCCGAAAATATTTATAGTAAGGACCAGATTCTAACTATGTATCTCAATGAATCCCCTTATGGTGGTCGTCGCAACGGTGTCGAATCAGCCGCCCAGACTTATTTTGGTAAGTCTGCTAAAGATTTAACAATTGATGAAGCCGCTCTGCTTGCCTCAATTCCACAATCACCAGCTTGGTATAATCCCTATAACACCAGAGGCAATAATGCACTGCTTGCTCGCCAAAAAACTGTTATTTCTTACATGGCTGAGCAAGGCATGATTACCGACAAAGAAGCTGAAGCAGCTAAGAAAGTCTCAACACTCGATAAACTAAAGCCATTAGCACAGCAATTCGCTGGTGCTAAAGCTCCACATTTCATTCAGATGGTTAAAAATGAGCTAACTGAAAAGCTCGGAGCTAAAATTGTCGGCCAAGGTGGCCTAATTGTTAAAACTACTCTCGATAGCCACGTACAAGATAAGCTGGAAGATACTACACGTAACCTATTTTCAGGCAAGCTATCTTATTTACAACGTCGTTATGATTTCGACAACTCTTCAATGGCCATGATTGATAACCAAACCGGTCAATTGCTTGGCGTCCAAGGTAGTCGTGACTACAACTATCCTGGTTATGGCGCCGTTAACTCCGCTACTTCCTTCATTCAGCCTGGTTCATCAATCAAGCCACTCGTTTACGCGTCATTAATTAATAACCAGAACAATAATAATGGCACCTTTGGCGGTGGCTCTATCATTCCAGATACGCCAATTCCGCAAAACATTTATCGTACCACTAGTGGTAACTCCGTTAATAACGCCGATGGTAAATTCAAAGGTAACATTCCAATTCGCAAATCACTCGGTGGTTCACGTAACGTTCCAGCCATTAAAGCTATGGCATTAAATGGCGGCGCAGCTCCAACTTGGCAAACCATTCGCGAAGCTGGCGACCAAAGCTATTGTACTGATGGCGCCGATAGAAACTCCGGTCTAGCTTCAGCTATTGGTGGTTGTGGTGTCAAACAAGTTGAACACGTTAACGCCTTCGCCACTATCGCACGTGGTGGCGTCTATAAACCATATACTACAGTGCTAGAAGTCAAAAATGGGCAAAGAGAGAAACTATATGAGTGGAAAGATAGTACTAAGCAAGTCTTTGACCCACAAACTACCTATATTATTAGCGACATTCTATCTGACGACAACGCTCGCAAAGACACCTTCGGTTGGCGACCAACTGGCTTCTATTTCAAGAACATTAAGACGGCAACTAAAACCGGTACGAGTAACATTGGCAATAAACCAAAGGACATTTGGATGATGAGCTTTACTCCAAAAGCTACCCTGTCAGTTTGGGCCGGCAACCACACCCCTTCAGCACTTCGCAACAACGCTGATGGTATGTCGCTTGGTCCAGTAATAGCCGATATTACTCAAGATGTTTACGACTATTTTAAGAAAAATGGTATGTATAAGGAAAACGAATGGTTCAATCGTCCAAAAGGCATTCAAGACTTAACAATTGATGGCGTACATGATTTATACCCTTCATGGTATAACAAGGCGCAAAAGACTACATCAACTCAAAAAATGGTGTTTGATAGAGTAAGTAAGAAGCGCGCCGGTGAGTGTACCCCTGAAGGAGCAAAGGAAACCATCGAGGTTACCAAAATTACCGATACCTTGATTAATAAATCAACTATTTCGGCACCAGATGGTTACGACGCAGATAGTGTTGATGACTTCCATAAATGTGATGACAATAAACCATTTATTTCTGAAATAACCCTCACACCACGTAGCTCAAGCGATGGTAAAAACTACGTCGTAATTTCAGTTATTGCTATGCGCGGCACCAACCCAATCACCGGTGCAAGCATGACAATTAATGGCAAGAATTATGACGCCAGACTTAGTGGCGGTTCATGGGATGTCACTCTCGAAAAAGGTGATACCAATAGCTACAATGTCAACGCCACTGTATCCGACGCTGGCTTCTATACCACTAGCTTATCGCGCACACTCAATAGTAATTAATAATGCATCATAAGGAGAATTTTGCCAGAACCAATTAATACACACCATTCGCCATTGCAAGACAATATTGCCAAAGTCGTCACTGCCATATCCGTCTTGGCGACTTTGGCACTATTTTTTGCGCCAAGTAAATGGGCCTATCCGTTAGCTGACAATTGGCCGTTTAATCTGTTACGCCTGTCCATTATGCTATGCGCTATTATCTTTAGTGGTAGCTTATTATTACAATACAATTTATCCAGTAGAAAAAACAGTGGTACTACGCTATATTCAAAACTAACAATCGTTCTACCGTTAATCGTCGTAGTATGTATCATTTTGCAAGTAGTGTACCCGCAATTTGCAAGCGACCTAATTCGCAAGGAAACTTGGCCATTTTATCGCTCTGGTATCTTCATTAAATGTGGCATGGAGTTAATTGGGGTTACTCTATGCTGTTATATGGCATTAATAAACCGCAAAAAGCACCGACCAACTACTTTCCTTTGTATTTTACTAGCAATTATTCTATTTTTAATGGCAGGTGAAGAGCTATCTTGGGGGCAACGTATCTTTAACTGGGAAACCCCTGAATTAATTGCCACCTATAACATCCAAAAGGAGACTAACTTTCATAATCTTGCTACGCAATTATTCCAAAATACACTCTATTTTGGTGGATGGATTTTACTAGTATTATTACCACTACTTAACTTACCCCTAACCAAATGGCTTCGTAATCATAAGTTATCTTATCTAGTAGATTTTTTGCCACCGCAGCAATTTACTCTAATTTTTGCAACTGCCTTTATGCTATCAGACCCATTATTAGCTAATTACCAAGATGCCTCTGGAGTTTACTATAGTTCTAATTTATTTATTATGCTTGGTACTATCGCGGCCATAATTATAATTCTACATAGTCAGCTAAAGCAAAAACAGAACTGGCAACAGCCAGCCCTGATTTTAGCTCTATCAATAATAGTTGCAATTAACAGTCTATTTTTCAATCACATCTGGGATTACAATCATGGTACACCGACCGAATATCTTGAACTATTCATCGACTTCGGTATTATGCTCTGGGTAATTACTTTGTTTTGTCGGACTCGTCAGAATTTGCATGTTGTGCGTTAGCCAGCGCCACCACTTGGCGCTCTACACTTGACTGTGTTTGAGTACGACGACGAGCCGGTTTAGCTGTACCACTATTGCTCCGCTGCTTTACTTCTGACTTTGGCTTCGCCTTCTCGGCATTATGCTGCTTCAATAATTGGTCAGAATGAAAGGCAGGGGCTGATTTGATTTTAGCGCTAACTGATTTATCACGTTTATGCGCAGCCGGTTTATTATTTTGTTGAACTATACGCTCAATTTTCTTTGCAAACATCATACGCCCAGCTTCAGTCTGTAATGAGCGAATAATTTCCACCTTCACGCGCGAACCAATTAAGTCTTTGCTATCCTCAACCACCACCATAGTGCCATCATCAAGATAACCCACAGCTTGGCTACGGTTTGCACCTGCTTGCAACAATTCAATCTCCACCTGATCGCCTGGAAAGTGATTGGCGCGCATCACTTGTGCAATTTCATTCACATTAATTACCGGCACATCCATCACCTTAGCTACACGATTTAGATTAAAATCAGTTGTCGCAATCGAAGCATCATAATTTTTGGCAATGTCCAACAAACGTTCATCCACGCCACCCTTACCAACCTTACCATCGTTCACAATCGCCACACTAACTGTATCCATCGTCTTTAAGAGGCGTACATTTTCTAGACCACGCCGTGCCCGCACTCGCTTCTCATGGTCGGATTTATCTGCTAATAGCTGCATCTCAACCACCACAGACCGCGGTACAATAATTTCTGAGGTAATAATGCCTGTCTTAGCAAGGTCAATAATCCTACCATCCATAATTGAGCATGAGTCTAACAATATCGACCCACGCGCCACCTTCAGTTTGCGCTGCCTTAACTTCATAACCGTCAAATAAGTCACCTCAATCAGGATGACCACGCTAACAATTAGGAGAAGGACAGACTGTAAATTTAGTCTTTCCAACATTAAATAATTTCCTTTCGCTAAATATTATAGCACTTGTAACACTAATCAGCAAAAACTAGCGTAAGTGCTGATTCAAAGCATCGCGCAAATCTACTGCCGGCACGACAAATTTACTACGCGCTGCACTCTTGGGTGCAATTGCATATTTAAAACCCAATTTTTGCGCTTCAGCAATTCGCTTCTCCGACTGAACCGCCGACCGAATCTCACCGCCTAAACCAACTTCGCCAAACACTACGGCTCCATCGCGCAATTTTCGCTCAGCTGCCGCACTAGCAATAGCCATACAAACTGCTAAATCTGCCGCTCGGTCATTTAGTTTTATGCCACCAACTACATTAATAAAAACATCTTTGTCAGATAAGTCCAATTTAGTTCGTCGCTCTAGCACTGCAATTAATAGCGTCAAACGATTAGCATCAAACCCAGACGCAGCACGCTTTGCATAACCAAAATTAGTATGGTTCACTAGTGCCTGAATTTCCACAAGCAATGGTCGATTACCCTCCATGCTGGCAAGCACAATGCTACCGTCGGTATCTGTCCGCTCAGCAAGCAACGCAGCACTTGGATTCTCAACAATTTTCAGTCCCTCTTGTGTCATATCAAAAATAGCCACTTCAGAAGTAGAGCCAAAGCGATTCTTCACGGCGCGCACCATTTTAAAGCCACCATAACGGTCACCCTCAAAGTTTAGTACCACGTCAACTAGATGTTCCAATATCTTTGGTCCAGCAATCGCACCATCCTTGGTAATGTGCCCCACTAAAATAACCGACGTATTGGCTGTCTTTGCAGCACGAATAATTGCGTTAGCGCAGTTGGTGATTTGGCTTACTGTACCCGCAGCCGAAGCAATCTCTGCCATCGCAATCGTTTGCATCGAATCAACAATCGCCAAATCATAGCTACCCTCCGCAATTGTCGCCGCAATATCATCTGCTGATGTGGTCGCCGCCAAATATAGCTGGTTATCACCCACTGCGCCGAGCCGCTCGGCGCGCAATTTCACCTGCGAAGCTGATTCCTCGCCGCTGGCATACAAAACTTTTTTACCCTTGGCGACATAGCTCGCAATTTGCATCAAAATAGTAGACTTACCGATACCCGGCTGCCCAGCTACTAGCACTACTCCACCAGCCATCAGACCACCGCCCAACACCACGTCAAGGTCGGCGATTCCCGTCTTAATACGCGTTGATACTTTGTCTAATTTAACATCCTTGATAAGCTCAGCTTGAATCTGTCGCCCGCGCGAGCGCGCCACCACAGACTTACCTTCGGCAATTGGCATCTGCTCAACCAAACTACTCCAAGACCCACAATTATCACACTTGCCCGCCCATTTAGGGTAGCTCGCGCCACACTGCTGGCAAACATAACTGCTTTTAGTCTTGACCATTACCTAACATTATAACAGGTTAATGCTTAACTACGTTAACCGACTTAGTTGACTTCCTTACTGCACGCTGCGGCTTTAGTTGCAATTCGACCGCATCATGGCGCCAAGTTGTTTTAATGGTATCACCCGCCTTAAATTTGCCCGCTATCATGGCATCAGCGACGGGCTGCTCTAGGTATTTCTGTACCACGCGTCGCATTGGCCGCGCCCCATAAGTGTCACTATAGCCCTTCTCCACTAACTGACGCCGCACTGGCACACTCACCGTCAAACCAATCTGCTTTAGTTGCAACCGTTGCGCTAGTTCTGAAACCATCAAATCAAATATCTTGCCAGCTTCATTTTTGGTTAAACGATTAAACAAAATGATGTCATCAAACCGGTTAATCAGCTCGGGGCGCATATATTGTTTCAGCTCATTCATTACCACTTCTTGGTCATTCTTCGACTTTTCGTCAATATCCGTATCATTTTTAACACTAAATCCTAACCGACTTTCACCACTATCCAACTGGTCTGCACCAATGTTGCTCGTTAAAATAATTATCGCATTTGAGAAATCAACTTGATGACCACGACCATCGGTCAATGTGCCATCCTCAAGAATCTGCAAGAGAATATTAAAGATATCCGGGTGAGCCTTCTCGATTTCATCAAACAGTACCACTGAGTAAGGATGCCGTCGCACGCGGTCAGCTAGTTGATTGCCATCATTGTATCCTACGTAACCAGCCGGAGCACCAATTAAGCGCGACACTGTATGACTCTCAGAAAATTCACTCATATCTAGCTTAATTAAATTATCACGCGAGCCGAACATCTCATCGGCCAAAACACGCGCTAATTCGGTCTTGCCAACACCAGTCTGCCCTAAGAAAATGAACGAACCGATTGGCCGATGCTCGTTGTTAATACCAGCACGTGCCCGGCGCATCGCATGCGCCACGGCGGAAATCGCCTTATCCTGACCAATCACACGTTTGCTTAGCAGCTCTTCTAGATTAATCAGCTTATCAGCTTCACTACGCTTTAATTGTGCAATCGGCACACCGGTAATCCGACTAATTGTATTAGCGATATCATCGGTACTTAATTCAACATCTTGGTTCTGCAATTCACACTGACGCAACTTTTCTCGCTGCTCATCAATCTGGCTAACCTGCATCTTTAGAATCGCCGCCTGCTCATAATCTTCGTCCGCCACAGCCTGCGCCATCTTATCCGACAGCATACCACGACGCTGCATTAGCTCATTAATAACATCCGTATTATCAACCACGTTACTTTTAACATGTGCAGTCGCCGCTGCTTCATCAAGCACATCCAACGATTTATCTGGCTGATGCCGCTCCGGCATGTAGCGTTGGCTTAATTGCACGGTTGATTCAATCACATCTTGTGCTATTTTTACATGATGAAAAGCTTCATATTTTGGCGCTAAACCGTCCAATATCTTAATTGTATCCGACATACTAGGCTCAGCTACCACAACATCCTGAAAACGGCGCGTCAAAGCAGAGTCACGCTCAATCGATTTGCGATATTCATCGTTAGTCGTCGCTCCAATTAAACGTAACTTACCGCGCGACAAAGCTGGCTTTAAAATGTTTGCAGCATCAAGCGAACCCTCAGATGCACCAGCACCAACTAGCGTATGAATCTCATCAATAAACAGAATCACACGGTCGTCCTTCTCGGCGTCATCAATAACACGCTTCAACCGCTCCTCAAATTCGCCACGATATTTTGCACCAGCCAAAATACGCGCCAAATCTAGCTGCATAACTTGCTTATCGGCTAGATAACGTGGCACATTACCATCAGCAATTCGCTCCGCCAAACCTTCAGCAATAGCCGTCTTGCCCACACCAGCTTCGCCAATTAGTAGTGGATTATTCTTTCGGCGGCGACTCAAAATGGTAATTACACGGTCAATTTCAGTCGCACGGCCAACCACTGGGTCTAGCCTGCCGTTCTTAGCATCGTCAGTTAAATTAGTACTGTATCGGTCAATTGTCCGCTTCAACCGCAATTGCTCATGTGATGGCAATTCGTGGTCCGTCTCGCTTTCTTGCGATTGAGATTCCTCGTGCTCATGATTATGAGAAATCTCATCATTGCCTAGCTGTTGCAACTGCGGCGGCATCCCACGAACAGTGCTGCTCTTTTCAGCATTGGTTTCACCTTCGTCTTCTTCATCATCGTCGTCTTCATCTTCAAATTTATCGCAGAATGGGCGAGCGACATATTCACCGCCCTCGCCACAAATCGTAGCGTCAACCTGATTTTGTCCTATCCTAGCTCGCTCAATCATCTCGTAGGCGCCGATACTCATTCGACGCATCACATCATGGTCCTCTAAAATGGCATCAGTTTCCGGAGCTTCATTTACTTGATAGGTTGGACGATATAGAATAGACAATTCGAGCGGTTCACCACTTTCTTCGTCAACATCAAAACTATGATCATCCATTGCCAGAGCAATATCCTGAACTAGCTGATCCACATCTACGCGCATCTTTTTCAGTAATAAACACGCCCGGTTGGTACGATGAAATAACATGACATAAAGAATCTGCAGAGTATTTACTGGCTTATTTAATAAAATAAACTCATTTAAAATGGCGTCTAGTGCCGCCATTGACAAGCGGCGACGGCGATTAATTCTCTTGCTATCCGGAGCAGAGTCAATGGCATTCCGAGCATCTTTTTTATAAATACCGTGTTTATTTAGAAAATTACACGCCATACTATTCGGATCACACAGCATAGCCAATAATAAATGTTCGGTACGAGTCTCCTCTGCCGCAAACAAGCTAGCATAAACTTCAGCAGTCAGTATTGCCCTACTTACACATCTAGTGAATCGTACCTCTTCTTCCGGAATCATATCCTCATTATAGCAAATTAGCACTCTTTATACAAGAGTGCTAATGGTTAAATTTAACTATTTATTAGTGTTCAGCTACAATATCAATCGTGTAACCAGTCAGCTGCGAAGACAGCCGAACATTTTGCCCTTGACGGCCAATCGCCACTGACTGTTGGCTCATTGGTACATGCACCTTAGCAGTCTTGGTTAGCTCATCAAGCTCAATGCTACTAATTTCGGCTGGGCTTAATGCGTTAGCAATGTAGTTCTTAACGTCTGAATCGTAAGTAATGATATCAATCTTCTCAGAATCACCAATTTCGCTCATCACTGCCTGAACGCGAATACCCTTACTACCGACAAAAGTACCAACTGGGTCAATCTCACTGTTACTACTATAAACTGCAATTTTAGTGCGGCGGCCCGCTTCACGCACTACCTTCTTGATTTCAACAGCACCAGTCTCTAGCTCAGGCACCTCTTGTACGAACAATAGGCGCACAAAATCAGCATCAGCACGTGACAAGATAATGGTTGGGGTATGGCCATTATCGCGGTCAATTTTCTTCAATAGCACACGCACGCGGCTGCCGACCGTTAAGCGCTCGCCAGGGATTTGCTCGCTGGCTGGCATAATACCTTCGCCAGAACCCAACTCAATTCGTACTACACGCGGTTCAACACGTACTACTGTACCAGTAACCAACTTACCAACTTTGCTGTCATATTCGCGTGCCACTGACTCACGCTCAAAATCACGCAACTTTTGCAACAATACTTGCTTTGCAGTCATAGCAGCCACGCGGCCAAACTTAGTAGCCTCATAATGCTGCTCTAGCTTGTCACCAAGCTTAGCTTCTGGGTCAATTTCCTTCGCCTTCTCTAGAGTAATTTGACCAAGACTCTCTGGCTCCTCAACTACTTCATAGTGTACCGTAATATTAGCTACGCCAGTCTCACGATTTAGAGTAGCCGTCACACTCATATCACGCTCGCCGTTATCACGCCGCCAAGCTGAGGCGATAGCTGCCTCAACTGCACTCAAAACATCTTCTTCTGAGAGATTCTTTTCATCAGCAATCACACGCAACGCCGTGGCCATCTGTTTGATATTCAAATCTTCCATGCATTCTCCTTCTTATTAAAAATTCCGACCTTGACGGCCGGATTACAATACTTTTATTATAGCAAACTTTGACACGGCGTCAAGCTTAACGTTAAAATAATAGTATGAACAAACGTCTAATTAATTATTTCAAACCAGAACATTACGACCTATTCCTAAATCTTGACAAAGCCAACCGGCGCTTTGGCGGCACAGTCACTATCACCGGTCAGCCATTTTATGATCATATTTTTTTCCATACTAAACAGTTAAAAATAAAAAATGTCATAGTTGACGGCACACCAACCAATGATTTTGAAGTCAAAAATGACATTATGTGCATAAAAAAATCCGGCAGTAAAATTCGCATTGACTTTAGTGGCACAATTAGTGACACATTATTGCATGGCCTCTATATTTGTAAATACCGTTATAATGACCAGCCATGCGAACTAATGGCTACGCAATTTGAAGCAAACCACGCTTGCGAGTTGTTCCCATGTATTGACGAGCCAGCCGCCAAAGCAACTTTTAAGCTAACGGTTCAAACTGCCGAGCCAGTCGTTCTGTCTAACATGCCCGGCAAGCACGTAAAAAATGCTTGGGAATTTGAAGAAACACCACGTATGTCAACTTACCTCCTCGCCATCGTCGCCGGAGACCTGCATAATGTGTCAGCTAAGACTAAAAGTGGCGTAACCGTTAATGTCTATGCCACCCCCGTACATCAGGATGACACTTTGCAATACGCCTTATCTTGCGCAACTAAAATTATCGACTTTTACGAGGATTATTTTGGCGTTAAATATCCATTACCAAAGTCCGACCATATTGCACTACCCGACTTTGCCGTTGGCGCTATGGAAAACTGGGGACTAATTACTTACCGTGAAACCGGTTTAGTTTGCCCAGTAAATGCCGCTCAAGACAATAAAGAATACACCGCGATTGTCCTAGCGCATGAATTAGCCCATCAGTGGTTTGGTAACCTAGTTACTATGCAATGGTGGAACGATTTATGGCTCAACGAAAGCTTTGCCTCACTAATGGAACACTTCGCCGTCGACCATTTATTCCCAGAATATAATATTTGGAGCGACTTTGAGGCTGGCATGATACCAGCTGCTCTACACCGCGACGCTATTCGTGGCGTTCAGACTGTCCGCCAAGATGTCGAAGACCCAGAGGCTATCGACACCCTATTTGATTCTGCCATTGTTTACGCCAAGGGTGAGCGACTCCTCAAGATGCTCTTTAGCTACATTGGCGAAGACGCCTTCCGCGATGGTTTGCATCATTATTTTAAAGACTTAGCTTACCGCAATGCCACCGCCACAGACCTTTGGCAACACTTGTCGCAAGCAGCTAATTGCGACGTCGCAAAACTAATGACACCATGGCTCACTCGCCCCGGCTACCCGCTCATTGACGCTAGCTATCAAGACGATAAACTTACATTAGCTCAAACACGCTACCTCGCAGATGGCACTAAGTTAGCAGACGAACCATGGCCAGTGCCGCTATTTAGTAGCCCTAAGCTGCCAGTATCTATTCTAGATAAAGCATCAATTGAGCTAAAGTTACCTAATTTGCATCAGCTAGAACTAAACCAAAATGATGATTCACACTTCATTACAAATTATGATCATGTTTTATGGGATAGCCTCACCTCTGATTACGGCAATTTATCATCATGTAGCAAGATTAAGTTAATCCGTGAAACAATCATGCTCGCAAAATCTGCTCATAAATCTTTTGCTACAGTGGTAGATTTACTTGATAAAAATGAGCATGAACGTAATTTTATGGTTTGGGATATGATTACCGCCGCCTGCTCTACCATCAGTAGCTTATTCAACCCGCAGACTAATGAGCTGGCTGCCTGGCGTACTTACTTACAAAAATTCATCACCGACGAATGGCAATACTACAGCAGCGCCGATTTAACCGACCAAGACACGCTAAAATCGTTTATTTCGGTATTTAGCTTGGCTATCAGCTCTAAATACCAACCAGCACTAGATTACGCCGAAAAACTCTATCGCGACCACTCTGCCGACATCGCAAGCCTACCAACCGACTATCGTTCGCTGGTACTAGGTTGGGCGATTCAATGCGATAATGCATTCGATAAACTCTTCGCCACCTATCGCACTACTAACGACATTAACCTCAAACAAGACCTCTGTGCCGCGCTTACTAGTACGCATCTCACCACCGAGGGAGATCAGCTCCGCGCTGCCTGCCTTGACCTATCAATCGTCAAGCCGCAGGACACATTATTCTTTATTGCTCGCCTGATGCGTAATCCATACCAACGCGACACCACTTGGCAATGGATTCAAACCAATTGGTCATGGCTCATGCAAACCTTTGCTGGTGACATGATTTTAGTAGACTTCATTAAAGTTGCTAGCGGTACATTAAGTTCAGCTAAATCCGCCGAGGAATTTACCAGCTTCTTTAGCAAATATCAGTCCGACCCGGCATTTGAGCGCGCCATTAAAATGGGACAACAAGAAATCTCCACCCATTCAGTGTGGCGACAACGCGGGGCGAGCGAAATTGCAGCACTACTTAAGCAACGTAAACTGCTACAATAAGTCTAAACTTAAGTTATTAATAAATTGGTCAACTTGAATCGGGTCGCCCGAAAGGGCGATCATTGATAGCTTAGTATCAAAACCAACGGCAGCTGGGTAATATTTCTGATACATCTCACAGCCCAGAGTCATTTGCTCAAGCTTTTTGCGTGTAATTGCAGCAACGCCATCACCATGCTCAGCCGTCTCACGGTACTTTACCTCTACGAAATTTAGTTCATGGCCTTTACGGGCAATAATATCAACTTCTACCTCCGGTGTCTTCCAGTTGCGTTCAATAATCTCATAGCCCGCTCGCACTAAATAATTTGCTGCACAAGTCTCAGCCTGCCGTCCTCGTGTTTGGTCAACTTTATTAACCTTTTGCTCCACCACCCCGCCAAGTTGTGCTACAGGGCGAAAACTATAGCGGTGTATTCCCTTTAGCGCGCCATATTCCGCCAAAGCTCGCATATGCGCCGCAGTGCCATATCCCACATGATGTTCAAACTGATACTGGGGGAATAATTTAGCAAGCTCATACATATAATGGTCCCGCGCCTGCTTAGCTACAATCGAAGCCGCTTCTACTGCAGCAACCTTTGAATCTGCCTTGATTATCGTCACTGTCCGCTCATCGTCAAGCATTTTTATATTACCATCTATCACAATGCGCGCAGCTTCCTCTTTAACGGACTTTGGTAGCTGCATGTAAGCACGCCGCGCCGCTAATTTCAACGACTCTGTCATACCTAATTGGTCCAACAACGGAGCATCTACCCAACCAATGCCAATACCAAGCGCCACCGACTGAATCTGTGGCACTAGTTCTTCGCGACGACGCGAAGTTAACTTTTTTGAATCATTAAAAGCGGCATGTGGTTGGCTATTATCTAGCGCCACTGCCGCTACGACAAGTGGCCCGGCTAGCGGGCCACGTCCTACTTCATCGATACCAATAGTTAGACTATTTTTCAACGGTCTTATGCTCAGCTGCTTCTTCGGCCTTGATTTCAGCTTTCATCTCAGCGTCAGCTTCAGCTTGAGCCTCACCGAGGTCGTTGATTGACTTATCAAACTTCTTGCTAACCAAGCGAGCAGACTTACCAAAGCGATCACGCAAGAAGGTTAGGTAGTTGCGACGCACCTTACCACGCTTAACAACTTCAACCTTCTCGACTAGAGGTGAATGCAATAGATATGACTTTTCAACGCCAATACCTGAAGCAATCTTGCGTACAGTAATACGGCTAGTAAACGAACCCTTACGGTCAGTGCGAATTACCACACCCTCAAACATCTGAATACGGGTCTTATTGCCTTCTTGAATTTTCTGGTAAACACGCACGGTGTCACCACTGCGGACGTCAACAACTTTACTCTTTTTCTGAGCGTCTGCAATCTCTTTAATTAATTCACTCATAATACTCCTAAAATAATTTAGACTTTAACTCTTACCTATATTAACACATTACGCCGCTTCAATCAAGATTAAAGTACGCGGTTAATTTCTTCAATTGTGGTCTCACCCTTCAAAGCCTTTAGCAAGCCTTTTTGTAACATCGTCACCATGCCAGACCGACGAGCTGAAGCCGCAATTGAATTGGCGCTAATATTTCTTGGATCACCACTAATCAGATGCATGATGTCATCAGTCACCATCAATTGCTCCATCAATACCGTACGGCCACGATAGCCAAACGGATTTTCATCGCTCACACCTGGCTTCCATAATTTAATATGTTCCAAATCAGGCTTTTCGTCGGCGCTAGCTGGCAAATCGGCTAATTCATGGCGTATCCATTCCTTCGTAGCATCATCTGGCTCGTATTCAATCCGCGTATCAGGGTCTAATTTACGCACCAAGCGCTGGCCAATCACCAAACGAATTGAAGTGGTAAACACCGGATTAACACCAATCATATCAATAATACGCGCAAATGCCGCCGCGGCATCTTGGGCGTGGAAAGTAGCAAGCAACAAATGGCCAGTAATAGCCGCCTGAATCGCCGTTCGCGCCGTATCAACATCACGAATTTCACCAATCATCACGATATCTGGATCAAGACGAAGCACCGTACGAACGTTATCTACAAAGCTTTGTCCGTGCGTTGTGTCAACCGGTACCTGCGTCACACCTGGTACATCAAATTCAACTGGATCTTCTAGCGTCAATAGCTTACGCGTTGGCTGGTTCAAAGCATTCAAAATACTGTATAAAGTCGTAGATTTACCAGAGCCAGTCGGACCAACCACCATCACCATACCGTGCGGGTGAGAAATAATCTCTTTTAATTCTTTCATCTCTGACTCGCTTAGCCCCAATACATCCATGTTAAGCATGTCAGCGCGAAAGTTAAACAAACGAATCACAGCATCTTGGCCATAGCTAGTTGGAACTGTTTCAATACGCATATTCAAAGTATGGCCACTATCTTCGTCCTTTGATACAGCCACGCTGCCAGTACCACCCACTAGATTAAACGAGCGTCGCAAGTCACCAATCTCACGTACAATATGACCCGACTGGGCCGTCACGGCAGCACGCGATAAATTAGCCGCCGAAGCAATTGAGGCAAATAAAATACGGTATTTATCGTGCGTCAAATGCGCAATCGGATGTAATGCGCCATCAATACGAAATCGAATTCGTACTCCAGTGCGTTCATTTTCAATGTGAATATCTGACGCGCCAAGCATATCAGCCTGTAAAATCAAATAATTCAAGATGTCATCTGGGCGCACATTCTCAAGCTCATCACTAACCTTTTTAAGTGTATCGCTATCACCCTCTGATGAAATTTCAACATTATGATAAGTTACTTCCTTTGGTGGGTCGTAACGCATCATAATTCTATCAAACGCTGAGTTTGAAATCATGCGGTATTCAAGCGCTTCAGAGGCCTTAGTGGCATCAGCATTTAACTTACGCAAATAAGACTCTGGCGTTGATAGAGTAATGGCATAAATGTGTGGCTTAGTGTAACTACCTTTCTGCAGCGGTATCGTGCGATAACGATACATATCAGGAATTGACATAACATCATACACCAAAGGCAAATTGTCTTCAGTGCCTCGCATGTCAACATAGGCTACACCTAAAATATCAGCTCTTCGAGCAGTATTACGTTCGTCAGCATCACGGTAACGGTCAGCACGTTCCTGTACATCAGTGCCATTATCAAACATACTTTTATTTTAGCACAAGCAAGATAACTATACCAGCTGCCGCCAATCACAAATATTAATACAACTACGTCTTAAGCAGCTATAAGAATTTGACTTTGCGATTAAGACTTGTTAAAATATAGAGTATAAAGTGATTCATGGTCGTGGAATGCATATTCTGCGGTTATGAATCGCTTTTTAGTATTAAAACAATGCGTAGTAGAGAATTTAGTCGCCCACAGCGCGACATTGTCGTCATCATGCATAACATCCGCGCCGTCTATAATGTGGGGGCCATTTTGCGCACTGCCGACTGCCTCGGCGTCAATAAAGTCTACGCTACAGGATATACACCCAACTTAACTACCGCATCAGACGGTAGCGGGCAGCCTATTCTGCCCCATATAAAGCTTAAATTGCAGCACGAACTGCATCGCAGCGCGCTTGGTGCCGAAACAACGGTCCCATTTATTGCTGCGCCCGACATCAACGCATTATTAGCTAAATTAGAATCTAATGGTTACACTATCACAGCTCTCGAACAAGCCGAACGCGCCGTTAACTTAGCTGACTATCAAGCACCAGCTAAAACCGCCCTGCTACTAGGCGAAGAAGTCCATGGCATCGCTCCAGAATTACTAGCGAAGTGCCCAGTAGTACTAGAGCTACCGATGTTTGGACGAAAAGAGAGCTATAACGTCAGCGTCGCCACTGGCATTGCCCTCTATAGCCTAACTTGCTTGTGATTACCTCACCGCCACACATTCGGCGCCGAGCAATTGTGTCGCCGCATCAGTCAACTGGTCGCAAATCTTAATACCAAACGGCATCCGAATTGCCGACTTTTTATCCTGCCCAATTACCAAAATCGCTTGGTCATTGCCCGTATACTTTGACATTATCTGTCGAAGCGCTGTCAAAGCCGTGCCGTCAGCTGGATTCTTTACTAAAACATACAACTTGCGCGACTGCGCGCCATCAACCAACTTATACTGATTTAAATTAACCGGCTGACTCGGCTTAGCACTAACCGACGCGGCGCGGTTGGATCCATAGGAATTATAGCCGCCGGAGCCGCCGCTATAGCCTCCGCTACTATTGCCACTGTTACCGCCGCTACCACTGTTCTTTCCGCCATACTTTCTATGCTGCGCCGTCGACATATCTATCGCCCCCTTCGCCACACCGGTCGGCAAATAACTATTTAGGATATCATCTGTAATAACTTCAACGCGTTCAGCCACAATTGATGGGTCAGGTTGGCGGTTTCCATCGCGGTCCTTACCGCTCACGCGACCAAAAATCTTCAATACCGCAGCTGGGTCAAGGTCTTGTGGCAAACTTTCATAAACCCGTGAAAATAGCACAACTTCGATGTCTTTGGTCTTATCCTCTATACCAATAAACGCCATCTTACTACCCTTCTTTGTCACAATCGTCCGATTACGCACCGCAAGACCGCCAATCGTTACCATGGCACCATCATGGTCTGAGGTAATACTAGCAATCGGATTCATCTGCTCTTTAAAAAACGTATCATAGCGGTCAAGCGGATGCGCCGACAAATACAGCCCCAATAGCTCACGCTCCCAGCCCAACTGTTCCTTATTTGTCACTTTGGTTGGCGAAGGTGCCAAGTCTAGATGCAGTTGCGCGCCATCATTCCCGTCACCACCACCAGTATCAAACATATCAAACAAATTGGCCTGGCCCGAGGCGGCATCTTTCTGGTATTTTTGTGAAAACGCAATGATAGTGTCTACGTTGAACAACAGATCCGACCGGTCGCCCGTAAAGCCGTTCTTTCGTGGCTCCGTAATAAAGCAGTCAAACGCGCCAGCCTTAATAAGCGATTCATAAACCTTGCGGTTGCAAACTCGGCTATTAACGCGCTTGGCGAAATCTTCAATTGAGGTAAACTTGCCCTTCTTGCGCTGCACTAGGATATCTTCAATTGCGGTACTGCCGACGCCTTTAATAGCAGCAAGCCCAAAACGAATCTTGTTCGTCCCTGGCACTACAGCGAATTCATTAAACGATTCATTGATATCTGGACACACCACCTGCAAGCCCAGCTTCTTACACTCTGTAATTTCAATCGTCAGGCGGTCAGTATCACCCGAATCGCTCGACATCAACGCCGCCATGTAAGCATCAGGATAATGCGCCTTGAGGTATGCCGTCCAATAGGCAATCAACGCATAACAAGCGGCGTGCGATTTGTTAAAACAGTACGAAGCGAAGTCTTCCAGCTGCGTCCAAAAGTGCTCCATAACTTCACGCTTCGCCCCTACATGTTCAATGGCGCCATCAATAAAAGCCGGCTTCATCTTCTCAAGCAGCTTAATTTTCTTTTTTGCCACAGCCTTACGCAAGGTATCGGCCTGACCACCAGTAAAGCCACAACATGCCTTTGAAATCAGCATGAACTGCTCCTGATAGACCAACACGCCATAAGTCTCCTTGAGCTGCGGCTCCATCGACGGATGCGGGTAAGTAATCGGCTCCTCGCCGTGCTTACGCTTAATAAAAGTATCGATAAACTGCATCGGACCCGGGCGGTACAACGCCACCATAGCAATAATATCTTCAAATTGTGTCGGCTTTAGATCCTTTAAGTAGCGCTTCATACCAGCTGATTCAAGCTGGAATACTCCAGTAGTATCACCCCGCTGCAATAATTTATATGCTTCTGGGTCATCTAGTGGCAAATGGATTAAGTCTAGATTATCACCATACACCTTACGTATGATACGACGGCAATTGTCAATAATCGTCAAGTTGGATAGACCCAAAAAGTCCATTTTTAGAAGACCCATTTCCTCTACCTCTGGGGCTGGGAACTGTGTCGTGATAACACCCTTCTGGGCGATCTCAAGTGGAATAATGTTAATCAATGGCTCCGGCGCAATCACCGTGCCGCAAGCATGCACGCCATGACTACGAATCGTACCTTCTAACTGAATCGAATAGTCATACACCCGCTTCGCCGTCGGATTAGTGTCATACTCATGCTTTAAATCTGGGTCGCTGGCAATTAAATCCTTTAAAGTGGCATGATGCGATGATTGCGGCCCGCTCGGCACCAACTTTGATAAACGGTCTGCCTCAGCGTAAGGCACTTCTAGCACCCGCGCTACATCACGCACCGCGGCGCGCGACGCCATCGTACCAAATGTCACAATATTACAAACATGGTCATGGCCATATTTGTCAGCACAATACTGAATCACAGCATCGCGACAAGTATCCTGCATATCGACATCGATATCCGGCATGGAAATACGTTCTGGATTCAAGAAACGCTCAAACAGCAGGTCATACTTTAACGGGTCAAGGTCAGTAATGTTAATCGCATAAGAGACAATCGACCCAGCCGCTGAACCACGCCCCGGCCCAAACACATAACCTTGACTTTTACCCCAGTTAATAAAGTCCTGCACAATCAAGAAGTAGCCTTCATAGCCCATCGAACCAATCACGCCAAGCTCCATCTCAGCCCGCTCGCGTACTTCATCTGACAGCATTGGTTTGATATCTTCGATGGCATATTTCTCGGCCTCTTCCGGCTTCATACCGTTATATCGCACCAGCAAACCATGATAAACCAACTTGTGAAAATACGAGTGCTCTGTCTCACCCTCTGGCAAAGACGGGAACTTTGGAATCAAAATCTGGCCAAGTTTTATCTCCACGTTGCAACGGTCAGCGATTCGCTTGGTATTTAATATTGCTTCTGGGCAATCATCCTTCCAGTGGTCAATAATGTCACGCGGGTCAGTTAAGTGAAGCTCAAAGTCCTCTAACGACATGCGATTTTTATCACTCAAAAACGACCCCGTACCCACACATAGTAATATTTCGTGTGCTTTCTGATATTCGTGCGACAAATAGTGACCATCACATGTCACCACCAACGGAATGTCCAATTCCTTCGACATCTTCATTAGACCATTGTTTATTGTCTCCTGCACCTTCCAGTGCGTGTGACTTCGCGGATGACCATGGTCTTGCAACTCTAGATAATAACGGTCGCCGAACACACTCTTGTACCATTTTGCAATCTCAACAGCATGCTCATAATCACCCGTCTTAAGCGCCACACCAACTTCACCTGAAGCACAGCCCGATAAAACAATCAGGCCGGCATTCAATTTCTCCAATAGCTCATGGTCAACACGCGGCTTATAATACATCCCCTCCAAGTTAGCCGTCGAAGAAAGGCGCATCAGATTCTTAAAACCTTCGTCATTCATTGCTAGCACTGTTAGGTGAAAACGTTGCTTGTCTTTAGCAGGGTCGTGGTCTTGCATACGGCGCGCCGCCACATAAGTTTCGATACCTAAAATCGGCTTGAGCCCAGCGGCGTTCGCCTTCTTGTAGTAGGTCAGTACACCAGACAACGTACCATGGTCGGTAATCGCTGCCGCCTCCATGCCAAATTCCTTACACTTGCTAATCAAATCATCCAACTGCGTCATGCCGTCAAGCACACTGTAGGTGGTATGATTGTGCAAGTGTACGAAATCACTGGGCTTAAATTCGTACTTCCCCTCACTCATTATGCCCATTATAGCACATATGCTTACGACTACCTAATCACTAAAGCTACCCTTACATTTACCCGTTTACTTATTTAGCCTTTAAAGTGTATCGGGGCGCCTTCGTCACTAGCTGGTGGTTCGGTGCCATTACGGCGCTTAAAGAAATTTGCCCAATACGGATTTTCTTTATCAAACAGCGCCTTTTGCTCTGGTGTAAACTTCCATGGATAATCACACCATAAGTTAAATATCCTATAGCGGTCAAAAGAGACTAATAACTCACCCATCATCCTATCTCCAAAATCAACTTTAGGTTTGTAAGATAAAAAGTGATCTACCCAATATATCTGGTCTTTTTTATTTCTTTTCTCAAAGACATATATGTTATGACCTCGTCTAATACTATTTGACGGTATCCTTATCTCCTGCATTTATGAATATCTCCTAATATTAATATACCCTATACGCCAACTGAATGTAATAAGAGATGCCTTGTCAAATAACTTGACTTTCTAATTGGAGTTTGACAGAATAGAAGTATAAGGCGATTTGGGATCGCGAGCACCTATAGTTCGCGGTCGCTGAATCGCCTTTTTAGTATTATATAAAAATCCCGTTGACTTTTTGAGCTTTATTTAATATAATAAACGTATAAGGCGATTTGGGATCGTGGAATGCATATTCTGCGGTCACTGAATCGCCTTTTTTGATACCGTAATTTTAAAATACACTCAATTGCCGTCCAGAAACTTAACAATCTATCGCTCGTCGGTTAGTTATATAGATAGAGTGATAGATTAGACTTATTTAACCTAGCTTATAGCGAGCCTATTCTAGAGCGCACAAGCTTTATTTTTGGGTATTTTTGCGGAGATTTGCAATGTCGTCTTTTAATTCTTGAGCTTCGTCTTTAGCGAAATCAGAGATATTGCCAGCGTGCTTAGTTGCAATATCAGCCGTAGCATCAAAACCATCTTGTGCCGCCTGCTTAACGTCAGCTGCCTTCTGAGTAGCTGCATCCTTTAACTCATTAGCCTTATTGGCTAAATCAGCACGCGTCTCTTTACCCGATTTTGGTGCAGTTAGTAAACCAACGATAGCGCCAGCTGCAATACCAAGCAGAGCACCTAGCGCAAACTTACCAGCACCGGATTTGTTATTCTGATTCGACATGATTATTCCTCCTTTTATTTAAATAATACCTAATATATTTAACTATCACCTTCATAACTACCGCTGGCGACACCAACTGGCTAACCGACGCAGTGATAGTCCTGACATTGCGCGAACTCTCGCAAAGATTATTACTAATGTCTTCAACATTACTGACCACGTGTTTAATCTTACGCGAGATGCGAATCAGAATGATTGCAAGGGCAATTCCTAGCGCCAAAAACACAGCTAGCGCAATCGCCAAGATTACAACCAATATCTGAAATACGTCCATTAAGCTAAATATAGCATAAACATAATAAATAGTCAAATAAAAGACCCAGCATAGCTGGGCCTTTGGGATTATCGTTTAATCATATAGTCACGCAAGCGGTCAAAGCAAGCTTCGTTATGGTCATGTACGTAGCTTAGCATTGCTCGGCAATAATTCTCCGGATCGCCCGTAGTACGCCAGCGACCATCGGTTCGCTCAACATACACTGGCTTTTGCATTGCTAACTTCGTAATAGCATCTACCGTCCAGAGTTCGCGGTCTTTACCGACAGCATTTGACTTGAGATACTCGAATATCTCTGGCGTTAGCAGATAGCGCCCATAAGACGCTAAGGTCGATGGTGCCTTGCCAATCTCTGGCTTTTCAACAATGTTGTCAAGCAGATTGCCATTCTTTAGCTTAACAATACCATACTTGTCAACTTGGTCTTCACCAATTTCCTGCGTCATAATCACGCCTGCTGCATCAGAGTGCTTCGCGTAAGCCTCCAATAAAGTAGCAACATCAGATGAGCCAAACACCACATCGTCGCTATAAATTACCACAAACGCTTCATCTGGGAAGATGAAATCTCGCTTGTAAGCGGTTACTAGCGGTGAACCGTTGCCATATGGCAAGGCTTGGTCTTGCTCGATGATGCTAATCTTCGGAAAGTTTAGCACATGATTAACCTTCTCAAAGCGGTCGGTCTTGCCCTGACTGCGCAGTTGCTTACGAATACGTGTCGCACCATTGTTGAAATAATCTTCATAAATCGGCTTACCCTCTGGGGTAGTCACAATGATGATATCAACAATTCCTGCTTGGGCACATTCCTCAACTGCCAGCTGCATCACTGGAACGTCCCAAATAGGTAACATACCCTTCGGGATAGTCTTGGTGATTGGCAAGAAACGGCTTGCATAACCTGCATCAGTGATAATTGCCTTGGTAGGCATTTTATATCTCATTTTTAAACTCCTTTAATATCCCTCGAATGTACTGGGGCAAACCCCTATTACTATGATATCACACCGATTTTGCTAGCGCTTAGCTATTGCAACTTTTTGCGCAAAATATCCTGCGCAAGACTTGGGTTGGCTTTACCTTTAGAAGCCTTCATTACTTGACCAACCAAGAAACCAATCACTTTTTCGTTACCCGCCTTGAAGTCAGCCACCGCCTTTTGGCAAGCTGCGTCGGCAATCACTTCGTCAACGACCTTTTCGATCGCGCCAGTATCGCTCACCTGCAAAAGATTCTTACTCTTAGCAATCTCCTCTGGGTCGGCATCCTTCACTAATAGCTCAGCAAATATTTCCTTACCAGCAGTTGAAGATACCTGTTTTTGTTCTAGCATCTGAGCTAGCTTAACCAAATGTTCAACACTCGGCAAATTTAGTTCCTTCTTAGCGGCGTCAGTATCGTCCTCACTTGGTAATGCGGAAGCAAACAAGTTAGCGATACGGCGGGCCACTTGGTCGCCAGCTTGGTCGATAATCTTGCCAACCAATTCCGCGACAATTTCAGTATTAAGCAACACTCGCACCACAGAATCATCCACCTGCATGGCGGCGAATTTAGCTCGATATTCAGCCGGCATCATTGGCATATTTGCCTGCATCTTAGCAATGTCATCATCCGTCAACACCACTGGTGGAATATCCGCATCTGGCATATAACGATAGTCCTGCGCATCTTCCTTACCACGCTGCTTAAAGGTCTCCTGCTTCGCTTCCGACCAACCACGCGTCTGCTGTTCAACTTCACCACCGCCTTCAATCACGGCAATTTGACGATTAATCTCATACTCCGTAGCGCGCTCGACAGCACGGAATGAATTGAGATTCTTTAGCTCTGTGCGCGTACCCATTGGTTCACCCGGCTTTGCCACCGAGATATTAACATCAAAGCGCATATTACCATGATACAAATCACCCAACGTAACCTTAGCAAAGGTCATTAGAAGGTGTAGTTCTTCGGTATAGGCCCGCGCCATTGCCGCTGAATGCATATCTGGCTCCGACACAATCTCCACTAGAGGCGTACCGGCGCGATTTAAGTCTACTAACGAGTGGTCGCTAAAGTGCGTCAACTTGCCGGCATCTTCCTCAACATGAGCATGGTGAATACGCACTGTTTCGCCGGTTGGCAAATCAACATGACCGCCCAAAATCAACGGCTCATACATCTGTGATATTTGATAGCCCTTTGGCAAATCTGGGTAAAAATAATGCTTGCGGTCAAACCGGCTAACATGTGCGATTTTACTGTTAAGGGCATAGCCAGCGCGCGCCGCCAAACGAATTGCTTCTCGGTTTAGCATTGGCAACATACCCGGCAAACCATAGTCAATCACGCTCACTTTGGTGTTCGGTTCCGCCTCGCGTGCATCATTATCTGTGGCACTAAACAGTTTTGTCTTACTATTGAGCTGCACGTGGCACTCGATACCAATCGTCGGCAAGTAGCCCTTTACCAAATATTTTTTTACATCACCGGCAATCACTGTACCATGTTCACCTGCATTACCTAAATCGTTCATCATTCCTCCTATATTGCGCCCACTGCTTTTAGTGCTGTCTTATAAATGTCTAGCATCTGCTTTGATACCTTTAAATCAATTCTTGTATCAACCTCATGGACTATCTTGTTGCGAATCCGATGTGCCGCCCAAACCGCCTTCTGGTTTTTTATTTCACCACTAGCTGATTTCAATCGCTCCGCCATGGTATTACCTTTATAGCCTAGTTCCTTTAATGCTCGGTCGAGCAGTTTATCGGCCGACATAATAGCAAACTGATAAGTTGCAGCATTGTTTTTGTCTAGGTTATTCTCAATATCAAGCCATGCCGCACGATATTGCGCTTGGTCAAGTTTCTTCGCGGTACCATGCGTTAAAAAGATAATCGCAAGTAGTGCTAGGCCAATTAGCGCAATGACAACTAGTAGCAAAATAATTGGGAGCGGCGAATCACCCATTAAGCCTTAGCCTCCATTTGCTTTGCTACCGCCAAAACGCCGGCGTCATCCTTCATTTTACCAATCAACTGTACACCAACCGGCAAACCATCAGTGGTGTTACCACTCGGCACTGAAATAGCCGGCAACCCAGCCATACTTGCTGGCACCGTCATCGCATCCGCTAGATACATCTTTAGCGGGTCAGAAGTGTTTTCGCCTAATTTAAAGGCGGGCGTTGGTGCAGTTGGGCAAATCAAGTAATCATATTGCTCAAACAGCTTGTTGAATTCGTTAATTAATAACGTACGAGCGCGCTGTGCCTTGAGATAATAAGCATCGAAGTAGCCGGAACTCAACACATATGAACCAATTAGGATACGCCGTTTGTTTTCATCCATAAAGCCTTCACTACGGCTCATGCCGTAGATATCGCCAAGCGATTTAGCATTCTTGGAACGATAGCCATAACGGACACCATCAAACCGACCCAGGTTTGAAGTCACCTCAGCTGGAACCACAATGTAATACATAGCTAGCGCATACTTGGCTGCCGGCAGTGATACTTCGTCAACCGTAGCACCCTGCTTTTGCAAGTGCTCAACCATAGCCTTAGTTTGCTTTACGACATCAGAGTTAACATCATCTGTCATGAAATCTTTAATTAAACCAATTTTCAGACCCGACTTGGCTGGCTGCTCGGTCTTAAAGTAGCTAGGATAGACATTACCATCGCGCTGGTCTTGACCGGCCAAAATGTCACACACAATTTCCGCATCGCGTACGGTTCGCGCCAATGGCCCAACCACATCAGTTGAACTAGCCATCGCTACTACGCCATAGCGACTAATCATACCATAAGTTGGCTTAAAACCTACCACACCATTAAAGCTTGCTGGTTGGCGAATCGAACCACCGGTATCTGTACCTAAGGCAAACGGCACTACACCGGCTGCCACAATCGCCGCTGAACCGCCAGATGAACCACCCGGCACGCGCCCAAAGTCTACTGCATTGTGAGTCGGCCCAAAATAGCTATTCTCAGTCGAACCGCCATGAGCAAAGGCATCTAGGTTAGCCTTGCCAATCAAAATAGCATCTTCTCGGTCAAGTTTATCAATTGCCGTTGCGTTGATTGGCGACTTAAAATTCTCCAAAATGTGTGCTGCTGCAGTCGTATGGCCAACTTTAGTCAAAAAGTTGTCCTTGGCCACATATGGCACACCCACTAAACGACCAACCGGCTGACCAGCCTTAATCTTGGCGTCAATTTCATCCGCCTGCTTCAAAGCTTCGTCTTTAAATACCTCAAGCAGAGCGTGCAACTCTTTGGTAGCTTCAGCACGCGCCAAAGCTTGCTCAACTTCAGCACGAGCTGTAGTTTTGCCTGATTTAACATTAGTTACAATCTGTTCAATCTCGCTTTGCATATTACCTCCTATAACACCTTTGGCACTTTAACTTGCCCTGCCTCTTGGTCGGGAGCCAATGCTAGCAAAGTCTCGCGTGGCAACTGTTCTTCTATTACATCGTCACGCATCACATTTTGCAGCCCCGTAACTTGAAACGTTGGCTCAACACCATCAGTATCAAGCTCATCGAGCATGTTAATATATTTCACAATATTATCAAGCTGGGTTGTGAGAGCCTCAGCCTGTTCGTCCGATACATCGATCTGACTCAGCGTCGCGAGATGGCGCACATCATCTTTACTTACACTCATTACCTACTATTATAGCAAAAATCCCCGCTTTTGCGGGGGATTTTATTAAACCTTAGCGTTGTAGATACCTAACTGTCCTATATTCATTCTGTTGAGTATTATAGCTTGGAACGCTAATCGTCCCACGAGTTTTTACTACAATAGCTACAATCACCATTAGTAAAGCAATACCAGCTAACGCTGCAACTACAATTGCTGCGTTTGTATTAGTTAAGCTCTTTGCTTTCATCTTATTAAACATAAACGCTGCACCGATAGCGCCAGCAGCACCAGCCAATGCTGGGAAAACATTACCAAACATAAAATATTTTAAGTCGCTCTGTCCACTGGCAGTCAAAAGTAATTCTAAAATTCCAGACACAGCAGTAACTACAGCGATCACTACAACAATCCAAGCAGCTGCACTCACTGACCCAGCCACACTCTTGCGCGTATCATCGTCAACTGCATCCTTTTTATTCTTAGCTAGTAGGCTCTTGCAGAAAAATACCACTCCAATACAGGCTGCCGCCATCACACCAGCGTAAGGCAAAGTAGGTGCAATCAACGACAAAATACCCTTGGTAGTGTATTGCACATCACACATATAAACAATTGCCCCAACTAGTGCCATCGCACCAGCAGTCATACCTAGTAAAATAGCAATCATCATTGCAGTGTACACCGCGCGCATTGATGCCTTTTTAACTAGACCCAATTCTTCCTTCACGTTTATTCCTCCTCGTTTATGTTTATATGTTACATTTTTTGTTTAATTTGCGCAATAGTATCGCGTAAATCTGCTGCCTTCTCAAATTCCAAATTAGCTGCCGCTAGCTCCATCTGCGCCGTTAAATCATCTACCAACACACTGTATTCCTCTGGCGGAATGCGATTTAAGTTTAATTTTGGCTTAGCGTCCTCCTTACCAGGGATAATAGCACGCAGCCCCTCGCCAACTTCCTTTGCTACTGAATGCGGCGTAATATGATGCACCTCGTTGTAATGTTGTTGCAATGCACGGCGACGATTTGTCTCTTCTATCGCCTCTTTCATTGAGTCCGTCACGCGATCGCCGTACATAATCACTCGCCCCTCAACATGGCGCGCCGCGCGGCCAATCGTTTGAATCAATGCCGGCGTCGAACGTAAGAACCCCTCCTTATCGGCATCAACGATGCAAACTAGCGACACTTCTGGCAAATCTAGCCCTTCACGTAACAAATTAATACCAACCAGTACGTCATATTTGCCGAGACGTAAATCTTTCAAGATGTCACTGCGGTCTAAAGTGGTAATATCACTGTGAATATAGGCCGTCTTAATACCAGCCTCTATCAAAAACTCCGTTAAATCTTCTGCCATCCGCTTCGTAAGTGTCGTCACTAACACGCGCTGATTTTTCTTTATCCGCTCACGAATCTCCGCCATAATGTCATCAACCTGATGCTCACTTGGTCGCACCTCAATTTCTGGGTCCAGCAGACCCGTCGGACGAATCACCTGTTCCACTGGCTGCGGCGAATGCGCCAATTCATAATCGCCCGGTGTAGCACTCACACAAATTAGCTGATTAATATGCTGCTCGAACTCGCTAAATGTTAGTGGACGGTTATCTAACGCGCTCGGTAACCGAAAACCGTACTCTACCAGAGTCTCCTTGCGCGCCCGGTCACCATGATACATGCCACGTACCTGCGGCAATGTCATATGCGACTCATCAATCAGCATTAGATAATCGTCTGGAAAATAATCGAGCAATGTGGTTGGCTGCTCGCCTTCGTTCCGGCCCGTCAAATAACGTGAATAATTCTCAATCCCCTTCACAAAACCCGTCTGCTCTAGCATCTCAACATCGTATTTAACACGCTGCGTCAAGCGCTGCGCCTCAAGTAATTTACTGCTCTGCTCAAAGTACTTCACGCGCTGCTCATACTCAGATTTAATTTGCTCAATAGTCTTTTTTAGTTTCTCTTCCGGTGTAGCATAATGGCTATTCGGGAAGATTCGCACCTCTTCTGGATAGCCCAGCACTTCGCCCGTCAAAGGGTCAATTTCTAATAATCGTTCGACTTCGTCGCCAAAGAACTCAATACGATAAGCCGTCTCACGTCCTGACGGATAAATATCTACCGTATCACCACGAACACGAAATGTTCCGCGCGCAAAATCAAGGTCATTCCGCCGATACTGAATATCGTTAAAATGGCGCAATAACTTGGCTTGCTGATACGATTTACCCTTAATAAGGTGCACTGACATATCCATGTAATCAGCTGGCGAACCGATGCCATAAATACAGCTTACCGACGCCACAATAATCACATCCCGCCGTGTCAATAATGCGCTGGTGGCAGCATGGCGCAGGCGCTCGATTTCTTCATTGATACGCGAGTCCTTCTCGATATAAGTGTCAGAGCTAGCGATATACGCCTCCGGCTGATAATAGTCAAAGTACGACACAAAGTAATGTACCGCGTTATCTGGAAAGAATTGCTGAAATTCGGCAAACAATTGCGCCGCCAATGTTTTGTTGTGTGCCAAAACTAACGTCGGGCGCTTCATCCGATTAATGATATTGGCCATCGTAAAAGTCTTACCCGTACCAGTAGCACCAAGCAAAACTTGACAACGTTCACCATGCTGCAAGCCATCCATCAACGCAGCAATCGCCCCTGGCTGGTCACCCATGGGCTGATACGGCGCACATAATTTAAATTCAGCAGGCTTCATAGCATAATCTCTTGACTTATTGCCTAATTATACTATGTTTTAGTAAAATTTTACAGAGTAACAGGCTTAGTCACTAGTGGTTCGAGCTCGGGCCGGCCACGTAAAATTCCTGGCTTAGCACCAACATGTTGAATTACACTCGACGAGTTAGCCGCCGCAAATAAAATCACGTCTTCTAGCTTATCACCCAAAGCATAGCGCAAGGTAAAACCGGAACAAAAAGCATCACCCGCCCCAGTACGGTCAACCGACATCTCCTCGCCCTTATATAAACCAGCCCGCAAAGCACGTTCACGGTCAACTACCAAAGCGCCATTGGCGCCGTCCGTAATAATTACCACTGGGCAGAGCTTATGTAGTTCACGCGCCAAATCTTCTAGCGTATCACCCGATACAATTTGCTGCGCCTCTTGTTTATTTACCGACAAAATTTCCACATTCGGCAGTAGTGCCTTTAGCTGGTCTGGATGTTCCAACTCACGCCCACCTGGATTAAAAGCAATCTTACACTGATTAGCTCTAGCGTACTGCATCACCTTATCATAAATCGTAAAATTGCCTACCAGAGAGGTAAGATAAATCCAATCAATTTGCCGATTCAGCTTTGTAAAATCAAAGTCTTCTGGCGTAAAATACATACCACAGCCCCGATAGGTCAAGATGGTTCGCTCGCCATTCGGTGCCAATAATAGCGTAGAGTAATCAGTATTATGGTCGTCTGAATATGCCATTGCTGCATAATCAATGCCTTCAGTAGCAAACGACTGCAACACTGCCGCGCCAGCCGGGTCATGGCCAATTTTACCCATGAATGTTACTAACTGACCACCACGCGCGAATGTCGTGGCGGCATTCGAAGCGCCACCGCCAGTCTGATAATCAACGTGATTCACGTAAATCTTGTCACCCAGTCGAACATTATAAAAGCACTCCTCTGGGTTAACGCACACTGGGTTTAAGTGGTCGACATTACTTAAATAAACATCCTGCGTTGCAGAGCCAACGCACAAGAAGCTCAGCGGAGCACTATTCACTAAGGGCGTGCCTTTCCGGCCGAGCCAAAGACTTGCATCTTACTCTCAACCACTGCCGCCACTGCTTCGCGCACTGCTGGCATCAGCTTTACAATCGCGTATTGGTCAGGATTGTCCTTTAATACTTGTTCAAGGGTCTTGCGATAAGCATAACGCATATCACTATTGATATTAACCTTGCTAGCACCCACTACGGCTGCCTCACGGAAGAAGTGAAGTGGCGTACCCGAACCACCGTGTAATGAAATATTACAGTCAATCGCTGCGCGAATTCGTGAAAGCAATTCGATATCGAGAATCTTCGGCACTGGATATTTACCATGCAAATTACCAATAGCAGCAGCAAAAGTGTCGATACCTGTCGCGTCAACAAAGGCTTTAGCGCCTTCTGGCGTCGAAAACGTCTGCTTTACGACCTCGTAATCAATCGCCTCGTTATGATAATTAGATGACCCGCCAAAATAATGTGGCTCCGACTCAACTAATGCACCGGTAAATTTTGCATATTCTACTACTTTGCGTGTAGCGGCAATAATCTCTTCATCCGTAGCATCGTGGTTTGCTTGCGACACATCAATATGAATAAACTCAAAACCACAATCAATCGCCTCTTTGCAAGATTCAATGGTTGGTGCGTGGTCAAGATTAAGGTACATTTCAATACCATATTCACGACGATAATTATTCACCATATCGCGCAAATTTTGGCAACCAATCGCAGTAACTTCGCCGTGACTAGCCTCCACCAAGACTGGCGACTGGTACTTCTGCGCTGTCTGACAAATAGCAATTAAAGTCGCTTGGTCATCAACATTAAATGCTCCTACTGCAAAATGTTCGCTCCGTGCGCGCTGCATTAAATCGCGTGCTGCTGTTGTATGATTTCTAATTTCTCTGATATTCATTGCCACCCTCTAAAATGTTATTAATTAATTATGCTTATGTATACCATTATAACACTACTCGCCAATTAATTGCGTAATTTGACGTAGCACACCAGCTACATCTAAACCATAATGCGCCAGTAATTCATCGGCTGTGCCAGATTGACCAAACTGGTCATTTACGCCAATTCGCTTAAAAACTCGTGGCACTACGCCAGATTCCAACAACAGTTCCGCAATTGCTGAGCCAAATCCGCCAGCCACTTGATGCTCCTCAAGAGTAACTGCAACGGAATTTTTGCCCACCTCGCGCAAAATAGTCTCACGGTCGAGTGGCTTAATCGTCGGCACATGCACTACCGAAGCGCCAATTCCCCGCTCCGCTAGCGCCTGCGCCACAAGTAGCGCCGTGCCAGTCATGGTGCCAGTCGAGAGCAGAGTAATGGCTGCCTCGTCGTCCTGCCGCACTACATAAGCCTTACCTATCTTAAAGTGGTCATCAGGCGTCGAAAATACCACTTGGTCAGAACGCGGCACGCGTATATACACCGGATGTGGGTAATCATAAACCGCCTGCGCCATTTGCGCCGCTTCATTAGCATCACCCGGCGCCAATACAGTCATATTCGGCAGCACGCGCATCAACGCGATATCCTCAAGCATTTGATGTGTCGCACCATCAGGGCCTACATTCAAACCCGTATGACTACCAATCACTTTCACTGGCTGGTCATTGAGACAAATCGTCGTCCGAATTTGTTCCCAGTTACGCCCTGGGCTAAAAGCTGCATACGCCGCAAGATAAACGGTCTTACCCTCGTGCGCTAAACCGCTCGCTAGTGTCACCAAATTCTGCTCAGCAATTCCAGTTTCAATAAACCGAGCACCGTGGCGCTCTTTAAACTCCGCTAAACCTACCGAACTCGCTAGGTCAGCAGTCACCGCCACAACGTCTTGATGTTGCGTACCTAATTCTGCAAGAGCATGACCAAGTGCCTTGCGCACCGACTGATTCACTGGGTTACCCTTAATTAATTGTTCGTCCAACTTATACATTTAATTCCTCCAAAGCCTGTTGCGCCTGTTCCGCATTTGGCACCTTACCATGCCAATGATAGTCATTTTCCATAAAGCTCACACCCTTCGCTGGCACTGTATTAGCAATAATTGTTACTGGCTGATTATTATCTTCCGGTAAATTCAGCACAGTGTTGCATATTTCAGCCACGTCATTACCATTTATTACTTTTACCAGCCAGCCAAAGCTACGCCATTTGTCAGCTAGAGGCTCTAGCGGCATGATATCCTCGGTCTTGCCAGATAATTGAATAGTATTACGGTCAACAAATACCACCAAATTATTTAGCTGAGACTTACCGGCAAACATAGCAGCCTCCCAAATATTGCCTTCATCCAATTCACCGTCACCCGTCACGCAATAGACTCGGCGCTTAGTTTGGTCAAGATATTTAATACTATAAGCCATGCCCGCTGCCTGCGACACGCCTGAACCTAATGGTCCAGATGTAGTCTCAAGATACGGCAAAGCAGTTCGTTCCGGATGTCCCTGCAAGCGTGAACCAAATTTTCGCAAACTCATTAGCTCATCCGGCTTGATAACACCACCCTCTGCTAGAGCAGCATACAACACTGGACAAGTATGGCCAGCCGACAGCACTAATAAATCCCGCGTAGTATCGTGCGGATCACTAAAATTATAATGCATCAGCTTAAAATACAAGCTAGCAAAAATATCCGCCAAATCAAGCGACCCAGCAGTGTGCCCCGACCCTGCCGCAGTTAACATTTTAATAATATTACGCCGCATATTGCGGGCGTGTTCACGCAATATACCAGCTTCCGGCTCAGTGATGTTCATGGTTATATTTTAACACGTTTCATCAACCAGCGCTGTCAGCTTTTGGTAAGCAACGCGAGCATTTGGCGCATGACTAATCGCCCCGCCAACATTAATCCACGAGATTCCCGCTTGCTGCAATTCAACCACGTTATCTTGGTTTGCGCCACCATCCCACTCAAGTTGAACTTGCGGGTTAATTTGTCGAACCGCGGCAACCTTTTTAAGCTGCGCTAAATCAGCCGTGCCACCTTGATAGCCCAGATGACCACCAAAAATCAACACATGCTGCGCCAATTTAATCAATTCCACCGCCGACTCCGGCTGCGTTTCAGGCAATAATGCTACACCAAATTCAATACCAAACTTAGCTAAATGTTGTGCCAAACTAGGTAATTTTACTGCTGCGCTAGCCTCAGCGTGAACAATTACCAAATCAGGATGCAAGGAGACAATCTGATCCACCCAAGTAGCTGGATCGTGCATCATCAAATGCAATACAATTTTAGCATCAAATGGCTCAAACTGCCGCCAATAAATCTGGTTTAAATTAACCGTCTCACTTGGCGCAAACTGACCGTCTGTAATGTCAATGTGGATTGCCGGCGCAAACTGCACAAATTCCTGCATACGCCGCTGATACACCGCAGGGTCATCAGTAGTAATGGTAGGCACAATATAGGTCATAGCTCGTCTAGCTCTTTATTACGACGAATATAGCGCTCAGCGCCGGCAAACGGCGTCTTTAGGAAGGTATCGATAATATCCTTCCAGAGCGGTTCGTTATAATCTTTGTCTAATACACGCGCCGGCAAACAGAGACAATTAGCATCATTATCATTACGGCCATAACGCGCGTCAGATACTGAGGTAGCAACAATTGCCCGTACCCCCTTGGTGCGATTAGCTGCCATTGCCATTCCCTGGCCGCCACCACAAATCAAAATAGCCTGATCGATATCATCAACCTCATCAACTAATTTAACCGCCGCACGATGTGCAAACTCCGGAAAATCATCATCTGGATCAAACTCTTGTTTTGAGCAATCCGCTATTTGATAACCTTGCTTTGTTAAATAATCTGCTATTTTATTTTTTAGATAAAACCCCTGATGGTCGGCACCCAAGTAAATCATTTACCCTCCTATTTACAATACTATTATAACACTTAACAAAAATTAGCCCTTAATAAAGGGCTAATTTAGTTATATATCTAGCTAGTTACTTGATGCTTTTTGCTACATCAACCGTTAGTTCAACCAAGCGATTTGAATAGCCCCATTCGTTGTCATACCAAGAAACAACCTTGACGAGGTTACCAGCCACAACATCGGTTAAGCTGAGGTCAACAATTGATGAGCATGGGTTGCCAATATAATCGCTACTGACCAACTTTTCGTCGGTTGCATCCAAAATACCACGATAGTAGTCCTCTTGGGCAGCCTTGCGGAAGACATCGTTAATCTCTTCCTTAGTAACATTACGCTTCAGAACAGCCGTAATATCAGAAATTGAAGCTACTGGGGTTGGCACACGCAAGCTTAAACCACCAAACTTATCCTTCAAGCTAGGAATGGTCTTAGTACAAGCAATTGAAGCACCTGTAGTGGTTGGAATGATATTCTGAGCAGCACTGCGCATACGACGTGGGTCACGGTGTGGCGCATCAAGCAAGCGCTGATCTGAAGTGTATGAGTGAACCGTCGTCATCATTGCCTTTTCAACACCAAAGTTATTCTCTAGTACTGACATCACTGGCGCAATACAGTTGGTGGTACAAGAAGCGTTGCTGACGATATCACTAGCATTCTCTAGCTCGCCATCATTAACACCAAGCACAATAGTCGTAGCACCCTCGCCCTTAGCTGGAGCACTAATTACTACCTTCTTAGCACCGGCATCAAGGTGAGCACGGGCCTTATCTGGCACTACAAACCGACCGGTTGATTCAATTACGACATCAATACCCAGCTCACGCCAAGGTAGATTGTGCGGATCAGTTTCGCTATATACGCGATACTTACGACCGTCTACAATGATATTTTGGTCATCGTAACTAACCTCACCAGCAAATGTGCCGTATGTTGAGTCATATTTTAAAAGATGCGCCAAAGCATCTGGGCTAACCAAATCATTAATCGCCACTACCTCAATGTCATCGCGCTTCAGCGCAATCTTAAAGGCATTGCGGCCAATTCGACCAAACCCGTTAATTGCAATTTTCTTCATGGATTCCCTCCTAATTACCCTTATGTTTATAGTTTAGCAAAAAATAGAAATAATTCAATATCATAGCTCCGCGCCAGTATTCGGCGCACCATACTTACCGCGTAAATATTTCGCTCGCACACCAGCATCATCTATATAATGCGGTAATGCAGAGCGTGGCGACCGTTCGCTCAAGGCTTGGTTTCTCTTCTGTAATAGATTTAGCTTATCCCAAGCCTTTTTAATAGCAGATTCAAACTGTTTATTTAAGGCGTCACGCTGACGCAGCTCATTCTTGGTCTGCGTTAATTCATTACGCAGCGCAATATCTCTTAAGTTATTTTTTGCGCTACTTTTATTTAAAATAGTCGGTTGCGACCGCCGTCTTGTCCCGTTGTTAATACTAGCCGCACTAGTCGTATCGGTAGTACTGGAAATATTTTCCACATTCTCTTTATTTTTGTTATTTACCTCAGTCGTATTACTACTATTTGTTTCAGGTTTGCGCTTAAATAAAGTTCCGTGTGGCACAAATGGCTTAATTATAGGATTCACTGGTTTTACCGGTTTAAATTCCAATTTACCCTCACTATTCAAAGATGGATGATGTTCCTCACTACCAAAAATATTTGGGTTATTCGGTACCTGAGGCTTATCGTAAGTATATTGACCTACGGCGATTTTACGCCCATTGATATCTTCTATAGATACCGCCACCGTACCAACATGCAATGACGTCGGCACAGAAAATTGCACCGTATCATCATCCAAATATTCAATTTTATCCGTAGCCAATTCTACGCCACCAAAAAATATTTTCTTGAGCAAATGTTCATTTTTACCCGTAGAAATCGTTAAATCGGGCGTAATGTCTGGTATATCTCCATTGCCAGTATGCAATTCATATAGTCTACCGTTAGCGCTCAGACCAAGCACCACGCCCGCAGTGTATTTATTACCGTGTGGTTGTAATGCTAGCAATTTAATAATCTGCTCACCCTCCGGTGTAGCAATTTGATTCCACTGCTTGCCGTTTAAATACCACATAAAAACATCTCCGGCGTCGTTTAATGCAAAATATCCCTCCCAACCATCGTTTAATAACTGTGTAATGTTATTTGCGGCCAATAAACTCGCCACACTACTATACTCAGCACTGCCACCACGTGTAAATAACGCACCGCCATCATATACTAGAAATGCCTGCCCTCGATTAATATCGCCAGCTGCTACATGCGATAAACCATTACTCTTGGGATCCAGGTTAAACTTACCACCCAACGGTTTCGGACTAAGCCCAAGCGACCAGGCGTATAGCATATCAGAGGTAATCGCCGCTATATCGTGCGACGTCGGGTTAACTGCAATTTCGCGTACCTTAGCACCGAAATCGTATGTCATAATCTGCTGGTTCAAAGACGACCATATAGCCACGCCATCAGCATCAGTACCACAATTATCGCTACGGCAAGTCCGCATAATCACGCTAGTAGCATTTTTCTCCCCAACAAGACTAATGCTCATTACTCTACCGTCAGCTAGCGACAATTGTTGCGGCTCAAATTTTCCATCACCCCAGAAATAAACTGTGCCATCCTTCAACAATGCCACCGATGCGTTATGCTTTGCTGCAATAACAGTTGCAGCCTTTGGCAATTTAATAGTCACCGCCTGTTGCGCATTTATATGGTTATTATCGGCCTGGTAACCAAGTTGACCTTGAGTATTATCGCCCCAAGCCACTACCGAACCATCATCCAACAATGCCAACTCATGGTTATCGCCCCTCGCATAATCTTTTATATTACCAATCGACTTACGAACTTCACCCGACAGGTATGGACTATGTAAAGTAATAACATCCCCTCCCGACGTTGAACCAGAAGTAACGCTCAAACCATATGGCTTGTCATCAGCCTTATCGCTCAAATTATTCTCTACTTTCTTATCCACGCTAGAACTATTAGCGCCAGCACCTAAATCAGCCCGATCGGCAAAATCGCTAGGTGCATCAGAGTCAGTGGCTGTTGTATTTGAATCTACCGCCTCTCGGTCTTCTCCATCAACAGTATCGGGTGCATTAGTAGCTTCGTCGTTATCTACCAACACATCCTCAGCTAATGCTACTTGTGGCATAGCCATTAATATCACACCTGCCGCGATTACCATACACGACCGAATTTTTTTGAACATGACGCCCCCTAAATTTAAATTATTACGGCCGCTAAAGAATATAGTTATATTATAACGCTAATGCTTATTTTGTCCAGTAAAGTGCTATAATTGTCATATGAAAGAAGCAACAGAATTTTTAAAGCTCGCGCGGCAGAAGTTTGCAGACGACAAAGACTACCAAAAAATCGTCCTGGCGCTTGATTTTGCCACCGAGAAGCACGCTGGCCAAAAACGCCTCAGCGGCGAACCATACATCATCCACCCAATTGCTGTTGCGACAATTCTCTGTGAATGGAACATGGACCGCGACTCTGTCGTCGCCGGTCTATTACATGATGTCGCTGAAGATACCGGCACAGATTTAAGTGAAATCGGCACAAAATTTGGCGACGACGTAGCGTTATTGGTTGATGGCGTCACCAAAATCAGTAAGGCACGTAGTGGACGTGATGATATTACTCACTATTTGCCAAAAACTAAAGACAACCTAACTAAGCTGCTAGTCGCTATCGGCGCCGACGTCCGCGTCATCATTATTAAATTAGCTGACCGCCTACATAATCTGCGCACACTCCAATATCAAACCCGTGAAAAGCAGCTCAAAAAAGCGCGTGAAAGCCTTGAGGTATTTGGCCCGCTCGCCGACCGTCTCAACATGGGGCGAGTACGCGTTGAAATTGAAGATTTAAGCTTTAAATATCTCGCACCAAAGCGTTATGAAAAATTACGTGCCTTAATTGACCGAAGAATCAGCGAAAGTAAACAGACTATCGACCAAGTTCGTAATGAGGTAAGTAAAAAGTTAGCCGAAGAAAAAATTCCTTGCCATGTAGAAGGGCGTATTAAATCAGTTTATTCACTTCATAAAAAGTTGACTAAGCACTCTGACATTAACGACATCTACGACCTCATGGCGCTACGTGTCATCACCGACGACGTATCATCTTGTTACCTCGTACTCGGATTGCTTCACCAAATGTATACTCCAATGCCGGGGCGCATCAAAGACTACATTGCTCGACCAAAGACTAACGGTTATCAGTCACTACACACTACTGTGACTACGCCTGAAGGTCAAGTTGTAGAGTTTCAGATTCGCACCAAGCAAATGCACGAATACGCCGAGCGCGGTCTTGCAGCATCATTCCATTACAATGAGCAAAAGCTAACCGATACCTACAAGCGCGGCGGACTAGCACCTCTGCCAGCCAACCTAAACTGGATTCATGAGCTCCAAGTGGCTGCCGCTAAATTGCGCGCCGGTAAGCAAGTCAACTTTGACGCCTTTAAGGTCAATCTGTTCTCCGACCGCATTTTTGTCTATTCACCACGTGGCGACATCTTCGACTTACCATCTGGTGCCTTGCCACTCGACTTTGCCTACCAAGTACACTCCGACGTAGCCGCCAAAGCTGCTGGCTTTATGGTCAATGGACGACTAGTCAAATTTGATACACCGCTTAAGTCGGGCGATGTCGTAGAAGTAATTACACGCAAAAACGTCATTCCACACCTTGACTGGCTAAATAAAATCGCCACCGGTCGTGCACGACGCAAATTACGCAACCAGCTCAGTAAAAATAGCCAGATTAATCAGTAGTAGCCAAAATTAATAAGCACCCCATAGGGTGCTTATTTTATTAACTAAGCTTTTAGCGATTTGCCCAGCGTTGCTGTGCTTCACGAATCACTGTCTTAGCAGCATCTAAACCTTCGATGCCCTTAACCTCAGTTGAACCAGGCTTCTTAAGGTCCTTGTAGTGTGCAAAATGAAATTCAATCTGCTTCTTTAACTGTGTTGGAACGTCATCAATCGTCTGATACTTATTACCAGTCTCACGGTCATCAGCTGGAACAACAATCACTTTGTCATCCACTTCGCCACCATCAACAAACTTTAATACACCCAAAACGCGAGCTTCTACCACCACACCAGTTGGCAACGGGTCGTCAGTCAGGATTAAAGCATCTAGCTCATCACCATCTTCATCTAATGTCTGTGGAATAAATCCATAATTGGTTGGCTTAGCAAATACCTTTGGCTCCACGCGGTCAAGTGCCATCACTTTTTTATTGCGACGCCACTCAATCTTATTATTACTGCCCTTTGGGATTTCATTTACTACATTAATAATACCGGCATCGACATCGCCAGCATCAAATACTTCATTCCAGTCCATAAATCTCCTTCTGTTATAAGATTATTTTACCATACCTGATTCAGTACGGCCAAATTCGTCACGCGATTTAATCGACTTAACTTCGTCTTCAGTATCATGCTTAAATTTCTGAATATCATCATAAATTTTTGCTGCTTCGCGCGCCGCTTCCTCAGACTGAGATTTAGCAGTGTTGGCCTTCTCCATTACGGTACGAACGATGTTTTGCGCATCATCAAACTTCGGTACCCGACCACCAGCAGGCGCTTGGTCAATAAATTCATTGGCTGATTCAGGAATTGCAATGTCATCAGTGTGATTCTTAACCGTCTCGTCAATTGATTTCAATAGAGCCTGCACTGCCACTAAGGCTCGTGCCACAGTAGCATCATATTCACTGGTATATGTCTTAATGAAGTCAAGCTTAACTGGGTCGGTTACATTGAAGGTTGTATCCACTGGTGTCTGAATAACACTCGGCGCAGCCGGTTCCACTGTTGGCTCTGGTTCTGGAGCAGGAGCTGGTTCATCTTGAATCTCACTAAAGTTACCCACCTTAGATTTATCACTGGTATTAATTGTCTCGTTAGTAACCAGCTCTTCTCGCTTACCGTCAACGCTAATTGTCTCATTACCTAAACCATACCCAGCCAACGGATCAATGTTAAAATCAGTCGTAGTCGAATTTAACGTTGGTTGACTAGTAGTCGCATTATTGGTAGCTTGCGCTACCGTACTAGCACTTCCGCTAGTAAATACTGATGGTATATCCACATGCCCTCCCTAAGTTATCTTGTAATTATAATAGCACAAGCATATTATGCTATGCAAGTTATTTTTGGTATAATATAGATATGTTGCACGCAACACCAAAACTATTGTTGCCAAAAGACTATATTGAGGATGTGACGAATTGTGCCCAAAAAGCTCAAGCTCGCATTTACCTAACTAGTCTAACTCTTTTTGAAGATGGCGCCACCAAACCATTGATTGACGCCCTAATCACTGCCGCGAAACGCGGAGTTGATGTACATGTCATGGCTGATTTTATGACTTTTATGTACGCTGAACAACATACACGCAATATTTGTAAATTTCTTACCGGAGCTACTAGTCGTAAATCCGACCAAATTCGCAAACAACTAATCGAAGCGGGCGCAAAATTCTCTTGGCTTGGTTGCTATAATGTACCACTTTGCATTGGTCGCACCCACTCCAAATGGTGTGTCATCGACGACACTGTATTCACGTTCGGTGGTGTCAATGCTGAGGGTGTAGCTGTAACCAAGCAAGCTGATTATATGTTCAAGTTAATTGATGCGCGCCTAGCGACAAAGCTGGTTGCCGAACAGCTAGACGTCGAAGCTATCAATCAGAATCCCAAACACCGCATCAATAAATCATTCAAATTGCCCTATGGAACCGCATTAATCGATAGCGGCAAAATGAACCGTTCACTAATTTACCGGCGCACACTTCAACTAGCTCAAAAGGCTAACCACGTCACTCTAGTGTCTCAATACTGCCCAAGCGGTAAACTTGGTAAAGAAATTGCTCGCAAATCAGCTGAGGTCTATTTTAACCGTAAATCCCTTGCTGACAGTAAACTTAATAAAATCCTTATTGGTTCATCGAAACTTGTTGCCAGTATGCACAACCTCTACACGCGCGACCGTTACATTCATGCCAAATTTGCCATTTTTACCATGCCAGATGGTAACAAGGTAGCTATTACTGGTTCACACAACTTTACTACTGCCGGCTCATTCTTTGGCACTAGGGAAATCGCACTCGAGACTACTGATAATAAAATTATCAATCAACTCGAACACTTTCTTGAGACTGAAATTAAATAATTTAATCTTTAGTAATTTAAATAGAGGCTGAATCGTGTCAGCCTCTATAAAATCAACTACTTAATTAATTTTGTTTTTGTGTCAGGTCAACAATTGATACTACAAACTTAAGTGGTGAATTAGGAGCAATTCCTGCCGTACCCTCTTTGCCATATGCCATGTCAGCCGGAATGGTCAATAGATACGTACCACCAACACGACGCCCCGTTAGACCTTCTTGCCAGCCCTTAATTACTTGACCAAGACTAAATTTGGCTGCTTCTAGATTGCCACCAACATTAGTACTATCAAATATCTTACCGTCTGCAGTCCAACCGGTGTAATTAGCGCTAATCGTATCACCAGCGCTTACTGTCGCACCAGTACCTTCTTGGAGTACATCAACTTTCAAACTGGTCACTGAATTAGCATCAAACTTGCCAACTTGATTCTCATGGCCAGGCAATGGCTTTAATGATTTTTGACGTTCCTCTTGCATCTTCTCAGCCATTTGTCGTTGTTTGTCTAGTTTCTCCTTATAGTCAGCCATTATTTTATCATTAACTATCTTATTTGAATCAGTCTTTGGTAGTAGTGATGCAATAATCATCGACGCAAAACCAACTACCGTAAATACCACCATCATGATGGCAACAATCCAAATCGCCACGCGCTCTTTTATTGGTGTTTTATCATATGAACTCATTCTTCCTCCTATTGTTATACAATTTTAGCATTAATTTGGCTGGCATTTTTCTCTAACCGATGCATTAAAACAGCCACTTCCTTGGTATCTACCGTCTTGGCTCGATCGTAAAACTCAATATGCAATGTTATATTGCGTTCACCTTCAGTAGGCGTAAAAATGTCACCCGGCGTAACTTCAATGGCCAGCTCGCTGCTTGCTAGCTGCTTCAAAGTATAATTCATTACCTCTGCAAACGTAACTGCAGTCGGTACGCGATAGGTAATATCACGTGCCGTACCCTGATAGCGCAACACTGGAGTGTAATACTTAGCGGTTAGCTGCTTAGCGGTTAGCTGATCAGTAAATAGGCGAAATGCCGCAACATGCTCAGGTAGCTTGAAATCGCGACGCACATCGGCCTTTAGCTCACCCACTACACCAATCAAAGTCTTACCTAAATACAAAGCAGCTGAACGAAGTGGCTCAAATAAGTCATTACTGGCATCCAATGATACAGCCAACTGATCTAGTCGCACATAAGTCACATCATTGTGCCCTAAAACATAGTTCACTACCCGCTTTACCTGATAGAATGCCGAATAATCATTCTTTTTCGCTACGACAACGCCACTAATCTCCGGAAATTCCGCTGGCAAGCTTGGTTCACTCTGATCCATTTGCCCCTTACGATGCACTTTACCTGACTCAAATAACATGAAGTTATCGTAGTTAGCTCGTAAATTATCACGCGCCGACTCCAATAATTCCGGTAATAAACTACGCCGATAATACTGCAAGTCTGGCGAAATAGCGTTAACGATGCGATAAGCTAAGTCGCAACGGTCGTGCGTAGCTGTAAATAGCTCCTTTGGAATAAATGAATAACGTAGCACCTCATTGCCGCCCTGCTCACGCAAACGGTCCAAGATTACCCGCCTTGTTGCGTACAGCGGATTCATTGGCACTGCGCTAAAATCGCGCCGTGGCACAGTCAAAGCAATATTATCATAACCATTAACTCGGCCGATATCCTCAATAATATCTTCTCTGATGTTGTTATCTGGTCGCCACCATGGGATGGTAACTGTTACATTATCATCTACTGCCACTGAATCGTACTGCAAATTTTCTAACGTACGCCGCACCAGGTCAGCGCTATACGGCTCACCGTGAAAGGTGCCCAAAGTATCTGTCACTAGCTGCAACGGGAAAGTTACTTTACGCGATACCACCGTAGCGTCACCAGCCTCCGCAACTTCACTCGCCACAGTAGCACCAGCATACTGACGTAGTAATGCTACAGCGCGCACTAATACTGGATGATTAAGCGGCGCTGGTTGCCCCTTCGTGAAGCGCGTAATAGCTTCACTAAAAATACCGTGCCTAAATTGTGTATTACGCAAATTATAAAGGTTAAATGTCGCCGACTCAAGCAAAACGCGCTTTGTTTGCGCATCAACCTCAGTAGACTTACCGCCCATTGCACCGGCCAATGCAACTGGCACGTTATTTGCGGTGTCACCAGCGCAAATCACAATATCTTTACTAGTTAAAGTAATCTCTTTGTCATCAAGTAGCACTAACTTTTCGCCATCGCGCGCCGCACGCACTACAACATCAGGCTGACCAGTCGGCGAAACCGCAATGAATTTATCAAGGTCAAAAGCATGTAATGGCTGGCCGCTTTCGAGCATCAATAGATTTGTTAAGTCAACTACCGCCGTCGTACTACGCACCCCATTACGACCAAGACGTGAACGAAGTTTAAGTGGCAAAGTCACCGTCGCATCAACTTGCGACAAAGCAACACACTCGTAATGCGGGCACAACTCCGTATCAGCAATCATCACACGTGGCATAACCTCTTGATGGTCTACCGTCTGAGTAACTGCCAAATCATTAAACCAAGCTGGCACGCGCGCCGATTGGCCTAGAATCGCTGCCACTTCGCGCGCAAAACCAATCATGCCAAAGCAGTCTGGACGATGTGTCAAGCTCTTATTCTCAACTTCCAGAAGTGTATCATCTAGATCCAATAGCTCAACTAGTGGCTCACCAACATACGCCTTAGGGTCATCTACCTCAAGAATACCATCGTGCTCATCCCATAAATCTAGTTCCGCTGGACTAGCCATCATCCCCTGACTTAGTACACCACGCAGCTTACGAGCACTCAAAGTCAGCTCGTCTTCCTTGCCATAACTTGCCGGCACGATAGTCTTTGGCGGCAACCATACCGCCTTCATTCCGGCATGCACATTAGGTGCACCGCAAACCACTTGCACCGTACCGTCATCGTTTCGTGGCACATCAGGCGTCGCACCACCATCATCAATCTGACAAACATGTAAGTGGTCACTATTGGGATGGTCGATAGCCGTTTTTACTTCAACCACTACTGCACCTTGATAGTGCGCCGCCAAGTCAGTCGTACTCTCAATTTCAACTAGCAGACGGCCAATTTTATCAGCTAACTCAGCCGGCGCTAGGTTAATATCAACATATTGTTTTAACCAATTTACTGAAATAATCATCCCGTCTCCTTAATTAAACTTCCTTAAGAATGCTAATTTACCCGATTCAAAGTGACGCAAATCTTCAATACCATATTTCAACATCACTAATCGCTCTAGGCCACCACCCCAAGCAAAGCCACGATACTTAGTCGGATCGATACCAGCCTCTTTCAATACATTCGGATGTAGCATACCACAGCCCAACATCTCCAGCCATTCGCCACCCTTACCGCCGCCGCCTAAAGCTGTTGGCTTTTCAATAGCGAATTCTAGGCTCGGCTCTGTAAACGGGAAGTATCCCGGCTGCGTCTTAATACGTAACCGCTGGCCATAATAAGCTTCAAAGAAGTTAGCTAGCAGCCCCAACATTTGACCAAGACTAGCATCACGCGACACGTATACACCTTCAAACTGATTAAACGTATGGTCATGTGTCACATCAGCATCCTCGTTACGAAACACGCGGCCGTAATGAATCTCGGCAATCGCTTCACCAGCTTCCAATTTAGCTAAGCCATTTTTAAGCGTGCGATTCTCCATTGCCGTAGTATGAGCCGGTGGAATATAGCCCTCCTCGGTGCGGAAAGTATCATAGCCATCACGCGCAGGATGATTCGGCGGAAAGTTAAGACTTGTAAACATATGGTAGTCATCATCAATTTGCCGCGCTTCGTTGCATTCAAAACCCATCCGCATAAAGATATCAACTACCGACTTTAGCTCATCAGTCAACGGATGTAACGTACCCTGCTCAACCGGTAAAGCCTGTGGATGCGGCTTAATTTTACCCATCGCACTAGAGTCAAATGGCGCTGTCACATCGAGTGGTTCCACACTAGCATTTAATTTAGCCGCCTCATAATCTGCCGCAAGCTTGGTCAATTCTTGCTTTAGCTGATTAATTTTACGGCCAAATTCCGCTCGCTCCGCCTGCGGCAAGGTTGCAATTTGCCGATATAAGTCCTTCAGTTCCGGCGCTTTCAGTACTTCACTTGGATTTTCCTGCTGCGCGCGCGCCAGCAATAACTTTCTCGCTTCCTCTAAATTCATAGTACTATTTTACCACCGTTAGTGAATCGCCTCAAACTGCTGCTGAAATTCTGTCTTTTTCTTATTTACGTAGTCACGAGCAGTATTAATCGAACGATAACTACACGATAGGGCTGCGTCGCCTTCTTTGCTTAAATCTTTATAATTAACGCTATTTGTCACCGTATCTTTAAACTTACGCATCACACTCAAGCATTTACTATTATCATTAGGTAATTTACTAATACTATCGATTGCGTCGTCAATTTTATTAATAAATTTGCCACTAAGCGTTTTATCTTTCGAAACACCTTTATTAAAGTCTTCTGCCCAATCAGAATAAACACTATTAGCCTTATTAAAATCCTGCACATCACTAATCAATTTCTGATAAGTTGGTTGCAGCTGATCCATTTTCACATAGCCCTTTGCTAGCTCGCGAATCACGGGCAACTTTGCTATCACAATATTACGTAGTTCTACTGGACGAGTCAGCGCCTTACCCGACACTACTGCCCCGTACTGCGTATGCACATCCAACCGATACTGGTCCAACGCCATGCGCGTATCACGTACGATGTAAACTACCCCACATAAAATCACTGCTATAAAGAACAATAACCAACCAAGAGTTATTTTTTGCCAACGTTTAAAAACAAACTTCGCCATTATCTCCTCACAAATAATGCTGCCAATATTATCACAACCGCAATAGCAACAATCGTTACAACTACTCCCCAGGGACTGCGTGCATCATCATGCTCAGTTTGCTCTACACGTTTATTATTATGTTCACCCAATTCATGCTGCGCGCGCTGACGCTTTTCTTCTAATTCAGCCCTAATTCGCTTCTGAAGCTCAGTCTTTTCTTCAGTACTATCGTATACAATAGACATATGCATAATTATATCACAAAATTTAACCTTGTACATTTACCCTAAAATGCGTTAAAATAGTAAGCGTAATTTAATCAAAAGGAGGGATTAAAACATGGCTACAAAGAAGAGTAGCAAACGTGCCGCCGCTAAGAAGTCACTCAAGACTACTAAGGCAGAACACGTCAGCGAGAAAGCTCCCGTAGAAGAAGTTGCTATTGCAGATACAACTGAACCAGAAGAGTCTAAAGCTGTCGAAGAAACTACCGCTAAAGCTGAAGTATCTAAGGCTGAAGAAACTAAAGAAGAGGCTAAGAAAGAAGCCAAACCAGAAGTTGCTGATACTAAAACTGTAAAGGCTAAGAAAGAAAAGGCTCCAAAGCCATCGATTATTGATAACCTTGCTGACATCAACCCAACTGCAATGCTAGTTGAGCTATTTGGCACTTTCGTCCTGTCAGCTGCCGTATTGCGCTTAGCTACAAACAGCAATTTTGGGGTGATCGCTATGTCGTTAGTTTTTGTCATATTGGTCATCGTATTTGGCGCAATTTCTGGCGCACACTTCAACCCTGCAATTTCCGTTGCAGCTTGGGTCAACCGCAAAATCAATGGTGCTAAGGCATTCGCCTACATCGTCGCTCAAGTTGTCGGTGCATCACTAGCTGTGCTAGTTATTTCGCTACTTACCACCGCTAATTACGACCTCGGTAATGATATCGAGCAATTAGCAGTTAAGAGCGGCGTCGTCACCGAAGAGGAAATCGCCAAAGATGGTGGCGTTGAAGGTTGGGCCAAGAAGTATCTTGAGAAAAATGGCCAAAAGGTCGAAAAGGGTAAAACTGCTGTTGAGATGCTTGCTGAAAATGCTGGTCTTGATAAGAACCGTGGCGTTGGCGTAGATGTTTCAGCTAAGACCAAGATTTATACTCAGCCAGCTTTAGCACAGCATAAAGAATGGGGTGCACTCATTGCTGAATTCATCGGTAGTATTATCTTCGGTGTTGGTGCAGGCTTCGCACTATTCAGTAAGAAGAAGAATGCTGTTGCTAACGGCCTAGCCATGGGTCTTGGTATGCTAACTGGTTTAACTGTTGCCGGTGCAACTTCAATCTTAAACCCAGCGCTAGCTATCGCTGTTGGCGCTTATCACATGGGCAACGCCGCAACTGTACTATGGCCAATTGCCGTTTATGTACTTGCAGCCGTCCTCGGTATACTAGCTGGCGTTAGCGCTTATCGTCTAGTTGTTCGCAATAGCGACAATAGCGATGAATTCGAAGCTTAGTCTAAGCTAATAAATTAATCCCCTCGCATGAGGGGATTTTTGTTTACTATTTATATTCGATTACTGATTACTTGGACGGTCAACCGTAAGTGGTTCAACTGGGTCATCTGCTTTATCTGCAATCTTGATAATATCCTTATCAACCTTAGCAAATTCTTTATAAGCGTTATTGTAGTGGTTCACCGTGGTACCAAGGCTTACACCCAACTTTGACATATATTCATTGTAACGTTCAATGTGCATACCAAGCTGCGCCACACGCTTCTGAATTTCCTTCGCCTGCTCTTCAATCTGCAAACTACGTAAACCTTGAATTACGGTTTCAAGATATGCCATAAAGCTCGTTGGGCTAACAATAATCACATGACGGTCACGGAAGGCGTACTCAATCAAGTCGCGCGACGATGCGCCATCGCCCACACGGTCTTTTAAGAGGTCGTAATACATGCTTTCGCTCGGAATGAACATGAAGGCAAAATCCATTGTGCCTTCATCTGGCCGAATATACTTCGCTGTCTCATCAATTCGCCCCTTGATATCTTGTTTAACTCGCCGAAGTAGCTGCTCACGCTGGTCTTTATCGGTCGCCTCAATATAACGATTATAATTTTCGAGCGAGAATTTTGAATCAACCGGCAAGATACGCCGCTTGTCCAAAAATATCACTGCATCGACAATCTCGCCATTTTTAAATTTATACTGCGCCTGCCACTGATTTGGCGGTAATACATTCTCTAGCAGTGAATTGAGATAGAATTCACCAAACACACCACGCTGCTTTGGATTTTGCAATACATTTTGCAGCGTCTTTAACTCATCTGCCACATCCACCACTCGCTTATTAGTCTCATCCAACTTCGTTAAACGGCGGCTCACATCGTTCACGATCGCCACACTTTGACGCAGCTGTTCCTGCATTGAATCTTGTGTACGATTTAACTTGTCGTCGAACGTCTTTGATAAATTCGTCGATAAGCTCGACACTTCGCTGCGCAAATTTAAAATATCAGCTTGTAGATAGCGCTCAGCATCACTTGGCTGCTTACGCTGCAATTTAATTAGACACATTACTAATAAACCAGTCACGACCACTAATAACGCAGTAATAATATACTCTATATTCATACTATTAGTTTAGCACAAGCTAAACTATAGTTCCGACCAGCTAGTCGCGGCTGCTGGCACAATATCTTTGCACCAAATGCGCCACGCCGCTACATTAGTCGCTACTATACCACTCCATACTTTGAGCGGCTGCGCGAAGTCCTGACTAACCACCTGCCCATGTTGCGCCACAAACAAATGATCATCATTAAATAACACTATCGCAGCGGGATACGTGGTAGTAAATTTATGCAGTAAGTCCGCTGTCGGCTTCGCGCCCAGCGATAACGTCACCATACGCGGATAATACACTGCGCGCGCCAGCTTCTGTAGCTGCGCAATCCCCAATACCAAAGTAACATTCTCGTGATTTAGCACCGATTCCGCCTCATTTACTAGTAAATCGACCGCATCACGCGTGATTGTAATGTGTGCCGTTGGATAATTAGCCATCGTTTCAACTAGTAAACTAGCAGTCTCGGCATTACCACCCAAATCACCAATAATCAATAAATTGCCCGACCACTCACAAGCGGCGTCAATAATTCCACTCGCCTTTTTTGCCAAACCGCCCGATGGATTCGATGGCGCAAAAATCAAATCGTCGATTCGCGCCGACACCATACTCGGCAGTTTATTCTTTAAGACATCCGGCATAATTACCCGAATCTGGCCCACCTTCGCCTTCAATGCCGTCTCGTAACTATTAGCTACCGCAGCAAAACCATGTGCCGACCCACCTACAATCGTCAAACTGCCAGACTGATCACGCCGCTCAGGGCGGCTCCACAGCGCATCAGTAAAAATCGGCTTTCCCACTGCTTGACGCTGCCAATAATCTTCCATTATTGTAACCTCACACTAATCGGACAGTGGTCTGAGCCCATCTGCTCCGCATAAATCCGCGCATCAATAATTTGCTCCTTCAGCCTCTCGTCCACCATAAAGTAGTCAATCCGCCAACCAACGTTATTTTCGCGCGCATGCGCCCAATGTGACCACCAAGTGTATTGCTCCGGCAAATCACCGTGTACTGCGCGGAAGCTATCCACAAATCCTTGTGCAGCATACCGATGCCAGCCATCGCGCTCTTCGTCAGTAAAGCCAGCCTTGCCCCGATTTTGCTTCGGGTGCGCCAAATCGATTTCTTCAGCCGCAACATTCAAATCGCCGCAAAACACCACTGGCTTAGTTTGCTTTAACTGTGCCATGTAAGCTAAAAATGCTTTATCCCATTGTTGTTCGCGTAGACGAAGCCGGCTCAAATCGCCCTTGGCGTTCGGTGTATAAACCGTCACCAAATAATAGTCACCCAAATCAATCGTAATTACACGCCCTTCCCGATTGGGGTCGCCATACGCATCAGCTGCCAAATACTGCTGCGCAATATCATCCGGCAAGTTGTAAGTAACTGCGGCATCATCCGCCACGCCTCGGCGCACTAATAGCGCTGTACCACTATACCCAGCTTTAGTGGCACTATTATAAATAATGCTGTAATCACCAAAATCAGCCTTGATTTGCTCTGGCTTGCACTTTATCTCCTGCAGCCCCATTACATCCGGCTGCACCTTAGCCAAAAACTCTTGCAAACCACCTTTATTTAGTACCGCCCTCAGGCCATTAACATTCCACGAAGCTAGCAACATCAGCGTACGCCTCGCTTTAGCTCACGCAACGTATCACGCTGCTTGATAGCTTGACGCTTATCATATTGTTTCTTACCTTTGCCAAGCATAATTACTAATTTAATATACCGCGCATGTGTCAACAATTTAGTTGGCACTACCGTCAAGCCTTTACTGCGCGCCTCAACAATCCGCGCAATTTCCTTACGCTGAGCAAGTACCTTAATGGCATCCGTACTTACCGTAGTAGCTGGTTGACCGCTACCGCGTGGCGCATTATTTTGCAACGTAAAAGAAGCATTGATTAAATACAATTCATCACCGCGCGGCCCGCGCTTTGGCACCACATAAGCCCCCTTCAAACTAACTCGATTTAATCGCGCCGCTTTTACTTCAAGCCCAGTCAGCGACAAGCCAACCGTCAAACTATCCGACAAACTATAATCGTAGCTAGCGCGTCGGTTAATTATTACTCCGGTAGACGCTTTATTCTGCTTATGTCCACGCCGCGTCACTGATTTTCCCATATCTTATATTATAGGATACTTGCGCATAACGTGCCAGTGTTTACCAAATAAACTCACTACAACCTAGGTTTTTAAACTAAATTTATACAATTAACCATTTAACGTAGCCGTTGTATCTTCATCACTAGTTAATGGTTTAATATCATTACGATCTCGAAAAAAGCTTGCCCAATACGGGTTTTCTTTATCAAACAACGCCTTTTGTTCTGGTGTAAACTTCCATGGGTAATCACCAAAAATGTTAAAGACTGTTTTACGGTCAAATGAAACTAAGAATTCACCCTCTCTGTCATACACGCTAACCCAATAAATTTTGTCATGTGGGTTTTCTTTGTAAAATTCATATTTACCTTGATATAACTGTTCGTCGTTACTTTTTCGCATAGTGCATGCTCCTTATTTCGCTAATTACCGTATAAATATTGACTAATGCCGTACTCTTTAATAAAATACATATATAAGGTGATTTGGGGTCGCGGCCTGGTAAAGGCGACGGTGTCAAATCACCTGTTTTTTATATTATATATTATAAACGATTTAGAATTGTGAAATGTATATTCCACAGTCACTAAATCGTCTTTTTGAATATTTTTGATTTTCCTACTTAGCACAATACATAAACATTTATGATATACTTTTAATAATGCAACGCTTAACTGTCAACTTAGTTTCTGAAAGCGAATTTAGTGTGCAAGGGCATGGCGTCCACACCGCATATCTTGAGATGCGACATTTATTAGAAAAACAATCTGGAATCAATCTATTGGTCAACGCCAAGCCGCTAGCCGACACAGATATTACTCACATTCATACCATCGGTCTATTTTCATTACGGCGTTTATTATCGCGGCACGGTGGCAAAAAAATTGTCAGCGCTCACATGGTACCAGATAGTCTGGTTGGTTCAATCGTTGGCGCTCGGTGGTGGCTGCCACTCTTTAGTCGTTATCTCTGCTGGTTCTACAACCACGCCGATACGCTTATCGCGGTTTCACCTTATACCAAGCAGGTTCTATTAAAGCTAGGCATTAAAGCGCCAATTGTCGTGATTGATAATTCTATCGACACCTCCGCCTATCAAACATCAGCCGAACAAAAAGCTAAACTGCGACGTGAGCTTCACTTGTCGCCTAGTAAATTTATTGTCATTGGTAGCGGTCAAATTCAGCCGCGCAAACGATTCAGCACGTTTCTTCAGGTTGCTACAACACTACCAAAATTTCAGTTCATCTGGGTCGGTGGTATTCCATTTAAAGCTGCTGGTTCAGATTATCTAGGACTTAATCATCTTATCAAGCACCACCCCAAAAACGTCTTAGTAACTGGAGTCGTACCACAAGCTGAGGCACGTAAGTATACCCGCGCCGCCGACATAATGTTTATGCCATCAATCCAAGAGACCTTTGGGCTATCCATTGTCGAAGGCGCCGCCAGTGGTTTGCCGGTAGTAGTACGCGATATCGCCGACTACAATGCCACTTTCGGACAAGACGTCTTACGTGGCGATGAACATAATTTTACTGAATTAATTCAATCGCTCGCCGATGACCCAGATTTTTACCACAAATACCAACAAAAATCACACCATCTAGCACAAAAATATGACTCTAACCGCACTGCGAGTAAACTATTAGCAGTTTATCGTAAGCTAGCGCATTAATGTGGTATAATAATCACACAGTATGCGCATTGGTTTATTTACCGATACCTATCGACCCGCTCAAAACGGCGTTGTTTTGGTAGTAGATGTAACGCGTCGTGAGCTCGAGAAGATGGGACACGAGGTCTGGGTATTTGCACCGAGCGCCAACCTCTTAAATGAAGTATCAGAGGTAGATGCCGAAGACGACCATCTAATTCACTTCCCAACTATCCGCGGGGCCGGCTTTAAAGAGGGCCAACTACCGCTATTTTACTCGCCACATTTACTTTCTAAAGTGCAAGAACTCAAAATCGACGTCCTTCACTTCTTTACCGCCGGCCAAATGGCCATGTTTTGCTGTTACGCCGCACGTAAAACTGGTGCAGTTCTGATTGGTCAGCACTGCACTGATACTTACGAATATTCCGACAGCTACCGTTTGTTGAAAGTTGGCTATGCTGCAATGGCCACACTGATGCCACTTGCGGTCAACATGTCACGCGAACAGCGTATTGACTTCGTTCGCAATATCGCCGACCATAGGAGCGAAGATTCGTGGGGACGAAGACTGGTAGGCAACATGCTAGCTCTCTGGTACCAAGCTTGCGATGAAGTAATTGCAGTTAGTGAAAAATCAGCCAACCAACTCCGCGAAATTGCGGCCACCAATAACTGCAGTATTAATCTCACCACTATTCCAACCGGCGTCAATCAACCACGAGTCCCAGATGAGGCTGAAATCGACGCTTTCTGTGCCACACACCACATTGACCGACATGCCAATAACTTAATCTATTTTGGCCGACTAGGACAAGAGAAAAATCTTGACCTGCTGATTCCAGTAATTGAACGCGTCTGCCAGTCAGTGCCAGATGCCAACTTAATCTTTGCCGGCGACTGGGAATATCGCACTCATCTCGAAGAGCTGGCAGCCGCAAGTCCAGCACACGACCACATCTACTTTGTCGGGCGTTACCCGCATCGCGATGTCGGTATTCTAACCGCCATCAGCAAGATATACCTCTTTCCGTCACTTACTGACACTCAAGGGCTAGCAGTAACAGAGGCAGCGTATGGTGGATTACCAATTGTTTTATGCGACCCGCTAGCGCCCGCTTGTTTCATTGACCACAAAAACGGCTATACCGCACAGAATGACGCCGCCGATTTTGCCAATAAAGTCGTCGATTTATTGCAGCACCCTGTGCGCTATCGTAACTTCAGCAATTGCTCCAAGCAGCTCGCCGCCGAGCTAACCGAAACCAAGCAAACCGAAAAAGTGGTCGAAGTTTACCGCCAAGCCCTTAAACGCCAATAGCCACTCCGCGAGTGGCTATTTTAAACTAATAATAACTAGCTACTTGATATAACCGCCGTCACGCAGCTGCTCATCAATATTGGCACGGTCAAAGCCTAGAATAATTTTGCCATTAATATCAATCACTGGCACGCCGCGGAAATTACCGCCAATCTTTTTCATTAGCTCGTCCTGCGCCGCCGGGTCTTCCTCGATGTTCTTATCTTCAAATGGCACATGCAAGCTAGTTAAGTATTGTTGCGCCATTTTGCAATACGCACACCAATTAGTGCTGTAAATAATAACTGGGGTTTTACCGTCCTGATTCATAGTTCTCCTTTGGTCTACGTACATAATTACGTTCTAAACCATATTATAACACTTAAGTTTATAATTGTTAATATAAATGCTTCGTCAAATGCCATCCGCCACAGAACATACAGTGGTAAACGCGAAGTCGCAGCTGGCCAGTTAAATCATTTAATTCTTGGGCACGCGCCACATCTTCAGCCTCACGCTCTGAATTATATTTATTTTTGCCGCACGAACGCTGCGTAGGCGCAGGCATGACAATCTTGTGCTTACGCGACATTGCTAATGCCTTTAATATACTGTCGAATCTTAAATACCGCTTGCGTGCCTTCGGCTGAAGCTGACACGATTTGCTTAACCGACCCAGCACGCACATCGCCAGCTGCAAATACACCAGCAATATTGGTCTGCATCTGAGCATCCGTCTTCACGCAGCCAACTTCATCAAGCTCAACTCCCGAATCCGCCAAGAATCCAGTATTCGGCGTAGAACCAGCAAAAATAAAGATGCCGTCCGCTGTCACGGTTTGCTGCATGGCAGGATCATCGGTCTTATAGGTACTCAGCCCAACCACATTGCGATGCTCGTCCAGTTTAATTTCATCTGGCGTCCAGCCTTCCAACAACGTAATTTTACCGTCTTTAATGTATTGTACTAGCTCGTCCTTTAGAATTGCACTTGCCTTAATATAGCTCCGCACCACCATAGTTAAATGTTTAGCAAACTTAGTTAAATAAAATGCCTCTTGAACCGCTGAATTAGCACCACCAATCACAATCAACTCACGTCCCTTATATAACGCACCATCGCATGTCGCACAATAATGCACACCACGCCCAGTTAATTTGTCTTCCAGTGGCAAGCCCAAACGCCGATATTGCGCACCCGTAGCCACTAAACACGCCTTTGCTTCGTAAATGTCACCCTCGCGCGTTGAAACTTGCACTAACTCACCAACCTTTTTTACTGCTGTTGCCTCAGCAAATTTAATTACTGCGCCAAAGCGCTCCGCTTGGTCCTGGTAATCCTGTGCTAAGCTCATACCCTCAATTCCCTGGCTAAATCCCGGGTAGTTATCTACTCGGTCAATAGTTGCCATCACGCCGCCGACTAGTGCGCGTTCTAACACTACGGTCTTAATACCCTCGCGCGTCGCATAAATTGCCGCCGTTAATGCCGCTGGGCCGCCACCTACAATCACTAAGTCGTAATCTTGATTCATATTATGATTATAGCAAATTACACCTGAGTAAGTAACAGCACCTGATATGGAGCGAGCGTGATTTTGTCGCCACTGTTAATCTGCTTTAATGGCTCACCCACAAAATCAGCCGAGTAACCCGACCACGCCGAATTAAATACCACTTGCCACGTACTGCCCGGCAAATTAATTTGGTAGTTATGCCACTTTAAGCCGCTAAAGTTTGCTAGCACAATTACTGGTTGTTGCCCAGTATCACCACGCTGATACATTAGTACCCGACAATTTTCGTCCGCCATCAAAATATGGAGCGCTGGTGATTGCAATCCACCGGTCTGATGATGCTGATTGCGCCTCAAAGCAATTAAATCACGATGCGCCGACACAATACCACCAAATTGGTCAATATTAGCCCAATCTAATGAATTCCAATCATTAAAATCACCACCCTGCAAAAATTCCGAACCGGCCAGTAACATTGGAACGCCCGGCGCAGTCAATGCAATAGCAGAAGTCAAAATAGCAATCCGCCGCGCGTTAATACTATGTACATCCTTCACCGCAACCGCCACCATTCGCGACCCACCATTGGCCGCCGTATCGTGACTATCTGCAAACACAATACGCTGTTGCCAACAATTATTAAAACTTTGGCCCAGCACATTACAGAGGTTAGTTAGGCCAGGCGCTTCACCCCCAACATGAAGAGCACCGCGCAACACATGCGGCAAGCCTAAATCCCACTGCGCATCAAATCCTGCACCACCCGCTAGCTGCGACGCCGTAATGGCATTATTGCCAGCACAATCCTCGGCAATCACCAAGGAGCCTGGCTTAATTTTATGCGCCACGCGCGTAATTTCAGACAACAAGCTCCACGCCTCTGGAATATCATGTGCTGGGTCATTGTTGTTGCCAGCTGTGTTACGCATATAGATCGTACTATCCACCCTAAACCCATCCACGTGATAATTACTCAGCCACATCGACACGTTATCAAGGATAAACTCTCGCACTTCGGGACGACCAAAGTCCGGCCGGCTACCCCACGGCGTATCGCCGCGCTGGTCGTTATAAAAATAAATACCACCACGGCCATTTTCGCTCCAACCGTCAAACTGCCATAAATCGTTGTCGGCTGAAAAATGGTTGTAAACCACATCAAGAATCACTTCAAGCCCACGCTTATGCGCCTCCTTGATAAAAGTCTTCATGCCAAATGCGCCGCCATACTGGCTTTCTACGGAATAAATTGCGCTCGGCGCGTAACCCCAGCCAAAGCTCTCCGCCATCGAGGTCACCGGCATTAACTCCAGTGTAGTTACACCTAAATCTTGCAAATAATCGAGGCGCTCAATTGCCGACGCAAAAGTACCGGTAGTTGACGGGTCAGGACGATTAAATGTTCCGATATGAATCTCATAAATTACCCGTTGTTCCGCTGGCTGCGGCACTACTACTTCATACCCCTGCCAGTCAAAACTACTATCATACACTACAGATTTGCCATCGTTACTATCAGTTAAAACACGCCCACGTGGGTCGTTACGATACTTCACTTGGCCATCATAGCCAGTTATCTGGTATTTATATGCATGGCCCGGTTCGACGCCGTCCACCCGCACCGACCAATAGCCAGTAGTCCGGTCGACCTCCATAGCAATCGGCTGCCACTTCGAAAAATCACCCACAACCGACACAGCACGAGCAAACGGCGCCCACAATCGAAACACCGTATAATCTTCATGCTGTTCTAGACCCAACCGACTCATTACTACAATTTTAACACAAGCGTGATAAACTGGTATAATTTTATTAATGAAAGCAACTGAACCAATTACCATTTTATGCTACGGCGACAGTAATACTTGGGGTAAAGACCCTGCCGCCAACCAGCGTTACTCCTTCGCCGACCGCTGGCCAAATATTTTAGCGCAAAACTTGGGCGACAACTATCACGTTATCGCTGAAGGTGAACTGGGCCGCACCATTATTTTTGACGATGAAGACCCGAGCGTCCCTTGCCGCAATGGATACACATTACTAACACCGTTGCTCGATAGCCACCGACCAGATTATCTTGTGGTTATGCTTGGCACCAATGACACCCGCTTTTTCAATAATGCCAGTCCAACCGAAATTGCCGAGCACTACGTTCACTACTTACGCGCCTGTCAAGAATACCACTGTCGGATGATTATCGTAGCACCGCAACCGGCCAGTGACGGTTTTATCGACCCTGCAACCGGCCTCAGTGTCAATAAATGTTTTAACGAGGACAGCTTTCATAAAATGCAAAAGTTACCAGACGCAATGCGTAAATTTGCTGCCGAGCACAACGTCGATTTTATCGACCCAACCGACTTTGCTACTGTCGGCCCCGACCATCTACACTGGACGAAAGATACACATCGCCAATTTGCCGATAAATTAACTGCTTATTTTAAAAATCTTGCCTAATTTATTTGACATTTAAATTGTCTTAGGTATATAATAATTGTCGTTGGCTATTGGGGATTGGCCAAGCGGTAAGGCACTGGGTTCTGGTCCCAGGATCGGGGGTTCGAATCCCTCATCCCCAGCCAAGATATTATTAAACGCAGTTCGTTAACTGCGTTTTTTGTTTCCAATCGCTATTTAGGCCGCGCCAACTTGCAGCACGCTGCCACCAAGCTTACGCCGAAAATAATTATCATGCGAGATATAAATAATAGCCCCTGCGTAACCCGCTAGCGCCTGCTCCAGCTCTTCGATGCTTGGCAAATCAAGGTGCGAGGTCGGCTCGTCTAAAATAATTAAATCCGGATTATTGGCAAGCATACGGATAATTTGCAGCCGCGCCTTCTGGCCACCAGATAAATTATCAACCAACATATTACCATCACCCTCAGTAAACAAATAATTGCTGAGTAACTGCCGAATTTTAGTATCACTAATTGGCAAATCACGCTTGAGATAAATTTGTTCAATCGCCGCTTTTAAAGTCAACCCAGCATACTGCCCGCCTTCTTCCTGTTCGTAAATACCAATGCGAATCTGGCCGTCTAGATGCGCCTCGCCCGCAAAGATTTTTGGTCCCGCAAGCCCCAATATGGCCTTAAGTAACGTACTCTTGCCCACGCCATTACGACCACGCAGCTCAAGACACTCGCCACTCCGCAACGCAAAATTAATGTGCTCCAAAATTGGCGCCTGATAGCCCACCGCCAAATCAATCGCCTGCACGAGCGGGCGCTCACTCCGCAATTTCTCACCTTTCATTGACACTTTAATGTTTTTTGCCTGATATTTCGCATAACGGTCGGCATCTTTATAACCAACTTGCGCCAAAGACTCACGGTCAATCCAAAAACTCGGCCGCTCTTTATTTGACAACTCATCTAATTCAGCGCGAGCATTCTCCTCAAGCCGCTTAAACTGATGGATTGTCGCCGGATTGCGTGCCTTCTCCTTTAATCGCTTATAATCAGTCACCTTTTGTTGCAAATTTTTCATTCGCTTCTCGACCTGCTCGTAATCTTGCATTGCCGTGGCGGTGCCATGTAAATTCTGCCGAATATAATCGTCATAATTACCTTTGTAGCTTACCGACATGCCATCCTTTATCTCAATAATACGGTCAACATGCTGCAAGACATCGCGGTCATGCGTAATAATCAACATCGCTTCCGGCGCCGCCACCAACCAATTAATAAATTGCTCCTTAGCCACATAGTCCATAAAGTTAGTCGGCTCGTCAATCAGCGCCAAATCTGCCTTTGCATGCATAATTTTAATCACTTCACTAAGGCGCTTTTGACCACCTGATAAGCTCTTAAATGGCTGCTCCATTACGCTATCAAGCTGGAACTTCTTCAGCTCCTCTTCAACTTCACCCTGAATATTGTAATACCCACGCTCGCCAAATTCATCAAGCGCCGCACTATAGCGCTCAATCTGTTTATCTGTTGGATTTTCAAGTAGCGGAAACTCACGCAATGTTCGTGACAAACTAGCATAATGCGGTAGCCCAGCTAAAATATACTCCGTCGCCGTTAAATCGCGTACCTTGTCATATTCCTGCGCCGTTGATACTAACGAAGCACCCTTACGCAAAATAATCTGACCAGTATAGTCATTATCTTCACCGGCAATGATTCCAAACAGTGTCGACTTGCCAATACCGTTACGGCCAATCAAGCCGACTTTTTCGCCGGACTCAAGCGTAAACTTTACATTAGTATAAAGCTGCTTTACGCCAAAAGATTTTTCACTGACCGCCACCTGAAGTAACATATAACATATTTTAGCATACCTATGGCATTATTATGGCTTAAGCGCTAAAATAGATACAAGGAATTTTATGATATCATTTAAACAACTTGGCGACACTCTCAATAGCATCTGGTGGCTAGCACTAGCCAGCAGTGTAGTAGGTATTCTGTTTGGTGGTGCTATCCTGCTATGGCCACATTATATTCTCAATGTACTTATTTATTTTATCGCCTTCTGTGTAATAGCTGCTTCCATTTTTACACTAGCCCGTAGTATCAACCAGCCCAAGCTTCGTCCACTCTGGTGGCTACCTTCTCTATGGTCAATAATTGGTATTGTCGGTGGATTATATATTTTAATCGCCCCTGCTATATTGCATGTCGCCATTGGCATTTTGCTGGCCGTATTTATTATTTTACAATCCTTTTTCGATATCATTACCGCTAGCTACTCTAACCCAGACCAAAATCGTCTCAACATGTTAATTCTTGGCATCGCTGGCTTAATTTTTGGTGCAACCGCATTATTTCTACCCCAATTAACTGCCGATGCTATGATTTGGCTCGTCGGGCTTTATATTTTTGGGCATGGCATCTTATCTGCCTACTATTTGTACCAGATTCGCCGTACCGCGCTAAAATTAATCAAACCAATCACCAACCCACGTGAAGCTAATGCAATTGAAGCTGAAGTTAAACCAATAGAATTACATAAGGATAATTAATGGATATCATTACTTTTATTGAAACACTTATTCTCGGCGCCGTCCAAGGCTTAACTGAATTCATCCCAGTCTCATCTTCGGGTCATCTTATTGTACTAGGCGACGTTTTTCGCGACCACAACAACCTCCATCTTTTAGTACAAGCACTCGATTTTGGCACCGTCCTAGCGCTAATTATCTTCTTTCGACATCGCATCGCCGACCTCTTTCGGCAGGTATTTATTAAACACGACTACAAACTATTCCGCAACCTTATTATTACCGCCTTTCCGGTGTGCCTAGTTGGCCTATTGCTTCACAAATTAATCGAACACTCCAATTTCTTCACTTCAGCCACAGTAGTAGCAATTGCAATGGGTCTAGTAGGATTTTTAATGATTATTCTTGATAAATTACCACATCGGTCGAAGGTAGCTAACGGCCACAATCTAACTCCGCTGCGCGCCCTCGTTATTGGCCTAGCACAATGCTGTGCCCTGATTCCTGGTGTATCCCGCTCCGGCTCCACTATTATTGCCGGTGAATTCATGGGGTTGGACTCCAAATCAGCTGCTGAATACTCATTTATGGCATCTTTACCGGTAATGCTAGCTTTAGTTGCAAAATTAATTGTCAGCGACCATAGCTATTTAGTCCAAGCTTGGCCAGTAGTATTGCTAGGTAATATTGCCGCTTTCGTCTTCGGCATGGCGGCCATCAAATTCTTGCTTAATTATCTCTCAAAGCGCGGCGTCAAAGCTTTTGGCTATTACCGTGTCATCCTTGCTGCCGTCATTGTTGTTGCTTGTATCGGTATAAAAGCGTTTTAGCATTAGCATTATTTAGAATAATTTAGTATAATTATATATAGTTATTGAAGAGGGGGGTGTATGTCTAATAATATTAGAATTAGCAGCGTCAAACTGTGGCGCGATCGGCTTATTTTAGCCATTATATTAACGATACCATTTATTTATTTTTTAACAATTGACTTGTTTGGCAATAATGTGCCGTTTGCACAGGAGCTTAAACCATACACCGCCCCAGCATCATTTATTATTGCCACTATTGCCATTGTATATTTAGGATCTAGTTTCTTTCACAATATGATTCGCGGCTTACGGCAGCGTCTATTTAACATGGATAGCATCATATTTATCGGCACAGCCACCGCCTATGTTTATTCATGGGTATCTTATCTGACATATATCGTTAATCAACGCAGCATCTTCATGAACTACTCATTCACCACACCACACCTCTATTTTGAAACTGTAGTATTTCTCTTTCTCTTTGTTACCCTCGGTAAATATGTCGAAGCTCGCGCCACACACTACACCAGCCAAAGCGTTCGCAAGCTATTACGCCTCCGCCCACGTCGCGCACATTTAATCAACAGTGGCAACCACTCCGATATTCCAGCTCGCCGCATTCAACCGGGCGACCGTATCTTAATTCTGCCAAACGAAATCATCCCAGCAGATGGCGTAGTTGCCCGTGGCGTTACTAGTGTAGATGAATCAATGATTACTGGTGAAAGTATCGCCGTAGATAAAAAGCTTGGCGATAGTGTTGTTGGTGGCACCATTAATGGCCAAGGTCAGATTGAAATTATTGCCGATTCTAGCGAAGGCGATAGTACATTGTCGCGCATTGTAGATATAATGCAAAATGCACGCTCGTCGCACCAAACATCAACTAATATTTCGGACCGTATTTCAACAATATTCGTACCATTCATTATTACCTTTGCCCTCATAACATTCGTCATTTGGTTCTATATCCTCAACTCAGCTCTTTCGACTGCACTCATCGCCTTCATCTCGGTATTGATGATTGCCTGCCCATGTGCCTTTGGATTAGCCGTACCCACAGCCTTAACTACCGGCATTGATCGTGCTGCCAAATTCAACATTTTTGTCAAGAATGCCCTATCATTTCAAAAACTGGCTAAAGTTGATACCATTGTATTCGATAAAACTGGCACCTTAACTGAAGGTAAACCAACCGTTACCGATATCGTAGCGCTGCAAGGCAGCAGCAAAGTAGCTCTACAAATCGCCGCTAGCTTAGAAGAAAATAGTAACTACGCATTAAGCCAAGCTATCGTCAAACGCGCTGAACATAGTCGTCTAAAATTATTACCAGTATCCGGCTTCAATGTTATTAATGGCCAAGGTGTCTGCGGTAAAATTAATGGCAAAAAATACTTTGTCGGTAATTCCACCTTAGCCACAAAACATCTTCGCGGCGAGTTGCCCGACACTAGTAGACTGCATAAATCGGGCAAGCATGTTTGCTATCTATCTACTAATAATGAATTAATTGCATATTTTGCTATTTCCGACCAGCCAAAACCTACCTCGGCTCACACAATCCGTATGTTGCATAAGATGGGCATCGATACTTACTTGTTATCGGGCGACAATTCGGGCACAGCAAAGGCTATAGCAAACCGCTTAGGAATTAAAAAAGTGATTTCAAATATCACACCAGAAGGAAAAGTTGACACAATCATTTCTCTTCAACAGGAAGGTAAATGTATTGCTATGTTGGGCGACGGCGTTAATGATGCGCCAGCTATCGCTACAGCAGATGTTGGCTTAGCCATTGGCACTGGAGCCGATATCGCTATTGAGGCGGGTGACATCGTATTGGCTTCGGGAGACCCACTCGATATCTGCCATGCCATCCATCTCGCTAAGGCCACCAATAGTAAATCATACCAAAATATCTTTTTTGCTATATTCTATAACCTCATTAGCATGCCAATCGCCGCTGGCGCATTGGCACCATTTGGTGTTCAGATGCATCCCGAGCTAGCTAGCTTGATTATGGCGCTATCATCAGTTGCGGTTGTTATAAATTCTACTACATTGCGTACAATAAAGCTGGGTAAACGCGACATCATAGCAGCCATTTCACCAGTTACATTGTTCATTTTATTCTCGGCAATTTACCTAATCGTAATTCATTAAAAAAATTGTTGTAAAAAGTGCAAAATACTATTGCAACCGTATAGTGCATGTGTTAATATAATAACAAGCAAAAGTTCAAACAAAAAACTTGAAACAAATAGTTCTAGAGCGAATTTTTGCTTTTGTCTCCACCACACACCTCTTTTGAGCCGGCCACTACCTCTTGCCGGCTCTTCTTTGTATTAAAAATAGAACACTCACATAGTGTTCTATTTTATTTTAATAAATCATCTATTTTACTTCGTGTTCACGCCGCCAAGCTAATACTTTAGCGTGGTCACCCGATAGTAGCACTTTTGGCACTGCCTGCCCTTCAAACACTTCTGGGCGAGTATATTGAGGATATTCAAACTCAGCTTCATCAGAATAGCTTTCTAGCGCCGTAGCCTCAGCACCGCCGCCCAACACTCCCGGCAACAAACGTACCACCGAATCAATAATCGACAATGCCGGCAACTCACCACCCGTCAAGACATAGCGACCAATCGATATCTTTTCATCAATTAACGCCTCTACGCGCGCATCAAAGCCCTCGTAACGACCACAAACGATTATATAGTTATCATTACTCTCAGCAAACTCTTGTGCCTTCTTTTGACACCAAATATTTGGGGTTGGCGACATCAGTAACACTCTAGCGCCGGGTAGCATTTCTTTGGCACGAGCTATTGCCTTACTTAGCGGCTCAATCATTAGCAGCATACCAGCGCCCCCGCCAAATGGCTTGTCATCCACTTGGTGACGCGGGCCTAAACCAAAATCACGCAAATTGAGCAATTGAAACTCCGCTTTGCCGTCTTTTTGTGCTTTCCACATCATTGATGAATTTAGTACTGGTTCAATGATTTCAGGAAATAACGTAATAATTAAAAATCTCTTCACTACTAAAATTATAGCATATAACCAAAAAGACGCCCCTCTATCAAGGACGTCTTTCAGGCACAAATAAATCTCGCATTTATTTTATTTAGTTCGCGCACAACTTCGAACTGATATAATTATATATCAAGGTCGTTGATTTCCGCAATACCTTTTTTGAGATTTTTTAGGCGGTCATCAGTGTTTTCCACATTTTCAGAGGAATTATTTTCCACAGCCGGCTTGTCATCATTCTTCTGCTCAGTAGAATCATCAATCTCATCGGTATTAATAATTTTAAGATAATAGTGTTCACTATTCTTAGTGCCTAACGCGCGCAATAAAGTCCGTAACGCTACAGCAGTATCACCATGAGAACCAATAATGCGCCCCAAATCAGCCTTGTTAACCCAAAGCTTAAGCAATACGCCAGATTCATCGGTAACGCGCTCTATTCTAACGTCTTTCGGATTTTCTACAATCTGTTCTGTGATGTATTTGATAAAATCTTTTTCAATCATACTCCCACTTCTTTCATTAATATTAATATGATACAAAAACAACTCTGGCCACTCACCAAGCTACTAGCCAGATGAGTGGCAATTTATCTAAGCTTCGACAGCTTCAGCCTCTTTAGGCTGATTCTTACGTAGCTTTTCTGGATTACGAACAGCGCCCTTTTGTGCAGCGCTAAATTTCTTCACCCAGCTAGGTAATGCAACACCTTCCTTCTCAAATAAAGCGGCAACACGAGTAGTTGGCTGCGCACCATTTGATAGAAACTTGTTAGCATCATCCTTGTTTAATTCAACAGCCTTAGTATGAGGATTGTAAGAGCCTAAATAGCTCACAACCTTACCACTAGTTGGATGGCTATGTGAATCTTGTACTACAATGCGATAAGTCGCATAATGCGCCTTACCTAATCGTTGTAAACGGATAGTTAACATTTCTTCCTCTTCGTCCTTTTTAACTCTTAATGACGGCTTAAATATTATTTTACTCTATATTGCCTAATAACGCAATAGCAAAATCAACATCTTATATAATAAAATATCAAAAAGAAAAGCCCTCTCTAGAGCTCCGTTAGAGAGGGGGGGTATACCTTAAATATTTTTACTGTGAGAGCAAATCATAAACAGCTCACGTAAAAATAATCATAGTAGCGCAATTAGCGAATCAATCCTTGGAGTGAACGTGGAGGAGACTCAGCCAATCGGGTATATAGCACATGCCTACAACTCGGAGAGTGCTTGCTACTAAGTAGACATAGCCTGCGCCATTGCAGGCTAAATTGTTTTCACTTTACATCTCGCTCCTAGAACAGGAATTGAGACACTTTTACATTACCATACTTTATTGTTTTAGTCAAAAAACACAACGCTTAAGCCAAGTTCAATCTATCTTCTACCCCTGAAATGGGGTATTTTTTATTAATTCAATCGAGGAAGTAATCGACTGTTATCTTCGTATTGCTTCTTCGTAGTGTTAATAAATAAAGGAGGAACAAATGTATATCGACCAAGCTGATTATTACGACCAGCAAATGTATCGAGAGGAAATCGAGAACGAAAAGATTGCGGCAGTCAGCGAAAGACTAAAGACTAACGGCGGTTTTGCCGTAAGAATTAATCTCTATGACCCAGACGACAATCAAGTAACCACATTGGAATACGACACCATAGAGTCCTTATATAACGACCTTAAGAATATTCCTAATGAGATTGATGGAGAAATTGACAACTATGTTTTTAAACATGGTCTGCATTTATAAATCATTAAACTGCAAGGAGCAAATATGTTGAAAAAGATAAAAACAAACATCACGTTAGTAGCCGTCGTCATCGCTATGTTGGCTGTCGCATTCGCCTTTGGCGCAAAATGCGACGCTGACATGCGTGTATATGCCGCAAAGCACAATTGCACCTGGACTTATCCGGGCACATTGTATGGCGACGACCGAGACAACCCAATTTGCAAAGTTAATAAGTAAAGGAGAACCTATGAAAATTAAAGTAAATTATTACGAGTCTGATTATCAAGTGAAAGTTAATACTAAATCTAACAAGGAGGAAAAGTAATGGCTGGTACTGCCGCTGGTACTGCCGCTGGCGCTGCTAAAGCTAAACTCACAACCCTAAAGAAGCACGGCGCTGACTTCTACTCACGTATTGGTCGTAAGGGTGGCCAAAACGGGCACACTGGTGGCTTCGCTTCGTTGTTTGAAGACATTGACGGCTTAACGGGGCGTGACCGAGCGCGGCTAGCGGGCGCTAAGGGTGGCAAAATTAGCCGCCGTGGCCCTTCCAAGAATAAGACTTTGGTACTGGAGGCATTATGAATAGAGTAGCTACTGTAAAAATTGGCGGCGGCGCTGAATACGCTAAGGTTGCTGACCGTATCAAGCTGTTTTGGGAGGAGAACCCAAACGGCAAGATTGACACCGAGCGCGAAAATTGCGGCGACGACAAAATACGCTTTGTGGCTCGCATTTGGCGAAATGCTAGCAATATAGAAGAGCTAGTAAAGTCATCCGCCTCAGTAGAGGCCATCAAGATGACTGCCAACGCTTGTGCCAGCGCCGATGCCATTAAGCACGGCGACAAGGAAAACGAAAAGCTTGAGACTGTAGCAGTTGGGCGCGCTTTAGCAATGCTAGGCTATTTGGCTAGTGGCGAAGTGGCCAGCCGTGAAGAAATGGATGCATTTGAAGCGTATAAAGCTCAAAAGTGGCAAGAAGACGTAGACAACTACATTAAGCAGCTCAACGCTGCTACGACAATTGAACAGCTCAGAAACGTGTTTGTATCTATACCGATAGACATGCGCTCGTGTTCAGAGGTTATTATTGCCAAGAACGATTGCAAAGATAAGTTATTAAACGCAAAGGAGGGCGTAAATGAAAGTAATTAAGCTACAGCAGAATAGCGAAGAGTGGCTAGAGTACCGACGCGGTAAATCAGGCGGGTCAGAATTTGGCGCACTGTACGTAGACGGCTATCCGCTAGTTGGCGCTATGAAAGCTAAGCTAGACGAACTGGGCGTACAATACCCTAAAACCGCCAAGGCAGCAGAGCTCGCAGCCCTGCTCACCCCAGAGGCGTTGGCAAGCTTAAAAATAGCCAGTGCACCTAAAAAACGCTATTACGCCATTATTGCTGAGCGCGTTGCCCGCCCTATTACGCCTAACGATTACGTTGATAAGCTCAACGGCCAGCCATTCTCAATGATGGCGCGCGGTCACATTCTTGAGCCCGATGCTATCAAGGCGTGGGAAGCAAAAACCGGCAAAACAGTAGACAAAGATAGCGTGGTTTGGGCGCGAGAAGACAGCCCAAACATCTACATCTCGCCCGACTTTGCCATTACTGGCCAAGATGGCGTTGTACGTGAGGCTGGTGAAGTAAAATGCCTTAGTAATGAAGAAGTTATAAAAGCGTATCTGACCAACTCATATCCTGCTGAGTACTATCCGCAAATACTAAAATACTTTGTCGTCAACCCAGATTTGGAAGTGCTTCACTTTGTTATGTATAGTGACACAATTCCTGGTCTTGAACTGCAGGTATTTGATATTAAGCGCGAAGAAGTAGCGCCTAGTATCGCAGAAGCCAAAGCTTTCGAGGATACCATCATGGCACAAATTGACCGCGATACTAATCAAATCCTTGAACTAGGCTTTTAATTAAATAATCGCGCAGCCGGCTGGCATACCGTAGTGTTCCAGACTGTTGCTGGGCAAGAATGACTAGCAAAAAACACTCCTGTACCTATCCACAAACTAGTCTCATCGGGTTTGAATAAGCCAACTCATATCTTATATATCCCGTTGTTAGGCCTGTACTAACTACGCTCTTGCCCACCTACGGTGTGTCAGCCAGCTGCGCGAAATTATGGAGGGAAAAATGAATACTACTAGCTTGGAAGCTTATTACGGCGAAGTTGTAAGCCATAAAACTACTATGCAGAGAAAAGTACTAGAACTAGTGCTTTCTGCTAAACGACCAGTTTGCAACAAGGAGATAGCCGACAAAATGGATATGCCAATCAATTCCATTACACCGCGAGTAAATGAATTAGTGAAAGACGGCAGAATGGAGGCGGCGTTTAAAGCGATTTACCCACCGACTGGGCGTCGCGTTACTTATTGGAGGCCGCTCTAATGTTGGCTGAAAAAGAGCAAACTGTCCAAGCTATGGTGGCCGACTATCTCCGATACCAATACCCAGATATACCGTTCCATTCCGACTTTGGTAGCGGAGTGAAACTTACCGTACGCCAAGCTTGTCTGCAAAAACGGCAAAACGGTGGGCGGCGAGCGTGGCCAGATATGTTTATTGCCAGTGTGCGCTGCGAAAACAACTCTATCTACGGCGGGTTATTCATTGAGCTAAAACGCTCAGGCACCCGTCTAACCAAGCGAGATGGCTCACCCGCTACCAATCACATTGCCGAGCAAAGTATTACGCTAAATAGACTTAATCAGTGCGGATATGTAGCTAAATTTGCCGTGGGCTTCGATGAAGCTAAGACTATAATTGACCAATATTTATCGTTGCCACAAGTTTTATGCGCCAGAAAGGAACAAAATGAATGACGAACAACCCACCCTATTTTTGGGCAACGACCTGTTGGGCTTGTCAACGCTGGTGTTTTTAGTCGACCCGATGACTAACACCTTCTGGCACCGAGTTATATGGCACCGAGTTATACCGAACGACAACTACCACGGGCAAACCGAGAAACTCAACCAGCAAATTGCTGGTCTTCACACCGTCGAGTTTAGGGCTTCGCCGGATGCCGAGCAGACCCTGTTTTTGGCGTTTAGCTTGTTTTGCAAAGACCTGTCGAAAGCGTATGGACTCTATGAATACGCCAGCTATATCAAGCGCAGCCGTAAGCCGGCAGCCGACACTGGTATGCGGGCGGTGATGGTTCAGATGGACTCTCAGCTATTTTACGACACCTTCGTGGTGAATACCAAGACGGGCGACTACTGGAGCGGCAACCTCATAACCACCGCGCTTAAGGAGCTCAATATGACTCTGACCGGCGCCAAGCGCAGCCGCCGCTTCCAAAGCTATCTGGAGAATTACCCCACCCTACTTAAGGGGCGGTTCGGCGAGCGCCATGTGACAGTACTAAAAGACGAAACCGGCGCGTTAACCCGCTTCTATGCGGAAACCGACCGCTTTACACGCGAATTAAAGCTCAAAGAAATCGACAACAAGGCGGAAAAGATGACCTTAGCCGAGTTCTTGGAGCGTTATGACAATAAGAAAGGACAAGAAAATGACTGAAACAGAACAAAACCTATACAAGTTTGCAACAATGTCGTCCGACGACATCGACGAATTTGTTCGCCTTGACCATCAACAGGAAGGCAAAAAGAAAAGTGACATAGAAGAACTTGCTGAAGAAGTTCTGGAAGGCATAAGGATAATGCCTGAAGACCAATTCGACGACCCTTTCGCTCGCTTGTTTGGCACGAGCTCCTTTAAGGTATTCAACATGGTTTTTACAAGGGGCACATTAGATGGGCGGCTTAGTTGTTCCTTTGCTGTAGACACTGGTAAACAGATAGCTTGGTTCGAAAGAATAGACCAAGGCAGAGCGCACCTCTGGTATTCAGAGGCTAAAAGAGGCCACAAAATCTTTGGCTCTTTAGAAGAAATGGGCCCGACTTACAAAAAAGACTGTTGCAGGTGGCTCAAGCTCGCGTTGCAAATTACAAAAAACATTAACTCCAGTTTGCCTAATAAGGATGGCGAAAAATGTACGAAATAGAAGACATTTTAGGATGGGAGGACTTAAATGATTAGAACAACTAAAAAGTATAACGCCGGCTTCACTATCTATGTGTTTTGCTACGCCAGTTTTAGCAGCCCAGAAACCGCTTTGGTGGTGATACGCGACAACCTGCGCCGGATATGCTTTCAACACGGGTTTAAGACAGCCAACGAGGCATATAATTACGCAAATAAAGCCGAGGCTATTTTATCTAATGTTGCGCCAACTGAGATAATAAAACGCTTTTTGCTAGCCAGTGAATTCGTCAATCAGGAAATTAACATTGCCACATGCAATTTTACAAAAGTATTTGATGCTAATAAATTAAATGATAAATTGGAGGATCTATGTTTCTAAGCGACAAAACCATTAAGGCTAGTAAACTAGTTGTACCGTTGAAGCCAGAAAACGTGTCACCAGTCAGCGTTGATTTAACTCTCGCTGGCGAAGGGCTATCAGAAGACCACCACGCAATAATGTTCAATGAGCTAGAAATAGCCCCGGGCGAATTCTTATTACTATCTACTAACGAGACTGTGCGAATACCAAATGGAATTGCTGGCATCGTCAAAGGCAAGAGTTCAATCGCCCGCCAAGGTTTAATGGTTGAGTGTGCCGGACTTGTTGACCCTGGGTTCAACGGCACAATTACACTAGAAGTCAAGAACTTGAATAGACGGCGCAAGCTTACACTTAAGAAGGGCCAGAAGATTTGCCAGATTGTATTTATGACAGCCGAGCCATCCGAAGCGTTATATTCTGATGAAAACGGTCACCACTACCAAGGCCAGAATACCGTAACCAAGAGTGTGCTGGATAAATAACTCAGCCGACCAAGCCATAAAACAAAGCGACCCGCTGATGCGAGCCGCTTTTTTGTTGTCTAGCTATTTGCCTGACTTGTCTTTACCGTTGTCACTCGGCTTAAAGAAGGTCGTGTAAATTGTGAACAACGCCATATTGAAGCCAGATACCAATGCGCCCCAAAGTGTGGCACCAATCGCAGCCCAATCCAACCCCGTGCTTAATCCGCCCGAAGCAACAAGCGATGCTAGGAATCCGCTGATAAAGCTAAATACACCCGCAGCGGCAATCTTACCCCACTGCTCCTTAGTTGGTAGTCCAAAATTGTTAAACATCTAACATTCTCCTTTAAATTACTTAAAAATTCCCGCGATTTTGTCCACTAACTTCTGCAGCAGGCCAAGAATCTGTTTTAATAGGCTGTTGTTATATTGTGCGACATTAGCTATTTTATCCAAAGTTGGGTTGCTAATCGTCTCTTTTTTATCCTTTTTGCCATCATTTGCGTCAACAACTGCTGGCGCTGGAGATTGTGGCGCTGCCGGCGCCGGTTTAGGCTGTTCTACGGGCTCTAAGTCCACTGCGTTGACACCATTCATTAATCCATGATTGAAAGAATACTCCGTGAAGTAAAATGTTGAGCCAGCAAACTCCGATTTAGCAAACGCTACAAACGCCTCGCCCTTATGGAATGTTTTCACCGCCCGCCAATTTGGCGCAGAGTCTAAATCCCATAGATTGTTGTCACCCTTTAGGCGAAAAGCCAACGGCTGCTCTAGCTTCACTACTACAGCCCTAGCCGGAGCTGGCTGAGGAGCCGGCGCAGGTGCTGGAGCTGGTGCTGGCGCAGGCGCTGGATTACCACCATGCAGCTTCTGTTCTGCTAGCGCCGCTATCCGGCCAATATCATAGTTCCCTGGGCAGTCAGTACTCCGCCAGTGCTTATGCGGATACAACGGTAACTTACCGTAAAAGCGCCAAATGTCTGCCACTAGCTCAGCCACTACATCATAGTCTTCATTACGACAGCGCGGGTCGCACTCAATACCAATAGTTGTTAAGTTAGCTCCCCAATTGCCAGCATGCCAAGCAGTATCCTTGCAGTTCACCAAGCAATACACCGTACGGTTAGTGCCAGTCGCCACATAGTGCGCCGATACCTTTGACCGTGGATTGCACAACCAATTAACCACTCCCTCTACTTTAGGATTTTGCCGCGGGTCGCCCCACCAATGTATTGTAATACCGGATATTTTTCTGCCGCTTCGCCCCGGCGTAAAATTCGGTGAATTACGATTCTTTATTTCATTGTAGTTGCTCATTTTACCTCTCTTGTATATTGCTTGCGCCACGTGTTCACTATGTCTTCTATATAGCTATTGCCACCGTGCTTCTTGTACTCATCAAACGCCTCGTCTATGGCTTTCACCTCTTGCGGATGAGTACTAATCAACACCAGTATCTCGTTGCGTCTAGTGTATATGTCGTTCTTAGTGACCAGATTGCGTAGCTCTTCAATCTTATGACTTATATCGTTGATATTGTTGTTCTGCTGCACGATATGCGGTATTCCTTTTATATCTCGCTCATCCAGCTCAGACATCAACGACTTGATTGTCTGCTTAGTTATTCTTTTCCACCATAGTTTTATAACTCCCAGAATTGTACCTATAGCAGTTAAAGTTGAAGCTATGGCTATTATAATTTCATGCGGCTGCACCCCCAAACCTCTCTATAATAAAAACGGTTCTTGCGAACCGTTGCTTATGTATATTATACCACCTAAGAGACTACAATGGGGCAGACACTCCATAAACTACCCTGCTACTATTATACCAATTGACCCGTCAGTTGCCAATTACTCTACGCGCACCCACATATAAAGCGTCTGGTACGGCGGCATATTCTCGTGCGGCAGACCACCACCGTTGTTCCATGTGCGCAGGCTTGTATTAGTTCCAGCGCTCTGATGCGTCGCAACTCGCCAAGTATCACCGGCAACACCGTTTGACTCTTCAATAATATGTGAGTGCGATGGTATCTGGTCAACAGTAAGTGTCACTCGTTTCTTGCCGCCGCGCTTGTTAGGGCTGTCAAAGTCATAGTCGTCAGGGTCGACGCCCACTGGCATTCTACCTTGGCCCCAAGCCTCCCAGCGCCCTTTATAGATCTCCTCCACTTGCGATGCGGTTCTTAGGGTGGTAGACATTATCACCTGTCAAACGTGCGACGGCATCAACGGCTGCTCGTTGTTATATACATAGCCATCAACGCCAATGCGAAAAATTGGCATGCCAACAGATGACGCGTCCACAGTCTCAGAGTCACCGACTCCGTCTGCAACTCTCGCTTCAAACTTCCACGACTTGTTACTACTTAGGCTTAGAACTTGTTTCTTCGTTCTAAAATGTCCGTTGCTGGCCTCTTCTACTGACAACCCTCGCCAGTCGCTCCAGTCGCCCGATTCTTCCCTATAGCGGTACTCCACGCTTTCAATCGCGTTCTTTTCTTCGCCGTCCAGTTCGAGCGGCGAATATTCGCCGGCCGCTTCCACATCAAACTCATCGCTATAACTATTACGGCGCTCTGCCCCGAGTCGCACAGTTGGTTTATGATAGTCCAACACCAGAACGTCCGTGCCGAAGTGCCCCACATTGCCCCTACTGTCTTTGATAAACACGTCAAGGTATTGATGCCCTGGAGTAAAATCGTTCCCAAATTGCGAGCCTAAGTCAACGTCTCCGTCTCGGTCCGGAGCACTAGCCACCATGCCGGAGAAAGTAGCGCCGTAGCTGACGACATGCGCCCCATAAAATGCCTCCCCCTTACCGCTTGCGGGAATATATAGCACTATGCGCGAAGCACCACGGACAAGAACCCGCTTTCTGCCCACTAGTTCCTCAACCTTTCTATTTCCATCTGTGAAGTAGAATGAATGCACGCGCGGCAGTATGGCGCTGCCGAGAATGCATTTTCTATCCGCGTAAGAATAAGCTACCTCTGTATCGCCGCGCATTGAGCTTACCACAAAGCGCACGTTTACTTCCGTATTGTTACCGTGGAATTTACTACGCAAAAATTGCCGCTCTTGGTCTGAAAAATTAAAGGTGCATGTTGTAGCGTTATCGTCAACCCAGCGCACAATTGGGTGCTCTATGTCACCGTCAACCTCAATTTTACACCGTACATTATACCCGCCGTGATTATAAAAGCTCACTGTTGGGCTTTCGTCATTGCTAAAAGAGGTGGCCGTGTTGATTTTCAGATATTCAGCGCTTGGTGCAGGATTGTCATGTTGTGCCGCTATTGGGTCTAATTGCCATGTACCGTCAGCGTCAGCGTTCACCCCGCTCGTATATATACCCGCCTCAAAGTGTACACTAAAGCTGCAATTGCCCTGTGAATCATGGTAAAACCTTTTTGTACTGGATATTAGCTCTTGACCGTTATATGCCTTAATACGGGGCTCGGACAAGTCCTCATCGCCTACGGTCAGCGAGATATTGTTGTAGTATGTCCAATAACCTTTTTTGCCGCCGCTAGCCTTAAGGCTAAACGACACCTCAGTCCAGTTCTCTGACTGATTTGTATTAGATACCCACCATTCAAAGTATAGATTACATGGATTAGGGTACGAAGCTCCTGCACTGTTTGATGTTAAATTACCATTACTAGCCATATTACCTCCTATTCAATTTTTACAAACGACCACCCAGCCTGCTCGCCACTTTTTACTGGCACAATCATTATCGGTGGCATATATATTCTTTGCACTGCGCTTAGCTTCTGCACGGTTGTTGTGTCACGGTTTAATGAAAATACTCGTTGCAGGCTACCACTAACAGTTGAATAACCGGCAAATTCTAGCGGTGTCATCTCCACATAATCGCCATTATGGATATTAGATTTTACTTTTAGCCCGTGCTTAGTCACGGATACTTTGGTGTTTAACGTCTCACCGGAAGCCTGCACCCAAGGCATAGTGCTGTCGCCCGCGTTTAACATTAGATCAGTTATCGCGAACAATGATACATCATCGCTCAATGATATTGCCACGTCAAAGTAGTTAATTGTAGGCTTAATCTTGGACAACTTATGCTCCACCCAATACTCGTCCTTACCGCTCGGTATTGTCACAACAAAGTCGTCAATGTCGTTGGTCAATGACACGGTGGCCGTGCCCAGCGCACCCTTTTTAACTCTAAAGGACAGTGAATAACGGTTATTCGGGGTCACTAGCACACGCTGTGTAATCTTTGCCCCTCCGCTCAAAGCAATTTGATTACCGGATAAGGCACCTGAGGCTAGAGACTCCGGTGAAGACTGGCCCGATGCCTTCCCCCTAATCGTCCAGTCGGCCAATTTACCATTATTATCGGCGTCAAAGCCTACCGAGTTATAAATGATATTGCCGCCGCCCGTCTCCTGGATAGTAGTAGTAACGCCGCTTATGTCCTGCTTAACCTTAGTGTAGGTCTCTTTAATGTTAGCATCCTGCTTATCCTGCCGCGACACTATTTGAGCAATTTCCTGCTTCTGCTTGTCTACTTTTATCTCGGTGTTATATATGGTCTTCTTAATGCCGCCTGCTAGCGCATAGTTGGTGGTTGTAGCGGTTGGCGCAATACTCTTAATTTCTTCCTTTATACCGCCATCTATGGTTAGCTTGATGTGGGTAGCTATAGCTTGCCACTGCTCTTTACCATTCTCAATTGCTATGTGGTCGCCAATTTCATACCAACCGTGCCCTTCTGTAGTGATTTCTAACGGTGTGAATTTTAGCCCTTTGACTGCCTCAAAAATTGGCTTAATTAGCGTCTGGCGGTCGTCGTCAAGTATCTCATTGTTGGCCAGCTTTACTTCTTTCACTTCTTCCGGCCATAGTTTTGATGGATCTGGCTTCTGGATTGTGATGTCAACTGCGTTGTCGGCCGTGTTTGGCTCTTGTTCTAGCTCCCTAGTTGTGGCGCTAAGAGTAACAGTTATCTTATTGTCGCCGATTTTTAAGAGTCTCGCATGAGGCTTAACTGTGAATGAGAATGATACACTTTTACCAGGAGTAACAACTGGCATCCTTATACCTTGTCGCAGGTCGCCGGTTATTTCATTAGACTCAATAGAGCTAGCAAGTTTTATAACGTCGGGTAGTGTGCCTATTATTACTATGTCATGCAGGTCAGTTTCGCCGGTATTGGCAAAGGTGGCGGTAAGCTTGGCCGTCTCCTTAACCTTTATAATGGACTTATCTGCCTCAAGTGTTAGGTTAAACTTAGCTACTGGCTTATGAACTGTTAGCGTTACCGTGTTATCTGCTGTATCTGGTTCCTGACCTAACTCGTCAGTTGTAGCATTGAGAGTCACAGATAGTGGGTTGTTGCCAGTCTTCAACAGTTTCGCATTAGGCTTGACTGTGAATGAGAATGTGAGGCTCTTGCCTGGCGCAACAACTGGCAGTTTTACGCCCTGTTGCAAATTACCGGTTATCTTCTTTGGTTCAATAGGCCCAGATAAGCTCAAGCCTGCAGGTAATACGGCTGTGACCACCGTGTTGTGTAAATCTGTTTCGCCGGTGTTAGTAAAGGTGGCGGTGAGTTTAGCGGTCTCAGTTGTCTTTATGGCTAGATTGTTGGCCTCAAGCGTTAGGTTAAACTTAGGCTGTGGCCGTGGATAGACTACTGTTATTGTGGCGGTGTTATTGTCCAGTAGAGTGCTGTATTCAGTTGCCAGTTCTTTGGTGGTTGCGCTGACGCTTGCGGATAACTCATTGTTGCCATACTTTAGCTTGCCCTTAACAGTGGTGGTGGTAAAGGTCATGGTAGCTTTATCGCCTGCTTTTACCTCTGTTAAGAGTAGGCCACCCGCTAGGTTGCCGGTAAATTTAGCGCCTAATTTAACGCTGTCTTCTACTAGTTTGAGCCCAGCCGGTAAAGTGCCAGTGATGTTGATGTTGTGCAAGTCTACTTCGCCGGTGTTGCTGAACTCAATGGTATAGTTGACGCTGTCGCCTATGCTGATTGTGTTTTTGTCGGCCTTGATTGCGGCGTCAAAGCTAAGTTTTGGCTTCGGCTTATTAACTACTATTTTTACTGTATTGTTAGACTTATCTAGCTCTTGGCTTAATTCATCAGTTGAAGCGTTGGCTGTGATTGATAGTTCATTGTTGCCGAACTTTAAGAGTTCTGCATCGGGCTCAGTATAGAAGGAGAACGACACACTTTTGCCAACGCCAACGGTCGGTAGCTTTACACCCCGCTTTAGTGTTTCCGTAGACGTGATAGCGCCAACTGGCTTTACACTCTCCGGTAATGTCGCGGTTACTATTGCGTTATGCAAATCAGTGTTGCCAGTGTTAATGAGTGTTGCCGTAAACTTAACTTGTTCACCTACTTCTACGGCCGTCTTATTGGCCTCCAGCTTTAGATCAAAGTTTGGCTTAGGCTTTGGCTTAGGTGGCTCTGGCTTTGGATAAACCACAGTAACCTTTACGGTATTATTACCAAGCAAAGATTCATCTTCACGTGCCAGCTCTTTAGTGGTTGCACTAACGGTGGTTGTTAATTCATTACTACCATATTTTAATTTGCTCGGCTCAGCGGCAGCATAGAAATATACTCCCACTTCTTCGCCTGCTTTAACCTCCGAGAAAACTATCCCGCCATCTAGACTCCCAGTAAATTCGCCCTTAGACGCTGCTGGGTCTGTCATCGGCTTAAGCCCAGCAGGTAGCTTGCAAACCATGGTTGCGTTATGCAAAGTAACATCGCCAATATTTCTAAACTTCAGCCTCCATAAACCCCACTTACTAATCGTCGGAGGATATGGCACTTCCATCGATGCATCGAACTTCGGTTTAGTTTTTGGCTTAGGTGGTTCTGGTGCCGGCGGCGTCACATGTTCGTCTGCAGACGTAATTTGAAAGTTTTGAATCTCAAAATAATTCGACCCATGGCTGTCCCATTTTACAAAAGACCCTGATGCGTAAAACGATATTTCGTTAGCATCTAACACAGCTGGAGTACTAAATGTCATGGTGTAGACACTATCCTGCATATTGGCGCTACTGCTTATACGCGTATAGCCAAGCTTCACTCCCGTAGAGAATTCATCAAGTCCTTCACCACTCTTTAAAGTGAACTTCACTGAGTACGTAGTGCTTGGCTTTAAAATCCTATCTGGTATCTTTAAAATACATTTAGCGTCTGAAGAATAGTACTTTACCTCGCTACGATAGGTGTTACTGTTTATACGTCGTGCATTTGTGCCGGAAACTGTTATATCTCCCGTATCTTCTCCTTGGTGCACTGGCGGTTCCGGCTTGGGCTTCGGTGGTTTTGGCAACCCACTTTCTGGCGTAATTTGAATATCTCGAATGTCAAAGCTACAGAACCCATTTATATCAAATTCTGTAAAGGTTACCGACACGTATAGCGTTATTATAGTACGTGTATCATATAAGTCTTCCGAAGTACTAAATGACATAGTGTAGACATCACCCTGTTTTTTGGCTTCATTGCTTACGCGTACATAGTTGATTTTTACCCCAGTAGCGACTTTGTCAATCTCTTCACCGTTCTTTAAAGTGAACTTCACTGAATATGTAGTGCTCGGCCTTAATGATGTATTTGATATTTTAAAAGCACATTCAGCCTTCGCGGTCTTGTATTCCGATATACAATGATAGGTATTTTGGCCTACATATTGCGCAGTGTCGGTAGTAATAAGTGTTATAGCTGTAGTTAAGTTTCCTTCCGCCATTTATTCGTCCTCCTCTATCCTTTCCTGCAACACAATATTGTCCTCCTGCGGCGCACGAGACAACACCAAAGAATTAATCGCGCCGAACAACGGGCTATTCTTAAACGTCTTGAGGTTGCTAAATGTTAGCTTATCCACCACTTCACTCTTCACCGGAACTAACTGCAATGTATTAGCGCCAGTAACCCGTGCTATTGACGCAGTTGCTCCAGCCACTTGCGCCAGAATATCTCGGTAAGTTGTGTTATTTATCTTAGCGTACAAGTCCTCCGGTATCCTGTAGTCTCTGGTTGGTAGCCCGTCCCATCTGATGTCTGTCTTCAGTTCAAACCGCTTAGCAATTTGCTCTACCAGCTCCTTCACGGTGCACGGGTATTTTAATTGCCCAGCTACATACACTGTTTTTGCTAGTGTGCCCATTGCGTCATATGCCTTCACTGTTGTTGTGCCAGCATCCAAACTCCGCTCCTCGGTATCCACCTTATATGCGCCTAGGTTAATGCTCTCCCACTGGTTTTTACTCGGGTCAACTTGCACATCTATCGTTAAGTTAAGTGTTTTACCCTGCAAGTTATAGCTCACACCTAACAACTTCACAGAGATTTGCTTAGTAGCGGCGTTGAACAGTGCACCAGCCTGCTCTAGCTCCACTGAAATAAGATTGTCTTTTGAGCTAGCCTTAAAGCCGCTCGCGTCCGCTATAGTTGCACCAATCACCTTCACCGGTGCCTTCATAGCTGTTTTAATTGCGTCAGTTGTCTGTATCACGTTAGCGCCTCGATACTGGTACTAAATCCACGCTAAAGCCCTTGTATAGCCCGCGATACTTATCTAGCAGCTCTACAGTAAAGTCTGCTGAATAATATTTGGCTGTTACTACGCCAGAGGTAGTTGGGTCGTAATAGCTAACGTCGAAATACGGTAGGTTGAGTAGCCCAGAGATTTGCCGTATCTGACCGGAATCCAGTGCATCCCTAAATGTTAACTGCAGCTTTGGAAAAATACCAATTAATGAGGCGCGCACATCGCCGTTCATATTGCGCTCGGCGTCTTTCCAGAGCTTGTTATAGCCGACCTTGTACTCCTTAAGTCCAACTATAGTCGCGCCGTTTATTCTTAGTAAGTCGCCACCCACTGGCAAACCTCCCTTATGTTAGAAGAGCTATACGCTGTTAATACTAGTATAACATAATACCACTGTTAATACTAAATAGCCCCCACGAAGAGGGCTATTGATAGCGTAAATCTAGGCTACTTTATGCGAAAGACAACACCACAGTTGTTGCATAGCATGTCATAGCCCTTTTTCTTACCGCAAAACCCAGCAAGTAATCCAATACCGCCAATGCCAGCCGTTAGAATCGCTCCACCAACCGCCTTGCCAACCGAAAAGCCTTTCTTATGCTCACCCAACGGACTAACATTAATGCTGCGGCATTTAGGACACTCTACTCGTTTAACCATTGGTTATATCTCCCGCCAATTAGTCCATGTGGTCGACGGCGTATTTTGCCTCAGATGCAGTGAAATTGCCACCATAAGGAGACACAAGTTGGTCATATACCTGTTTCTTGGACATCTTCATGGTATCTCTGTAAGTCTTAGCTTGTTCTAGAGCATTCTTGTTGTAGTCTGCATTTAGATTATCTATGGCGTATTGAGCGGCGGCCGCATCAAACTTCTCGCCGTACGGAGATGTTAGCTGCTTGTATATGCCTTTCTTTGAAAAGTGCATGTTATCTGAATATATTTGAGCTTTAGCTAATGCATTTTGCTGCTCCATATTCGGCCGTTTACCTAGAGAACGCTTATATGTTACTGTTATACCTTTTACGACTTCCGCATTGACAGCATCGCTCTGAGAGATAAATTTGCCCTTCTCTACGGTATCAGAGTATGTGGGCTCTTGTACGCAGTTTAGACCAACCTTTTTACACCAATCTGCAATAGCCCTATCGTCCATTGTAGACAAGTCTATGACCTTCACCCTTTCTATCATATGGCTTGTTGTTATATGACCTGACGCATTGTTTTTATCCGCGCTGTCTTTGCTGTGCTCACTGCTAGGAGTAACAAACCAAAAGATAATAAATACAACCACAAATATGATTAATATTTTTTGCCACAGCTTTCGCTTCCCCCACCAGTTAAGCTTCTTCTCGTCTTGCTGCTTGTCCATATGACTCCTTGTTATTAAGCTTGTACTCAGATTATACCACACAAACTTATATATTCAGTGCATATTGGTTATTCAAGAAGCTGCGGTCATTAATGCCCCTGATAGCTTGGTCGACTAAACGTTCGTTGCCAAGATTTACTGTCAACGAAATCGGAGAAGCTTGTATAGCCGAAGCTATATCCGCGGTTAGAGTATGTTCTATGGTGCCACTATAGCTAGGTGTGTCAAATAGTGGCAATGCCATTTTACTGTTTATCTGGTCGGATAATTCACTAGCAGAGGTTACTAAGTTACCTAAATTCTTATCGAAGCCAATAGACATACCTTGGCTCATGTAATCGCCGATACTCTTGAACACTCTTGACGGCGAGTGGATGCCCAAAGCCTTCTTTACACCGTTAACCGCACCGTTAAACTTGTTCTTAAGCCAATTTCCCACGTTGCCTATTCCTTCACCTAACCCGCGCAAAATATTACCGCCGATATTCTTGAACGCGCCCCACGCATCTCTAAACGCATTCTTGAGGTCATTCCAGCGGTCACTACCCCAGCGGCCCAAGTCACCGAGCCCCTTCTCCAGACCGTGTTTAGCGTCATCGGCTGACTTACCAGCGTCTCGAGCCCAGTTACTTAGTGCATTGCCAGCGTCACGCGCCCAGTTTCCTACTGCCTTACCAGCGTTGTTCAAGCTTACGCCCATAGGCCCGAAGAAGCCAGCCTTGGCACCAGATGCAGTGTTATTGTAATCTCTCACTATATCGTTCGCTTTGCCCCTAATAGTGCCCTCAAGCCGCTCAACGTCACCAGAGTTAGCCTTAGTCATGTTGCCGTGCTCATCCTTGTACTGCAATGTGCCGTCTTTCAGCGCTTTTATTGCGTCTTGGGTATTCTTGTACTTCCCGGAGATTACGGCCTGTGATACGGCGTCCGCTTCTAGGCTAGCCTTTTTCTGGTCAAGCGCGTTCTTCAAGTCGTTTTGTTTATTCTTCGCGTCTTCAGTTGCTTTGTTTAGTTTACCTTGTGAAGATTCAACTTGTTGATTTGCCTTGTCTAGCTGCAAGCCGGCGTTGTATACCGCCTGCTGCTTTGGTGTCATGTTCTCATAGCTCAGTGAGCCGTTGTCTACTTGCTTAACTAGTTCCTCATAAGTCACGCCGTTCTGCTTTACTGCGTTGGCTAAATCTTCATGCGCTTTCTTTTGTTGGTCAATTGCCTGGGTATACGCTATCTGAGCATCTATTTTGGACGCTCTAGCATTACTTAAATCATCCTCAGCCTTTTTGACTCCTTCTACTGCTTGTTTTACTCCATCATGCGACTTTTTTAAAGCATCAGCCTGTGCCTTTTGTTGCATCTCCTCACTAGTGCCGGTGTGCATAGCTGCGCTGAGAGACCCAAACACAAATACAAGCCCACCAATCAATGCCACCCCAGCGAGAACCAATGGATGTGCCATAATAGCAGTGAACGCAGAAAGAACACTTGTCTTTATTGTGTCGCCTAGCGCTACCATAACAGCCTGCAGCCCAGCAAAGCCACCGCCGGCCAAGATAAACGCGTCTTTCAGCCCAATAGCGAATGTGGCTATATTCTTAAAGGATTCAACTACTGGTATGGCAAACTTGACTATATTAGCCATAGGGCCGCCAATTACTTCTTGCAATGTCTTAAATGTTGCGGCTCCGCTGGTAAACGCCCTGACAGCGGCCGCGGCATTGTTAAACCAGCTGACGATTGCACTACCTGCTATAGCTGCGCCTAATACCGTTACACCGGCGGCTATGAGGTTTATAGTATTGCTATCACCTGACAATTTTCTCAGCCCATCGCCAATAGCGTTTAGCGTATCAACCAACAAACTGCCCGCGAACTTTGCAATTGGCACCACGAAGAAGTCCATAAATGGTTTAATAAACGAGTTCCACGCCGATTCTAGCACCGCTGCTACAAACCGAATAGCACCACCAAGCGCATTCAGTACAGCTGGCAATAATGAATTGCCCGTCCATGTTACCAACGGCTTGAGGTAGTTTTTCCAAATATCACCAATTACTCTGCCCACTGGCTCTGCAGCTTTCTTTAAGTCGTTCCAAAACTTGCCGAACGCCTGCGCTATCTTGTTCCAGTCCAAATTAAATGCACCCTGCAAGAAATCCTTTATCTTCTTTGCTATCGCATCAGCCTTGCCAGCTACGTCGTTAAGCTTATTGCCATAATCGACAGTCGGCATCGCCACGCTAGCACCACCAGCACCACCGCCACCAGCGCCTCCACCAGCTCCGCCGCCGCCAGACTTACCGCCTCCTGCAGCAGCCCGAGGGGCTTCCAGTACGTTCATCTCGTCAAAGCTAGCCAATGTACCCTTTAGCTTCTTAGCGGCTTTCTGCGCGCCTCCTAGCGCCTTTGTAGCGTTACCTGCATTGTTAGCTATCTTGCCAACCGAAGCGCCTGCACTCTGAGCACTGGTCTGAATTGACTTGGTTGTCTTAATCGTTCCACCAAATAGCCCAACTACCCAGCCAACCGCTTCCATTACTACCTTAGTAAAGCCTACAATATATGGCACCACCGCATTGATACTATTCGCAATAGTACTGATAAAACCTGATATGTTCGCCTGCCCAATTGCATCCATAATGCTCGATACCGCGCGCACTATCGCCGTCTTGAGGTTGGCTATCGCAGTAGCTACACCACCAGTAGAGTTTTTGGCTTGGTCGGCAAATGATTGAAAACCAGCAATGCCTTGGTTGTTTAGCTTTACCATAGTAGCCATAAAGTCATTCATTGACACTTGGCCATTACGGAGCGCTTCGCCCAGCTGGTCGGCGCTTGGCAAGTTCATCGCCATCGCCACCTGCTTCAACTGAGCCGGCATCGCCATCATCATGGTGCGCCACTCCATCATATCTGGCACGCCCTTGGTATACGCCTGACTGAGCTGCTCCAAAGCACTACGTTGCAAGTCCATTGGCGCGCCACCAGCCAGAATAGCGTTGTTCATTGCTAGGAACATCGCCGTTGAGGCCTTAATGTTGCCATTGGCACTGGTTAAACGCTGTACGCTTAACGCTGCTTCGTTGATAGTCGTTGGTAGCCCAACAAGTTTATCGCTCAAATACTGGATGGTCTTTTGGCTTTCGCTGGCGCTGATTCCAAGGTTACTCATTACCCGCGGGAAGTTGTTCAGCGCATCCAGTCGCTCTACCGCCTTATCTACAGAGGCGGATACCGCCCTAAACGCCGTGGATAATACGCTAGATAAGACTGAGCCAGCCATAACGGCACCAGCACTAACGCCTCTAAACGAGCGGCTAATATTCTTGCTCAAATTGGCCACTTGATTGTTGGTCTCATTTAGCTTCTGACTAAACTGAGCGTTATTGGCCGATATAATTACTTGTAATTCATCTATGGTGGTTGCCATTCTAATTCCTTCTTGCTATCAAGCGCCCGATTAGATTCATCTCATCGTCGCTCATTACCCTATTGTTAGACTGCTGTGTCGCATCTTTTTCGGCTAACAGTGGTTGCTTTGGGTATTTGTTAGGCTGGTGGAATGCTTTTGCAATATAGCTGCCCAATATATGATTGAGCGCGTCGGCATTTCTCGCCTCGTCTTGTATCCGGCGCCGGTAGCCTTCTAAGGCATGCTTGAATTGCCCAAGCGTTAATTGCCAGTAGTCAGCTATCGGCAAACCGATTTGGAAGGCTACTATTTCTTGCTCTCGCCAGTAGCTGGTGAAGTTTCTGACTTCTTCTTCGTGTGCGCTGCTTCGTCTAGCTTCTTCAAGCTGGCTTTCCGGTTCTGAAGCACCTTCTTTAAAAAACCAGACTCAGACATCGCGTCAAGGATTTTTGGCGCAGCTTCATCAACACCGTATTTATCCAAATAATCGCCAGCCTCTTCTTCGGTCAAACCGCCCGCCTGCAACAAGAACAACAGAGTCAAAACAGATGGTGTATCTTGCAGTTCCGCCATTGCGTTAAAAAAGCTACAGCCAGCTGCCTTCTCTGCCTTAGCTACATTAATTGCCTTATAATTGAGTTCCATATTACCCTCCAAATATCATGAGGGCGATTCAGCGCTCGCCCTCTTGGCGCTTTTGGTATTTACTGAGGCGTGTTCTTGCCTTCAGTAAACTTCGGCTTGCCAGATAGCTTCAACGTAAAGCCAAAGGTATACAAGCCATCAGTGGTAGCCTCGCCGAACTTAAAGGTTGAAATGTAACCGTTAAGGTCAAGCGTGTCACCGTTTGGATAGCAAACCACAAAGTCGCGATTCTTGCGGCTGGTAAACACTTTGTCTAGTGCTGTCACTTGCCCCTTAGTCTTAACGTTGCCTTCAAAGTCAACCGTACCGCTATCCATAGCGCCAGCAATGTACTCCTTAGCACCATTCGGGCTGTCTAGCGTAGTTACATCGATTTCTTCAATCTCGGTTGATTGCTCACCGATACTGGTCAAGTTTGCAACCACCATATCCTTGTCTTCACCGGCAATCTTCTTCATAGTAAAAGTTGTGCCGATTGTTTGGATACCTGCCATTTTTCCTCCTCCATTAACGCACGCTATCAAATGTAGCGTTTACGTGATACAACGCTCCTTTAGGCGCTGGTACGTCTAAAGATGCCTCTAGCCGATAGTTAATCTCACGCATTTTGGCCTCGACTTTAGCCAAAACGTCGCTCGCCGTCACACTATCCTCAGTAAAAATATCTACTGTTATTCTAATGTCTTGACGAGTTATCTCGTTGTCCAGACTATAATTAGCCGCATTATTAGCAACCCGATAAGTCACCGCCGGCACTTCATTAAACACGTTCTGCGAGCTTTGGCTCACTGCAACGCCCTTTAACTCTGCTAGCTTTTTGTACACCTCTTGCTTTGGGTTATACATCCTACTTCCCCTTCGTTGCCTCTGTTAGTAGCTGCTTAATAGTCCGTTTATTCTCGTTGAAGGCACGGCCTAAAAACGGTCTGGCTGGTTGGCTTACACCAATATGCCAAACGCCTTCGCTATCCTTGTAGTACCAAGCCTTTTTCGGTGAATAGCTCAGTGGCTTATCTGTTTTGTACGGATAACTGCCAACAGCTAAAGCGCCAGTGCCAAACTCCACGTATGCTGCGTATTCTACCCCTGTAAATACACGGCCTACCGTCTTGCCGTTGTCATCGTCAACCCTCGACCTGATACTAGCGCGCAATGTGCCAGTGTCTACTGGGCAGAGCGGCTTAGCACTAGCTTCCACTAATGCTGTAGCCTGCTGTATTGCACGCTTAACTTTCTGATGGGTTGATTCTGGTATTGCGGTCAACTTGCCTGTTAGCCGTTTGACACCTGCAATTTCCACCGATAGATTCATAACTTGCCTACTACAGTTAAATGTGAGTCAGCTGGTATTACATCGAATACTTTGTATTGCTTACCGTCATATGTTAGCGTATCGTTTAGCGATACTTTCGTTGTTGGACTGCAAGTCACTGCTATCGCGATTGATTCAGTCAAGCCCAACTCGGTCTGCAGCTGCCCTAAGTCGTTAAAGCGTACATTACCCATGTATTGCCGTTTAACGCCCGCTACGGGCTTAATCCCGCCTTCTGCGTCCATTTCTACCGTGTCGGTTGATACAGTAAAAGACTTGTCGTAAAAGGCTGCCTTAATTGCGCTGCTGGCACTAGTCGGCCACAACATTGATTCTCCTATATCGCTTCAACAACTGTTCAAAGCCAGTAAATAGCTCTTGGTCGGTAGCAGAAGTCAAATACCGCTGCACTTCGCTGCTATAACTGACACTTTGACCATTATCGCTAACTGAGCTAATAGCCATAGTCGGTGCACCACTGGTTGACTCAGTGCGTGATTGGTTGAAAACACCAGATGCAATGCGGGCGATAACATGTTCTAGTTTGCTATCAATTTTCGTGTCGTTTAGATAAAGCATTACTCTATCCGCCACCTCACTTAGTACGGTGTCCAATAACGCCTCGTCTTCACTTGCCACTGTTTTATTGATTGCTTTCGTATAGTTTTTTATCCTTGCGCGCTGGTCTTCTGGCATTTCAACCTCTCTCGTTACCTATTTTGCCTTTGCTGGCAATGTTACTAGCTTTGCTACAAGGTCAGGCGTGACTGCCTTGGTGCCATAGCTATAGAACAACTCAACTGCATGGGCGTTGCTGAGTGGCACTGGTTCGTCCTTGTACTCATTAGTCAACACTGGCTGTGCAATAGCACCGTCTACCATAGCAATAGCAGCTGCGGTCTGACGAGTATTTGAGAACACACGTACGCCGTGGAACATCTCAATCTCTTCTTCGCCAGAGTCAGCTGTTGGTACTGATACCTTGTCGATATGGTTGCGGAGCTTACCGTAAACGTTTGGTGTTAGAGTCAAAACGATTTGGCTGCGGTCTACACCGTCGACAAACTCGTTCTTGGTGGTCTCAATATTCTGAATTACAGCCTCAACCACTTCTTCAATATCGGTCTCGGTGGTGGTTACAGCGTGAGCTACAGTCTCAGCCTCCTTAAAGAATGCTGAATCAAGGTCAGCGGTCATGCTGCTAACGTGGTTTTGAGTGCGGCGAGCAATAATATCCGGCACACCGAACAATTGCACATCCTTACCTTCAATCTCTTCCACAATTTCGCGGTCAACGTTGACATTAACGGTGACTTTGCCCTTGTTGTCCAATGCAGCGCCCTTGCCACCAGTACGTGCAGTGCCATAGTTGGCTGCTGCTGCGTTCTTGAAGCGTGGTACTTCTACTGAACCAGTTGTTGGGTCGCCAGAGTACATCTTGTTCTTGATTTGCTCTGAAACTGCACCCTTATATACGCCTTCCAATAATTCACCGTATAATTCGGTTAATTCGGCCTTGTTTGTATCGTTCATTACGCCTAAAGCGCTAGTACGTGCCATATAGTATCCTCCTTTTGGCTAAAAAGCAGTTACACCATTGCGACTGAAGAAACGCCGGTCGCTTGATGCAGTTGCCTTCTTTGGTTCTGGTCTCTTCGACCCGTCACCATAGTCGGTCGGGGTTTTACCCGCTAGCTTGGCTTCTACGCTTTTTGCTACTGCTTCGTTAAATGCCTTATTGAGCCGCTGGATATTCTCCTGCATTTTATCTCGGTTTAAGTCAACTACGAAGTCTGCCAACTTGGTGTCGATGTTAAGTTCTGCTAGCTTCTCTACGGCGTCTGTGCGGTTCTCACGGAGCGTAATGCTCTGTTCACGAGCTGCCAGTTCGTCGTCTTTAGCTTTGCGTTCCTCGGCGAACCTTTCCTCTTCAGTCATACGTGCTTTCTTGTCGTGCTCAGCGATTGCAGCAGCAATAGCAGCCCTAGTCGCCTCGTCGGTTTTAGCTCGCTCCCTTGTCAGGCGCTTGCCAATTAAAGCATCGACCTCGTCTTGAGAGAAGGTCTTTTGAGTAGTAGTCGTTTTTACCTCTGTTGATTCAACTGGACTGGAGTTGTCAGAGTCTTGATTTGTAGCTTCCGCCATAAATCCTCCACGTTTTACGCCCGTCGGCTAGGTTAAAAACGCAAGAAAGCTTTGACACCCCTCGCTGTTACTATTTAGTATACCACATATGCTTACGACAACCTAATTAATAGTTAGGATTTTTTGCAGAGGCGGATGTATACAGTTTTGTACCATGGTGTATACAGTTTTGTACTCCTTGGTGTGCATTTTTAGCGTCAAATGTATACAGTTTTGTACCATGGTGTATACAAATTACCCAGCGCTTAGCCTGCTGATGGGCTTTTAGTCGTTGAAGTGTATCGTGCCAACACCATTCTCGTCGACTATCGGCGGCTCAGTACCATTGCGGCGCTTGAAGAAGCCCGCCCAATAAGGATTTTCTTTGTCGAACAGCGCCTTTTGTTCTGGGGTGAACTTCCATGGATAATCACACCATAAATTAAGCATATTATGATGGTCGAAGGAGATTAAAAGTTCGCCCTCAAAAACACTAAGCTCATCTGTATTAGGGCGTATTATATCATGGTCAACCCAATATATCTTGTCGCCTTCATTTTTCTTGTAGAATGTATACAAATTATTACCTCGTCTAATACTATCTGATGGCACCGCTTTTCCCTTTCATTTGTGAATATTTCTTAGTATTAATATACCCCATATACTCACGAAATGTAATACTATCTGCGAAATTATCTAATGGTACCAAGAAACTACTGCTTCCAACGTTGCTATGGCATTTACTATTATAAGTCTTGCAATCAAATCTATTTTTCAACCTTTCAGATGTTAGTCCTCTATAACCGTTAGAATATGGCGATTGCAATTCTAGATACTGCCAGCCATATTTACTGCTATTCCGCACTATGGAGGCGTGTCTACCAGTCATCAGCATATACTCTTTATCTTTATCCTCGTTTACTTGCTTTAACAACCGTTTCACTGCTATGAAATCATTCAGATTCCTTTCCGCAAACACGCCCATCCCTAATGAACGGAAAAATTCAACCTTACCAGTTCTATCTGAAAAATACATCATCGACTCTCCGCCTCTGTAATCCAATACATCCAACCCCAGTCTGTTGGCAACATACGCTAGTGCTACACTTGCACAAGAGCCCGGTATAGTCTTATCACCGCCAGCTATCTTATGTACTATCTCATCAGAAGTTAAAGGCTTTTCTAGCTCGCAAACCGGATTGTAATCCACATGGTGTCTAGATTTGCTGTAGTATAGCCTCCTTAAAAAGTCTAGAGCTGGCGTACCACCCTGTGGCTCAAGCGGTGTAATACCGTAATTCACAATTGGCTTGCCATTCTCGTCAACCACTGGAATATGCTTTGTATTTTTAACCCTTGCTACTACATCCTCGGGTGGCTCAGGTTCTAAGTCTACCCACTTGCGCCACTCGTCATAGGTCATGTTGTCGCAATACTCTGTCTTGTCCGTGTCTGGGTCGTGGTAAGCACGGGCGTTTACTAACGCGTCTAGGTCTTTACCGAGATATGGTGCTATTGTACTGCGGCAATTCGGGTGCAACGGTGGAATGTTCACCCCAACTGCGCCTTTATCTACCTCTATTATTTTACCGTCCATATGGGCACATATCTCACTAGTACGGCTATCCAGCGTGGCAATAAACTTATATTTGTCTATCCCCATCGCCTTATACGAGTCACTAGCTGCTTGGTTATAAAAATGGTTAGTCTCTGTGCGGATTAGGCGCTCGGCATAGTATCTAGAGACACCGAAGCGGTCGCGGAAGTCTTTGGCTGTCTTGCTGATTGACTGACCAGTGGCTATAGCGCTGGCTAGCTTGGTGCTTAATTGCTTAGCTAATAAGTCGGAATTAGTCCAAATGCGCTCGGAGTAGCTCTTACCGCTGAACTTCTCGCTTAGTACTGCGTTAATAGCATCCGTATCCAGTGTTGTAAAGGTTGGCATAAGTCCAGTGCCAGTTGCTATGTTGTACGCTGTCTTGTAGTAGGCGTCTTCATAGGTCTTAGCACTAGAGGCGGTCACTATATTCGTCTGGTCTAGCCCAGCCTTATGCGCAGCATACCAGAGTTGAGCGTCTAGTAGTTGCAATCTGGTTACTCTACCACTGTACTCTGGCGGCAAACTGTTCTGAAGATTAGCCTCAATTAGCTTACGCCGGAAGTCTGCCATGGTCTTAGCGTTCACTACTTGCCTTAGCTTGGCGCGGTCAAAGCCTGCTTGCTTGCTCCAGCAATCCTCGTATAGCTGCTTTAACTCCACAAGGCAAGTCTTTTGTGCATCAGCATAGACTCGGCTCACACGCTTGCGGTAAGCATCCGCCGCTTTCTCACTCTCAAGATAGGTATGCTCCACGCGGCGCTGCCAGTAGGCGTTGGTGCGCTTGCGAGGCTTGAGTGGGGCGGATAACTCAGCAGCACCATCTTTGTTAGAAAATAGTTCATTTAGGGGCTTGACTTTCTGCTCAGTGTTTGGTAGTATAGAAATATAAGACGATTCTAGGTCGCGAGCACCTGTAGTTTGCGGTTGATGAATCGTCTTTTTGATTTTATAATCTATAATATCATTCCCCGATACCACAGCAAATGATGGAATATCATACTTACGTGCTATGTGCGCCACGCTAGACCGTATACTTGCTACATCTAGAGTTGACTCGCTCGCGTCCACTAAAACAACACCCGAATCGCATACTTGCCCATACGCCTTCTTTAACTGGTGGTCTATGGACGACAACGTAGTAACGCCTTTTATCTCAACCTTAATGCCGTCAATCAGTAAGTCTGGCGAACGTTTGCCATCCGGTTCGTTTACTTCTGGCACCCAATAGATTTCTTTAGCATCTTGATACTTTAAAAACGTGCCAAGAGTGCGCTTCTCACTGTTACTTAAGCCACTATAGCGCAGCTTCCATGTATCGTTATAGTCATCACCATACACCTGCTTGCGCAGGTGCTTTGGCAATGGCGGAATGTTATCGAGGTCCAGCTTCTTACTCATTTAACCATTAAGTGAGTTGGAGGCGCTGTCTAGCGCGTTGTGGTCTGGATAATCGTTGGTGGCATATTCGTCATCCCTCAATGGCTTATCCGACTCTTGTTTGGCTGCCTCTACGGTCTTACTGGCATCCTTCACAAAGGATAGCTGTGAGGCTAATAGTTCGCGGTCTACGATACCATCTAGGTTGGTAATCATCTGAGAGGTTTCGTAATCGTTAGATGGTAGATTGCGTGTAAATACCGCGTCAACATCTTCTTTCTTCACCTCTTGCATAGTAGACTTCACCGCTAAGAAGTGGGTATATAATGCAAAACGCTCCATCAAAGCCTTCTCAAAGAAGCGCTCCTTGTTCTTCACGGCTTGTTCAAATGCTAGCAACTTGTAACGAATCGCTACGCCCGAAGAGTTGCCAACAAAGTTCTGGTCGCTAATGTTTGGCACCATAGAGATTTTATGAATATCTTGCTCAATTGTCTGACGCAACACATCAACATCACCCTCGTTAATAGTCTTGGTTAAATACTCCACCTTGCCATCCGGCGGAATATTGGCTAGAGCACGCTTTTCCTTGAGGTCAGCCATCTGGTCGGCGTCAAATGCCATACCATAGAAGCAGAGGATAGCGTCCACCAACTGTTCACGGTCGTTAACGCGGTCAGACTGCACAAGGTTGTATGCGTCAATTAGACTAATCACCGGCTCAAAGTCTCCCTTCAGCTCAGCGTTATTTTTGTACTCCACCAGAGGCACTGCTCCAAATGAGTGCTGTTCACGTGATTGCTCCGTGGCTTGCCCGTTCTTTAACGTGTACTTAATGATTTCACGGTCAGTCATGGCAATGACTTCATAATAGCTTGGCTTCTTATCCCGCGGGTTCTTGAATATCGGTCGGTAATGGATGCCATACAGCTTATGGTGCACCATTGTGTCGTCATACACTACCACAGTGTTGCGGCTGTCCAGCACCACTGAACAAGGGTTAGCCGACTCATCAGCGTATACATACTCATACTGCCGCCCAAAAATTGAGCAGTCTTTGGCAATTTCCACGTCAATATTCTCCATTGTCTGGCGCTTGTACGCATCTAGTAGTGGCTGAATATCCAGCTTGTCGTCATCCACTTGGTAATCTACCGGGTTGCCAAGCAAATAGCCAACATACAAATCAGTAATGTACTTGGCGTGGTTTACCACCAGCCGGTTGTTCTTCAGCGTGTCCTGCTTAACTCGGCGCGTAATTTCCTGTTCACCTAAATAGTAGTTGTTCAGCATGTCTAGTCGCTGCCGGTTGCTCTCGCTGTATTCAATCGCTTCCTCAATTAGTTTGGCGTCTAGTTGCCTGTCTTTGCTTACCTGATACATTTTGCTCCTTTCTATCAGCTCCAATAGCCCATTGTTCTTAATCTACTTCCACGCTTATCTATCACCTCTGGGCGTCTCTCTGAGGTCACAGATTCGTAAATGCTTGCCAGTACATCCACCGCGTCATCGTGTTTATTCTTGCCACGGCGTTGGTAGCTAATTACTTGCTTGTAGAAGTCAGGATATTTTGTTTGCCAATTTAATGGCATGTAGATATGATTTTGCACCCAAGCGCTAGAGGCTAGAATGCGGCTCTCCTTGTTATGCGTTTGCGGCACTGCTTCAATCACGGTTCTATTGGTGCGATACTGCTCCTTTAGAATGCGCTCTACGTTACGTGCAAAGCCGCGACCGCCGTTGTTACTTTCTATTCGAGCGGTCTGTACGTCCCCGCGGTGCAATAAATCTGCCACTGCCGGTTCTGTCACCTCCATTGGCTTGTCTGTAAACACTAAATCAGTAATATAGAATTCGCTATCGTGCACTACGCCATTAATAGAGCACAAATAGTCCTCACCCGTATCTGCAGTATCAGTGAAGTTTAGCGTGGCTTCGTTAACTGGCAATCTATCCCATAGCTTAAACTCGCTATACAACCGCCCCTTAACGTCAATCGGCTTCTGGTTATAGTTGGCTTCGGCAATATCTACGTTCATTTCGGCTGTTTTTATCTTGTAGTCCTCGGCGCTTAGTATATCGTCACACAACATAGAGCCGTCGGGTTGCACTGCAGCATACTCTATGTGTTCTACCTTGTCCCCAAACGCCTCTAGGATGCGCCCAGCAAGGTCAGAAGTGCTCCAACGGGTCATAATGACTATCACCTTATAATCACCTTCAAGGCGCTGTATCATCGTGTTAGTAAACCACTCCCAATGCCCATCAAGCGTGTTCTCGTTGTAGGCTTCGGCAGCGTTCTTAATTACGTCATCGATTATCAGCACATTGGCGCCCATACCAGTGGCAGTACCGCTCGGGCTGGTAGCTAGATAACTTACTTGGCTATTTCCCTCAAGACTCCACATACTAGCGCTAGCCTCACCGTATTTCACTTTAGTGTCACTAAATATGTCAGAGTATACGATATTATCATCCACCTTCTCGGTCTGAATAAGATTGCGCACGCTTCTAGCAAATAATGTAGACAATCGCTCGTTGTAACTGCCAGTCATCACCTTTAACGTGGGGTCGCGTCCAAACAGCCAAGCCATCAATGCTTGAGCCGTTAGACTTTTGCCGTGGCGTGGCGGGCAGGTCAGCACTAGAAAACGCTTTGGGCTGTTATCAATAAATTCTTGCAGCGTGTGCGTTATGTCTTTAAGGTAACTACGGCTTTCTAAATAGAACTTAGGGTACATTAGCTGGCAAAAACTGAACAAGTCTAGTCGCGCCGCTTCTTTCTTTAGTTCTCTTACCGTGATGTCATCCAGCTGCATTACTTTCCTGATTTCAGCAACAATTGTATTTCTTCAATACTGAGGCCTTTGTATGGTCGGCCGTTGGTTTCTATCTCACCCTTTAAAATGGTTTCGCTCGTCTCTTTCGGCTTGCCGTATACCTGATTAATCATCGATTCTATCGTGCGCCATTCGCTGTCTTTGATGGTGCGTGCAATACGACGCTCAAAACAAGGGGCGTTTTCATCCTCGCTAACTACACTCAATTCATCTTCAGTCATCTTCATCATCTGCTCTAGTTTGTAGCGCGCTGTATCTTCTTTGCGCCAGTGGCCATTGCTCCGTGGGTTGCCATGTGGCTGCCCAAATTGATACTCTTTAGGTGGAACTGGCTTATACTTCCCGCCCTGCTTCGTGGGACTACTCGACCGCTTCGCCTCCGCTGGTTTCTTCTGTGTTGCGCTAGCCATTATGACTATCCCTCACTATTCGATTCTTTCGGTGCCTATCGTATTCTTCTTTTTGGCTCACACTGAGTAGCAGTTCAGCTATACCCGGTTCGTTAATGCTACTGCCTTTGTAGCCCAATGCCGTTACCTGTACGTTCTTGCATACGCCTTTATCATCCGTATCAGCAATAACGCCTAGCTCACATGCAATACGCTTATTGGATGTTACTACAACGTATAACCGTTGCCTGCGCCGTACAACTACCAACGCTTCGTTCAATGCCAAGTTTTTTAGCACATCGTTAGCTGCGTTCCTTACCGACTCTAACGCATCAGTATAAGTTGGGCTTCCTTTTAGATACAACCTGTCTAAAAGCGTTCTCGTAGTCACTACTGATTCGAACTCCGGTATTGTTATGTTCTTTGGCATCACCCTCCCCTTTTGTAAAAACAAAAACGGCTCCTAAGAACCGTTGCTATTTACATTATACTAGATAAAATGCCATTTTGCTATTGACGTATAACGTATGTTATGTGTATAATAAGTAATGAAGATAACGGTCGATTGCCCCTCTGGGTGCACTTATTTTAGTGTACTCTCTGGGGCTTTTTACTTCCTCAAGAAAAGTTAATCTTGGAGGGTAAAAATGACTAAAACAATTGTTGATGCTAAAAGGGCTAATACTATGCGGCAACGGCTTGGTGTAGCGGCTGAACTCGTCGAGGATGACCGCTATCTACCAATGTTCCGGAACCGTCAAAAACGCTTCGGCGATAAACTATTTGAGCTATCAGTAAAGATTGCTCAGAATAAACGCAATCCTAAAGCATACTTCGCCAAAATGTGGTCAAAAGCTAATTTATCTAAAACAATTGAAATCCTTAGCTATATTCTAGAGAAAGCCAGTGGCCTTGCTCGCAAGGTTGTATCTAAGTTGCAGACGCCAGTAGCTGCTGTTGCCTCTGTAAACGCAGCAAATATAGCGCGGTATGAAGAATTAAAACGTAAATTGTTATTAGCTAGAAGAATGCGCTCTATTAGCTAGTAACTTATTACGCTTTTTGTCTAACACCTGTTTACCGAGGTGTCTATTTTGCGTATCGTACTAGCTATATTTACACCATAAAAACGTTACATTTTAAATGTTTTTGCTATATTTATGTTGTATTGTCAAGCAAGTAACCATTCTAGACGTTGTAACCCGACATTTTTAGCCAAGTTTTTAGTCTTTTTTTGTTAAATTTTTTAATATTTTGTTCTATATAGAATATTTCTTTAAATTAGTTTTTTATAAAGAAATTCTATATAGATAGGAAAGGAATGAATTATGAAGATTAATGAAGCATTAAACGAGTACTACGACTACTGTATAAATGTGCGCAACTTCACGCAAACAACTATGCTAGCTAAACGCTGCATGCTAATACGGTTTATTCGGTGGTACGGCAACAATAGGATAAGCAAACTGTCTCATGACGATATTAACCAATACATTGCATATATTAGAAGCCGCGGAATCTCCGAGGCTACAGCTGGCGTATACGTTTCACAAATAATTGCATTCATTAAGTATCTGCACGATATGGGATATAAGACTAACGTTAAAACACCCTTAATAGTAAAGCCGCGAGCCTCTGGCCCGGCCCCTAAGATATTTTATACGGCCCAAGAGCTAGACCAAGTGATTGAATACGCCGACAGTCAGCCCGCGCTAATGATAGCTATTGCCTTTGACACTGGTATGAGGCGCACGGCTCTGGCCAATCTTTGCCTTAATAACTTTAACGGTAGAAGGGTTATCTACATCGATAAGGGCCGTAAACGCCGCGAGAGCTACATTACAGTGCGGACAAGGCAAATGCTAGACACGTTTGTTCAGGAATACAACATAACGAATAAGCTTTGGGGCACTGAGATAGATTATGGCGTAGGCTTATCTACTGTCACACTACGCGCTATCCTACACGCTACATTTAACAATTATGCGGACGAGCTAGAAGCGCAAGGCGGCGACCCGGATTTTATACACAGATTACGGCAATTTCATATCCATGCGCTACGGCATAGCTTCGCCACAGATTTGCAGTCAAAGGGCGCCAGTCTGGAAGAGATAAAGGAGCTTATGGGACACAGCAATACGGCAACTACTGAGCATTATCTACACGGGTTCGATGGTCAATTGCAACAAATATTCGATAAGTATAAAACAAATGTTGTAGTTTAATATAAAGTGCTTGTATTTTTAAGCACAATGGTGTATTATAGAAGCATTAAATGAGTTGGCTCGAGCCAAGACCCGAACAACCAACCATAGAAACTTAACAATCTATCACTCGTCGGCTCAGCTATGGGGAGTGATAGATTGAACTCATTGTCTTAAGCGTTTATTATTTTAGTCAAATATATCACCTACATTTAGATCTATTCTACTGTATGGTAACTATAGCCCTACAGATTTCTAATAATCTTTAATTCTTCTCACTGTCTTAGTTAACTAATCTTTAAAATGATTAGCTAACTCGGTAATTTTAACCCGCTCCTGTTCAGTAGTATCACGGTTACGCACCGTCACGCTATCGTCATCCAAACTGTCAAAGTCAACTACTACGCAGCTTGGCACGCCAATCTCATCGGCCTTGCGATAGCGCTTACCGATGTTGCCACTATCATCCCAGTTTATGCGGCCTGGGAAAGCATCATTAAGCTCATCATATACCACCTTAGCTTTAGCTACTAGCTCCGGCTTATTCTTTAGCAGCGGCGATACTGTTACTAATACTGGCGCTAGCGACTTCGGTAAACGTAACACATTACGCTTACTACCACCAACCTCGTCTTGCTGGTAAAATGCACTCAAGATTGCCATAACTAGACGTTCGACACCAAATGAAGGCTCAATTACATGTGGCACAAATGATTCACTGCCATCCTTAGGGCGATATTCCATCGACTTCTTCGCTACACGTTCAATATTCTTTAAATCAAAATCGGTACGGTAGGCAATACCCATCAATTCTTCGCGACCAATTGGATAATCAAATTCAACATCAACCGTACGACGGCTATAATGAGCTCGGTCGTTTTCTGGCACCTCATATTCATGAATCTTATCCGCCGGCAAACCAATCACCTGTTCCAAAAATTCATGTACTAGTTTCAATAGAGATTCAAAATATTTCTCCCACTCATCTGGCTTCACAAAATACTCAATTTCCATCTGCTCAAACTCACGCGAGCGAAAAATAAAATCACGTGGACTAATCTCATTCCGAAACGCCTTACCTTGCTGAGCCAAGCCAAACGGTAAATCAGGATAAACCGTGTCTACTACATTACGGTAATTCGTAAAAATACCCTGTGCAGTCTCTGGTCGCAAATAAGCCACCGCATCAGCTGTATCAATCGGCCCCACCGTTGTCTTAAACATCATATTAAAGCTGCGCACTTCAGATAATTCATTACCGTCTGGCGATTTTACATTGTGCTCGCGAATCAACTTGGTAATTTCATCATTGCTTAAACCTTCAGCCGAAATACCGGCGTCTTTCAATAAGTGGTCGGCACGGTATCGACGGTGATTAACCAAATCTTCTACCAATGGGTCGGAAAAAGTTGCAACATGCCCCGACGCCTGCCATACTTTAGGATTCATAATAATAGCAGCATCTACGCCATAAATCTCGCGATGATGGTCAACAAAAAATTGCCACCATAAATCCTTCACACGACGCTTCAACTCGACACCAAGCGGACCCCAATCCCAAGTGCCAGCGAGGCCACCATAAACATCCGAACCCTGATAAATAAACCCTCGACGCTTACATAGCGATATAATATCTTCCATATTACTATTATAGCACTACACCTGCGCGGCAGTAGCAGCCAAATAAACCGCATTAGACAATACAGTATCATCAATACCGACTAAACGCGCCGCTATGGCAGCATCATTTGCTAAAAGCACCCGCAATAACTTTAGCACCGCAGTATTATATTGCCCTTGTGGGTTAAACACAAACACACCATCAGCCTTATTGTAATCATAGTTTGCGTCCTCCACCAACTGCATCCCATTACCATCCGTCAATAAGTTTAATTCCATTCCGGATAAACGCGCCAGCTTCAGATAAAACCATGCCTTAGCAATGCGCAAATCAACCGTAGACTTATCTAATAGTTCAATTACGCCCAATAAAACGTCATATAACTCTGGCGAATCAATCGCGTCGGCCAATTTAGACGCTCGCTTAATGGCATCATAGCCAAACTGCAACCGGTCGTAATCAGTCATAATATAATCATAAAAATGCACTAGACGCGCACCCGTTAACGTCCACATACCCTGCAAATTCATCGCGCTCTTTGCTAGGCTAAGTTCACACGTAGCAAACAGCTCGATACCGCCCGCCAAGCGTGATTGCTCCCGACGTACACCACGCGCAATCACTGCCAATTGACCATGTTCACGAGTCAGCACGCTCAAAATTCGGTCGGCTTCCTTATAGTTAGTCCGACGCAAAATAATGCCAATAACTTTCAGCGTATCGCTCATGCCGACAACCCCCAAATTGCCTGCTTTAAGTCTGACGGACTATAAGTAGACTTATCAAATACAAACTTAACACCAAAAGCAACAACATCATCAAGCTTAATTGTCCTGCCGCTAGCAGACAATATTACCTTTGGTAATTTTAATGTATCATTGTAACTCGCCATCTCATTTAATAGTGTCATTACATTATCCGCTCCTAAATGCCAATCACACACCATCACATCCGGCAAGCCATCATCAATTAGGTCAAATATTGCCCGTGGGTTACTCTCTACAATAACGTCTGCCCCAAAATATCTCAAACTATTCGCCAAACTAGCCGCAAACCATCTATCATCGTCTAATAAAATAATTTTCATATCAATTCCAACAAGCTAAGTTGTCTACTCTCCGGTAAATGTGCCTCTATCGTCACTCCACCTTGACGGTGACAGTGAAAAGCAATGCTGCCCTGCATCGCACGAGTTATCTGTTCGGCTAGCAATAAGTTAAGGCTACTCATTAATGGCCTACTAACTACTGGATTTAGTCGATTAATGGACGCCACACCACAAACATCCTTCGCAAATGGCGCACCATTATCTCTTAACTCTAGCACAACCTCACGATTGCGAGTTAATCGCGCGCTCAACTTTACCGTTTTTTTACTATAGCGTAGCGCATCTAAGCTAAAGCGCACTAACAATTGTTTTAAGGCATTGTAATTACCGGTCAAAAGTGGCGAGCGCTTCGGTAGTACGCAAATAAATTGACAGGATAACTGTTGTGCCTCCGGCTGAACTTCCGCTTGTACTGCCATCAACAGCCTATCAACCGATACTGGCTCAAGAACTAAATCTTTAAGTGGGCTACTTGCGATACTGAGTTCATCTACTACGCCCAGAGCTTCAGTTAAAGTAGCTTGCATTCGCGCTAATGTTACCGGCTCCGCACCACACTGTCCAACCTCAAAAGCCAACTGACGCAAACGTACTAGCGGAGTTCGTAAATCACGTGTGGCCGCCGCCACAGACAAAGCCCCCAAACTTGCCCCCACTTGTTTCATGTTCTCAGTATAGCAAAAAGTAGCATTTTTATGCTACTTATGCTAATAGTTCAATTATTCGATTAAGGCTGGAATTGCAACGTACGCAAAATTGTTTCGTCGAAATCTTTCTTGAAGTCTTTACTATCTACGTACAACTTCAGAGTTTTATCACGCACCCTGAATACTACCACTGAACCATTGATGGTTTGTGCTAACTGTCCATCGAATCGCATGCCTTTATAACCATCAAAGCCTTCACGCGCGCCAATAGTAACTGGGCTAGCCTTAATACTACCCTTATCAACCGCGCTCTTAAAGTCTAACAATGTTTTTGCGTAATCATTAGGCGAAACCACAACACGCAAGGCATACGGAGTAACATCAGGATTTACTACAGGAACCATAATTGGGTAAAAATAAAGTGTTAGGTTATTACCATCAGACGTTGCAACATAACCAGACCATGTCTTTGGATAATCAAACCGCACCGAACCAGTCTCCGCTGGACCTTGATAATGCCGATTTGGCGTCTTTTCACGTTGCATAAACTCAGCATTATCTTGCTTGGTTTGCAATGCCTTCGCCTGCGTAACAGCTTGATCAATTTTTGCTTGGCCATTCTTCTGCCAGTTAACCATCCCCGAATACGCCCAAATAAATGCAATACAAGCACCAAATAAGAAAACACCTAGAATAATCGTTGACACTAGAAGCGGACTGACCGAACCGCGTTCGCTTGCCCTATAATCCGACCCATTATCATTCATAGTTTCATTTTAACATAAGCATAAAACAAGTGCAACTCGTAAAAACAACTAATCCTGCAACTTAAGCTTGATTTCGTTGACCTTATTCTCTGTAATCGATAGCTTACGCTTAATAGCTTCAGCCAACTTAGCACCACGGTCAAATTTAACGCTTGCTACCTCCACATCAACATCACCAGTGTTAAACCAATCAACAATTGACTTCAGCTCATTCATTAAATCAGTCAGGCTTTGTTGCATCAACTCATCGTCTTCCTGCTTTTTTAAGTTACTTGTCTCTGACATTTTTTACCTCCATTGCGATTAATTTTTTATCAGTCTCAGCCGTTACATTCATTCCAATCCGCCACTCGTGCGGCACACTATGCTGCTCATTCCAAATAATGGCATAACCACGCTTTAAAACAGCCTGCGGGTCGTATGCTTGCAAGGCCGAAATTAACGCCATTGCTCTACCCTGAGTATCTCCCAAACTACGCGTCATCTGATTATTTAGTTGCATAGTCAACGTAACTAACTCAGATTGTACATTATTTACTACTAACGACATACTATTGTTTAATTGCGTCACAAGACGAATTAATTTGTCACGTCGCTGCTGCGCATCCAATACTAACACGTCAACCATCGACTTTAAATAATGAGTAGTTGTAGCGATCAATTCCCGTCGGTCTAGCACTAGCAACTCAGCCGCATTAGACGGCGTCGATGCGCGCTTGTCTGCCACCAAGTCAATCAACGTAGTATCTATCTCATGGCCGACACCCGTTAGAGTAGGGATTCGCGAAGCCGCTACTGTCCGTACCAACTTCTCATCGTCAAATACCGCCAAATCTTCACGTGACCCACCACCGCGCAAGATGCATAATACTTCCGGTGGATTTGGCAACTCATTAAACTGCCGAATCGCTGCAATAATCTGGTCGGCAGCTGCATCGCCCTGCACCTGAGTAGAGATAACATCAATTTGCATACCACCCATTCGCGCGTTAACAATTTTAATAAAATCTTTATAGCCAGCTGCCTGATTCGATGATATCACACCGATATGCTGAGGTAGAGCGGGTAATGTTCGCTTGCGCGCCTCATCAAACAGCCCTTCCTTTGATAACTTCTGCTTCAATAGTTCAAAGGCTCGCTTAATCGCCCCTTCACCAATCGGCCGAATTGCTCGAACAGTCAGCGAAAACCGCCCCCACTTGGTTAAATTCGGCGTTGCGCGCACCTTTACCTGCATGCCGTCAGCCAGTTCCATACGAAGAGAATATACTGACATGAAACAGTTTAATACGGACGTATCATCCTTCAGATCAAAAAACACCCATTTACCCTGATTTATCTTAAAGTTTGCCACTTCGCCCACTATATCAATCGTCGGCACTGCAGTGTCTAAAACTTGATTAATAACATCTACTGCCTGCGCTACCGTAAAGCACGGTGGCATTCCGGGTAATTTATCCTCTAAATCACTATCTACGCTGGTCATGTTTAGTCTCTATCTCTTCTTGATAAGATGGCCGCCCATATTTATGCAATGCGTACTGGTAGGCTATAAATCCAGTGGATAACGTACCCATCAAAAGCAGCATTCTAGCCAGCATTACACCCGTCAAAGCCATCGCCGAATCAACACCACCTGTGGCTAAAACCGTTACCATCATAGCCTCATAAGCACCAATTCCGCCCGGTGTAATCATGAAGTTTCCGCAGATAGTCGCAGCTCCATAGGCAATTAGTAACACAGATGGGTCAACAACTACGCCCAATGCTAGAAATGTTACAAAGAATAACGATACATCTAGTAAATTAAACGCAAAACTCCAAGCAATTGGTTGCTTCAATAGCTTACGGTCACGTTTTAATGCACTCACATCCTCATTAAAATCTAGAAAAAATTTATCTAGTTTGCTAGCTGCCACAAAACGCTTGCGGCGTCCAAATGTCATCATCTGACCAAGGCGATTACTTAAATCAGCCAACCAATGCGAAAAGCTAATGATACGGATTTTATTACCAAAAATATAATTACCGAACAACAACACCAATAGCAATACTGTTATCGCCACGGCCGAACTAACTACCACCCAGTGAGCCGCTAAATTTTGTATCGTAGCCCAAATTAAAGCGAGAAGCATCAACACCATAAACGTACCAAACACCACTAAAAACCGCATTACTTGGGTCATAGTAGCCTGTCCTGTTGGCACACCATGGTGTTTTAAGCGCCATACCATATAAGAAGCACCAGCCACACCCGCCGCTGGAAAAACATGGTCCACAAAGGTAAACTCTAGTGCCATACCGGTGGCTTGCAAACGAGAAACATCTTTTAGCTGCCCACGTTGTCGCAAATAAGAGAAAAATACCTCCGTATTAGCATAATATGACATAAATTGTAATGGTATTAACAATAGAATCAAATACAAATTGGCATGCCATAGAATATGCCACGCTCGAATGATTTCCTTGTGTGCACTAAGCAACACAATCACCAAGAAAATCATCATGATAATATTAAGCCAGAGTTTTATTCCGCCACAATGCTTACGCCAAATATTTGCTCGTACGCGTAGAAATGCTCGACGAAAATCCTCCTTAAATTTAGACATAACTATATTATATCGCATTACTGCACATTAGCTAAATTTATTCCCCTCTGGTATAATATAGGTTAATGATTATATTCATATTGGGCCGCCAACCAGAAATTGGTTGCGCTGAACTAGCAGCCGTCTTCTCTCAGAAACCTCGCTTAATCGCCAATCACTGCGCAGCACTAGACATTGATAAAAAAACAGCCTTACAATCAGCAGCGCGTCTTGGCGGGACAGTAAAAATCGCTGAAGTCATTGATACAATAGACCAAAATAGCTCTGCTATTACCACACTAATCAATGGCTTATTCTCTAATATTGAAGGTAAAATAACCCTTGGCGTCTCAGACTATAGTCAAGGTGCAACGCGCCGAACTGCGGCCAGCTTAGCTAAACAAGCCTCTGCAATACTTAAGCCTAGCCATTCGGTCCGCCTCGTGCCAATTACCGACGCTACACTATCTTCTGCCACGGTAGAACATAATGGGCTTTACCATGATAATCTTAAAAAATGTGAGCTGGTTTTTATTGCTGTACGTAATAAATGGGTTGTAGCACGTACTATTTTTGTACAAAACATTGAATCATATACCCTACGCGACCGCAAACGACCTTGTCGTGACGCCCGCAATGGCATGCTACCGCCAAAACTAGCGCAAATAATTATTAACTTAGCTTTAGGGGCAACAAATCCAAAATGCCAAAACAATACTTCCTATCTACTAGACCCGTTCTGTGGTACTGGCGTAATATTGCAAGAAGCGTTACTTATGGGTTTTAATAATTGTTATGGCACCGACCTCAACCCTCAGATGTCGGAATATACCATTAAAAACATTGCTTGGATAAATGAACTAATGTCCAAACGTCATAACCAACTAGATTTAGCTAAATGCAGGTTTAAGGTTGCTGATGCTACTGAATTTAAGTGGTGTAAGCAATCAGACACTACAAATCTAAGCTTAGCTACTGTTGCCACCGAAACTTACCTTGGCCGTCCCTATACGACAGAGCCAAATCTCAATGAGTTAAAAGATAATATTAAAAATTGTGATATCATCCTAGGCAAATTTATCCATAACTTAGCTCCACAATTGACAGTCGGCGCAGGTATTTGTTTGGCTGTTCCAGCATGGTTTGTTCATGATAAAATTCATCATTTAAGCTGCTTTAACGAACAAGACCTGAGCTCACTTCACCTTAAAGATGTACATCCTAATCACCTCATCTATCACCGCGATGAACAAATTGTTGCTCGCGAACTTATAGTTCTACAAAAGTTAGCTTAGATATTATGCGGTAAGCTGGTATAAAACTATTGCGACACAAGGCTAAATAGTGTATAATAATAAACTGAATAGTAATCGATTAATCGAAGGAGATAATTTAATATGTCACACGTGAAAGCCGGTGGTTCGTCAAAGAACAACCATAATAACGCTGGTCATCGCCTAGGCGTCAAGCGCTTTGGTGGCCAAAAGGTCAATGCTGGCGAAGTAATTGTCCGTCAAGTTGGTGCAACTAAAATTGCTGGTGAAGGTGCTTACACTAGCCGTAACTTTACCATTCATGCCGCTAAAGATGGTGTTGTAACATTCATCAAGCGTCGTGTTCGTAACTTTGCTGGTAAAACCGTTACTCGCACCGAAGTTACCGTTAAATAATAACTAATTTCTACTAGTAGCTAACCCCGCGTTTAAGCGGGGTTTTATAGTATACTACTTAACCAAAATCGCCCTACATTACTGCAGGGCGATTTACTCTAGGCGTTATCGGTATTATCTAGACCCAAATGATGTTTAATTCGGTCTACTACATCACTAATCACTACCTGAGACTTAACCAAAAAATCATCGGCACCCAATTCCTTGGCCCGCTCCGCATCCTTAGGCTGAGATAAAGCGGTCAACATAATAATATGTATATTTTTAGTTTGCTCAGTGTTACGTAGAATGTCAAGTACATCAAAGCCATTCATACGTGGCATCATTACATCAAGTAAAATTAGATTAGGCTTAAAGTCAATAGCATCTTTAAGCGCTTCCTCGCCATCTTTACTGCGCCGTGTATCAAATCCTTCAAGCTGAAGACGCTGACGATAGATTTCAGCCAATGTATCATCGTCTTCTACCAAAAGAATTCGAGCTTTAGATTCCATACTCATAGTATACCGTTAATGTTTTAATATTGCAACTATTTTCACTATTTTTTCTGTAATTTCGCCTTGTAATAAGCAATGGCCTGATGCGCTGCTTGTTGTTGAGCTAGTTGTTTACTGCCACCTTCACCGCTTCCCCATTCGACTTCATCAACGAAAACTCCAATGGTAAATTTTTTATCATGGTCGGGACCAGACTCAGCTAATACGCGATACTTCGGAGTCACACCGCAATAACGTTGCGATATTTCCTGCAAATATGATTTTGCATCACGCCAAGAACCATCCTCAATAATCTTATCAATATTCTTAATAATATGCTTGTCGATAATCTTTTTTGCCGCCATAAAACCCTGGTCGAGATACACCGCCCCAATTGTTGCTTCAAAACAATTCGCTATAATATGCAACTTGGAATGTTCCGTACCGTTTTGTTCGCCTTTACTCATTCGCACTAGCTTAGCATACCCAAGCTCTTCACCAGCATCACGAATCGACTCTGTTCGCACTAGCGCTGCACGCCAAGATGTCAATACTCCTTCTGGTAAATCGAAGTGTTTAAACAAATACTCAGTAGTTACTAGCTCCAAAACAGCATCACCCAAGAACTCTAATCGCTCATTATGAGCGCGCGCCAGCTTACGGTGTTCATTTACATAGCTACGGTGAGTTAAAGCGGTTACAATCAGTGATGGATTATTAAATTCAAATCCCAGCGACTGCTGCGCCCAAGCTTGATAGGGCGCAAAGTCTACTCCTTCAACCTCTGGTACAATCGGCTCATCAGCCGGACGAGGCTCAAAATCAGAAAAAACGGCCCGCTTTTGGCGAGTATTCTTAACTCTAGACAACTAAATTTCTCCCTTCTGTTCTAGACGACGATAACCTAGACGCATTAATTTAGCAATATCCTTATAAGCAATAATTTTCACCGCAGCATCATACGAGAACCAACGAATTCCACTCATCCAATCTTCCTTTTTAATATCATTGGTGTCACCCAACGCCTTAAATAAGTAGATTTGTGTACTCATTAACACTAGTACATTGTCGCGACGATAACGAAAATGGATTTTACCTAGCCAACAAACTGGCTCAAGCTGGTGTACACCAGCCTCTTCGCCAATTTCACGAATAGCTGTCTCTTGTGCAGTTTCACCCACTTCAATATGGCCCTTAGGAATCGTCCAACGCTCAAATCTATCAGCCACCAACAGTATTTCTAAGCCAGTGGGGCCAAAACGATAAATCACGCCACCAGCTGTTGCTTCACGTGATATTTCACTAATAGCCGGGCGACGGCGCTCGTAAACTGCTCGTTTTAATGATGCACTTGGCGTATCAATGCGCTGGATAGGCTGCTTAACTACTGCAGCGCTAGACTGTACTGATTGTTTTTTTGCCGCCACGGTGCGTGCACGCACCTTAGCAATTTGTTCAACCCTAAGCTGATGCTGCCTGCGAATCCTGTTTTTGTTGCTCGCCTTGCTCATTCACTTTTCCTTCGTTCATATGGCGCCAGATTGTGCCTAATACACCATTAACAAAACGAGAGGAATTTTCCGCGCCAAATGATTTAGCTAGTTCAATTGCTTCATTAATCGCCACCTTTGGTGGTACCTTACCGCTAAATTCACTAAGCTCAAACACTGCCATTCGCAAAACATCGCGGTCAACGATTGCAATCTGATTTAGCGGCCAATCTGGTGCAACTGGGGCAATAATAGCATCTAACTGCCGACCAGTTTTATTTACACCCATTACCAACCGCCGGACAAACTCTTTATCATCAACGCGGTCTTCATAACGCTCAAGATTACGCGCTAAAATTTCATCAATTTTAGCAGTTTCGTCACCTAAACGCTCACGAAAATCATATTCATACAATGTTTGTAGTGCGATAATCCTACCTAAATGCCGATTACTTGCCATGGAAACTCCCCTCGTTTGTTTTAATGTTCAATCTAACGTGTATTTATTAATGCTTGCTGCCAGTGTCATGCTTAGTAGTATAAGCTTTTACTGGTGATTTAGCGTTTACAGCACGCGCTAGTTTCAATACTAGTTGACTACGACGATTACCAGTACGACGTGGACTTGTTTGCTTCTTCGGTTTACCCATTTAAATTATTCTCCTTCTTTAATTACACTTATTACCATAGTAACACTTTTAAGTTATAAACGCAAATCTCAGCTTGACATATATAAACGTTTATGTTAATATGTAAGCATGATTAGCGAATATAGTCATCAAAACAAAAACCACAATACATCAATCGAATCCAACCGGCGCTATTACCGAAAAATTGCTGTTGGTACATTAGCTACAACTATTGCATTATGTGGACTAGGCAATATAATCGGCGATTTAACACATCACGACGAACCATTTCCAAAAGAGCCTATCCCAGCTAAAGAAAAAGTATTGTCTTATAAAGAGCTCGGGTCAAATCATACCATAGAATATACTGTGCGCTATGGCGACACGCTATCGGAAATAGCAGATGACTTACAACAAGATAATGTCAATCTACAAGACAACAGTAATTCTCAAATTGTAGACTCAATTATTAAAGCCAATAAGCTAGATGGTTTTGTTGTTAATACTAAAATAAAATTACCGGACGATGACGGTGTTAATAGCCCACAGTCACACGTCAATAATCACGCATTACCACCTGACACCAGACCACAAAATTAAGCAAGGATAAATCATCATGCTAAATAACCGAGACCCCAACCACAACAAAGACCCGCACAATAAGCGCTACCAAAAGATGCTTAGTATACTAGCTATAATGACAACCGTAGTGGAAGTGGCCTATGCCTTATCACCGTTGTTACAACAAGATAATAACAACAATAACACCATCGAAATATCACAAGTATCAAACAACAATAATAGCCAAAACCACGAACAATACCTATAGACGGCAAGCCCATGCTTTCGGCTATCTAAGTTGACTATTTTTTAACTACGATATTAACAATCTTGCCCGGTACATAGATTATTTTTGCTGGCTCCTGTTCACCAACAAACCGTGCTACATTTTCGATTGCTCGCGCCGCCGCCTCAACTTGCTCCTTGGTTGCAGTCTTGTCGATAGTTAAATCACCGCGCAATTTACCATTAACCTGAACCGCGATATGCATTGTATCATCTGCAAGATATTTCTCATCCCAACGTGGCCAATCCATCTGCTCAAGTCGGGCTTTGTCGCCATGTAATTCAGTCAACATTTCACTAGCTACGTGCGGGGCAAATGGTGATAGTAGCTGACACAAAACCGTCAGGGCATCTAACCAATATTGGTTGTCAAACCCATTGTCACGCAATTTACCTAGCCCATTTAGATATTCCATAATGGCTGCTACCGCCGTGTTAAATTGCGCATTCGTGATATCCTCCGTGACTTTCTTGGCGGCCGCATGGCGCAAGCGCAACACTTCGAACACATTTTTATCATTCAAAGTAACTTTATCAGCACAAACATACTCTTGTACTAAATTCCAAACACGATTAATAAATCGGTATACTCCACCAATTGAAGTAGTACTCCAAGCAGCGTCTAAATTATATGGCCCAATAAACATCTCATATGTACGCAACGTATCAGCACCGTAGCCACTATCGATAACGTCAAGTGGGTCAATTACATTGCCCTTACTCTTACTCATTTTGCAACCATCTGGTGCATTAATATATCCGTTATAAAGCAACCGCTTAACTGGCTCGCGGAAATTAACCCAGCCCTGATCAGCAAAAAATTTAGTCCAAAAACGAACATACAAAAGATGTGCTACAGCATGGTCGCCGCCAACATAGAAATCTAATGGGCACCAGTAGTTCACCTTCTCTGGCAACCAAGCTTGAGTGTCATTATTAGCATCACAATAACGCAGTAAATACCAAGATGAACAGGCGTAACCATCCATTGTGTCAGTTTCGCGCTTCGCCGGCGCACCACACTGCGGACAGACCGTATTAACCCATGCCGCTTCATTAGCGAGTGGTGACTGACCATCTCCACTTGGCGCGATGCTATCTACCTCTGGCAGTAATACAGGAAGATCTTTCTCTGGCACCGTAACATCACCGCAATCTGGACAATGAATAATTGGAATCGGACAGCCCCAATAGCGCTGGCGTGAAATCAACCAGTCACGCATTTTGTATGTAGTTTTACTACGGCCCAGACCATTTTGTTCCAACCAAGCTACAATTTCTTCGCGCGCTTCAGAAGTTGCTCTGCCATCAAAATCGCCACTATTAATCAGAGTTCCTTCGCCAGAATAACATTCATCCGGATTTACATCAGCACTATCTACCACTTGACGAATCGGCAAACTAAACTTTTCGGCAAATTCATGGTCACGGTCATCGTGTGCCGGCACTGCCATTACAGCACCAGTACCATAGCCCGACAAAACATAATCCGCCACCCAAATCGGCACACGTTCACCAGTGGCAGGATTGATAGCATAGGCCCCAGTAAACACACCAGTTTTCTCTTTATTCTCCTGACGCTCGATTTCGCTCTTTTTAAGTGCAGATTTGACGTACTCTTTAACTTGCTCGCGCTGACCATCAGTCACAATTTGGTCGACTAGTTCGTTTTCGGGAGCTAACACTACAAAAGTTGCGCCAAACAATGTATCTGGGCGTGTAGTGAATACAGTAATTTTATTATCACTACCATCAAGCTTAAACTCAACTTCAGCCCCCTTGCTGCGACCAATCCAATTGTGCTGCATACGCTTAATTTTTTCTGGCCAATCAATATCATCCAAGCCATCCAATAGCTCGTCAGCATACGCCGTAATCTTAAAGAACCACTGGCGCATCTTCTTTTTCTCTACTTCATGATGACAACGCCAACATTTACCGCCTTCTACCTGTTCGTTAGCCAACACAGTCTTATCTACTGGGCACCACCACTGATAGCTCTCTGACTGGTACGCCAAGCCGTGCTTAAATAATTGCGTAAACACCCACTGCGTCCAATGATAATATTTCGGATCTGATGTATTAATTTCGCGTGTCCAATCAACCGCCATACCAAGGCGATGATACTGTTTTTTAAAATTAGCAATATTAGTAGCTGTCACATCCTTCGGCGAAACATGCATCTTCAAAGCATAGTTTTCTGCCGGTAAGCCAAATGTATCCCAACCAATTGGACGCAACACATTAAATCCCTGCTGACGATAGAATCGAGCCAATACGTCAACAATTGTAAAATTGCGTACATGCCCTACATGCAAACCGGCACCAGAAGGGTATGGAAACATCTCCGCCACATATAATTTATTCTTATCGCTGTTATCAACAGCAGCAAATGGCTTTTCTTTAAGCCAAATATCCTGCCACTTAGCTTCAATCTTTACCGGTTCGTATCGTTTCATGATACTATTTTAGCACACTAATAGCTACTTATTATTTGGTTCTACGGCAAAATTATCTTTAATACGAGCAAAACAATTTTGTTTTTTCGTCATCCAATCCTCACTTTGACGCACCAATTTAGCCGAATCAGCCGCGTCATTCAACAATATCTTAGTAGCTTCTTCGGCAAAAACACCATTTTGCGACCCCTTGATTAGAATAACAGCACCAGATTTCATAAATTGATTCACAAACTTACCTGCCTCAATTGGACTCATAAATTTAAAGACCTGACAACCTTTTTTCTCGGCCTCCGGCGCCAAATAACGAGCCGCTTCATCGCCGATCGTAACAACTGCATTAAGCTTCTTAGGGTCGCACGCTTTGCCAACTTGCTTATGCGCACTTTGCGACACATTGCCAAGCTCGTTCATCGACCCCAACACTGCTATGCGCTGCGGAGCACTTATCTGATATAACGTCTTCAATGCAGCAATAGCTGCCACTGGTGAAGAATTATAGGTATCATCAATTAATGTCGTATTTTTGTGACCGCGCAATGGGTTCATTCTACCAGAAACAGGTACTAGATCAGCTAATCCTGCTTTAATTTCATCGGGCGACATATTGAGCTGTTTAGCTACAGCCACAGCAGCAATTGCAGCACCCATGTTATACTCACCAACATACTTAACCGTAGCGTTAATATCATCAGCACAAACTTTGTAACCATCTAGCGGACTACCTTGAATCTTTTTAAAGTGATATTGACCACTATCTACACCGTAGCTTAATACTTTATCACTTTGCACTAGTTCCCAATAATTATGCGCCACAGCATCTTTATTAATTAACACTGTCTTAGCAAACTTACCGACCGACAGCTCTTCGCGCGCTACATCGCCTAAGCCTCCAGGAAAATTCTCCATATGCTCTTCAGCCACAGCAGTCACTACAGCAATATCAGCCTGCAAATAATTACCAAACGCAGCAATATCACCCGGCTTATCTGTTGCCAATTCCTGTACGATTACATCAACATCTGATTTTGATCTAATTACACGACGCATATCGCTAAAAACACGCAACCAAGCAGTAATAGTCTTGAGTTCCGAGGCGCTAGGATATTTAACTCCCAATAATGTCGTCGGAACAGACATTTCGCTATTAAGATTAGTTGGTTCCATGCGCACTCTAAAGCGCTTCTGTAATACCGTGGCAATTGCATTTTTAGTAGTAGTCTTGCCTACGGCGCCAACCACTACTACCAAAATAGGGTGATGTCGTTTAAAATACTTTACTACATAATTTTCAAGACGCTGTCTAACAAGCTGCTTAAACATAACTTTATTATACCACGCTACGCTTTGAACGCACGAACCACGTTATAATACCGATCACATACGCACCAACAAACATCCCAACACATATCGGCACAACCAGATCCCAGCTAAATTTATATTGTAAGATATGATTTAATTGCGGCAAAATCAGCACTAATGCAAACAAGCCAGCACAAGCAGCAATCAATCCAGCTTTCCACAATTTCATCGGCTGAGCTAAAATAACCAGTACAAGTACACCAAGCCCCATCATAACAACTGACACTGCTGTACTAAAGTAATCTGCATCAAGTGACGGATATGAACAAGCTAATTTATATGTAAATATCATAGCAGCCGCACTTACTATGCCCACTGGAATAGCAAATTTTAAGACACGCTTCATAAACCCCTTAACATACACTTTATTATTTGGCGCCAGTGCCAAGAAAAATGCCGGCATACCAATACTTAAAACAGAAATTACTGTCATGTGTTTTGGCAACAATGGATACGGATCGCGCAAGAACGTGAGCAATAAAGCCAATACTAATGAATATACATTCTTAATAATAAACAAATTAGCTACTCGCTCAATATTAGCTATCACACGACGTCCCTCAGATAACACTAGTGGCAAGTGGGCAAAATCACTGTCAAGCAATACCAACTCCGCCACCGCCTTAGTCGCTGTGGCTCCGCTATTCATTGCTACACCCAAATCAGCCTGTTTTAAAGCTAACGCATCGTTAACACCGTCGCCAGTCATAGCTACCACCTGACCGGCATCTTGCAAGGCACGACAAATCTGTCGCTTTTGCTCTGGCTGTACCCGGCCAAATACATTATAATGTTTAATTAGTTTCATAAACTCTTCGCGCTGAATATCTCCCATATCTGGGTCTGGCAATTTTCTGGCGTCAAATGTCTTGGCGTCCAAACCAACCGACTTCGCCACAGCGCCAACTGTCACTGGCGAATCACCCGATATTACCTTAATATCAACACCCTGGCTGGTAAAATAATTTAATGTTTTCTTGGCATTTGGCCGTATTTGCTCGCTTAATACCACTAGTGCTAGCGGCTTAACACGTTTAAAATTAACCCCCGCCGCGCGTGGAATCAAATCACTCCTCACTAGTGCCAGTACTCGTTTACCTTCAGCCGCCACTTCCTGTGCTCGCTTTAATGCGTCTGGATACTCCGCTAATACAATTTCTGGAGCGCCCATTATATAGTTAATTTTATCAATTTGCATAGCACTCCACTTACGTGCGCTACTAAACGCTACTTCATACGAAAATTCAGCCGGCTTAACTTTCAATCCAGCTACCAACGCATCATTAGTCGGCGAACTAGCACGACTTGCAATAGTCTTTACAACGCGCTTCACCACATCAACATCTACCTTAGAGATTGGCTCAATATTGGTCAATTTCATAGTACCCATCGTAATAGTACCAGTTTTATCAAGCAGTATAGTATTAACCCGAGCCAAGGTCTCAACCGCCGGCATCTGCTGAACGAGGGCACGGTTACGCACCAGCTTAACAGCTGCAAGCATAAATGCTGTACTAGTCAATAACACTAACCCTTCAGGAATCATGCCGACAATCGGCGTAATAATCCGCATTACACCATCACCAGAGATACTATCTAGTACCGCTCTAATACTAGAGTGGTCGATTGTCAAATCCCGACGAATAAATATTCCCGCAATTAAAATCGGTACCACTATCACTAAGCTCCAAGAAATCCACTTCAGAAGCTGGTTTGTACTATCTACTATTTCTGATTTTGCTGTCTTATACTGGCGTGCGTTACGAGTCAAATTAGCCGAATATGACTCTTGTCCAACCTTGGTAGCTTTAATATAGCCAGAACCTGCCACCACCATTGAACCTGACATAACTTGAGCTTTAGTATTTTTTACTACTGGGTCAGATTCACCAGTCAATAAACTTTCATTAACCTCTAAATCACTAGAAGATAGCACTACACCATCTACTGGCACTTGGTCGCCCAAACTTAGTTTAATTACATCATCAACCACAATGTCGCTCGAAGCTATAATTTGTTCAACGCTATCGCGAACTACTGTAGACTGTGGCTTCACTAAGATCGCCGCTTTATCCAAAATCTTTTTGGCACGCCACTCTTGCGCCACTCCAATCACGGCATTTACAATCAGTACACAGAAGAATAACGCATTAACAATACCGCCACCAGCCAGCAACACCACAACCGCTAACGCGGTAATCAAAAAATTAAACCGCGTAAAAATATTGGCTTTGATGATATCGCCCAAAGACCGCGATGAGTGCTGGTCGAGCACATTACTTCGGCCAGACTCCATGCGTGACTTAACTTCGGCAGCGCTTAATCCCTTATAATCCATACCTTATGATAATATTATACTATCAATGTGCTTATCTTACAAAATGCCCTCCAAATGGAGGGCAATAATTTTGGTGGAGTAGATCGGACTCGAACCGACCACCTCAGCAATGCGAATGCTGCGCTCTAGCCAGATGAGCTACTACCCCGTTGCATTTATTATACCACAACCATTGCTAAATTATAAAAATAAACCCGCGTAGTTTACACGGGTTTAATAGCTGTTGCGTGCCCACCCAGGGGCTTTTACGTTTTTGTTTCTAGCGCTCAGACGAATCGCCCCGTCCTTACGCACCAGCTCTACCATTATATTAGCACAAGCCTAATAATTCACCAAATATTTAGTCATTTATTAATGCCAAAAAATCTTCTTCGCTAATAATTTTAGTATGATACTTTTCGGCCGCCGCCAATTTACTGGCACCAACTTTACCGCCAGCTACCAAATAAGTAGTAGATTGTCCAACGGAAGACTGAAAACTTCCGCCCAGTTCTCGCACTCGGTCTGCCGCCTGCTCGCGCGACATAGAATTTAACGTACCAGTAATAGCTACTGCTACACCGCTTAACTTATCAGATGTCGTAGAATCTAATGGTGCAACACCTAGCTGCGATAATTTATCAACCAAAGCAGCATTATCACCATTAGACCACCAGGCCACAATAGACTCTGCCACTACTCGACCCACACCAGATATATTAATCAGTTGATTATAGGTCGCTCGTCGAAAATCGTCAAATGTCTTAAAATAAGTCGCTAAATCATCAGCCGTTTTAACGCCAACATAGCGTATACCAAGTGCATAAATAAACTTGGATAATTTAGGCTGTTTGCTAGCATTTATAGCGGAAATTAATTTGTCAGCCGAGATATCGCCAAAGCCCTCTAGCTCCACTACTTTATTTCTATCTAGCCTATAAATATCAGCCAAGTCGTTTATTAAATCAGCATTAATCAACGCTGCAATATTACTAGTTCCTAACCCTGCAATATCCAACGCCTGGCGACTCGCATAATGTTCAATCGACCGCCTCAGAATTTCCTGTACACCACCAGCATTACAAACTCGCCAAACCACTTCGCCTTCAGGCCGTTCAAACTTTAAATCAGGGTACTGGCGCTTTAGCTCGTCGGCAAAATTAAATGCCTTACTCTCAGCAGGACGCAATTCCATTATTACACGATTAACTTTTGGAATAATCTCGCCAGCCTTAAATATCTCAACTGTATCCCCAACTCGCACGTCCAAACGCTTGATTTCATCTTCGTTATGCAAAGTTGCATGCTGAATAGTAGTACCAGCTAACTGCACCGGCTCGAATACTGCCACTGGGGTCACAGCACCAGTTCTGCCTAAACTCAACACAATATCTTGCACCTTAGTTGCAGCAGTCTCTGCAGGATACTTGTATGCCAATACACCACGCGGATTTTTGCCAACGATACCCAAATCATCATATAATTTACGGTCATTGATTTTAATTACCAATCCATCCGTATTAAATGGTAAGTTGGGCTGTACTGACTCACGAAATTTGTGCGCATACTCAATGGCACTATTAAAGCCATGCTCGATATGTGCTTCCGGATTTAGCTTAAACCCGAGCTCCCTCATTTTCTGATAAGCAAATTCATTAGTTGGCACTTCCGCTGCGTTATCGCGTAGCAAATCATAAGCATGAAACTCAATTTTGCGCGATGCTGCTATTCTTGGATCTAATTGGCGTATCGTACCGGCCGCCAAATTACGCGGATTAGCAAACGGCTTCTCACCTGCCTTAATCAACTCTTGATTGATTCGCTCAAACTCAGCGCGCATCATAATTAATTCGCCGCGAACCTCCGTTTCACCATGGCAAAATATTGGGTCATCATTAAGGCGCAATGGTACAGTTGGCATTGTTTTAACATTCGAAGTAACTATCTCACCAACAAATCCATCGCCACGCGTTACAGCACGAACTAAAATTCCATTCTCATAATGCAATGCGCAAGCTAAACCATCCATCTTATCATCTAGCCAAAAAATCTGCTTTGCTAGCTCAATACGATCACGCTCTGATAAATTCTTACTGGCGTATGATTCAATACGATTAAACCAATCACTAGCCTCTCGGTCAGAAAATGAGTCTAAAATCGAAATCATCCGCCGTTTATGAGTATATTTTTCAAATTTACTCAATGGCTGAGCCGCAATACGCTGCGTTGGTGAATCAGGCGTAATTAAATCAGGGTATTCTGCTTCTAATTTTTTTAACTCAGCAAATAATGAGTCATAAATAGCATCAGATACTGATGGATTATCTAAAACGTAATATTCATAAGATAGCCTTGTTAATTGCTTGCATAACTCGCCAATTCTTACCCGAGCTTGCTCTCTGTTCATATATCAATTAGCCTATTTTTTCTGTTTATTATTCTTAAGTAGTGTGAGGTGACTCGTTAGAAGTCCCAACATACATCCCGCTATAACACCGCAACCATCAACTGATATACGCGTATTAGCAACAATTACACCATAGATAGCTACACCCAATGCTGCTGCTATCACCGCCGCAATATAAAGACGATACTTTCGCCAACGCAGATCAACCCTTCTTTTTTCTTTGTCGTTCAAAGCACAAGCAATGCGATGACGTACACTACGGTCGTCTACGATAAAAGCTGTTATGACAAATAAAAATACTACTTCCATGGCAATTATTCCTTTACTTTAGATTTATTATTAATCCGTCTATTACGCTTCATACGCTTTAACAACTTACATATAAATTTAATCAGTTTAATGTTACGAATAACATCCGGCATAGATCTCCAATCAAACTTTCTTCTCGGCAACTCACTATATGGCGGAGTTGGGTCATCGATGATATTTCTATACAATAAATACGTATAAGATGTTATCCAAACTAATGTAATTGGAATCAATATTGACGTAATTATCGGAATAATCGGTATATACTGTATATTTAAGGTAGTATCAATGAATATCGCCCCTATAACCAATACAAGCCATAATAAAACTATTGGAATTAACATTATAATCAAACGCATAAGTATACTGGCACGACGACCAGCTATTAGTTCTTTGGCCATTTTTAACGCCTGCATTGGATACATCCCCGGAAGAGCAGTAATAATCATAGCTAAGACAGTGGCAGATATCCAGTAAAAAGTTAACACGGCCACAGCAACAAGAGCACACCAAAATGCCATATTCTCTATCCTAATGCCACTATTGATCCATTGCCCCGCCGTTGCAACATAATACGCAATCGTAGATAACGCCAGTGGTACAGACTGAGCGACCATCACACAGACTAATGCAATTTCACCAAACAGTGCAGTGCCACTATTGTATAAACCATCACGCAATCTAAGCCCAGTCTCACCATTAGTAATCTTGCGACACAGCCACACTACAGCTAACCAGCCATAAAACATCATTAGCCCCAGCAACACTTGTTGGCCTGCATCAGGCGCAGTACTGGCGCGTACAACAGCCCGCGATAGTAGTGCAGACCACTCATTCCAACCACTAACGCCATTATTCTCTAAATTATCACGCAATTCTCTTAAATTATGCTGGCTAAGTCCACCAACTATCAATAAAACTATCGCGCCAAACACTAATATATATTTAGCAAATAAACCTCGATTATTCCAAATCAAGCGCATCACTTCAGAAGTAAAACCAAAATAACCTGACATCTTAATACTACGACGTGCAAGACTTGGATCTGTAACAAAAAATGTTCGATGTGGTGATTGTCGTCTAGCTTTAACTACCTTGCGATAGCTAGCATTAAATAAATATTTAATGCAACGGCCAATCAAGAAAAATGGCACCAAGGCACTGTATAAAAACCGACTCTTTTTGTATAGGCGCGACTTAGTGCGACGCTCAACTCTTGCCAATGCCCGCTTCTCCGCGCGTTTAATAGCTCTGTCTACCTTAAACTGTTTACGCGCAACTCTATCGGTTAAATTCTGCTCAGAATTAACTGCCCAAGTCGTTATATTAGTGCGACGACGTAATAAAAAACTAATGTATCGCGACTTAAGTTCAATTTTCTTATCGCTCTTATTGTCCGCACTAGTCACGCTAGAATTCACATTACCTTTATTATTCTTGGCCATATCGCTCCCTACATTTTTTCAATGCTGCTTCTTAACCGGGCAATTCTCTCATCTAGCGGCGGATGAGTCTGTAATATCTTATCCCACAGAGTCGGCTTACTCGGGTTATTAAAATACAGTGGAGCCAAACCAGAACGCTGGCGGCGCATCGGTTTACCATTAGTTTTTAGCTTCTCCAATGCGCTAGCCAATCCCTCTGGGTCGCGTGTCATTAACGCACCAGATGCATCAGCCAAATATTCTCGCTGACGTGACACTGCTAGCTGTAACAAAACAACAATAATTGGCGCTACGATGGAGATTATAACCAAAATTGCCCCTATTCCGCTCCTATCGTTATCACGATCATCTCTATTGCCACGATAAAAATAATATATCAAATCACATAACATAGCTATGGCGCTAGATAAACCAAATACTATCATACTAATTCTAATATCATAATTCTGGATATGAGATAATTCATGTGACATAACCGCTTCTAGTTCACGCTTATCCATAATAGCAAGCAACCCAGTAGTAACCGCCACATAGGCATGCTGCGGATTTCTACCAGTAGCAAATGCGTTCGGCGCATCATCATCTATAATAAATATTCGTGGCATCGGCAGCCCACTAGCAATACATAAATTCTCGACTACTCGCCACAGTTCAGGACAATCTTTCTTAACTATTTCACGCCCACCACAAACTAGCATAGCAGTTCTACTTGCCGTAAAATATTGCATTAAAGCGTAAAGGACAAATCCCGCCATAACACACAAGGCCATGACGTAGTTTTGAGCATAATAACCAATCAACGAACTAATAGCGCCGCCAACAAGAAGAAATACCATTATGATTAAAACGGTATTTCTCTTATTGGCTTTAATATTGCTATACAAGCTTTACCTCGCTAAAACTTAACTTGTGGAGCTTCTTCGATAGTAGCGCGATCTTCGACTTCAAAGAACTCACGTTGTTTAAAACCAAACATACCAGCAATTATATTGTTAGGGAACGTTTGAATTTTCGTGTTCAAATCGCGCACACCACTGTTATAGAAACGGCGAGCAGCCTGTACTTTATCTTCCGTATCGGTAATTTCATCTTGCAGAGCACGGAAATTATCTGATGCCTTCAGCTCTGGATAAGCTTCAGCCACGGCAAACAAACTCTTTAAAGCTGACTCAAACTGGCCTTCAGCCTGTGCAGTAGCTTTTGGCCCCTGTGCAGCAGCAGTCATAACTGCTGCACGAGCTTTTGTAACATTCTCAAATACTTGACTCTCGTGAGAGGCATACCCCTTCACTGTCTCAACCAAATTAGGGATTAGATCAGCCCTACGCTTTAGCTGTATAGTAATATCGCTCCAAGCCTCATCAACACGAACTCGCAACTTGATTAAAGCATTATAGACAGCAATAACAATAGCAATAACTACAAGAAGTAATATTACTACAATCGCAACAATTAGAACGTTGCTAGATAATCCAAGATTAGTATTCATTATATCCTCCGTTAAATATCAAAGAATGACTCTACTACAATAGTAACAAACCAAACTACTCTTGTCAATTAAACATTAGTTATTTAGTTTATGATGCGCCGGAAAGATATTTTTATCCATCGGAGCAAACGCATAGCCTTGTGCCTTATAGTATTCAATTACTTTAGGCAGTGCATCCACAGTAGTAGTTTTTACCGCCGTATCATGTGCTAGCATTACAATTTTGTTTGCATGACAAGATGTAGCTTGCTTAATAATAGCAGCTGCTGGCACCCGATTAGCAGACGCATCTCCAAAATCGCAGTTCCAATCAATATACTGATAACCACGACGTTGCATCTCCTTAGTAACACGCGTCATAATCCCCGGAGAATATCGACGGCTAACAGTATTGCTTGAGCCACCAGGTAAACGCACCATATACGAATGTTGCCCGATTAAGCCATACACCATATCATCAATCCGCTTTAAGTCAGCAAAATAAGCTTGGTCGGACGAGTAAACCTCTTGATAACGATGCGTAAAAGTATGTAGACCGATAGTATGACCATGATCAAATGCCTCTTTAATGTAATGATTATATGGTTGGCCATTACCGGTCACAAAGAATGAACCCTTAACGCCATATCGGTCCATAATATCCATAATTTTCTTAGTATTTTCACTCGGACCATCATCAAAAGATAGGTATACCACTTTTTTACCATCATCTACATACGGTTTTATTGGATCTACCGGCTTATTGTCCTGTGGTTCTTGCTTATTTTTATCATCAGGTTTAACGTCGTTGCTACTATTACTAGTATTATTCTGCTGAACATTATTAGCTGTCTGTTTCGTGTCAGTTTTATTGTCATGCTTCGGTGCTAAGAAGCAAGCACCGGCAACAACACACAATACAACCACAAGCACTATTACACCGCCAATAATATACCATTGCTTATTTTTTAATTTACCCTGTTGATTTTGCTGGTTGTTAATACGATAACTATTCATGCCCACTTTAATTACTCCTATCTACCAACAATGATAGACCAAAATAACGAAAAAATAAAGTTATAAAAAATAAGGCTTAATGAGCCCTAGATAATTGTGGTGGGCGAGGAGGGACTTGAACCCTCACGAGCGTAAGCTCACAAGATTTTGAGTCTAGCGCGTCTACCAATTCCGCCACTCGCCCATGGATATCATTTATTTTAGCATACTAATACTAAAATATAAAACTGGAGGCACCTGTGGGAGTTGCACCCACCTACGAGGTTTTGCAGACCTCTGCGTAACTGATCCGCCAAGGCGCCAAATAAAATAGGCGATACAAATCGCCTAAACAGTCAATATATGGTGCGGGTTAAGAGACTCTAACTCTCGACCTCATCCTTGGCAAGGATGCGCTCTAAACAACTGAGCTAAACCCGCAAAGATTGACATAAACTATGTTACCAAACATTTAGTCCGATGTCAAATGTATTTTCTATTTGGCGATATCACCCTATTCAGTTGCAGTGCATCAGCACCTAAATCTATAATATCACATCGGTGGCATGATTCAAAAGAAAACATTCGCTTAAAGCTAAAGCCACCCCCAAAGGGGTGGCTTTAGAAGTAAAAATGTTATAAATGTACACTCTCGGCGCTGTGGTGGCCCATCCCAGACTCGAACTGGGGACACAAGGCTCTTCAGGCCTCTGCTCTACCAACTGAGCTAACGAGCCACAACAGCGCCACGAGTACTCTTATTATAATATACTTTACCCTATTTATGCAAACTTTTCTTCGACTTCTGGTCGGATTTATCGACAGGGCTTGATACAATCTCGTCAATCAATCCATATTCTTTTGCTTCACTAGCAGTCATCCAGTAATCACGTTCCATATCTTGATATACTTTGTCGCGATTCTGACCAGTAGCTTCTGTTAATATATCAATCAAAGTATTTTTTAAAGCCAATGTCTCACGTAAATCAATTTCCATATCAGTAAACTTACCAGTCGTACCAGACGATACTTGATGTATCATGGTTTTGGCATGTGGCAGCATGTAACGTTTGCCTTTAGCGCCACTAGCTAGCAATACAGCACCCATTGAAGCCTGCAGCCCCACGCCAAACGTCGCAACATCAGACTTAATCAGATTCATTGTATCAACAATAGCTAAACCATCATAAACTAGCCCACCCGGAGTATTGATATAAAAACTAATATCATCATGACTCTGTGAATCTAAAAATAGTAATTGCGCCACTACTAGATTTGCAGTGTCAGGATTGACTTCATCACCTAAGAAAATAATCCGATCTTTTAATAATCTAGAGTAAAGGTCAAAGGACCGTTCACCATTGTTTGTCTTCTCTAATACAGTTGGTACTAGATAGCTCATTATTTCTTGCCTTTTTCAGCAAGTTCGACCAACTTTTCTAGCGCCTTCTTAGTTAGCATTTGCTGATTAATTTGCGCCAAATATTCTGGTGTCTTAAAGTGCGCCTTCACTTTTGGATTATTGAATTGCTCAAGCATCTTATTCTGTTGTTCAATAACCTCTTCCGGGTTGACTGTAATCTTCTCCTTCTCGATAAAGGCGGTCAGCACCATACTATTACGAATTCGCTTTTCTGCTGCAGGCCTCAACTCAACTTCAACCCACTTTTCTTCAGTCAAATTCTTCTGCTTGAGATACTTGTCAAGATCTAGCCCACGATACATCAAGCCCTCAGTAAAGCGTTTTTTCATTTGCGGAATTTCGTCGTTAACCAATACTTCAGGCACATCTACTTTGCTTTTTGCAGCAAATTCAGTCAATAGCGCCTCTTCGTATTTCTGCTCGGCATCGGCCATCTCAGTCTCCGCTAAATTGTTCCTAATATCACGCTTCAAGTCTTCCACGGTTTTTAGATCAGGAGCCATATTCTTAGCGAATTCATCATTTAATTCTGGCATCTTAAGCTCATTAACCTTTGATAGTTTAATCTTAAACACAGATTTCTTGCCAGCTAATTCTGGCGCACCATATTCTTTTGGAAAAGTTACATTAACGTCAAATTCTTCGCCAGCCTTATGGCCAACAATGCCGTCCTCGAATCCAGGGATAAATGAACCAGAGCCAAGCTTCAAAGCATAATTCTTAGCTGTACCGCCGGCAAATTCCTTACCATTAACCGAACCAGTAAAATCAATAATCACTTCATCACCGTTCTTGGCAGCACGTTCTACGGCAGTTTTTTCAGCAGCGTTCACACGCAAGCGATCAATTACCTCATCAACCTGTTTATCTGAAATTTCAGAGCTTGGCTTTTTAGTGGTCAATTTACTTGGGTCACCCAATTTAACCTCAGGCATTAGGTCAAATGTAGCAGTGAATTCTAGCTCTTGGCCAGGAACATATTTTGTTACCGACACAGTTGGCTGATCTAACGGCATTAGATTGTCTTTTGCTAATAGCTCACGAATCGAGTCAGTAACAACTTCATTAATCTCCACATCTGCAACTCTAGTTGGGTCTAAATGCTGTTCTAGTACGCGCTCCGGCACATGCCCTTTACGAAACCCTGCTATTTTGGCATTACGGCCAATCTTATGGAGTGCGCGCTCATGATTAATGGACATCTTCTCGCCATTAACAGTAACCGTGTATTCCACCTTATTCTTTGCAATTTCCTTCTTACTGTAATCCATAATACTCCTTATTTTACCAGATATTACCATTAATTGTTAACTCTTTGCGCTATTTCAGACACAGATAAATGCTCTTGTTCACCAGTTTCTACATTTTTAAACTGTAATTTGCCGCTAGATACTTCACTTTCACCAACAAAAACTAGGTATTTGGCGCCATGCTTTATTCCAGACTTAATCCGTTTATCTAATTTTCGCTCCGTAGCGTCAACCGCGACATTAACACCAAGTTTACGCAGCTCACTGGCGTAATTTTCAGCATTTAGCAATAGATCATCTGTCATTGGCAATAAATACACCGACACATTAGTTGATAACGCCGGCACTAACTGATGGGCGCGCAAGAATTCGCCAAACATCGTTTCACCTGGTGCTGCACCAACTACTGGCAAGGTTTCCACGCCAAACATAGCAACCAAACCATCATAACGACCACCACCAAACATGGCACGACGATTCTCAGGCGCCTCATCAAATACCTCAAACACAATGCCAGTATAATAATCGAAACCTCGCATTAATCTAATGTCATATTTAGCATTATTAACACCTAATTCACGCAAATTATTCAGTACTGCACGAACTGGAACCAATACATCGCTCGATCTAATCTCTTCAGGCAAATCATCAATAGTATCAACTTCTAATATTGCCGATAGCTTATTCACGGCTGATTCATTACTACCAATAATATCCCTAGCTAGCTCGTCAAACGCCTCGCGTGGCAGTTTATCAAACCGGTCTAGTAACTTAATCATACGTCCACCCTGCTCAGCATCAAGACCGAGATAATTACTCATGATATAGTTTGTCAGACGACGGTCATTTACCTTGATAGTAAACATATCATCAGTAGCGCCAAATTCCTTAACAATATCATGCGCCATATGAATTATCTCGGTGTCACCAGCGATACCTGGCTCGCCAAATAAATCAAAGTTTAGCTGCCAGAACTCACGTTCGCGCCCATGCTGTGGACGTTCATAACGCATAAAATTAGCAATAGAATATAGCCGTATCGGCAATGGCATATCTTGTCGACGAGCTGCCACCATTCGCGTAACGGATGGTGTCATTTCCGGACGAATCGCCACTTTGCGCTCACCACGATCGTTAAACGCATACGTCTGTTCGTTAACTATTTCCTCACCACTCTTCGCTGCATACATCTCTAATGGCTCTAGCATAGGTGCCATATATTCTTCATAGCCATATCGCTCCACCACCTTACGCCACCCAGCAAAAATGTACTCACGTAATCTCATATCTTCAGGATACAAGTCACGCATACCCCGCAAACTAGCTAAACCTAAACTCATACTATTATTTTAGCACATGCCACACTGTTGCTGTACGTGCCGGCAAATATAATATTATCTTACCATCTGATGGATAGCTCATATTAGTATTAATTCGTTCAAATCCACCGTATCTATTGTCGTCCGTGGTTAATTCAATATGATATTTGCCAACCGGAGCTTCTATAACCACATCAGTATATGATGTATTAGAAAAATTAAATACAAATAAACGACCACTTCGTAAATATGCAATAATTTTTCGCTGCTCATCTACCAATAGACACTTGATATTGCCGCTCAGTTTTTTAACTAGATTTATCATATCTCGGTCAAAATCATTTAGCCACGAAAACTTCAGTCTAGGGTCATCTACCAGATGCCACTGACGACGAGCATACTTATATGACCAATTATTACCCTCACGCGGAAAATCAATCCATTCCGGATGGCCAAACTCATTACCCATAAAATTCAAGTAACCTCCAGCATTAGTACTAGCAGTAATTAACCGAATCATTTTATGCAGAGCAATACCACGATCGACTATTAAATTACGATCCGACTTCTGCATATGTTCATACATTTCTTTATCTAGCAAGCGAAAAATAATTGTCTTGTCACCCACCATTGCTTGGTCATGACTTTCAGCATAATTAATCGTTTTTTCCTCAGCACGATGCGAGGTTAATTCATACCACAATTTACCCATTTGCCAATCTTCATCATGCTGGTCTTTTAGCATCTTAATCCATAAATCAGGTGCACCCATATTAAAGCGATAGTCAAAACCAATACCAGCCATATCGGATGGAGCAGCCATTCCAGGCATAGCACTCATATCCTCGGCAATCGTTATTGCGTTAGCATTTACCTCATGCACTAGAGTATTCGCCATAGATAGATATGCCAAAGCATCTAGATCAGTATTATCAGTAAAATAATCTTTATATGACGTAAATGACTGATTCAAACCATGATTACGATAAATCATACTAGTTACACCATCAAAACGAAACCCGTCAAAATGATATTCATCCATAAAATATCGTAGGTTCGAGAGCAAAAAATGCACCACTTCCGGCTTACCGTAATCAAACAAACGCGAGTTCCACGCCTCATGCAAGCCAGACTTAAAATACTGGTTCGGGTCACCGGCAAAATTACTCAAACCTTCGTTTTCATTCTTAACTGAATGTGAGTGCACCACATCCATCACCACTCTCAGACCCATACCGTGCGCCTCGTCAACCAAACGCTTCAAATCAGTCGGGGTGCCAAAACGCGAGCTCTCTGCAAAAAAATTGGCTACCTGATAGCCAAAGCTACCATAATACGGATGTTCCTGAATAGCCATCAACTGAATAGTGTTGTATCCTAACTGCTTTATCCGCAATAAAACATTATCAATAAAATCTTGATAAGTAGCCACCCGCTCATCTTCGCCAGACATACCAATATGAGCCTCATAAATCAACTGTTGCTGTGGCTTAACCGACGCTACATGACGCCAGCTATATTCTTTGACAGGATTCCATACTGCCGCCGCAAACAATTTAGTCTTTTCATCCTGTAATACATATTCAGCATATGCTGGAATTCGTTCAGCATCTCCACCATCCCAAAAAATATGTAACTTATAGTGGTCGAGATGTTCTAACTTGTCCTCTGATAATTTTAATTCCCACACACCATTCTCTAACGGGTAAAATAAATAGGATAAGTCATCCTGCCAATTGTTTTTGTCACAGTGTAAATATATCCTACTAGCACGCGGCGCCCACTCCCGCATCACCCAACCATTATCGATATGATGCAACCCAAAATACAAATGTCCTAACGCAAAGTTAGCTACACTATTATCACCTAAAATCGCATGACTTTTAGTAATTAAATATTTTTGGCGCTCAATCAAGGCTGTTCGATATGGCTTCAACCAAGAATCAATTTTCAATAATTTATCAACCGCCACATCGCTATTCATATAATCTATTTTATCATGATTAAGCTTATAAAATAAATACGGGCATTTTGCCCGCTAATAAAATTGGTGCGCGCGAGAGGACTTGAACCTCCACGAGCGTGAGCTCACTAGCACCTGAAGCTAGCGCGTCTACCAATTCCGCCACGCGCGCGTAGTTACATTATAACATATCAACTGCGCATATTGTATTCATCTATATGTGCAGTACGGTATGATTTTCTCAAGCACTCAACTAGCTTATGTGGGTCTATATCGCGACAAACATCACGATTTAAAATATCAAATGGATCAAATTCTTTTTTTAACTTATCTAAAAGTTCTACTACTTCTTTATGTTTCATCTTTCTTGCATACGGGGCTAATATTCGTCCAACACCACCAGCACCAGCTATATTGCCATCTAATTCAAATGTAATTTGTGAAAAATTCTTAAGTAGTCGAAACACCATCTGACGATGCCCAATACTAGATAGATTAAGTACTGGTCTAACCGTCATTGTTCCAGCGCCCAAATTACCCCAGATACCAGCCTTAATATGATTATCATTCAAAACACCACGAACTTTATCAATTAAGTCAGCAAAATTCTCAGGGACTACCGCTAAACTATCAGCTAAATGAATTGCGGCATTACCATCATCACTATAGTTGTTTACAATATAGGTTGAGTCTCTCAATGCAGCCAAAGTAGTGCGGTCATCAGCACTAACGGCCACTTTCGCGTCCACTACACCAGCTGAATCTAATATTTTACCGGCCTTTCTCAACTGTTTCGCCTGCCGCTTGTCGTCAAACGACATAAATATCAACATTTTTGGAATATCATCAGTAACCACTTTCCATGGTTTATAGCCAGTAATCTCCATCATTAGCTTCATAGTATCACCATCTATAAAACTAAATGCACTTGGCCCTAATTGCAGTAAGCGATCAAATAAATCTGATTCATTCTGCTCTTCTGTGATAGCCGCAACTATCATTGACTGTTCATCTGATATATCATCAAGTTTTAAGATAGCTTGCGTAATAATACCTAAAGTGCCTTGCGACCCAACAAATAATGGCGTTAAATCAAAGTTGCCATCTTTATCCTTGACGCGATCTAAAGCATATACCGTACTATCCAATGCACGCCCTGCGCTAATTGCATCTATTGATTCTGGATTATCTTCAATTAGAGAGTCAACAAATCTATATAAATCACCCTCCATTGTCTCTAAGCCTTTTTTAACACTTAATTCACGCTTATTTAATTTGCCAGTCTGGATCACCTCACCGTTAGCTAGCACTACTTCAACACAATCAACGCAGTTTAGCATATCACCATATTTTGCAAAATTATCAGTTACAACATTAGACCCCAGCATGCCGCCAATCGTACAGTCAGTAGTAGCGCCATCGTCAATCGGTAGACGTAATCCATGAGTAGCCATTGCTTCACGTAGTGTCATTAATTTGATTCCAGTTTGTACGCGAACCAATTTAGATTTGGTGTCCAGTTCCATGATATGATTCATGTAATTCTGCATAGACAGTACGATACCATCAGTAATTGCAGCACCAGTAGAATCAGAACCAGCACCCCTAACAGTCAAAGATAAGAATTGTCCGCGCTCAGCTAGTCGCCAAGCGAAACGCGCAACCTTACGCACATCATCTAGCGTTCTAGGAAATACTACTAAATGCGGCGTCATGCTAAGTACACTGCCATCCGTCGAATAGCGCAATCTAGCGCTAACATCAGATAATACATCGCCAGATAACCGCTGATTTAAGTAATCCCCTATCTTGCTCATGCTATTAGTATAACATAACCAAAAAAATAAAAATAGCCCAAACGGGCTAATAATGCTGGTGCGCGAGAGAGGACTTGAACCTCCACGCCCGAAGGCATATGCTCCTAAGGCATACGTGTATACCAATTTCACCACTCGCGCAAATCAAATGGCTAATAATATAGTAACAAATAACAATATTTATTTCAACTATATTTTTAAACTAGTTTATAATTATAGCATGGATAGTAGACAGCCGCTAGCAGAACAATTACGCCCACAAAACTTATCTGACGTAGTCGGCCAGCCCGAAGCGATCGAAATATTAACTAAAATAGTTGCCAGCGGCCATCCCGCCTCTCTCATTCTTTGGGGGCCACCAGGCACCGGAAAAACTACGCTAGCACGCATCATAGCCCATGAATTTAATGCTGATTTTGTCGAATTATCCGCCGTCAACGCAAAACGCGCCGACGTAGACCAAGTAATTGAGCACGCTCGACAAAATTGGAATCTACAAATTCGTACGATTTTATTTATCGATGAAATCCACCGCTTTAATAAAGCGCAACAAGATGCCTTTTTGCCACATGTTGAATCAGGACTAATTACTTTAATTGGCGCCACTACAGAAAATCCCTCGTTTGAAGTCATCGCCCCACTCATTTCTCGAGCGCGCGTTATTGTGCTACATCAATTGTCCGAAGCCAGCTTAATAAAAATACTCCAACACGCAACCAAACTACTCGGCAATAACATTAAAATATCAGATGAATCCATCAAATTAATTGCTCAGTTGTCGCACGGTGATGCGCGAGCTGCCTTAGGTAACCTAGAGATGGCTGCAACATTCACCAATGGCAAAATTATTACACCTAAAGTCGTTGCTCAAGCGGCTGGAACTAAGCTACCTCGCTATGATAAAAATGCCGACTCACACTACAATTTAATCAGTGCCTTTATTAAATCCATGCGCGGCAGCGACGAACGTGCTACCTTGTACTACTTAGCCCGCATGATTGAGGCGGGTGAAGACCCTAAATTTATTGCCCGCCGCATGATTGTTTTTGCTAGTGAAGACATTGGACTAGCTGGTAATGGCGCACTCGGCCTAGCAACTAGTGCATCACTGGCACTAGAAAGAATTGGCATGCCAGAAGGCGGTATTGTATTATCTCATACAGCATTAGCTTTGGCTAAATCAAAAAAATCGCGCGACTCCTATAATGCCTGGCAACAAGCCAAGCTAGCCGCCGCTGCACTACCAAATGCCGAAGTACCGCTTAACCTCCGCAACGCTCCGACACAACTAATGAAAGATTTAGGCTACAATCAAGGTTACCAATGGGTTGCTGGTTTTCACCAAACCGGCAGTTACTTGGCTCCAGAAGTAGATAAATTCTATGATCAACTTAAGCCCGCCGATTCGTCAATACGTCCCGACTAGCCAAGTTCTTACTATTATTCTTAGTTTGCTTAACATAGCTGGCCACAGACTTTACACCTAATGCGCCAGATACTACTGTAGCAAGCTTACCAACCAGTTTAACTTTACCAGCTAAGTTAGATTTGCCATGTTCTTTGGCTACATTGCCGCCAATAATCCCCGCCATTGCCACCCAACGTGAAGCTTCAGCTATTTTACCTTCACCAGTAGTCTTTGGCTCGTGGTGTAAAATAAACTTAGCAACACCATTTAACGCCCAACCGGCTATTTTTGGTCCATAAATCATCGCTAGCTCAGATTTTTTAATCATTTTAGTATCACAAGCCGCCTTCGCAATTAGTGCAGCCTTCGCTCCATCAGCCGCAATATCACCCCATCGTCCAGCAGGATAATTAGCTACACGCGTTTTACGTGCCAAAGCGCCATCCACTAAATCACACGCCGCACCAAGCGCTACCAATCCAATACCTCTAGCGCGATGACCGTGCTTAAATTGATTACAGCCTAACGCCACCAATCCAATGCCAGCAATAGTAACTAAATTTGGCAACGTCACAATACCGTGTGTTTGTTCTGCTATTTTTTGCGCAGTAGTCAATTCCTTGCCATCAGCTATATCTTGCTGAGGCATTGGTACTAAATCCTTATCTAACTTATTGGAATTATTCATTGTGTACATCCGCAAATTTTTTGATCATAATTTTCAATAACCTCTTGTCACGCATTTCATTTTTATGATCATACTTTTTTACCACCTCTATAATATCACATATAGATTTTTCGTCATACCATGCAACTAACCAATCAGCATTCATAATCAAATAGCGCAAAAGAGCACGCCATACTTCAATGCCACACCGCGGAAATAATACTATGGCATTACACGCATCCTTCAGCCACCCCTCTATTGCACTATACTTAACTAAGCTATCAATCATTTTATCAGCCATAACTGGTGAATTAGACTTATCTAATACATCAGAAGCTACATAATTAGTCTTTGTCCAATTCATATCGCTAGCAAACTTAGCTAAAATATCAGCAATATAATCCGCACGTTCCAAACTATCTATCGGAATTAAATCATAAGTTACACCTATCCCATTACAATAAGCGGTTTTAGTTGCCTTGCTATATACTTCTCGCGGATGCAACTTTGCATTTTTAATACAATCAATTAATTCATCTTCTGTGTGCACTAAGAGCATCCAAGCTCCATTGTCTAACAGTTTGATAATCCCTGCACATCTCAGCTCGTTGACTATATTGGCAAATTCTACTTCATTAATACAAAATAATTCCTTTAAACAACTTGGGTTAGCTACACCTAACGTTATTAACGCCCGAGCAGCCGATTTTAAAGCAAGCTTACCGCGTTTATTGCGTACTAGTTTAGCTATCTGCAACGTTTTTTGCATTGCATCACTACAATAAATATCGTCATTGTAGTTACTTAACATTAGTTGTTTTATCATATCAAACACTTCAGCACTACCCGGCTTTAGCTGAAACCGATCATTATAGATTAGACTATTACAACCAACAACAATTTTATGATCATGTTTTATATATACCTCTGTGTCTAATAATCTAAATGATAGAAAATCTGCATCATTTTGCTTAATTTCTTCAAATAATTTGTTCATGGCATACGACGTAGCATCACTCTGATTTGGTGCAATTTTCACATTACGCACTGCTACGCTATCATACTGCTCAATATACAATAATGCATTACATAAACCATGCTCATTTTTTTGTAATTCAGCATATAACACCTGACTTAATTTGATCATATCCTCCCCCGCACACATTGTTTAAGAATATTATATAATGAATACATGAAAGATTCCATTCTGGCATTTCTATTTCGGTTTGGATTAGGTTTGGGGTATCGGCTACTTTATCAACCAAAGAAAATAAACTCCATTAAGCTTCCTAATAATCGTGCCATTCTAGTTGGCAATCATACTAGCTACTACGACCCTATTACCGTTGGTATATTTTGCGATCGCTTTCCTCATTTTATGGCAAAACGCGAATTGTTCGCTGCACCATTTGGCTGGTTCTTTAAATGGCTCGGGCTAATTAAAGTAGACCGCGACCAACCGCACCAAGCGTTTATTGATGCTAAAAAATTGTTAGAGTCTAACCACATAGTTTTATGCTTCCCAGAAGGTACTACTAGATGGAAAAAATCTAATGAACTTTTACCATTTAAAAATGGCGCTATTAGGTTAGCTAAGGATACTGGAGCCCCTATTATACCATTTGCTATCGTAGGGCATCCTAAACTATTTCACCGTTCTACTACAGTAATATTTGGTGATCCAATAAATGTAACCGATACTAGTAACGCAACAAATGAGATGCTGCGCAATACAGTGGCTAATTTAATGCAAGAAATTAACGGGGGAAAAATTAATCTTATATCCGGTAAACCCGCACGCAATCCATCAAAATGTCCACCGCCAAGCCGTAAATCTGGTAAAATATAATTATGGCTAGAAAAATTAAAGCCCCTTGGCTCAAGTCATACGGTAATCGCAAAAAATCTTTACGTTACCCAAACATTTCCATCTACGACTTTATCGAACGCAACGCTACACGGAACCCAAGCGACATTGCGATAGATTATTTCGGTAACCAAGTTAGCTATGATGATTTGATGCGTCATATTGACCACGCCGCCCGCGGCTTTCGCGAATTAGGTATTAAAAAAGGTGACGTTATTTCAATCTGTAGTGCTAATATTCCCGAAGCTATTTATGCTATTTATGCAGCTAGTAAAATTGGCGCTATCGCCAATATCTTCCATCCGCTATCGGCGCCTGAAGAAATTAAATATTATCTCAATCTCACTTCAAGTCGCTACCTAGTAATGATTAACGTATCTTGGCCTATGGTAAAGCCAATTATCGATGAAACTAATGTTAAAAAAGTTATTGTAATTGATCCACTAGCTTCACTACCATTCGTACCACGTTACGGCATGAAGATAGCATCACTAATTCCAATTATCGGCAAAAAGCAAGAGACACCGCGTGGCGACAAGGTAATGCTCTGGTCTGATTTAATTGCTCAAGGCGCACGTTTTTACGGAAACACTAACGCGCACACTAAGAGTAAGGATTTGGCAGCCATAATTTACAGTGGTGGTACTACCGGAACTCCTAAGGGAGTGGCTCTAAGTAATCTTTCATTTAATTCCATGGCAATGCAAGTCCGCGAGATGTTCCCTTCATTCGCTCTGCCCGGTAAAAGCATTCTTGGTATTATGCCGATATTCCACGGCTTCGGACTAGCAGTTGGTATTCATGCAATGTTCGTTAATGATATGAAAGTTAGCATGTATCCTAAGTTTGACATTAAACGCTTTGATCGCATCTTAAAACAAAGCAAGCCAAACTTAATGGTTGGTGTACCGACGCTTTATGAAGCGCTGCTACGCAATCGCCATATTAAGCACCTCGACCTAAGCTGTATTGAGCTAGCTATCTCTGGTGGCGACCTATTAGACGACTCACTAAAACAAGACGTTGAAAAATTGCTCCGTAAGGCTGGCAGTCAAGCAAATCTAATCCAAGGTTATGGACTGGCAGAATGCCTCTCGGTGTCGTGTGTAACACCAGAAGACCAATACCGACCATACACAGTAGGTATGCCAATGCAAGATGTGTATTACAAAATAGTTGAACCAGGAACCGGTATCGAGAAGCCTTATGGCGAACTTGGCGAAATTATTATCACTGGGCCAAATCTTATGTCTGGCTATGTTAACAATGCCGAAGAGACCAACAAGGCTTTGCAAAAACACGACGATGGCCATATCTGGCTCCATACTGGCGATATCGGCTATATGGATAAAGACGGCTATATTTACTTTAAACAACGGCTCAAGCGTATTATTGTTAGTAGTGGCTACAATATTTATCCTAGTCAAGTTGAATCGGTAATTTGTAAGCTACCACAAGTCTTAATGGCAACCGTAGTTGGCATTCCTGACCCATATCGTGGTCAAATCGCCAAAGCATTTATTGTATTAAAAGATGGATTTAAGCCGAACGGCGAGATGCGCGCGCTCATACTTGACCAATGTAAAAAGCATCTCGCGAAATTCGAGATGCCACGGGCTATTGAGTTTCGCAAAAGTTTACCAAAAACCAAAGTTGGTAAAGTTGCCTATCGTGAGCTAGAGCAAGAATCTAACGAAAAAAATTAGTTGCATTGCTAGGGCTATATCTGCTATAGTATAGGTACGCGCGCGT